>NZ_AP028070.1:3145431-3774518 GCF_030297175.1 Marinobacter sp. LA51 | reverse complement strand
GACAGCCTGCTCCTGATAACCCAGAAATGGCTCAGATCAGAATAGCTAGACATCCAATCCAAAGAGGTAACGCGAGATTCTAACCCGATGGGCCCACCAGTGAAAGACCGCCGACTATTTCATGAACAGGCTGTGGAAATAAAAGAATAAACTTATCAATTAGTTCCAGACTTACCTACAGCCTTGTGTACAGAAATTTCTTTCAAAAACTGTTATCCACACCCCCCTGTGCATACCCTGCCTTCAACCCTGTGTGAAACCCTAGGACCGAACGGTGGATAACTAGGAGGTGATTACCCGAAGTCACTTATGCACAATTCGTGGTGCCATTGTCCACAGGGCTCATCGGTATTTGTAAGCCCCCTTATCATCTCCGTAACTTACGGGCTGAAATACGTTTTCGTCGCTTATCCACAGAAAAACGCCTCAGTAATAACAGTAATAATTAATCCTTAAAGAGAATTCTAAAAGAACCTATAGATTTTATTATCTGGTCTAGATCTGGTCTGGCTAGTCCAGCCAATGAGCACCTGTGAAAACCACTTATCGATACCCATTGAACTTTCCCCCGCATTTGCATATCATGCCGCTCCTGTTTTGGCTGTACATTTTCCAGCCACATACGAATTTTCAACTTACGAATTGTGAGATCATCACCATGAAGAGAACGTTTCAACCAAGCGTCCTGAAGCGTAAGCGCGTACACGGTTTCCGTGCCCGTATGGCCACTGCCAACGGTCGCAAGGTTATTTCCCGTCGTCGTGCCAAAGGCCGCGCACGTCTGTCAGCGTAACCAGCGCGCCTCATGAAGGCTTTGAGTTTCCCGAAATCGCACCGTCTGCTCAGACCGGCTGATTACGGCAAAGTCTTCGATGACGTACAGCTGAAAGTTCCGCACAGGAATTTTCTGATCCTGGCGACACCGAATAATCTCGGTCACGCCAGGATCGGTTTAATTTTTTCCAAGAAAAATCTGAAGCTCGCGGTCCAGAGAAACCGGATCAAGCGACAGGTTCGGGAAACCTTTCGGCACCAGACCGATTATCCAAGTTTGGATATTGTCGTACTCGGTCGCCAGGGGCTAGCCCATCTGGAAACCCCAACGGTAACGGCCGCGCTCAACGATTTGTGGCGTCGACTAAAGCGGAAACACCAGCAATCGCTACCTGCGAACGCCACATCAGCACAACCAGCCGGCAAAGGATCGGGTTGATGCGTAAAGTCCTGCTTGCTCCTATCCGTTTCTACCAGTACGCCCTCAGTCCCATGATGGCCAGTCATTGCCGCCATTATCCAACCTGTTCACAATACGCCGTTGAAGCGATCAACCATCACGGTGCGTTGAAAGGGCTGATTCTCGCTACTCGCCGGTTATTGAGATGTCATCCCTGGGCCGAGGGTGGTTATGATCCAGTACCGGGTATGGCACAATCCGATTCCAGCAAGGCCGTAACACCCTGCCTTCAGGCTGAGCACTCCCACACTACAACCCAGACCAGACAGTAACTCTATGGATATTCAACGCATCGTATTATTTGCCGGCCTGGCTATTGTCAGTTATCTGATGGTGCTTGCCTGGAATGAGGATTACCATCAGCAGCCGCAAACCGAACAGGTGGCCCAGACCAACACCGGTTCAACCACCGGCGGCGAAGACAGCATGGTGCTTCCTGAGCAGAACCAGAGCACTGGCACCAGTGAGGAGTTCAGCACACCGGAGAGCGGAGAGCAGATCGCCACCGCGACGGATTCCGACGTCACCGTTGAAGACCAGTTTGTTACCGTTCGCACCGACGTTTTCGAGCTCACCATTGACCGGGTCAGTGGCAATCTTATCCACAGCTCGCTGACCGATTACGACAAGTCCCTGAATAGCCGGGAACCACTGAAGCTGCTGACCAACACCAACAGCCGCACCTACGTCATGGAAAGTGGTTTGATTGGCCGCAATGGTCCGGACAGCCGTGCCAATGGTAACGCACCGGTGTATCAGACCAACGCAGACAGCTATGAGTTGTCTGATGGCCAGGACCAACTGACTGTTGATCTCACCTACACCACCAATGACGGCGTCAAGATCACCAAACGCTATCAGTTTGAGCGCAACAGCTATGAGATCGGCGTGCGCTACCTGATCGATAACCAGTCCAATGAGGCCTGGAAAGCCAATTTCACCGGTAAGATCGTCCGGGACCAGGCGCCCGACCCGACCGCTCAGAACAGCATGGGTATTCAGGCCTTCCTGGGCATGGTGATGAGTTCTTCGGAAGATCCGTACGAAAAATTCGATTTCGGTGATCTGTCAGAAACTCCAATAAATCAGTCGGTTACCAATGGTTGGTTGGCTTTCCTTCAGCACTATTTCCTGGCTGCCTGGGTACCGGAGCCTGATCAACCGGCTCAGTTCCAGACCACACGCCGCGGCCCCCTGTACGTGATGGGCTTTGTTTATCCGGCCACCACCGTGGCAGCTGGTGACAGTGTGGAAGTGGGTGCCCGCGCCTACGTCGGCCCGAAGATCATCGATCGGCTGGAAAATGTGGCACCGAACCTCGACCGCACCGTCGATTTCGGCTTCCTGTTCTTCATTTCGCTGCCGCTGTTCATCATCCTCGAGTGGTTCTACGGCCTGGTGGGCAACTGGGGTGTCGCTATCATCCTGCTGACCGTGCTGGTCAAAGGCGTGTTCTTCCACTTGTCGGCCACCAGCTACAAGTCCATGGCCAAGATGCGGGCGGTCGCACCGCAATTGACGCGCCTGAAGGAACTGTACGGCGACGACCGACAGCGCATGTCCCAGGAAATGATGGCGCTGTACAAGCGTGAAAAGATCAATCCGTTGGGCGGCTGTCTGCCGATCCTGGTGCAGATGCCGGTGTTTATCTCCCTGTACTGGGTACTGTTCGAGAGCGTGCAGTTGCGTCATGCCCCGTTCATGCTCTGGATTCAGGATTTGTCCCAGATGGATCCGTACTTCATTCTGCCGATCCTGATGGGCGCCAGCATGTTCATGCAGATGCATCTGAACCCGACACCGCCGGATCCGATGCAGGCCAAGATCATGAAGATGATGCCGCTGATCTTTACGGTATTCTTCCTCTGGTTCCCGGCCGGTCTGGTACTGTACTGGCTGGTGAACAATATTCTGTCGATCAGTCAGCAGTGGTACATTACCCGCAAGATTGAAGCAGAGACGGCTGGTAAAAAGTACTGATCAGTATTTTTGACCCAACCCAAACAGAGGCTCCTTCACGGAGCCTCTGTTGTTTGTGCCCGAAGGAATGTTCATGAGCCAGACAGCAGACACAATTGCCGCCATTGCCACTGCCCCCGGCCAGGCCGGTGTGGGGATTGTCCGGGTGTCCGGACCGGCCGCCGCGGACATCGCCCGGCAAATGCTGGGCTTTATCCCCAAACCGCGATACGCCCATTACGGCCCCTTCCTGGACCAGAATGGTGGCCTGATCGATGAAGGTATCGGGTTGTTCTTTCCAAACCCGCATTCGTTCACCGGCGAAGATGTGTTCGAACTCCAGGGCCATGGCGGTACCGTTATCCTCGATCTGCTGCTGCGGGAAGTCTGCAGCCGTGGCGCGCGGCTGGCGCGGCCGGGGGAGTTTTCCGAGCGGGCGTTTCTGAACGACAAGCTGGATCTGGCCCAGGCCGAGGCCATCGCTGATCTTATTGAAAGCAGTTCGGAGCAGGCCGCCCGCTGTGCCGTGCGTTCGATGCAGGGGGTGTTCTCCCGTCGTGTCGACGATCTGGTGGATGCGGTGACTCATCTGCGCATCTACGTCGAAGCGGCCATCGACTTTCCCGAGGAGGAAATCGATTTCCTGGCTGACGGTAAGGTTGCCGGCGATTTGCAGCAGCTGCTCGACCGGTTGGAGACCATTCTGGGCGAGGCCCAGCAAGGCACCATTTTGCGGGATGGCATGAAGGTGGTGATTGCCGGCCGTCCCAACGCCGGCAAGTCGAGCCTGCTCAATGCCCTGGCCGGTCGCGAGGCGGCCATCGTGACCGCCATCGAAGGCACCACCCGGGATGTCCTGCGCGAACATATCCACATCGATGGCATGCCGCTGCACATCATCGACACCGCCGGCCTGCGGGACAGCCCGGACGAGGTTGAGCAGATTGGTATTGCCCGGGCCTGGGATGAAATTGCTCAGGCAGACCGGATCCTGCTAATGGTGGACGCCACCACCACCGAGCAGACCGAACCCCACGAAATCTGGCCGGATTTTATCGACCGCTTACCCGCCAACGCCCCGGTTACCGTGGTGCGCAACAAGGTGGATCTGTCCTCGGAAGCCGTGGGCTTCACCGATACCGACGGTGATGCTGCGCCGGTGATCCGGTTGGCTGCGAAATCTTCTGACGGCCTGGAAGTGCTGCGGGATCACCTCAAGCAATGCATGGGCTTTGCCAGCACTACCGAAGGCGGCTTCCTGGCCCGGCGCCGACACCTGGATGCTCTGGAGCGGGCGCGCGCGAACCTGTTGCAGGGTCAGGGGCAGCTGGAAGGTTATGGCGCCGGCGAATTGCTTGCCGAGGACCTGCGTGCGGCTCAGGATGCCCTGGGCGAAATCACCGGACACTTGAGCCCGGACGAACTGCTGGGCAAAATCTTCTCCAGTTTCTGCATCGGAAAGTAATGGCAGATTGCCGGCATGCCGGCGGTCAGCCCGGCTTTTGTTTCAGCTCCGTTACCAATTGATACGTTTTTATCTCCCAATCCGGGAACGCACAGCGGTAATCTTGTGTTCTAGTTACGGAATTTACTTATTGAGTACATTGGGGAGTAAAGGCGTGATCAAACTAGTAACAGGTTTTGCCACGGTGGCGCTGACGCTGATGGCGTCGACAACCACCGTGCAGGCAGAAGAACGGCTCTACCTCTACACCGAAAATTTCCCTCCGTACAACATGAGCGCATCCGGGCGTGCGTTTGAGCATGGTCAGGAGGATATTGACGGGTTGTGCACGGAGCTGGTGGTGGCGGCGCTGAAGCAGACCAATCTCGATTACCGCATCAAGCTCCGCAACTGGGACTACGGTTACAACCGCGCGCTGAGCAAGGAAAACCACGGCATTTTCTGTACCACCTACACCGAGGAGCGCGCGCCGCTGTTCAAGTGGGTAGGGCCTCTGACCGACAACCTGTGGACAGTTTTCGCACCACCGGGTTCTGACTTCGAGATGGACGAGCTCTCGGACGCCAGGGGCATGGTGTTCGGTGGTTACCGTAATGACGTCAAATCGGAATATCTGATCAAGAAGGGCTATGAAGTTTCGGCTCTGGACAGCGATGACCTGAACCCGAAGCGACTGGAACTGGGCCAGATCGATCTCTGGCTGGCCGATCGTCTGGGTGGCCCATACGTGGCGTCACAGCAAAATGTTGAAGGCCTGGTGCCGGTGTTCTCGTTCAACGATACCCAGTTATTCCTGGCGCTGAACCTGGAGACATCGGACGAGGTGGTCGCTGAACTGAAAGGTGGGCTGGCAGCCATTCGAGAGTCCGGTATGTTCGAGGCGATTGAGACCAAATACGGTCTTTAAAGCTTGGCTGATAAAATCCCGGGGCGGGCCCGGGACTTAAACCATCCGCCTAGCCAGTGAACGCCATGTCTTCAGCGTCCAGTTGCATCAGGTTTCTGGTTGGACTGAGCATGCTGGTGGCGTGGCTTTGGGCCCGGGGCAACAGGCGCTCGTAATAGAACTCCGCCGTGGCCAGCTTGGCGTGGTAGAACGCCTTGGATTCCTCGCCGCCGTTGGCCAACTTATCCACAGCCACCGCGGACTGCCTTAGCCACATGTAAGCCATGGTGACGTAGCCGCTGTACATCAGGAAATCGTACGCGGCAGCACTGACCACATCGCGATCCTTACGGGCGGCCAGCATTACCCGCACCGTCAGCAGGTTCCACTGCGCAGTCAGTTTCAGCAGCTCCACCGCGAACGGCCGCAGCCGCTTGTCGGTTAGCTGCTTGCGGGCAAAGTTGGCGACCTTCAGGGTAAATTCCCGAACCGCGCCGCCCTGCGTCATCACCAGGACTTTGCGACCCAGCAAATCCAGGGCCTGGATGCCGGTCGTGCCCTCGTACAGAGTAGCAATCCGGGTATCGCGCACAATCTGTTCCATACCGTGCTCGCGGATGTACCCGTGGCCGCCGAACACCTGCATGCCCAGGTTGGCGGCCTCGTAGCCCATTTCGGTGAGGAAGCCTTTCAGGATCGGCGTCAGGAAGCCCAGCTTATCGTCGTATTTCGCGACCTTGTCCAGGTCTCCTTCGGTGTGGCCTTCCACCATGTGGTCGGCCAGTCGGGCGGCGTAATAGAGCATCGCCCGGCCGCCCTCGGCGACGGCTTTCTGGGTCAGCAGCATGCGCCGGACATCACCATGGTGGATCAGCGCGTCGGCGACCTGGTCCGGCTCCTTCTTGCCGGACAGTGCGCGCATGGAGCGGCGTTCGCGGGCATAGTCCAATGCCCATTGGTAGGACAGTTCGGCCGGTCCGACACCCTGGATGGCGGTGCCGATGCGGGCGGTGTTCATGAAGGTGAACATGCAGTTCAGGCCTTCGTTTTCCGGGCCGATCAGCAAGCCGGTGGCGCCGTCGAAGTTCATCACGCAGGTAGCCGACGCCTTGATCCCCATCTTTTTTTCCAGGCTGCCGCAACTTACGCCATTGCGCTCTCCTACACCGCTTCCGTCTTTACCCCCGGACGGCAGGAACTTGGGTACGATGAACAGACTGATGCCACGGGTGCCTTTGGGCGCATCCGGAAGGCGTGCCAGCACTATGTGGACAATATTCTCGGTCAGGTCGTGGTCGCCGGAGGAGATGAAGATCTTGGTGCCGGTGAGTTTGTAACTGCCATCAGCCTGGGGTTCGGCCCTGGTTTTTACCTGGCCCAGGTCGGTGCCGCATTGTGGCTCGGTCAGGCACATGGTTCCGGCCCAGCGGCCCTCGGTGAGGGGCCGCAGATAGGTGTGTTTCTGGTCGTCGCTGCCGTGCAGGAAAATGGTATTCATGGCGCCCAGGGATAGGCCCGGGTACATCGAGAACGACCAGTTGGCGGTTCCCATCATTTCCTGTTTCAAAAGGCCCATGGAGGCCGGCAGGCCCTGACCGCCGAATTCCTCGGGCGCGGAAAGCCCTTGCCAACCGCCCTCGGCGTACTGCTGATAGGCGGTTTTGTAGCCTTCCGGTGTGGTCACTTCACCGTCGGTCAGGGTGCAGCCCTGCTCATCGCCACTCTGGTACAGCGGGCTCAGGACTTCCTCACAGAACCGGCCGCATTCGGAGAGAATGGCGTCCACAATATCGGGACTGGCGTTTGCGCCGCTGGCGAGGCGCTGGTAATGCCCGGGATAGTCAAACACTTCATTGAGCAGGAATTTCATGTCGCGCAATGGCGCTTTATAAACCGGCATAACGGTTCCTCGTAATCCTTGGCTGTGGATAAGTTATCGTTGGGCTGAGCCCTTTTCGATTGTTGTACGGTATTCCCCCGGCGCTGCCATTGACGAAAACCACCCCCGGTCCTGTCAAAAAAGACAATTGGCCGAAATGACGGGGTTTTCCACAGGCCCCTGATTGTTGATCGGGCCTAACCAACAGCGCGTATCCTGTACTCAGATGCCTCATCCACCTTTTAGCCTGCGAGTGTAAAAATCATGCAAAGCCCCTCTGTAAGCGCCGTTGTTGCTGGCCCCGTTCGTCTACTCTGGTTATTGTTTGCGGTGTGGTTACTGGCAGGTTGCGCCGGAGCTTCCCTGGACGATTACGCCGACCGGGCGCCGGAGCTGATCCCGGCCCAGTTTTTTACCGGTGAACTCTCGGCCCGGGGTGTGGTCAAGGACTACGTCGGTACGGTCATTCGCACCTTCGATGCGGACATCAGCGCCTCCTGGGATGACGACGGTACCGGCACCCTGGACGAGGTTTTCCGCTTCGACGATGGTGAAGTACAGACCCGGACCTGGACTCTGACTCCGGTAGACGACGGCTATCGGGCCACCGCCGGCGATGTGGTTGAGCCGGGCCTGATGCAGTGGCGTGGCAATGCCATCCACATGAATTATGTGCTGCGACTGGCGTACGGGGACGGTACCCTGGATGTGCGCATGGACGACTGGATGTACCTGGTGACCCCGGACACCCTGATCAACGAAACCACCCTGAGCAAATGGGGTATCGATGTTGGGGAGATTTTGCTGGTGATCCAGAAACGATAACCGAACCCGACGACGTTCACTGATTTTTTGGAAACTGTGTATGTGGAAGCAATGGCTGGTGGCTCTGGGCTTTGTGGTTGTAGCCGCCGGAGCTGCGGTGGGCTACCTGAAGCTGGGGTCCGGTGAGCAGGCCCAGAGCGGTCGTGAACGTCCGCCATCGGCCGTCAACACCCGGCTACCCGAGCGGGACACCGTGCGCGATGTGGTCAAGTCGGTGGGTAACCTGGAGGCCTTGAACTCGGTCGAAGTGACCAGCGAGGTCAGTGGCCGGGTGGTGTCGCTGCAGCTGCAGAGTGGCGCCCGGGTGGATCAGGGCACGGTTCTGCTGCAACTGGATGATCGCCAGGCCCGGGCCGACCTCCAGGTCATCGAATCCCAGCTCGCCGATGCCCGCCGTCAGTTTGAGCGCGCCCAGCAATTACGCTCCAACAGCAGTGTGTCCCAGGCCGAAGTCGATGCCTTGCGCACCGCGGTCAGGGTGGCCGAAGCCCAGCGTGAGTCGGCCCGGGTTCGGCTGGAAAACCATCGGATTGAAGCGCCCTTTGCCGGGGTGCTCGGGCTCAGTGATATCGACATTGGCGCCTATGTGAGCGCCGGGACCTCCATCGCCACCCTGGACGCCACCGACCGGATGGAACTGAATTTCGCCGTTCCCGAACGCTTCCTGGGCGCCGTAAGCCTGGGCCAGAGCGTGGCTGGTTTGTCGCCGGCTTACCCAGAGGACCACTTTACCGGCGAACTGGTGGAACTCGGTACCCGAATCAACCCACTCAGTCGCACCCTGCCAGTACGGGCTTTAATCGATAACTCGGCCGGCAAGCTGCGGCCGGGCCAGTTTATGTCCGCCACCCTGACCCTCAGGGAGCGGGTGGCCCTGGTGATTCCCGAACAGGCGGTGATGATCCGCGGCGATGAGCAGTATGTCTTTGTCGCCGAGGATGGCGTCGCCCGCCGGACCCCGGTGACCCTGGGTTCCAGAATGCCGGGCCGGGTTGAAGTGTCCGAAGGCCTGAGTCTGGAGGATGCGGTGATCGTTACCGGTCAGGACCGGATCAGCAATGGCGACCGGATTCGGGTCCAGGACGCTGACAATGCGATTCCGGAGAATCGCTTCGTTCAGTCCATGGAGTCCTGAGCGTGATCCTGTCCGATGTCTCTATTAAACGACCGGTATTTGCCACCGTCATCAGTCTGCTGATCGTGGTCTTCGGCCTGGCAGCCTTGCTGGGCCTGCCAGTGCGGGAGTATCCCGATATCGATCCACCGGAGGTCTCGATCTCCACCGACTACACCGGCGCTGCCGCCGAGGTGGTGGACACCCAGATCACCCAGGTGATCGAGGGTGCGATCAGCGGAATTGAGGGCATCCGCTCGATCGAATCGTCAACCGAACAGGGCGAGTCCCGCACCAGCATCGAGTTTTCCACAGACCGGGATGTGGATATCGCCGCCAACGACGTCCGCGACGCGGTGTCCCGGGTTGCTAACCAGCTGCCCGAGGAAGCCGATCCGTCAGTGGTGCGTAAAGCCGACTCTGACGCCCGGCCGATGATGTGGGTGACGCTACGCAGTGACGTCTGGGACAGTGCCGAACTCAGTGATTTTGCTGACCGGGCCCTGGCCGACCGGTTATCAGTGCTGGATGGTGTTGCCGATGTCTTCATCGGTGGTGAACGCCGTTACGCCATTCGGGTCTGGCTCGACCGGGAACGACTGGCAGCCCGGGATATCACCGTGGCGGAAGTGGAAGCGGCACTGCGGGCCAACAACGTGGAACTGCCGGCCGGCTCGGTGGATTCTTCCACTCGCAACTTCACGGTCCGGGCCGAGGGCCGGGTGTCGACGGTGGAGGAATTCCAGCGCCTGGTGATCCGGCGCGACGGCAATGACCTGCTGCGGCTGGGAGAGGTTGCCAACGTCGAGATGGGCGTTGAATCCGACGTCGGTCGTTTGCGCGCCAACGGTCAGACCGCCATTGGCATGGGTATTATCCGCCAGTCCAAGGCCAATACCGTGGCGGTGTCTGATGCGGTTCAGGCCGAACTCGAGAACATCCGGGAAACCCTGCCTCCGGAAGTCACCATCGCCGAGAGTTACGACGAATCGATCTTTATCCGCGCCTCCATCAAGGAGGTGGTGATCACCCTGGCCATTGCCGTCTCCCTGGTGATCCTGGTGATTTTCCTGTTCCTGCGCTCCTGGCGGGCCACCCTGATACCGGCGGTGACCATTCCGGTGGCAGTGATAGGCGCGTTTATCGGCCTCGGTTTCCTGGGCTTTTCCATCAACGTGCTGACCCTGCTGGCGGTGATCCTCGCCATCGGCCTGGTGGTGGACGATGCCATTGTCATGCTGGAAAACATCCAGCGCCGCATCGATAACGGTGAGCCGCCGTTGCTGGCGTCTTATCGGGGCGCCAAGCAGGTGGCCTTTGCCGTAATCGCCACCACCCTCACGTTAGTCGCGGTGTTTGTGCCCATCTCGTTCATGGGCGGCAACGTCGGCCGACTGTTTGCCGAGTTTGGTTTCACCCTGGCGGCTGCCGTCGTGGTGTCCAGCGTGGTGGCGCTGACCCTGGCACCGATGCTCTGTTCCAAGTGGCTGCGCCACAGCCCGGAAACCGCCGAGGGTCATCGCTTGTGGACTGCCAGCGAGAAAGTGCTCGATGGCCTGACCCACGGTTACCAGCGCCTGTTGCGGTTCTCCCTGAACCAGCCGGGGCTGTTGCTGGGGTTGGGATTGGCGGGGATGATCCTGGCCGCTGTGGTGTACCCACAATTGCCCCAGGAACTGGCGCCGACCGAAGACCGGGGCATCATCATCATGCCGGCCAGTGCACCTCGGGGCGCAACGGTGGAGTTTACCGATCACTACGTACGCCAGGCCGAGGCCGAGCTGCTGCCTTACCTGGAATCTGGTGTGGCTGACCGCTTGCTGTCGATCGTTGGCTTTCGGGATGAGGAAGACAACGCTTTCATGATCATGGGTCTGGCGCCCTGGGAGGAACGGAGCACCAAGCAGCAACAGATCACCAGTGAGTTGCGGGGCAAGCTGAGTCAGGTCTCGGGTATCCGGACGGTGGCAGTGAATCCACCGGGGCTGGGCCAACGGGGCTTTAACCAGGAGGTGCAGTTTGTGGTGGCCGGCCCGGATTACGAATCGGTCCAGGCCTGGAGTGATGAACTGGTGGAGCGGGCCAAGGACAACCCCAACCTGCTGAATCTGGACACGGATTTTGAACTGACCCGTCCGGAACTGCGGGTGTCGATTGACCGCGAGCGCGCCGCCGACCTGGACATTACCGTCGAGGATGTCGGCCTGACCCTGCAGACCATGCTGGCGTCACGGCAGGTCACCACCTTTCTGGATCGCGGCCGCGAGTACGACGTGATTGTGCAGGCCGCGGATGCCGATAGGGCGACCCCGGCTGATCTGGGGCAGATTTTCCTGCGACCCCGCGAGGGTGGCACCCTGATTCCGATGCAGGCTCTGGTGTCGATTAAGGAAACCGGTGCCAATCCGGATCTGCGCCGCATCGACCGGCTGCCGGCGGTGGTGATCAGTGCATCCCTGGCCGATGGCTACGATCTGGGCTCGGCTCTGAACTATCTGAATAACCTGGCTGTGGATAACTTGCCCCCGGAGGCGCGGGTCAGCTACCAGGGCCTGTCCCGGGAATTCCAGGAATCGTCCGCTGCCATCTACCTGACTTTCGGGCTGGCATTCGTGATCGTGTTCCTGGTGCTGGCGGCGCAATTTGAAAGCTGGATCCACCCGTTGATCATTATGCTGTCGGTACCGCTGGCGGTGACCGGTGCGCTGCTGGCGCTCTGGTGGTCGGGTATCAGCCTGAACATCTACAGTCAGATTGGCATCATCATGCTGCTTGGTCTCATGGCCAAGAACGGCATCCTGATTGTCGAGTTTGCCAATCAGCTACGGGACCGGGGCTACGCCGTTAAAGACGCCATTCTGGAAGGGGCCAGCCTGCGTTTCCGGCCGGTACTGATGACCACCATTTCCACCGTGTTTGGCGCCGTACCCCTGGTGGTTGCCACCGGTGCCGGCGCCGAAAGCCGTGCGGCGATTGGTGTGGTGATCCTGGGTGGGCTGGTGTTCGCGACCACGCTGACCCTGTTCATTATCCCGGTGCTGTATAACCTGCTGGCGCGCTTTGCCAAATCGGCCAATGCGGTGGAGAAGGAGTTGGAGCGTCAGGCCGGTGGCAACGCCGGAGGGTCGGTCACCTCAGCCGCACCGCAAAAGCGGGCCGACGATTTCTGACGCCGATTCTGGCTCTGGCATCTGTGGACAACTCCGACTACTCTGCCCACTCGACTAGGCCAACGGCTGCCGCCCGGCCATGGCCTTGCGATGCCACGCACGACAACAGGATGATCCATGGCCACACAAAGCCAGTTCCGATTGCTGGGACAACGGCGGTTTCTGCCGTTCTACCTGACCCAGTTCTCCGGCGCCTTTAACGATAATCTCTACAAGAACGCCCTGTTGCTGCTGATCACCTTCAGCGCCGGTGGCCTGATGGGGTTGTCGGTCAACGTGGTGGTCAATCTGGCGGCGTTTCTGTTCATTCTGCCGTTCTTCCTGTTCTCCGGTATTGCCGGCCAGCTGGCGGACAACTACGAAAAGGCCCGGATCATTCGCACCGTCAAATTGGCGGAGATTGTCATCATGACGCTGGCGGCCGTCGGCCTGTGGTTTGGCTGGTATGAGCTATTGCTGGTGTTGCTGTTCCTGATGGGTACCCAATCCACCTTCTTCGGGCCGGTGAAATACGCGATCCTGCCCCAGGTGCTGGCCGATGACGAACTGGTCGGCGGTAATGGCCTGGTCAGCATGGGTACCTTCGTCGCCATCCTCCTGGGTACCATCGTTGCCGGGCTGCTGATGGGTTATGACCTGGCTGCGAAATTGACTGCCGTGGCGGTACTGGTGATGGCGGTATTGGGTTATGTTGCCGCCCGCCAGGTGCCGCCGACCGGGGACCGAAGCGAGGCGCGGTCGGTCCCGTTGCGACCGGTACAGGAAACCTGGCAGTTGATGGTCATTGCCGCCGAGCGGCCCCGGGTGCTGCTGGCGGTGCTGGCGATTTCCTGGTTCTGGTTCCTCGGCGCCGCCTACCTGACCCAGTTTCCGAATTTTGCCCGCACCAGTCTGCTTGGGGATGAAACCGTGGTCACCCTGTTGCTGTCGACGTTTATTGTCGGGATATCAGCCGGTGCCATGCTCTGTGAGCGACTGACTCGCCACCGAATTTCTCTGGTCCCAGTGCCTTGGGGCGCCCTTGGGCTGACCCTGTTGGGCGTGGATCTGTTCTTTGCGGTGCCCGAATCGCCAATGCAATCGACCTGGCTGACGCTGTTGAGCGATCCCGTCTACCTGCGGGTGCTGTTCGATCTGGTGGGCATCGGTGTCTGCGGGGGCTTGTTCATTGTCCCGTTGTACGCGTTCATCCAGCACGAGACGCCGGATCACAAGCGTGCTCGCATCATTGCCGCCCTCAATGTCATTAATGCCCTGTTCATGGTGGTCAGTGCCCTGGTGGGGATTCTGGTGCTTGGAGTACTGGAAGTGACTATTCCCGGATTTTTCTTGTTGTTATCACTGCTTAACGCTGCGGTCTGGCTGGTGGTGTGGCGCCTGCGCCGACTGGAGCCGGTAAAATCTGTGGATAATTAATTGGATAAGCGTCGGAAAACCTTTGGATTAATTTTTTTAAGTATATTAAAAACATGCAGTTAAGCTTAATTTTAGGTCGGTTTACCCATGTCTGAATATGTGGATAACTGTCTTGAAAACTTTTCTGAGAAGACCGGTACAAGCGTTTGAAAAGCCGATATATTTCGGTTATCCACTACCGTCATCCACAGGCAACGGGCGGGTTTTTTTGGTGTCTGGGGTGTTGTTGGCTTTCAACACCGCTCGGCTCTGGTTAAAATTTGCACATTCCAACTGCAATTCGGTGGCCGAGACGTTATACTCGCCGCCCTGTTTTTATCCCCCGATTTCCGAGGTGAACTGTGGATTTTCCAACCCGTTTCGATGTCATTGTCATTGGTGGTGGCCATGCCGGCACTGAAGCCGCGCTGGCCGCGGCGCGCATGGGCTCGCAGACCCTGCTGCTGACCCATAACATCGAGACTCTGGGCCAGATGTCCTGCAACCCCGCTATCGGTGGTATCGGCAAGAGCCATCTGGTGAAGGAAATCGACGCCCTCGGCGGTGCCATGGCCACGGCGACTGACCGCGCCGGCATCCAGTTCCGGGTCCTGAACAGCCGGAAAGGGCCGGCGGTGCGCGCGACCCGCGCCCAGGCTGACCGGGTGTTGTACAAGGCGGCAATCCGGGAAGTACTGGAAAGTCAGCCCAACCTGACTCTGTTCCAGCAGGCTGCTGATGATCTGATTGTGGAAAACGATCAGGTCACCGGAGTGGTGAGCCAGACCGGGATCCGGTTCAACGCCAAGACCGTGGTCCTGACCACGGGCACCTTTCTGGGCGGAGTTATCCACATCGGCATGCAGCATCATTCCGGTGGTCGCGCCGGTGATGCCCCGGCCAACGCCCTGGCCCAGCGCTTGCGGGAACTGCCGTTCAATGTTGGTCGGTTGAAAACCGGTACGCCGCCGCGGATCGATGCCCGCAGCGTGGACTTCTCGGTGATGGAACAGCAATGGGGCGACAATCCGGCCCCGGTGATGTCGTTTACCGGCAGCCGAGCACAGCACCCGGAGCAGATCTGCTGTTACGTCACCCGGACCACCGAGCGTACTCACGACATCATCCGTAGCGGCTTTGACCGCTCGCCGATGTTCGCTGGCAGCATCGAAGGTGTCGGGCCGCGCTATTGCCCGTCCATCGAGGACAAGGTTAACCGCTTCGCGGACAAGGATTCGCACCAGATCTTTGTCGAGCCCGAAGGCCTGACCACCAACGAGCTCTACCCCAACGGTATTTCCACCAGCCTGCCTTTTGATATCCAGTTGCAGGCGGTACGGTCGATTCCGGGTTTTGAGAATGCCCACATTACCCGCCCGGGCTATGCCATCGAATACGATTACCTGAACCCCCAGGATCTGCGCCACACCCTGGAAACCAAGTTTATCCAGGGCCTGTACTTTGCTGGCCAGATCAACGGCACCACCGGGTACGAAGAAGCCGGTGCCCAGGGACTGTTGGCGGGCATCAACGCCGCGTTGCGGTCCCAGGACAAAGACTCGTGGTACCCGCGCCGGGATGAAGCCTACCTGGGCGTGCTGGTGGACGATCTGATCACCATGGGTACCAGTGAGCCCTACCGCATGTTCACCAGCCGGGCTGAATACCGGTTAATCCTGCGCGAGGATAACGCCGATCTGCGCCTGACCGAAATCGGTCGCAAGCTGGGTCTGGTGGACGATCATCGCTGGCAGGTCTTCAACGACAAGCGCGAGGGCATCACTCAGGAGCGCCGTCGACTGGAAACCACCCGGATTCACCCGAATACCGACGCCGGGGAGCGGGCCAACGGTTTCCTCAAGCAGCCGCTGACCCGGGACCAGTCCCTGGCCGAGCTGCTGCGCCGGCCGGAGATCGCCTACAGCCACATTGCTGAAATCGGTGCCGACAGCGCCGAAAATCCGAACGTTGCCGATCAGGTAGAGATTGAGATCAAGTACGAAGGCTACATCTCCCGTCAGGCGGATGAGATTGAACGTCTGCGCCGCAATGAGAACACCGAATTGCCAGTGGACCTGGATTACGATGTCATTGGTGGTCTGTCCAATGAAATCAAGCAGAAACTCAAGGAAGTGCGGCCAGAAACCGTGGCCCAGGCGTCCCGGGTTCAGGGTGTGACCCCGGCGGCGGTCAGCCAGATCCTGGTGCACCTGAAAAAGCGCGACCTGTTGCGCAAGCAGAGTGCCTGATCTGATCCCATGACCAATTCACTCTCTAATTCGCTCTGGCAGCGCCAGCTCCGGGACGGGCTGGTGGCAATGGATGTGTCCCTGAGCGAGGCCCAGCAACAGCAGTTGCTGGCCTTCCTGAACCTGCTCAACAAGTGGAACCGGGCCTACAACCTGACTGCAGTGCGTGACGAACGCGAGATGGTGTCCCGGCAATTGCTCGACAGCCTCAGCATTCTGCCCCGGGTTCATACCGAGCATCTGCTGGATGTGGGTGCCGGTGGTGGACTGCCTGGCATCCCCCTGGCGATCGCCCTGCCAGAGCGCCGGTTCACCCTGCTCGACAGCAATGGCAAGAAAACCCGGTTCCTGAATCAGTGTGTGCTTGAGCTTGGGCTCGGCAACGTTGAAGTTATCCACGGCCGGGCCGAAGCCTGTACACCGGAGCAGCCGTTCTCCCAGATCAGTAGCCGGGCTTTCACTGCGCTCGAGAACCTGGTCAGCTGGTGCGGCGATTTGCTGGCAAATGGCGGCGAGTTCCTTGCCATGAAAGGTCAGTTTCCGGATGATGAGGTGGCTGCGCTTCCGGCCGGCTGGCAGGTAAAATCCAGCCATTCGCTGGAAGTCCCCGGAGCCGATGGCGACCGTCACCTGCTGGTGGTCACCCGGGCAGATCATTCCCAGTAACCCGCAAACAGGAGGCGAGACATGGCGCGCGTGATTGCAGTGACCAATCAAAAAGGCGGTGTGGGGAAAACCACCACCTGCGTCAACCTTGCTGCGTCGCTGGCCGCCACCAAGCGCCGGGTTCTGCTGGTGGATATGGATCCCCAGGGCAACGCCACCATGGGTAGTGGTGTGGATAAAAACGCCCTGGAGCTTTCTGGCTACGATTTGCTGACCAAGCGCGCCACCGCCGCTGAAGTCATCTTCCTGGCGGAATCGTCCGGTTTCGATATCCTGCCCGCCAACGGCGACCTCACCGCGGCGGAAGTGGAACTGATGAACGAGATCGGCCGCGAGCATCGGCTGCGCCTGGCCCTGAACACAGTTCGGGACAACTACGATTATATCCTGATCGACTGCCCGCCCTCGCTTAGCCTGCTCACCGTAAACGCGCTGTCGTCAGCCGATTCCGTGCTGATTCCCATGCAGTGCGAGTATTACGCGCTGGAAGGCCTGGCCGCGTTGATGAACACGGTTGAACAGATCCAGGAGACGGTGAATCCGAATCTGCAGCTGGAAGGCATACTGCGCACCATGTACGACCCGCGTAACAGCCTGACCCTGGACGTATCTGGTCAGCTCAGCGAGTATTTTGGTGACAAAGTTTACCGGGCGGTGATTCCCCGCAACGTTCGCCTTGCCGAGGCCCCGAGTTATGGTATGCCGGCACTCAAATACGATCGTGCTTCCAAGGGAGCGGTGGCGTATCTGGCCCTGGCTGGTGAAATGGTCCGGCGCCATGGCTCAACAAAGACATCCGCGCCGATGGCGGTGTAACATACCGCCCTGTCACTCAATAACGCATAACGAATTTCAACGGGAAGAATGACTGACACCATGGCGGCGAAGAAACGAGGATTGGGTGAGCGAGGACTGGGAGCGCTGTTGGCGGGCTCCAAGGTCAATCTCGACCAGGAACTGAAGGATCATGATGGGGAGCTCCGCGAGGTGCCCATCGACCTCATCCAGCGTGGCCGCTTCCAGCCACGCCGGGACATGGACCCGGCGGCGCTGCAGGAACTGGCAGATTCAATCCGTCAGCAAGGTGTGATGCAGCCTGTGGTGGTGCGTCCCATTGCTGAAGGCCGCTACGAGCTGATTGCCGGTGAGCGCCGCTGGCGTGCCACCCAGATGGCTGAGCTCGACAGTATTCCCGCCATCATTCGGGATGTGCCCGATGAAGCCGCCATTGCCATGGCGCTCATCGAAAACATCCAGCGTGAAAATCTCAATCCGATCGAAGAAGCCTTCGCTCTGCAACGCCTGCAGGATGAGTTTGGTTTGACCCAGGCTCAGGTCGCCGAGGCTGTGGGTAAGTCCCGTACCACCATCACCAACCTGCTGCGACTGATTGGCCTGACTGAAGACGTTCGCCTGATGCTTGAGCACGGCGACCTGGAAATGGGCCATGGCCGTGCCATGTTGACCCTGCCGCCGGAACAGCAGATGCAGGTGGCCAAACAGGTGGTTGCCAAATCCCTGTCTGTGCGCCAGACCGAGGCGCTGGTGCGCCGGGTTCAGCAGGAAAAGCCGGACCAGAATTCCGGCCGCGAGGCCGCGGTCGATCCCAACATCCGCGCGCTGCAGGATGACCTGGCCGAGCGTCTTGGAGCCCGGGTTTCCATTGCCCACGGCCAGCGTGGCAAGGGCAAGCTGGTGATCGAATACAGCTCCCTGGACGAGCTCGACGGAATTCTTGGCCATATCAAGTAATTTGACCTGATTTTCCGGCTCTTTCGGAGCGCTACGAAAATTCGGGCTTGTTCATTTACACAACATGTAGTGGTGCGAAGTTAACCGGCCGCCTATTTGTGTGCCAATGCCGGCGACACCCTCAGCTAGGCCCTTATTGACGGGGACTTGCGGAATTCGGTTTTGTTGATTCGTGCACATTGAACACCTATAATCTGCGGCGCTCGTATCGGTGCATTTGCCTACTTTTTAAACTGCATCGACGAAAAGCACCGTACTCTCGGGAAAAAAATGACGAAGACAACGCCGAGCGGGATACGACGCCCGCCCATTGCACGATGGTTTGTCATAGAAAGTGTGGTACTTGTCTTGGTCAGCCTGGCGTTTCTCGCGTTACGTGGTCAGGTTTCCGGTTATTCAGCGCTGCTGGGCGGTCTCATTTTTCTACTGCCCCATGGATATTTTGCGCTTAAGGCATTCCGCTTTTCCGGCGCGCGGTCTGCCAAACAGATCATGAGTTCTTTTTACCAGGGTGAGGCCGGAAAGCTCATCCTGTGCGCCATCTTCTTTACGATGGTATTCAAATGGATTCAGCCGCTTGATATAGCGGCACTTTTTTTAACATTTGCGATCATGCTGGTCACCAACTGGTTGACACCGCTTCTCGCGGGCAGCAATACGCAGCAAAGCTAACTGGACCTGGGAAACCGTTATGGCAGGAAGTGCATCCGAGTATATTCAGCATCACCTCCAGAACCTCACCTACGGTAAGCTGCCGGCAGGCTATGAGCGTGCCGACGGAACCGTAGTCGAACAAGCAGGCTGGACCCTGGCGCAGAATGCCACTGAGGCATCTGACATGGGCTTTATGGCCCTGCACATTGACTCCCTCGGGTGGTCAGTCGCGCTTGGCGTTCTGTTTCTGTTTTTCTTCCGCATGGCGGCAAAGCGCGCCACCTCCGGCCAACCCGGTGGTCTGCAGAATTTCGTTGAAGTAATGATCGAGTTCGTCGACCAGAGCGTCAAGGAAACCTTCCACGGCAAGAACAAGGTCATCGCGCCGCTGGCGCTGACCATCTTCTGCTGGGTATTCCTGATGAACCTGATGGACCTGGTGCCGGTGGATTTCCTGCCGCAGGTGTTCCACCTGATGGGGCTTGAGTACATGAAGGTGGTACCGACCACTGACGTCAACATCACTCTGGGCATGTCTCTGTCGGTGTTCTTCCTGATCATCTACTACAGCCTGAAGGTGAAGGGCGTGGGCGGCTTCCTGGGCGAACTGACCCTGCACCCCTTCTCCTCGGACAACCTGATCCTTAAAATCCTGCTGGTTCCGGTGAACCTGTTGCTGGAAGGCGTGAGCCTGATCGCCAAGCCGATCTCACTGGCTCTGCGTCTGTTCGGTAACCTGTACGCTGGCGAGCTGATCTTCATCCTGATTGCGCTGCTGCCCCTGTGGGCTCAGTGGACGCTGTCTGTACCCTGGGCGATCTTCCACATTCTGGTTATCACCCTGCAGGCATTCATCTTTATGATGTTGACGATCGTGTACCTGAGCATGGCTCACGAAGACAGTCACTGATCGGACTTCATTTAGTCGTAGTTTTTAAACCCTTAACGTTAACCTGAAAACCTAAACTGAAAACTGGGAGTTATCATGGAAACTGTAGTTGGAATGACCGCGATTGCCGTTGCACTGCTGATTGGTCTGGGTGCCCTGGGTACCGCGATTGGCTTTGGTATCCTCGGTGGCAAATTCCTGGAAGGCGCTGCGCGTCAGCCGGAAATGACTCCGATGCTGCAGGTTAAAATGTTCATCGTCGCTGGTCTGCTGGACGCCGTGACCATGATCGGTGTTGGTATCGCACTGTTCTTCACTTTCGCCAACCCGTTTGTCGGCCAGATCGCCGGTTAATCGAGTCGCCAACCGGGGGTTCACCCCGGTCAGATGATTCTTAACAAAACAGGCGAGAGGTGAAGACGTGAACATTAATTTGACGATGATTGGTCAAGCCATCGCGTTCTTTATCTTTGTCGTGTTCTGCATGAAGTATGTGTGGCCGCCGATTATGGCCGCACTGCAGGAACGTCAAAAGAAGATCGCTGACGGACTGGCTGCCTCAGACCGCGCGGCGCGCGATCTGGAACTGGCTCAGGAAAAGTCAGCTCAGGAACTGCGTGAAGCCAAGCAGCAAGCCGCTGGTCTTATCGAACAGGCCAACAAGCGCGCAGCCTCCATTGTGGAAGCATCGAAAGATGACGCCCGCAAGGAAGGCGAAAAGCTGATTGAGCAGGCCAAGGCCGAAATTGAACAGGAACGTAATCAGGCCCGTGACGCGCTGCGTGCAGAAATTGCCGCCATCGCCGTTGCCGGTGCTGAGAAGATCCTGGAAACCTCTGTCGATGCCTCCAAGCACAACGAGATGTTGGAAAAACTGGCGGCAGAACTTTAAACGACGAGGTTCATCATGGCAGAACTGAGAACGCTGGCCCGTCCCTACGCGAAAGCAGCATTCAAGGCCGCCCAGGAGCATGAGCAACTGGCACAGTGGTCACAGGTGCTGACGATCGCAGGACAGGTCACCGCGAACGAAGACATTCGACAGCTTCTCGCGAATCCGGGTCTGGAAGAGCAGAAGAAAGCCGAGCTGATTCTCGAAGTCGCCGAAGACGGCGTCACCGAGCAGGTTCGTAATTTCTTCGCCGTACTGGCGGAAAACCGTCGGCTGACTCTTCTTCCTGAGATTTCAGCGCTCTTCAACACGTACCGGGCTGATCTGGAGCGCACTGTTGATATCGAAGTGACCGCGGCTTACGAGCTGACGGACGAACAGCAACAGAAGCTCGCCCAGGCACTCTCGACCAAACTCGAGCGGAAAGTGTCACTCGCAGCGTCGTCGGACAAGTCCCTGATTGGCGGTGCAATCATTCGCACCGGCGATCTGGTTATCGACGCTTCTGTACGCGGAAAGCTGACCAAGCTGGCCGACGCTCTGGGCTCCTGATTTCAGCACAAGGTTTGAGGATATTGGCATGCAGCAACTGAATCCATCCGAGATCAGTGACATCATCAAGAAGAGAATCGAGAAACTCGATATCTCTTCCGAAGCAAAGAACGAAGGTACGATCCTGTCTGTCTCTGACGGTATCGTGCTGATCCACGGTCTGGCCGACGTTATGTACGGCGAGATGATTGAATTCGCCAACGGCGTCTTCGGTATGGCTCTGAACCTGGAGCGTGATTCCGTTGGTGCGGTTGTTCTGGGTGATTACGAAGGCCTGGCAGAGGGTCAGAAGGTACGTTGTACCGGTCGTATCCTGGAAGTCCCGGTCGGACCAGAGTTGATGGGCCGCGTTGTGGACTCACTGGGTAACCCGATTGACGGTAAGGGCGAACTGGGCACTGACCTGACGTCTCCGATCGAGAAGGTTGCGCCGGGCGTTATCGAACGTCAGTCCGTTGATGAGCCGGTTCAGACAGGTCTGAAGGCGATTGACACCATGGTGCCAATCGGTCGCGGCCAGCGTGAGCTGATCATCGGCGACCGCCAGATCGGTAAGACCGCCGTCGCCATCGACGCGATCATCAACCAGAAAAACACTGGCATTAAGTGTATCTACGTTGCCGTAGGCCAGAAGCAGTCTTCCATTGCCGCTGTTGTGCGCAAGCTGGAAGAGCACGGTGCCATGGATCACACCATCGTGGTTGCCGCTGGCGCCGCCGATCCGGCTGCTACCCAGTTCCTGGCTCCGTACGCCGGTACTTCCATGGGTGAATACTTCCGTGACCGCGGTGAAGACGCGCTGATCATCTATGATGATCTGTCCAAGCAGGCTGTGGCGTATCGCCAGATCTCCCTGCTGCTGCGTCGTCCGCCGGGCCGTGAAGCCTATCCGGGTGACGTGTTCTATCTGCACTCCCGTCTGCTGGAGCGTGCGTCCCGCGTCAACGCCGACTACGTTGAAAAGTTCACCAAGGGTGAAGTGAAAGGCAAGACCGGTTCCCTGACCGCCCTGCCGATCATCGAAACCCAGGCCGGTGACGTGTCTGCATTCGTACCGACCAACGTGATCTCGATCACTGACGGCCAGATCTTCCTGGAAACCAACCTGTTCAACTCGGGTATCCGTCCGGCAATGAACGCCGGTGTCTCGGTATCGCGGGTAGGTGGTTCAGCCCAGACCAAGATCATGAAGAAGCTTGGCGGTAACATCCGTCTGGCTCTGGCCCAGTTCCGTGAATTGGCCGCTTTCGCCCAGTTTGCTTCCGACCTTGACGAAGCAACCCGTAAGCAGCTGGAGCACGGTCAGCGTGTAACGGAACTCATGAAGCAGAACCAGTACAGCCCGATGTCTGTGGCTGAAATGGGTACGGTTCTGTTTGCAGCCAACGAAGGCTTCCTGGACGACGTTGATGTCGATAAGGTTGTTAAGTTCGAAGCGCAGTTGCTTGACTGGATGCGCGCCGAACAGAAAGACCTGCTCGCCAAGATCAACGAGAAAGGTGATTTCAACGACGAAATCGCTTCCGGCCTGAAAGCTGCACTTGAGAAATTCAAGACCACTCAGAGCTGGTAAGAAAACGGGCCTGCGACCTGCGTCGCGGGCCAATTTTCGTAGCAACGAGTGTCTAACTTGAGAAGGCAGTGAGTTATGGCCGTCGGCAAAGAAATACGTAACCAGATTTCAAGCATCAAGAGCACGCAGAAGATTACCAGCGCCATGGAAATGGTCGCTGCGAGTAAGATGCGTAAAGCTCAGGAGCGCATGCAGGCCACTCGCCCGTATGCCGAAAAGATGCGTCAGATGATCGGGCACATTGCCAAGGCGAACGCTCAGTACAAGCATCCGTTTATGGTTGACCGTGAAGTTAAGCGGGTCGGCTATATTGTGGTGTCCACTGACCGGGGCCTTTGCGGTGGTCTGAATGGCAACCTGTTTAAAGCGCTTGTCCGTGAAATGCGAGCGTGGAAGGACAAAGGAGTAGAAGCTGATCTGTGCGCCATCGGGCAGAAAGGCGCTTCCTTTTTCCGGAGCTACGGCGGCAATGTCGTCGCGGCGCTGACCCATCTGGGTGACAGCCCGAGCTCTGAAAAACTCATCGGCAACGTCAAGGTCATGTTGGATGCGTACTCGGAAGGCAAGATTGATCGCCTGTACGTGGTAAGCAACGAGTTCGTTAACACCATGACCCAAAGCCCGAAGGTGGAGCAGCTGCTGCCCCTGCCTGAGAGCGAAGACGAAGAGATCAAGAACCAGTGGGATTATCTCTACGAGCCCGATGCCAGGCAGATCCTCGATGGTCTTCTGCCACGTTTTATTGAATCCCAGGTATACCAGGGTGTGGTAGAAAATCTGGCATGTGAACAGGCAGCCCGGATGATCGCCATGAAGAGCGCAACTGATAACGCCGGTGACATTATGGACGAGCTTCAGTTGGCCTATAACAAGGCGCGTCAGGCAGCCATCACCCAAGAGATTTCGGAGATTGTTAGCGGCGCGGCTTCGGTCTGATCCCGCAAACAGTCCTACTGGTTTTATTGACTACTTAAGATAACGAGGAACCGAGCATGAGTAGCGGACAAATCGTTCAGATCATTGGCGCGGTTATCGACGTGGAATTCCCACGTGACTCCGTACCCAACGTATATGACGCACTGCTGCTTGAAGGTGGCGACACAACTCTGGAAGTCCAGCAGCAGCTGGGTGACGGCATTGTTCGTACCATCGCCATGGGCAGCACCGAAGGCCTGAAGCGTGGCCTGAAAGCAGAAAACACTGGCAAGGCAATCTCGGTACCGGTTGGTACCAAGACCCTCGGCCGTATCATGGACGTTCTGGGTCGCCCCATCGACGAAGCCGGCGAGATCGGCGAAGACGAGCGCTGGGCTATCCACCGCAAGGCGCCGGGCTATGCCGACCAGGCAGCGTCTGCCGACCTGCTGGAAACCGGCATCAAGGTTATCGACCTGATCTGCCCGTTCGCCAAGGGTGGTAAGGTTGGCCTGTTCGGTGGTGCCGGCGTAGGCAAGACCGTAAACATGATGGAGCTGATCAACAACATCGCGAAAGAGCACTCCGGTCTCTCCGTATTCGCAGGTGTTGGTGAGCGGACCCGTGAAGGTAACGACTTCTACTACGAAATGAAGGACTCCAACGTCCTTGATAAAGTAGCGATGGTCTACGGCCAGATGAACGAGCCTCCCGGAAACCGTCTGCGTGTGGCCCTGACTGGTCTCACCATGGCAGAGAAGTTCCGTGACGAAGGTCGTGACGTACTGTTGTTCGTTGACAACATCTACCGTTACACCCTGGCGGGCACCGAGGTATCTGCACTGTTGGGCCGTATGCCTTCAGCGGTAGGTTACCAGCCGACACTGGCCGAAGAGATGGGCCAGCTGCAGGAGCGGATCACCTCCACCAAGAACGGTTCCATCACGTCTATCCAGGCGGTATACGTACCGGCGGATGACTTGACTGACCCGTCACCAGCGACCACCTTCTCGCACCTTGATGCGACCGTGGTACTGAGCCGAGACATCGCTTCCAAGGGTATCTACCCGGCGATCGATCCGCTTGACTCCACTTCGCGTCAGCTGGATCCGCTGGTCATTGGTCACGAGCACTATGAAGTGGCCCGTGGCGTGCAGACTAACCTGCAGCGCTACAAGGAACTGAAAGACATCATCGCGATCCTGGGTATGGATGAGCTGTCTGAAGAAGACAAGCTGGTTGTATCCCGTGCCCGTAAGATCGAGCGTTTTCTGTCCCAGCCGTTCCACGTTGCTGAAGTATTCACTGGTTCACCCGGTAAGTACGTGTCCCTGAAGGAGACAATCAGCAGCTTTAAGGGCATCCTCAACGGTGACTATGACGATATGCCTGAGCAGGCGTTCTACATGGTTGGTACCATTGAGGAAGCGGTCGAGAAAGCGAAGGAAATGAAGAACAAGGCCAAGAAGTAATTGAGCCGAAGCTCTTGTTTCCGGATCGATCAAAGAGGCAACTGACATGGGTATAACCGTGCATTGTGATGTGGTAAGTGCCGAAACAAAGATCTATTCCGGATTGGTTGAAATGCTGATCGCAGCGGGCTCTGAAGGTGACCTGGGTATTGCCCCGGGTCACACCCCGCTGCTGACCGAGCTGAAGCCGGGTCCTATTCGGATCATCAAGCAGGGCGGTGAGGAAGAAATTCTTTACGTGTCCGGCGGATATCTGGAGGTCCAGCCCAATCTGGTGACTTTGCTGGCTGACACTGCGGTTCGCGCCAAGGATGTGGACGAAGCCGCTGCTCTTGAGGCACAGAAAGAAGCCGAGAAAGCACTTGCCAACAAGACCGGTGAATTCGAGTACTCCCGTGCCGCTGCAGAACTGGCCGAAGCTGCTGCTCAGCTTCGTACTATCCAGCAGCTGCGCAACAAAATGCGCTAAGCGTTTTCGTTTCGGGTTTGCCGAACACCAAAGCCGCATCCTGCGCGGCTGGAAATCCAACGCTCTGCGTTGGGCTCCGGCCTCCCGGGTTGCGGCTTTTTTTGTTTATCGATACATCAATTTAGACACTCCGGGGGTCTGATTTGTCCATGAGCCCGCTACACGTTGTGATTCTGGCCGCTGGCCAGGGTTCGAGAATGAAATCCGCTCTGCCCAAGGTTCTGCACGCGGTGGCCGGTCGGCCGATGCTGCATCACGTCATCGGAACGGCTAAGAAGCTTGGTGCGGAGACGATTCACACGGTGATTGGTCATGGTTCGGACCAGGTTAGGGCAGTCACCCCGGAAACCTCGGTCAACTGGGTGGTACAAAGCGAGCAGCTCGGCACCGGTCATGCGGTGGCCCAGGCGCTGCCGGATCTACCGGACGACGCCCGGGTTCTGGTGCTTTATGGTGATGTGCCTTTGACCCGGGTGGAAACCCTGGAAGCCATGGTGGCGGAACTGGATGAGCGTACTCTGGGACTGCTCACGGTGACTCTGAACGACCCCGCCGGTTATGGCCGTATTGTTCGCAACGGCGACGATCAGGTTACCTCCATCGTGGAGCAAAAAGACGCTTCCGAGACCCAGCTCGCTATACAGGAGGTCAACACTGGCATCCTGGCGGTGTCAGCCAAGCACCTGAAGAGCTGGCTGCCAACGCTGTCCAACGCGAATGCCCAGGGTGAATACTACCTGACCGATATCATCGCCATGGCGGTGGACCATGGTTTGTCTATTTCCGTAGCCCAGCCTGGTGATGCGTTTGAAGTTCAGGGCGTTAATAACCGGTTACAGCTCGCTGAGTTGGAGCGCTGGTTCCAGCGCCGGGAAGCCGACCGGCTGATGACCGAAGGTGCCACCCTGGCCGACCCGGCCCGAATCGATGTCCGGGGCGACCTGACCATCGGTAACGACATCCTGATTGACGTCAACGTGGTGTTCGAAGGCGAGGTATCGATTGGCAGTGGCGTGTCCATCGGCCCGGGCTGCGTGATCAAGGATGCGAAGATTGCCGACGGTGCAAAGATTCACGCCCATAGCGTGATCGAGGGTGCCAGTGTTGGCGCCAATGCCCAGATCGGGCCGTTTGCCCGTCTGCGCCCGGGTACTGAACTGGCCGCCGACACCAAGGTTGGCAACTTTGTGGAAACCAAGAAGGCAGTCGTAGGCCAGGGCAGCAAGATCAATCACCTCAGTTACGTGGGTGACGCCTCACTAGGCCGTAATGTGAATGTGGGTGCAGGCACCATCACCTGCAACTATGATGGGGTGAACAAGTTCAGGACCGAGATTGGCGACAATGTCTTTGTCGGTTCCAATACCTCACTGGTTGCTCCAGTCAGTATCTCTGCAGACGCCACCATCGGTGCCGGGTCGACCATTACCCGGAATGTCGCAGACAGTGAACTGGCCGTGGCGCGCGGGCGCCAACGCAACGTTTCCGGCTGGGAACGGCCGAAGAAATCTGATTAATAGTTTTACAGGACAGGTGATAGCAGCATGTGTGGCATTGTAGGTGCGGTTTCGGAACGGGACGTTCAGGGCATTCTTCTGGAGGGTCTGCGCCGTCTGGAATACCGGGGGTACGATTCCGCCGGTATGGCAGTCATTGATGGCGGCAGTGTTACCCATCGCGCCCGCGAGGTTGGCAAGGTGGCGTCACTGGCCGAGGCCATTGAAGCCAACCCGCTGACCGGTCATCTGGGTATTGCCCACACCCGCTGGGCTACCCATGGCGAGCCGTCTCAGATCAATGCCCATCCCCACATGTCCGGGGATCGTCTGGCCATTGTCCACAACGGCATCATCGAGAACTATCAGGAACTGCGTGACGAACTGAAAGCGGATGGCTTCGAGTTCACCTCCCAGACCGACACCGAAGTGGTCGCCCACCTGATCGAGCAGTATTACCGCAAGCACAGCAATCTTTACGACGCCGTGAAAGCCGCCATCGCCCGTCTGCGCGGAGCCTACGCACTGGCCGTGGTGCATGCGGATGAGCCGGATCACCTGGTGGTGTGCCGGGAAGGCAGCCCGCTGGTGATCGGCGTCGGTATTGGCGAGAACTTCATTGCCTCCGACCAGCTGGCGCTGCTGCCGGTGACCGACCGCTTCATGTTTCTTGAGGAAGGCGATATCGCCGACATCCGTCGGGACGCGGTGACCATCCATGACCGCGAAGGCACGCCGGTCGAGCGCAAGATCATTCGTTTCGAGCATGGTTCAGATTCGGCCGACAAAGGCGAATATCGCCACTTCATGCTCAAGGAAATCTACGAGCAGCCGAGGGTGATCAAAGCCACCATGGAAGGCCGGATTACCGATAACCGGGTACTGGAGCAGGCGCTCGGCACCGAAGCCGCCAACCTTCTGCAGGACGTCAACCACGTCCAGATCATTGCCTGCGGCACCAGTTATCACGCCGGTATGGTTGCCCGCTACTGGATTGAGGAGCTGGCCGGCGTTGCCTGTTCGGTCGAGGTCGCCTCGGAATTCCGTTACCGCAAACACGTGATCCAGCGCGACACCCTGTTCCTGTGCATTTCCCAGTCTGGCGAAACCGCCGATACCCTGGCTGCCCTGCGACAGGCCAAACAGGCCGGTTTCCGGGCCGCGCTAGCCATCTGCAACGTACCTGGCAGCTCACTGGTCCGTGAATCCGACCTGGTGATCATGACCCAGGCCGGCCCGGAGATCGGTGTTGCCTCCACCAAGGCCTTCACCACCCAGCTGACGGCGCTGCTGATCTTCACCCTGGCTCTGGCCCGTCACAATGGCCTCACTGAGGAGCGGGAAGCGGAAATCGTGAAGGCTATTCACCAGTTGCCGGGGCAGGTCGACCAGGTGCTGGCATTGGATGCCGACATCGCCGAGATGTCCAAGGCCTTCATGGATAAAAATCACAGCTTGTTCCTGGGCCGGGGCTCGCAGTTCCCGGTGGCACTGGAAGGTGCCCTAAAGCTCAAGGAAATTTCCTACATCCATGCCGAAGCCTATCCGGCCGGTGAGCTGAAGCATGGCCCGCTGGCTCTGGTCGACAGTGAGATGCCGGTGGTCACCGTGGCTCCCAACAACACCTTGGTGGAAAAGCTCAAGTCCAACCTGGAGGAAGTTCGGGCCCGGGGCGGCGAGCTGTTTGTCTTCGCCGACAGCGCCGCCGGCGTGAAAGCGGAAGAGGGCATCCACGTGATGCCGTTGCCTTCGGTGCACGAGATTACCGCACCTATCGTGTACACGGTGCCGCTGCAGTTGCTGTCCTACCATGTGGCCGTACTCAAGGGCACGGACGTGGATCAGCCGCGCAACCTGGCCAAGAGTGTGACGGTGGAGTAAGCCTCAACTGAGGTAAAGGTTTTGTAGAACCCAGTTATTTGCTATTTTGCAGACCAGATTGGCGATAATCGCTGATCTGACATGCTAGCGGGAGAGACCGCGCTGCACTCTTGTGTGGCCGGCGCCGAAGGAGCAACTGCCCCGGAAACTCTCAGGCAAACGGACCGCTAGCATGAATACTTTCCGAAGAGCTGCCGACGACCGCGTCCGTTGGCACACCGAAGGAGCAAGCCGCTGATTTCAAGGAATTGGCGAGTGAATCTCTCAGGTACCGTGACGGAAGGGGTGCTTTCTACCATGCTGTACACAGAATGCTGTGTAAACAGGCTATGGGGAAAGGGAACCCTGGACGCCTCTTGGAGAGTTCTATGAAGCGAATTGCAGTTATCGGCGGTGGTATTACCGGTATCACCACGGCTTACACCCTGGCCAAGCGCGGCCTGGATGTCACCGTTTACGAAAAGCACCGCTATGCCGCGATGGAAACGTCCTTCGCCAACGGCGGCCAGTTGTCGGCGTCTAACGCCGAGGTATGGAACAACTGGCAGACCATCATCAAAGGCATGAAGTGGATGATGCACAGCGATGCCCCGCTGCTGGTCAATCCCAAACCGTCCTGGCACAAATTAAGCTGGTTTGCCGAGTTCATGGCGGCAATTCCCCAGTACGAAAAGAACACCACGGAAACCGCTCGCTTGGCCATTGCGGCCCGTGAACACCTGTTCCAGTGGGCGCAGGACGAAGGCATCGATTTCGATCTGAAGAAGCAGGGCATCCTGCACATTTACCGGGACAAGGCTGGTTTTGATCACGCCTCGAACGTCTCCAAGCTGCTGGCAGCGGGCGGCCTTGAGCGTCGGCCGGTGACTCCCGAGGAAATGAAATCGATCGAGCCCACGCTGGCCGGTACCTACTACGGTGGTTTTTACACCGAGAGTGATTCCACCGGAGATATCCACAAGTTCACCAACGGCCTGGCCGATGCGATCCAGCGCCGTGGCGTTAAGACCAACTACGGCCACACCGTGACCGAACTGAGCGCAGATGCGTCCAGCGCCTGGGTTACCTCCTTCGACGGCAAAGAACAGACCCGCGAAACCTACGACGGCGTGGTGATCTGTGCCGGTGTTGGCAGTCGCGCTCTGGCGGCCAAGCTGGGTGACCGGGTCAACATCTATCCGGTTAAAGGCTATTCCATCACCGTAGAACTGGACGACGAGGCCTCTCAGCAAGCCGCTCCGACTGTCAGCCTGCTGGACGATGCCACCAAGCTGGTCACCAGTCGTCTGGGTGATGACCGTTTCCGGGTTGCCGGTACTGCCGAGTTCAACGGCTACAACCGCAACATCCGCGACGACCGCATCAAGCCGCTGACACGCTGGGTTGAGGAATGCTTCCCCGGGGTCAGCACCCGTCGCGTGGTGCCTTGGGCTGGTCTGCGTCCCATGTTGCCGAACATGATGCCGCGCGTCGGCCCCGGCCGCCTGCCCACGGTGTTCTACAACACCGGTCATGGCCACCTGGGCTGGACGCTCTCCGCCATCACCGCCGAGCTGCTGGCGGATGCAGTTGATACGGCGCCTTCAGGCGCGACCGTGAGCACGGCTCGCTAGGCTCTATCAGCCCCTGACGGTCCTAGTGACTCGACAAGGAAGTCGAGCAGCATCCGGACTTTCGGAGACAGGTGACGGGTTTGGGGATAAACCGCCCAGATACCGTCATCATCCTCTCGGTAATCTTTCAGCAGCGGCAGCAACTGGCCCGTATCCAGTGCTGTTTGCACGTAATAGTCCGGTAACTGGACGATACCAATCCCCTTCAATGCTGCATCCAGCAACGCCCTGCCACTGTCGCACCGGATGTTTCCGCTGATTCGGACATTGCGAGGTTGGCCCTGTTCCTGGAAACGCCAGTAATCCAGGTTGCCCTGCAGACAGTTGTGCTGCGCCAGTTCCGACAGCTCATAAGGTGTGCCGTGGACCGAGAGGTACTGGGGCGATGCGCACACATACAGGGTGCGGGATGACAGGCGCCGGGCCATCATGCTGGAGTCCTCCAGCTTGCCGAGCCGTACGGCCAAATCATAACCCTCGCCCACCAGATCCAGTTTCTGGTTGGTCAGGTTCATTTCGACGTCCAGTTCCGGATACTGCACCACAAACTCGTTCACCAGGGGCGCAATCCTCTTCTCACCGTAAGTAATGGGTGCCGTCAGCCTGAGCTTGCCCCTTGGGGATAACTGCAGGTTGGTGATGGAGCGCTCGGCATCGTCCAGCGCATCCAGTACCTGCCGGCAATGCTGGTAGTAAATCCGACCTGCCTCAGTAACCGATACCCGCCGCGTTGTCCGGTAGAACAGCCGGGTGGCCAGCCGGGTTTCCAGGGCACTGACCTGCCGGCTCACCTGAGCGGTCGAGACGCCGAGTCTCCGGGCTGCCTGGGTAAAGCTTTCGGTTTCAGCGACGGCAACAAACTCGTTCACGCCTTCCCAGCGATACATGCCTGTTCTCTCCACGTCTGCCAGATTTGATGATTGTTGCAGCACAGTAAAAGTAATTTGATGAACAGTGTCATTATCAATTGATTGTGGATAAATACAATGTATGCACAAATCAGACGGCGCTAATCGCCGTCCACAAGCTACCAGCGGAGAGCGTTATGGCTGAAATCATCAAATCAAAAGCAGCAATTGCCTGGGGACCGGGCCAACCTCTGTCCGTGGAAGAGGTGGATGTCATGCCCCCAAAGGCAGGGGAAGTCAGAGTGCGTGTTGTCGCCACCGGCGTTTGCCATACCGATGCGTTTACCCTTTCTGGCGATGACCCGGAGGGTAACTTTCCGGCGATTCTCGGCCACGAAGGTGGCGGCATCGTTGAGTCGATTGGTGAGGGTGTCACCAGTGTGCAGGTGGGTGATCACGTTATTCCGCTTTACACCCCGGAATGTGGCGAGTGCAAATTCTGCCTGTCGGGCAAGACCAATCTATGCCAGAAAATCCGCGAAACCCAGGGCAAGGGACTGATGCCCGATGGCACCTCGCGCTTTTACAAGGATGGCGAACCCATCTTCCACTACATGGGCTGCTCGACATTTTCCGAGTACACCGTGTTGCCGGAAATTGCCCTGGCCAAGGTCAGCAAAGAGGCGCCACTGGAGGAAGTCTGTCTGCTGGGCTGCGGCGTGACCACCGGCATGGGCGCGGTGATGAACACCGCCAAGGTGGAAGAGGGCGCCACCGTCGCCATTTTTGGTCTGGGTGGCATTGGTCTGTCTGCCATCATTGGTGCCGTCATGGCGAAAGCCAGCCGCATCATTGCCATCGACATCAACGAGAGCAAGTTCGACCTAGCCCGTCAGTTGGGCGCAACCGACTGCGTCAACCCGAAGGATTATGACAAGCCGATCCAGGAAGTCATTGTTGAGCTCACCGACGGCGGCGTGGACTATTCCTTCGAATGCATCGGCAACGTCGACGTTATGCGGTCCGCCCTGGAATGCTGTCATAAAGGCTGGGGCGAGTCGGTGGTCATCGGTGTAGCCGGGGCCGGCCAGGAAATCTCAACCCGTCCGTTCCAGCTGGTCACCGGCCGGGTCTGGAAAGGTTCAGCGTTTGGCGGCGTTAAGGGTCGCTCTGAGCTACCGGGGATGGTTGAGCGTTACTTGCAGGGTGAATTCAAGCTGAACGACTTCATTACCCACACCATGGGTCTGGATACCATCAACGACGCCTTTGAGCTGATGCACGAGGGTAAAAGCATTCGGACTGTTATCCACTTCGATCAGTGAATAGAGTGGCCGCCTGTCCTGTTGGTCAGGCGGCCTATTCGTTCTCTGAGGTCAGCGAGACCTGAACAAGTTCGTGCTGCAGTTTCTTGAGAAGGTGCAGCAGGCTGACCCCGTCATCAAAACTCAGACCCTGCAGCGCCTGCTGGTAAAACTCGGTGATGGTGTCCTGCAGCTGATTCCAGAACTTCTGCCCACTGTCAGTCAGTTTCACCAGCCGGGCGCGACGGTCCTGTGGGTCCGTTATCCGAACCACATGGCCATCCCGCTCCATCCGTTTCAGCACCCCATCGAGGTTCTGCCGGCTCACGTACAGGTATTCTTTCAGCTGGTTGAACGAGGTGCCGTCCTCAAAACCTTCCCGTGACAACGCACCCAGCACTGACCACTGCACCGCACTGATTCCCATCTCATTCTGAACCTGCCGCTGCAGGATGTTGCCAGTCTGGAACAGGCGGAAAAACAGCCGGTTCGGAATGCCGCCGGATTCGTTGACGATCATCTGAGCTCCTGTGTGTCCCCGGGGCTGGGATGCCTCACGTGGGTAGGTATTCGCGGGCAATAATGTTTTTCATGATCTGCGCGGTGCCATCACCTATTTGCAGACCCAGCACGTCCCGCAGACGCTGGGCAAAGGGCAGATCCTCGCCCCAACCGGTATGACCATGGGCCAGCAGACACTGTTTCACCACGTCGAACGCCAGCTTTGGCCCCCACCACTTGTTCATGGCGGCCTCGGCGTTATGGGGCAGGTCGCTGTCCTTCAACCAGAGCGCATGGTAGCACTGCAGGCGCGCGGCATGAACGTAAGTCTGGTATTCGGCCAGTGGGTGGGTCAGGCCCTGGAATGCCGACAGGTTTTGGCCGAAGGCGGTGCGTTCAGTCAGCCACTGCCAGGTTTCGTCCAGAGATTGCTGGGCTACCGCGAGGCACTGCAGGCCGATCAGTGCACGGCTGTAGTCAAAGCCCTGCATTACCTGTTTGAAGCCCTTTCCCTCATCACCCATCATGTGGCTGGCAGGTACCTCCACGTTGTCGAAAAAGATGGAGCCGCGGCCGATGGCGCGTTGACCGTTGTCCTCGAATCGGGTGGTGGTGATGCCCGGTGTGTCCATGGGCACCAGAAATGCGCTGATCCCGGAAGCTTTTTGTTCCACCGTGCCGGTGCGGGCAAACACCACCGCCACATCGGCCTGGTCGGCCATGGAGATGGAGGTTTTTTCGCCGTTGAGCACATAGACATCGCCCTTTTTCTCCGCTTTCAGGCGCAGGTTGGCGGCGTCGGAACCGCCGTGGGGTTCTGTCAGGGCAATGCAGGCGACGTTTTGGCCAGAAGTGATGCCGTGCAGCCACTTCTTCGCCAGGTCGGGTTCGGCGTGACTGGCGATAATCTGGCCATTGAGGGAAGCCAGTAGCGGAATGTAGCCGACGTTGAAATCCCCTTTGGCGATCTCTTCCATGATCAGGCCACTGGTGACACAGTCCATACCGCTGCCGCCAAAGTGCTCCGGCAGTTCGCCACCGAGCAGGCCCATCTCGCCAAGCTGGCGGATGACATCCTTTTCGATCACCCCTTCCTTGTCCCGCTTGCGGTAGCCCGGAGCCAGCACCTCGGTGCTGAAGCGGGCCACAACCTCGCGGATTGCGTTCTGTTCTTCGTTAAATCCGAAATTCATGGTGTTCTCCGGGCTGTGTCTGTGACCCGGCCGCTTATAGCCACCGGGTCGGTCTGCTTACTTGTAGAATTTCCGGAAGTCCGGCTTGCGCTTTTCCTTGAAAGCGTTGACGCCTTCCCTGGACTCGTCGGTGTTGTAGTACAGGCTCAGGGCCTGCATGCCGAGCGCGCCAATACCGGCAATGTTGTCGCTGTCCGCGTTAAAGGAGCGTTTGGCAATCGAGAGGGCGGTCGGGCTCTTTTCCAGGATCTCGTCGCACCATTTGCGCACCTCTTCGTCCAGCTGATCTGCTGGTACCACCGCATTCACCAGCCCCCACTCCAGGGCTTGCTCCGCCGAATACTTGCGGCACAGGTACCAGATTTCACGGGCCCGCTTCTCACCGACTACGCGGGCGAGATAGGCGGTACCGAACCCGGGGTCGACTGAACCGACCTTGGGGCCAACCTGGCCAAAGATGGCGGTTTCCGAGGCAATGCTCAGATCGCAGATCACATGAAGGACATGGCCACCGCCGATGGCGAAACCATTAACCCGGGCGATGACCGGCTTGGGTACCTCCCGGATCAGCCGCTGCAATTCCTCCACGGGTAAGCCGATCAGGCCCCGACCGTCGTACTGGCCTTCGTGGGCACCCTGGTCACCGCCGGTACAGAAGGCTTTTTCACCGGCACCGGTAAAGACAATTACCCCGATGTCCTTGTTCCAGCCGGCCCGGTTGAAGGCGTCAAGCAGTTCCAAACAGGTTTGGCCTCGGAAGGCGTTGTAACGCTCTGGCCGGTTAATGGTAATGGTGGCGACGCCGTCGCTTTCGTCGTAAAGGATATCTTCGTAGTTCATGATGCAGTCTCCTGATTCGTGTAACTGGTCGCTTAGCCGGCCATGGTCAATCCGCCGGACACGCTGATGACCTGGCCGGTGATGAAGTTGGCATCGTCACTGGCAAGCAGGGCGATAACGCCGGGGTAGTCTTCCGGTTGCGCCAGTCGCTTCATGGGGACCGCGTTGCGGAAGGCTTCCAGCAGTTTCTCCGGGTTGGACGCGCTCTCGGCCACGCCTTTAAGCAGGGCCGTGTCTGTGGGGCCGGGACAGACCACATTCAGGCACACCTTTTTGGTAGCCAGTTCCCGGGCCACGGTCTTGCTGAAGCCCACCAGGCCAGCTTTGCAGGCGGCGTAGACGGATTCACCGGAAGAGCCGACACGGGCGGCATCGGAGGCGACGTTGATGACCTTGCCACCGCCGGCGGCGACCATCTTCGGCAATACCACATGGTGCATGTTCAGGGCGCCAGTAAGGTTCACCGCAATCAGCTGTTCCCAGAGCTTCGGCTCGGTTTTCAGGAACGGCATAAAGCGGTCGAAACCGGCGTTGTTCACCAGCACGGTCGGTACGCCCAGTTCGTTTTCGATGGCGGCTACGGTGTCAGTGATCGCGGCGTAATCGGTGATGTCGGCGGCGTAGGCGCGGGCCTTACCACCCGTCTCGGTGATCAGGTCTGCCGTGGCTTGGGCCGCGTTCTCATCACGGTCGAGCACGGCCACCAGGCTGCCTTCCTCGGCAAAGCGCTGGCAAACGGCGCGGCCGATGCCACCACCGCCACCGGTGACGATGACTGTTTTTCCTTTCAGGCCTCTCATGATGGTTCCTCCTGTTGTTTTCGATGAACGAATCAGCTGCGTTTGGCTGGGTCCAGGCGTACTTCCTTCGCCTGTTCACGCAATTTGAATTTCTGGATCTTGCCGGAGGCGGTGCGGGGCATGGCCTCAATCACCTCGAGATACTCCGGCAGGTAGCTTTTGGAGAGTTTTTCTTCGATGAGGTAATTCTTGACGTCGTCCAGAGAAAGATCGGTGGTCTTCTCGTCGAGGGTGACGTAGGCGCAGACCCGCTCGCCCAATCGCTCATCCGGGCAGCCCACCAGGGCAACATCGACGATCCCCGGGTATTTGTAGAGCAGGTTCTCCACCTCAACGACGGGAATGTTTTCACCGCCACGGATCACCACGTCCTTGGTGCGACCGGTGATGCGGATGTAGCCATCTTTGTCCATGCGGGCCAGGTCGCCGGTGCTGAACCAACCCTCCTGATCCACGCCATAAAGCTCCGGGCGCTTGAGGTAGCCAACAAACAGGCTCGCGCCGCGAACCAAAAGGTTGCCCTCTTCCCCTACCGGCGCTGCGTTGCCCTTGAAATCGGTGACTTTGATTTCCATCCAGGGCAGCACTTTGCCGTCAGACTGGCTGGCGCGTTCGGCCGGGTCTTCCGGGCAGGTCATGGTCACTGCGCCGTTTTCAGTCATGCCCCAGGCCGAGACGATCTTGGCTTGCAGGGTGTTGCTGGCCTGTTCGACCACGGCGGTTGGAATGGGGGCGCCGGCTGAGACAAAGATGCGCAATGAGTCGAGCTCGCCCTCATGCTTGGGCGCGGTTTTCACCAAGTCTGCGAGGAAAGGCGTGGACGCCATGGTGAAGGCCGGCTTTTCAGCGGCAATCACCTTGCAGACATAGTCGGCATCCCAGATATCCTGAAGGATGGCTGTGGTGCCCAGGTAAACCGGCATCATCACGCCATAAAGGAAGCCGGTCTGGTGGGCCAGGGGTGAGGCCATCAGGATCTTGTCGTCGGATGTCAGGTGCAGCCGTTCAGCATAAGGACGCACGTTGGAGAACAGGGTGTTGGAGGTGTGCATAACGCCCTTGGGTTCGCCGGTAGTGCCGGAGGTATACAGAATCTGGACCACCTCATCGGCTCCAGGTTTGCGCTCGGCAAACAGCGCCGCAGTGTCCGTTTTTTCTTCCCATGGCGTCTCCAGCAGACGCTGTTCAAAGCTGCGGTCACCCTCGCCGCCAATCACCAGCAGGGTTTCCAGTTTTGGCAGCTCGGAGCGGATGCCATCAACCATGGCTTCGTAATCAAAATTGCGGAAGATCTTGGGAGTGACCAACAGTCTGGCTTCGCCGTGGCTGAGCATGAAACGCAGTTCCCGCTCCCGGAAGATCGGCATCAATGGGTTGAGAATGGCGCCGATGCGCATGCAGGCAAGGTGTAGCGCGGTGGTCTGCCACCAGTTCGGGAGCTGGCATGCCACGACATCGCCCTTATCGATGCCCATTGCGGCCAGGCCCGCGGCCATTCGGGCGACGGCATGGTTGAGTTCCTGGAAGGTAAGCGCTGTTCGGATATCACCGGTGACCTGATAGCCGACGATGGCTTGGCGATCCGGGGTGCGGGCCACTGCTTCGTCCAGGTAATCGGTAATGAGCTTGTCGTTCCATGCGCCATTACCAATCATGGCGGAGCGACGTTCCGATTTTGGGGTGATGCCAGTTTCCATGTGATTCACCTTTAGGGTCGGGATTTTTTGTTGTTGGCGATTCCGGCAGCGCCAACTGCTGACGTTGTTTAAAAATACGTCAACTCAAAATAATGTGTCAACATGTTGTTTTATATTTTGTTGGAACATGCATTTCGAGGTATCTTTATAAGCGGTTTAAAGGATCTACACCCTGGAAATTTTTGGAGGCGGTTATGACTTACAACAATATCTTGCTAGAGCGCCATGATCCGGTCGCATTAATCCGGCTCAATCGTCCTAAGGTTCTCAACGCCCTGAACAGCGCCTTGATGTCGGAGCTTTCGGACCTGCTCAAGGACCTGGAACAGGACGAGAAGGTCAGGGCAATCGTCATCACCGGTAGTGAAAAGGCGTTCGCCGCCGGCGCAGACATCTCCGAGATGCAGGCCCTGGATTTTTCCCGGGCCTATCGGGAGCAATTCATCTCCTCGAACTGGGAGCAGGTCACACGGTGCCGGAAACCGGTCATTGCCGCGGTTGCCGGTGTTGCCCTGGGTGGCGGCTGTGAGCTGGCGATGATGTGTGATGTGATCATTGCCGCCGATTCGGCCCGCTTTGGTCAGCCGGAAGTGAAGCTGGGCATTCTGCCAGGGGCCGGTGGAACCCAGCGCCTGACCCGGGCTATCGGCAAGGCCAAGGCGATGGATCTGTGCCTGACCGGGCGCATGATGGATGCCGAAGAGGCCGAGCGCAGCGGCCTGGTCTGTCGCATTGTTCCGGCAGCAACGCTGGTGGACGATGCCATTGCCATGGCCGGTGAGATCGCCAAAAACTCCCTGATGGCGACCATGCTGAACAAGGAGGCCGTTAACCAGGCATTTGAGACGTCATTGGGGACGGGTGTGGATTACGAGCGCCGCCTGTTCTGGGCGAGTCTGGACACCGAAGACCGCAAGGAAGGCATGGCCGCTTTCCTGGAGAAGCGCAGCCCGGACTGGAAGCATCGATAAGATGATTTTGTAATATTTTTTCACCAAGTGCCCGCATTGCCCGAGAAATCGGGTAAAATGCGGTCACTTAATCTACAAAATTTAGTAATAATACGAAAATAATCAGTTTGGCCGACGCATTGACCCCCGTCGATTGCGATTAGCCACGAATAACTACGCAATAATTCCAATAAACCGTGCTTCCAGAAGACTTTCGCCATGCCTAATACCGTTATTTCCGGCTTTACCCACAATTTTCTTGGTAAGGCTCCGGTCTGGTACAAGCAGGTCATCCTGCTGTTCCTGCTTGTTAATCCCATTGTCATGTATCTGTTGGGGCCGGGCACGGCGGGCTGGCTGTTGATTGCCGAGTTTATCTTTACCCTGGCCATGGCCCTGAAGTGCTATCCGTTGTTGCCCGGCGGGCTGCTGGCGGTGGAAGCCCTGTTGATTGGCCTGACCACGCCGGATGCGGTGTATCTGGAAGTGCTGACCAACTTCCCGGTGATCCTGCTGCTGATGTTCATGGTGGCCGGAATTTACTTCATGAAGGAGCTGTTGCTGGTTACCTTCACCCAGATTTTGGTGGGCGTGCGTTCCAAATCCGCACTGTCACTGCTGTTTTGTGGTGCCGCTGCCGTGTTGTCGGCGTTTCTGGATGCCTTGACGGTCACCGCGGTAATCATCAGTGTCGCAGTCGGCTTCTACTCGGTGTATCACAAGGTTGCCTCCGGCAAGGGCTACCACCATAACGACCACAACGCCGGCAGTGACGACGAGGTGGTGGAGCTGCACCGGGAAGACCTGGAGAATTTCCGGGCCTTCATGCGCAGCCTGCTGATGCACGGCGCCATCGGTACCGCCCTTGGCGGTGTGTCCACCATGGTGGGTGAGCCGCAGAACCTGTTGATCGCCAAAGTAGTGGGCTGGGATTTTGCCGATTTCTTCCTGACCATGGCGCCGGTAAGCATCCCGGTACTGTTTGCCGGTTTGTTTACCTGCTGGGCGCTGGAGAAGCTGCGTTGGTTTGGCTACGGCGGGCGCCTGCCCAAGCCGGTTCGCCGGGTATTGGAAGAATTCGCCGAAAACGAGCGTTCCAAACGCACCAAGGCCGACCAGGCCGCGCTCTGGATCCAGGCTTTGGCCGCCGCCATTCTGGTGATTGGCCTGGCGTTCCATCTGGCGGAAGTGGGCTTGATCGGCCTCCTGGTAATTATCCTGATCACCTCGTTCACCGGCATCACCGATGAACACCAGATTGGTAAAGCCTTCCAGGAGTCGCTGCCGTTCACGTCACTGCTGGTGGTGTTCTTCGCGGTGGTTGCGGTGATCCACGAGCAGCACCTGTTCAAGCCGATTATCGATCTGGTGCTGAGCCTGCCGGAAAGCAGCCAGCCGGGCTGGTTCTTTGTTGCTAACGGTATCCTGTCGATGATCAGTGACAATGTATTCGTAGCCACGGTTTACATCAGTGAGGTCAAGCAGGCGTTGGACGCCGGTAGCATCAGTTACCCCCATTTCCAGGCACTCGCTGTCGCTATCAACACCGGCACCAACCTGCCGAGTGTGGCGACTCCCAACGGCCAGGCGGCGTTCCTGTTTCTGCTTACCTCGGCCATTGCGCCGCTGGTTCGGCTGTCTTATGGGCGCATGGTGATTATGGCCTTCCCCTACACCCTGGTGATGGGGGGTGTTGGCCTGTACATGGTGATTAACCACATTTGATAACCGGTTCGAAAAATTCCCAAACCAGTCAGTGCAGTTTACTGCGGGTCTGATAAGCTTTAGCGAAAATTGAGCATAAAAAAAATACTTAATGAACCATCGCAGTAACCCGCACACTCGCACTGATTGGTTCCGCGCCGTGGTCCACGGTTTTTGGCTGTTGTTGTTTTCCTTGCTGGCGGCAACCCCTGTTGTAGGCGAAGAAACGACCGACAAGACGCTGCGTATCGCCTACGTGGAATTTCCACCGATCACCTTTCGCAATGAAAACGGCGACGCAGACGGCGAGCTGATCGACATCACCCGTAAGGTTGTTCAGGAGGCCGGTTACGTTCCCGATTTCGTTCATTTGCCGATCAGCCGGGTCTATCTGTATCTAAAAACGGGCCAGATCGATGTCTGGCCCGGCCTGACCAATATTCCGATTCTCAACGGTGAAGTGCTGGAAAGCTGGGTCAGCCCCATGCCGGTCCAGTTGAGTGCCTGGTATTGCCAGGACAAGGGCCGTCCGCTGGAGCATTTCGATCAGCTGAGTGGCAAGCGCGTGATTGTGATTGCCGGCTACACATACGCTGGCTTGATCAACTGGCTGAACCGGGCCGAAGACATCCGCATCACCGAGGCGCCCGATCACCGTGCTGCCATCAATATGCTCAAGCGCAACCGCGGCGACTATCTGCTCGACTACCGCCAACCCATCGAGCAGATCCTGACCGCCCCGTACGATGATCACATACTCCATTCGGAAGTGCGCACCCGCAATGCGGCCTGGCTGTTCTCATTGGCCCACCCACGAGCGGCGATCCTGCGGGAAGAATTCGACGACGCCTACCTGCGGCTGGTCGAGGCCGGCGAGGTCCCGCCGGTGCGCGAGTTATCCCCAGGTTTCGTTATTCCCGGGTTCCCCGAGCCCTATCGCTAAGGCCTGATTGTTTCAGGGCGATAGAGTGATATCGCCGTACCAGGCGGTGGCAGATTCGCCGGTATTGTCAGAATCCGACATGATAGCAATGCCCACCAGCGGTGGCGGTGCCTCGCCAAAGGCCTGGCGGTAATCCGCGACAATATCCCGTTCCACCGTGACCCACTCGCCGGCCTGCGCGTTGCCGGAATTAACCGCCACCATCATCGTGCTGTCGGTGTAGGGGTTGGGCACAATGTCACCCTCGGGTACCTCGTTGGCCCAGATGTAATTCAGGGCATTGCCGGGCAGAGACTCACCAAACACCACTTCCACCGCCTTGCGTTTGGCTCGTTCGAAGAACCCGGCCTTATCAGGCTGGAACTTGAACGCCACATAGATCCGGGCCGGGTAATCGTCCCCGGACTTCTCCCGGGCGTTGCCCTTCTCAAACACGTTCGACACCTTCCAGCGCCAGCGCAGAATCAGCGAGTCGGTCGGTTTCAAGTCGAGCCGGGCAATCAGACCCGAGGCGCCGCCGTTGGTTTGCGCCTTCACCACCTGAGTGCCGTTGTCGGTCACCAATTCATACTGGGAATGCTGATCAATTTTCGGGAATTCCAGAGGCTCCCAACCCTCGGTGAGCGCTGATATCTGGGAGAACGGCTGCAATAGCGGTTCGGCGGCGAAAAGCTTGCCCGATGTCAGGGCCAGAGCCATCAGCATCAATGGCAGGGTAAGTCGGGGAACTTGCTGCATGCGGTACCTCGCAGTGTTTTTGGAAAGGGTAGTTGACTGAATAGCGACTGGATAGTGACCAAGTAGTGACCGGAAAAATCCGCGGAAGTGCCTTGTTCCTCTGAAATTCTCTGTATATAGTGTTCGAATCCTTGGTCAAATACCATATGTTGATTTTTTGAGCATCGTGGTATCGGGAATCCGGTGAGAATCCGGAACTGACGCGCAGCGGTAATGGAGAACGAGCGTGGCATAAAGACACTGGCGCAAGCCGGGAAGTCGCCACGCGAGGCCGAATCGAACGGTTCACGCTCCTGAGTCCGAAGACCTGCCGAGGAGGTGCTGTTGTCCACCACATTGGAGAACAGCGCGACTGCACCTTCGCGACTCAGGCGCCTGCATTCGGCCCGATTAAGGTGAGCAGCAAACGGACAGGGAAGTTCCGCCAGGTCTTGGCGAGCGCCCCCCGCTCCGTCCTGCGTACGCGAAGGTTATAGAATTCAACGCGTATTCAGGAGAACTCAGCATGTCCGCCTCTGCTCTAGCCGAACCTCAATCCTCGGCCCCGGCCAACACCGAATCCCTTCAGGTTATTAAACGCAACGGCACCCTCGTTGGCTTCAATCCGTCCAAGATCAGTGTCGCCGTGACCAAGGCCTTCCTTGCCGTGGAAGGCGACCAGGCCGCCGGTTCGGCCCACATCAACGACGCCGTGCACCGGGTCACCGAACAGGTGGCACACGCTATTGGCCGGCGCCTGAAAGCTGGCGGCAAGGTGCATATCGAGGATATTCAGGACCAGGTGGAACTGGCGCTGATGCGCGCCGAAGAGCAGCGAGTGGCCCGGGCCTATGTTCTGTACCGGGAAGAACACGCCCGCGAACGCGCCCTTCATGCGCCGGTGGAAGCCCACCCACACCTGACCGTGAAGAAAATCAGTGGCGAGACCGCACCCCTGGACCTGGGCCTGATGAAACTGCAGGTGGAGCAGGCCGCCGCCGGCCTTGAAGGCATCGATGGCGACACCCTGGTGGAAGATGCCGTGACCAACCTGTACGACGGCATCGCCGAGGCAGACGTGCTGTCGGCCCTGGTGATGACCGCCCGCAGCCGCATTGAACGTGAGCCGGACTACAGCGCCGTCACCGCTCGCCTGCTGCTGGAGCAACTGCGCCTGGAAACCGTGTCGGCGCTGGATTTATCCACAGAGGTGCCGCTGGCGGAGATTTATCCACAAGCCCTGAGTGCCTTCATCCACGCCGGTATCCGCTACGAACTGCTGGACGAAGCCCTGGCTGCGTTTGATCTGGAACGTCTGGGCGCGGCCCTGAAACCAGAGCGCGACAGGCAGTTCGGCTTCCTCGGCCTGCAAACCCTGTACGACCGCTACTTCCTGCACTGGAACAAGGCCCGCCTGGAGCTGCCCCAGGTGTTCTTCATGCGCGTGGCCATGGGCCTGGCCCTGCGCGAGGACGACTCCAACGCCCGTGCCATCGAATTCTATGAGCTGTTGTCCAGCTTCGACTACATGGCCTCCACGCCAACCCTGTTCAACAGCGGCACCCGCCATTCCCAGCTGTCGTCCTGCTACCTGACCACCGTGGGCGATGATCTGGAAGACATCTACGGTGCCATCCGCGACAACGCCATGCTCTCGAAATGGGCCGGTGGCCTGGGCAACGACTGGACCCCGGTCCGTTCACTGGGCGCGCACATCAAGGGCACCAACGGCCAGAGCCAGGGTGTGGTGCCGTTCCTGAAAGTGGTGAACGACACCGCGGTGGCGGTCAACCAGGGCGGCAAGCGCAAGGGCGCGGTGTGTGCCTATCTGGAAAGCTGGCACCTGGACATCGAAGAGTTCCTGGAACTGCGCAAGAACACCGGCGACGAGCGCCGCCGCACCCACGACATGAACACCGCTAACTGGGTGCCGGATTTGCTGATTGAACGCATGCGCGAAGACCGGGACTGGACCCTGTTCTCGCCCAGCGATGCGCCGGACCTGCACGACCTCTACGGCAACGAATTCCGCACCCGCTACGAGCACTACGAGGCGCTGGCGGAGCAGGGCAAGATTGCCCTGTTCAAGAAGATTCCCGCCAAGCAGCTGTGGCGCAAGATGCTGACCGTCCTGTTTGAGACCGGCCACCCCTGGATCACCTTCAAGGACCCGTGCAACCTTCGCTCGCCCCAGCAGCACCGCGGCGTGGTGCACAGCTCGAACCTGTGCACGGAAATCACCCTGAACACCAACGCTGACGAGATTGCCGTGTGCAACCTGGGTTCGGTAAACCTGGCGGCTCACATTGCCGACGGCGAGCTGGACGTGCAGCGCCTGGAGCGCACCGTTAACACCGCCGTGCGCATGCTCGACAACGTTATCGATATCAACTTCTACGCGGTGCCCCAGGCCCGCAACTCCAACCTCCAGCATCGTCCTGTTGGCCTGGGTCTGATGGGCTTTCAGGATGCGCTGTACCAACTGGGCTTGCCGTACGCCAGCGCCGAGGCGGTGGAGTTCGCCGACCTGGCGATGGAGCAGCTCAGCTACTTTGCTATTCGCGCCTCCGCCACCCTGGCCGGTGAACGCGGTGCCTACGACACCTACGACGGCTCGCTGTGGCAACAGGGCACCCTTCCCATCGATTCCATCAGCCTGTTGGAACAGGCACGTCGGGAAGGGGACTTCTCCGTGAACACCGAGGCCCGCCTGGACTGGACCCCAATCCGCGAGCTGATCGCCGAGCATGGCATGCGCAACAGCAACGTCATGGCGATTGCGCCCACGGCCACCATCTCCAACATCGTGGGCGTGTCCCAGTCCATCGAGCCGGCGTACCAGAACCTGTTCGTGAAATCGAACTTGTCCGGTGAGTTCACGGTGGTGAATCCGTCGCTGGTGCGGGACCTGAAGGCCGAAGGCCTGTGGGACAACGTGATGGTCAACGACCTGAAATACTTCGACGGCTCGGTGCAGCAGATTGATCGCATACCCACCGAGCTCAAGGCCCGCTACGCCACCGCCTTCGAGATTGACGCCCGCTGGCTGGTGGAAGCCGCCGCGCGCCGGCAGAAATGGTTGGACCAGGCCCAGAGCCTGAACCTGTATATGGCCGAGCCCAGCGGCAAGAAGCTGGACGCCCTGTATCAGCTGGCCTGGGAACGGGGCCTGAAGACCACCTATTACCTGCGCTCGCTCGGGGCTACCGGGGCGGAAAAGACCGCATCGGCCGCGACACCGGCACCTGAGATGGCTCCGCAGCCCCAGGTGTGCAGCATCGACGACCCAGACTGCGAAGCCTGTCAGTAACCACTTACTTATTTTTCAGGAGGCATCACCATGCTCGACTGGGACGACGAACCCAAAACCCAGGCCACAGCCAGCGCCGGAAATACCTCCGGCCCGGCCCCGGTGAACGTGGACGACAAACGCGTGATCAACGGCGACACCGATGTTAACCAGCTGGCGCCGTTCAAGTATCCCTGGGCCTGGGAGTACTTCATGAACGCCAACAAGAACCACTGGACCCCACTGGACGTGAACATGGCCCAGGACGTTCACGACTACCACCACCGGCTGACCGCGCCGGAAAAGCACGTGTACGAAAACGTGCTGGCCTACCTCACCACCTCCGACATCCTGGCCATGCGCAACATCGGCCTGGCGGTGATGGAGAAGATGAGCGCGCCGGAGCTTCAGATCTACCAGGCCCGGCAGGTGTACGAGGAAGCCATGCATACCTGGGCGTACCAGCACTGCATCGAAACCCTCAACCTGGACCAGAGCGAGATCTACAACCGCTACCGGGTAGTGCCGGCGATCAACGGCAAGATCCAAATCGCCAACCGCCGGCTGGACGCCGCCATGCGCCCGGGCATGAACCTGCGCAACCGCGACGACCTGCAGGAATTCATCATGTCCTACCTGTTCTTCGCGGCGGTGTTTGAGGGCACCTGGTTCTATAACGGCTTTAGCCCGATCTTTGCCCTGCAGCGCCGTGGCCTGATGCGCGGCACCGGCGAGCAGCTGCAGTACATTCTGCGGGACGAGGCCATGCACTTTTCCTTCGGCCTGAAGGTGGTGAATCAGATTGTGGAGGAGGAGAACATCACCTTCGACCCGAAAGCCGTGCGCGACATGTGGGACGAATCGGAAGCCGCCGAAAGCGCCTACGCCAAGTACATCCTGCGCGACCCCATCCTCGGCTACTCCGCCGAATACCACAGCGAACAGTTCCGCTTCGTGGCCAACCGCCGCGCTCGGACTGTCGGCCTGGACGAGCCCTTCCCGGGCGCGAAAAACGTCTCGCCCTGGCTGGATGAGCAGGCCACCATGCGCAAGGAGAAGAACTTCTTCGAGACCCGGGTGATTGAGTATCAGACTGGGGCGCAGCTGGAGTGGTGATTACCCATAATCGGCCGGAGTTATACAAACCCATTCGCAAATCTCCGGTCGGCTTACGCGCGAAACCTATAACTCTCTGATATGTTTAGGGTAGTGAATGTGGCGTTCTGGAGTTATACGCCCAGTCGGTGCACGGTTTGGTGAGCTGGGTAGGGCGTATAACTCCGGCGGTAGCCGTTGGGGTTCTTGATAACTTTCTGGTTTTGGTTGTTTTTCGGAAGGCAGAGAGGGACTGGAACTGGAATTATACGAATGCGAGTTATACGAACGCGTTCGTTGAATACGCTGTTAGGTGCTTATATGACTGACGATCCAGATAAGCAAATAAAGGAACTATGGGACGACGGTCTAGCTGATGATGAGATATTTTGCATAGGAAAGATCGTCGCTCATTGGGGAGCTATAGAGCATGAAATTTTTTACCAGACCTTGAGCACGTATGTTGGTAAAAGCGGCGCAGATGCAGAGTTGCCGAAAGCGATGAATAATTTGCGTTTTAGCGCTGTTCTCAAGCTATGGGAAGAACGAGTTGTAAAAAAAGCAGAAGGATCTAGGCGCGCCGTTTTGGAAGAGCAGAAAAGAAAAATTGAGTCCTACCAAGATTCCAGAAATGCTCTTGTACATGGGATGTGGGATTGGAAGCGCGACCAACCTGATGTGGTGACGACAACGCGAGTAAAGAAAAAGCAGATAATCACTACCTCATTCAATGAGGGTGACCTTTACCATTTTTATACTGAGCTGGCTCAAATAAACCTTCTTATTCGTTATCCCGGTGGGCTCCAGGAGGCTTTTGAAGAACAGGCCTCGAACGGGCTCTACATAAATGAAGCAGAGCTTCGGAGGCTCTCTAGAAAAAGTAAGCATAGCTAGTGGGGTGGCCTGTACCTAACAAGGCCATCAAGGTTGTTCCGGGCCGTCGGCCCTCCACCGGGCGCCGCTTATGGCTGGCGTTACTGAGAAGGTAGGTCGGGCAATGTCTTTGGACGAAACGCTGTTTATAGGGAATCCAACAATTTCTGCGGCGCTGCCTTTGGACCGGATCTTGGAGCACTATGCGATTATTCGAGATGCAATCGCTACCACAGAGCATATTGTGCCCGAAGATTTGCCTGGTTTTGTGGTCAATCAATCTTTTGTCTATGCCTTTAATTCTTACAAAGCAATCAGCCTTCTTCTCCCTCAGCTTTATCATGAGTCGGCAGCCGCAGTCGTGCGCCAACTCTGGGAGGTGTCACTCAATCTTCATTGGGTCGGAATAGACACTGAAAAACGGTCAAGGGATTTCAGCAACTATACGGTCATGGAATACCGGAAGTTACTCAGTAAAGCAGATGCCAGCCATCAGATTGACGACTTCGATAAGGCTACCAAGCGTTTTCAAGAACGCTTCAGATATCAAGATAAGAGGGGACGTAATCGGTCGCATGGCAATTTCGCAATGGCCAGCATTCACGATAGGGCGACTGAGCTTGGTGAGCCTTGGGAGTCTGAATACACATTGGTCTACCATCTGACGTCTATGCATGCTCATGGAGCGCCAGGAGCTGTTTTGCATGCGATGTTTCAAGCGAGTTACCCAAATCCGGAACGACTTGAAAACAATTCAGCATCTTTAATTGCTATCCTCGCTGTCAAAGTAATGGTTCGCAATGTGGAACTGCTTCATCAACTTGGCGTGATCCCTGATGCTTCTTCCATTCGGCAAGCATTCCGGGCCTTTGAGGCAACAATTAAAACAGAGCCCGAAGGCTCTCAGTAACAAAGTGGTCAACGGGACGCCAACTACGCTGCGCTCCATTGGCGCCCATTACCACTGGCGTTAGCGAGATATAAAGATGCTTTTTCTGATCGCCGTGGTGTTGCTCCTCACCGGCACTCTCATGTACTACCGAGCGATAGCTCATCTCCGCGGGTCGCTGGATGCAGAGCAGCCTGAGCGCGGTGCTCGTCGGTTCTTTGCAGTAGAAGAGATCTCTCTGATTAGTAACCCGATACGGATGTACACTCTAATATTTCACGGGGCCGATGAAATTCTTGATGATTCCGAGGTGCTTGCTAGGGTCAGAAAAAGATTCATTTTTTCGTTTGTCGTCTGCATGTTCGGTTCTGTGGTCGCGGTCATTGGTGTTTTACTGCGCTAACAAATCGCTGTAGTACGCGGCCGATGGCCGCCCTTTTCATTGCGGCTTCGCCTCCATTACAAGGTCGCCGCTAAGCGCAGCGTTATGCACGAGGAGAATCATGTCGCAAGTTCTCAAAATGGCACATGTTTTGGCGAAACTTCAGCGCACTCTCGATGTATATGAGGGTTTGTTTGCGAGCAAGGAAGAGGCGGCAGTAATTTTCCAGAGTTTCAACGAGATTGGAGACTCTCTCAAATCAGCGCTATCAACTCACCTGATCATTGGTTGTGCTGCAATATTCTCTGACCCAGAAAAGTCATGCGGGAACGAGAACATGTCTCTCAAAAACCTTGTTTCTAAGCATGAGAGCAGTCTAGGTGAAGACTCCCAACAATTGTTGGGCGAAATTTGGGAGTCAGTTGAGAAGATGAATCTTAAAAAATTCCGCAACAAACACGTTGGGCACTTCGGGCTGGAGGAGTGTCTTGGGTTCAAACAAGTTGATCGCAATATCACCGTTCAAAGTGTGCGATCTTTGTTGAAAAGAGCTGATCTACTCATCAACCATCTAATCACTGATGCATCAATACTGCCTCAAGGAGAGTCTCTAGCTTTTTACTCTAAAATTCCGGCGCCACGCGGGACTGATGAGTTCTTAAAAAGACTTCAGAGCCATGCATAACAAGACGCTGTTGCCGGACAATTTTTCCACCGCTTCGCGGCTCCAAAATTGCCGCAAAGCTTCGCGTTAAATGCCTAGAGGGATCTATGTCACAGATAGCCAAAACCCCTGAGCCGCCATATTACGCGGTTATTTTCAGCAACCATCGCACCGAGGGTGACAATGGTTACGGGGCGATGGCAGACCGCATGGTTGAGTTGGCTGCAACCCAACCGGGCTTCTTGGGTATAGAGTCTGTGCGGGAGGACTTGGGTATCACGGTATCCTACTGGGAAAGCTTGGAATCCATCACCAATTGGAAAAAGAACGCAGAGCACCGAGAGGCTCAGCGACTTGGCCATCAAAAATGGTACTCCAGCTTTCGGGTTCGTGTTGCGAGGGTGGAGCGTGAGTACGGCATTTAACCAGTCATTCCAGTACGTTCTGCACTTCCCCCACTTCAGTAGACACGCATCGATAACTCCGTGGACTTACCCCGGTCCACTAGACACTCCTAGCCTATGATTAGAGCATAGGAGGAACTGTCATGAGCACCCTCGACACCGATCCCGCAGCGGTGTCGCGGCACTCCATAGCGTTGGCTCCCATCGTCGTTAGGGCAGAATTACCAGATGATTGGGTAGCTCGTTGCGTTCGTGGGTAGCGGGTATGTGCTCTTTCAGGAGCTTCCCGCATCTGGCAATGCAGTCAAGAAAACCCTGCCGCGTCTGGCCCTGGTGCACCTTGGCGGTGAAGTCCGCCACGATGTCTTCCCACACCGTGTTGTCCAGAATGTCGGCAATGCCCTGATCCACCAGAATCTCCACATAGCGCTCCGCCTCCGAGACGAAGATCAGCATGCCAGTGTCGCCTTCGGTATGATGCAGGTTTTGCTCCAGAAACTGCCGGCGCGCCAGGTTGGAGGCCCTCCAGTAACGCACCTGCCGGGGAATCAGGCGAGTGTTAATGCCGGGCACCCGAAACAGCAGGCTGAGCAGGATGAACGTACCCCACTGCACCAGCAACAGCATGTCGGCACCGAGCCAGCTGCCGAAGTAATTGGCAATGCCGGGTACCAGCAACGCCAGGATGCCGGCCCAGAGCAGGGGAATATAGCTGTAGTTATCTGACTGGGCCGTCAGTACTGTGACCAGTTCGGCGTCGGTTTCCCGTTCCACCTCGTTAATGGCTGCAGTAACGGCTTCCTGATCGCTCTTGCTCAATAATGTCATGATTCTTTCAGTCTCATCGTCAAGTGAGGGGGTTCAGCGCGCTTGGCTATCAATGCGGAGCTACCAGCCACCAGAGGCACCGCCGCCGCCGAAGCCGCCTCCACCGCCGCCAAAGCCACCACCACCGAAGCCGCCGCCACGGCCGCCCATGGCACCACCCAGCAGAGCTGCTCCTAACAGGGCTGCGCCACCGCGCCCACCACGGCCACCGCGACTGCCGATAAAGAACACCACGGCCATCATGATGAAGAACAACAGCGCGACCATGCCGGCGTTGGGCTTTTCCTGGGCGACACCTGTTTTCTGACCCTGGGGAACTGCCATCGGTTCACCACCGAGAACCTGGATCATCGCGGCGGCGCCGTTGAAGATACCGGCCTGGAAATCCCCCTGACGGAACGCCGGGGTAATAATGCGATTGATGATCACCGAAGAGTCGGCATCAGTGAGCCGGCCTTCAAGGCCATAGCCCACTTCAATGCGGATTTTGCGTTCTTCCTTGGCCACAATCAGGAGGGCGCCGTTATCCTCGCCCTCCTGACCGATACCCCAGTGCCTGCCCAACTGGTAACCAAAATCCTCAATGGGAAAGCCCTGAAGGTTCGGCAGCGTAACCACCACAACCTGTTCAGTACTGGCTTGCTCGTGGGTCTGAAGCATCTTGCCAAGGCGCTCTTCGACCTCAGGAGAAAGTATCTCCGCCTGGTCGACCACCCGGCCGGTCAGTTCGGGAAACTCGGGCGTTGACTGTGCCCATACAGCAGCTGGCAGCAATACCAGTAACGCTAACAGCGTGCTTTTGTGGAACTGTGCAATCATCAGAATTCCACCGCGGGCGCTTCATCCGCATTTTCTGTAGTGGCTTCAAAGTTGGCGCGGGGCTCCAGATCGCTGTACAGGATGCTGTGCCAGATCTTACCCGGGAAGGTGCGCAGTTCGGTATTGTAGCGCTCCACCGCCTGAATGAAATCACGCCGCGCGACAGCAATACGGTTTTCCGTACCTTCAAGCTGTGACTGTAAGGCAAGGAAGTTCTGATTCGACTTCAGGTCCGGATAACGCTCAGACACCGCCATTAGCCTGCTCAGTGCGCTGCTCAGCTCACCCTGGGCCTGCTGGAACTGCTGCAGCTTCTGGGGATTGTTGAGAATGCTCTCGTCTACCTGAATGGAAGTGGCCTTGGAGCGCGCCTCAATGACTGCTGTCAGGGTGTCTTGCTCCTGAGCCGCGAAGCCCTTGACGGTTTCCACCAGGTTGGGAATCAGATCAGCCCGGCGCTGGTACTGGTTTTCTACCTGGGACCAGGCAGAGGTGACTTTCTCATCGTAAGTGGGAATGTTGTTGATTCCACAGCCACTGAGTAACAGAACCAGTGCCATCAGCGGTGCCAACTGCCAGACAGTCCGCTGTTGAAACGGTTTATGAAGGATTCCCATAGTGCTTTTCCCGGTGGTAAATGCATGAAAAAGGGAAGATGCCGTGCGATCATGCCGAGGCATCGAACTACCTTTTAGTTGGGGATAGGGCCAGTGTTTTCAAGGTGGAAAGCGTATTCCAGACCCGCACCTTTTGGGCACATGACTGTTCCTTTCGCCATGGGCTGGGGTAAGTGCAAGCTGCATTGCAGAGGGCATTCGTGTTTGGGTGCCAGGGATTAACCGCCGGGTAACCGGCCATTAACAAGGCGCATCAGTACGCGGCCGTTGACCGCCGGACGCCCCGGTCGTGGCGCCGCTGTGCTCAGCGTTACGTGTGCTACCAAGGAGTAGGTTCTTTTGCCTGAGTTGAAAACCGTTGGCTTATTTCTCGTTACCGCTTTAGCGGAGATCGTCGGCTGTTACTTGCCCTATCTCTGGCTTCGCGAAGGTAAAACTATCTGGCTTCTGGTGCCAGGTGCGCTGAGCCTTGTGGCATTTGCTTGGCTTCTGTCATTGCACCCGACCGCTGCGGGTAGGGTCTATGCTGCGTATGGTGGCGTTTATATTTTCATGGCAATACTCTGGCTGTGGGCAGTGGACGGCATTCGTCCGACGGCCTGGGACCTGGTTGGCTCAGCCGTCGCTTTAGTGGGTATGGCAATCATCATGTTTGCGCCGCGCACTACATAATCAGTGCACTAAATACGTTCCAGCCCGAGGGGCTTCCCCGGACGGCCTTCTCATGTAACAAAAAAAGCCTTAGGTGACCATGAACCAACCAATCACGGGATTCCACAAAGATGAGTTCGATGACTGGGTCGCGGAACTGTCATGTGGGCATTTTCAGCATGTCAGGCACAATCCGCCCTGGCAGAATCGACCTTGGGTGGAGAAGTTAGAAACACGGAATGACATGCTCGGACATCTTCTTAACTGTAAGAAGTGCGACGAAGGCGCGCCACCCTCCCAGTGAACTAGACTGGTTAAGAACACACCCCCGGTTACACGGTGAGATCAGACCGGCTCTCTCATGGGAGTAAAAAGCATGGATATCGAACGCTTTGTTGCTGACTGCATCGCTGCTAACAGGGAGACCGATGCGCAAGCAGCAGTCAATGAGGTGCTTGCCCGGGCGGTCTCCGAGCCTGCTGCGGTGCTGGCCGCCTTGGGTGAGCCTGACAAAGCCGGGCTGAATGTTCTTCTGAGTTCACCGACGCTGACCATCTTCGCGGCTACGTGGACACCGCGTATGAATCTCATGCCCCATAACCATCTGATGTGGGCCAACATCGGCATTTATACCGGCCGTGAAGACAATATTTTCTGGAAGAGGACGCCAGCTGGCATTAAGGCATGTGGCGCCAATGCCTTGCGCGCATCCGACACCGCCATGATGCGTGAAGACGCGGTGCATTCCGTCACCAATCCTTTGCAGCGGTTTACCGGTGGCATTCATATTTATGGCGGCGACTTTTTTGATACCCAGCGCAGTCAATGGAACCCGGAAACCTTCGAAGAAGAACCCTCTGATGGCGCCACCATTCGTGACATTTTCCAACGGGAGAACGAGCGGCTGAACCTCTAATCAAATGGGTAAAGCCAACTGCGGCGATCTGGACGGGGTGGGGGTTTAAAAAATCGGCTCGCCGGTCGCTTTCACCGCATAGAACAGGCAATCACTCTTCGCAATCACCGGGTTGGTGGTGATCATAAAGGCTTTAAGGGCCTGGGCGGGGTAGATCTGCCCATCCTTCACTCGCAGAATCTGCTCCATGGTCTCGGCGCGGTTGTGGCCGATCGCGGTGAGTATGCTCAGTCCTTTTTCCCCCACCCACCCCAGCGGCTCATCCGGGGATACAACCCCGAAATTCCGCCGTTCGATGTCGGGCGGAAAGGTGAGGTCGGCCTGGCCGGTGGGCGCAAGGCGGTATTCGATGGTCGCTTCCGGCGCCAGTTCCACCCGAATCGGGTTGCGCAGCACGTTAACGTCCCACTCCGCTTTTTCCTGTGACAACACATCGGCTCTTTCGGTGTACCGCACGAGTCCCTCGTAGGCCAGTTGATGCGCCTGTTCTTCCTGAGAGCCGCCACACTCGATGGTTACCGTGGGTACCTCCTGTTCCGAATACTCCATCAACGCACCCAGGCGAAGGTCCGTCATCACGAGCCGATTGGTGAACAGGGACGCCAGCGCCTGGTGGGCGGCGTCGCTGGTGATGGTCACGGCGAAGGCCGGGCCGGTGCCCGAGGTGTTGTGCACGTCCAGCAGGCATTCTGGTTTTACTTTCTGAAGCTCGGCCAGCAGGGCCTGGGCAATAGCCCCTTCCTCGCCCTTGAAAGGTTGCCGGAAGCACCGGTTGAGGTCCAGCCCATGCGGTAGCTGGCGGTGTGACAGTGCGGGTGGGATTTTCGCAGGATGGACGCCGCCGAGCAGAAACAGCATGTTCACCTCCGGCGTGTGCTGCTCCAGCAGCCATCGGTGCAGGGCGAACAGACCGGAAGGTTCGTTCCCGTGCAGTAGCGTGGCCATGGCCCGGGTCCGCGTGCGATCGCGACCGGCCACATGAACCACCGTGGGCTTGCGCAGTCGGTCCAGCCACTCAAGGGCTGAGCGCCCCAGTGTTCGGGGTGACGGGTCATGCAGGTAATCCAAAAGGTTCGATGTGCTCACGGCGACAGTGCCCATTGATGAACCGGTGTATTGGTTTTCTGGTTGGCCATATACAGCGCCAGCATGCTCCGGAACGCCTCATCGGGACTCAGGGACTGGAACAGATTCTCCGTGATGTGGCGCTGCCAGCGCGCGCCGGTCATGTCGGTTTCAATGCGGCCCTCAATGATGTCCAGCATGCGGTTAATTTCGTTCTGGTCCACGGCGGTTCGTTTTAATGCCTCCCGGGCGCGGGGCAGCAGCTCGCGGGCCACGGTCAAGAGCGGCATATCCTGCAATTGCACCTGATTCTTGTGGGGCCAGATGATTTCGGCGCCAATGCCGTATTTGGCGGCGCGGTAGAAATTATGTTCGGTGTAATGGAAGGGGAGGATTGAGGTCAGATGGGGGATGTCGTCCAGTACCGCCAGGGCCGCGCCGATCACGAACAGCCCGTTGGCACACATATCCACAGCCGTTGGGCCGGCAGGCATGGAACGGATCTCGATGCGTAGATGACCATCGCCGATAGGGTCATAGATGGCCCGGTTCCAGGGCCAGGTGGTGCCCTGGTGCAGGCGCATCTCGGCCAGTTGCGGCACCTCGCCCCGATCAAGCACGGCCATCGGGTCTTCCTCTGACATCATTGGCAGGATGGGCGGATACAGCGAGGCGGAGGCCGCAAACAGCTCCCAGGCGCTGCGTGCCCAGCCGTTGCCGAAATAGACCCTGGGTGGGTGGCGCCAGGTTCTTCGATTGGGTGATCGGCTGTCGATGCATTGCTTGAACAGGGCAATGCGGGTTTCTTCCCAGAGGTGGTGGCCAAACAGGCTAGGTGAATTGCTCGCGAGGGCCAGGACAATGGGCGTGACCAGTTGCACGGCATTGAAATAATCGGCGAACCGGTCCGCAGGCACCCGCCAGTGCAGCTGGAATGACGTATTGGCGCCCTCCATGGTGACGTCGTCGGCCTCCAGATCAATGACATCGTTGCCGCCGATGTGAATGCTGAAAGGTTCGCCCCGTTGCTTGATCAGCGCATCGGATAATGCGTGGTAGCGGGGTTCGTCGGTCATCGCCTCCGCGCCGATATCGGACTGGCGCAGGGTGGGCAGAATGCCGATCGGTACCAGTTCTCCGCCCAGTGGTTCTGCGTGCTGGTTTATTCGTTGGATGGCCCCGAGCAGCTCCCGCTCGGTTCGGGCAAACGGAGTGCCCTTGAAGGCCTGGGGGCTGAGGTTGTATTCGAGATTGAAGCGGTTAAGCTCAACCGTCAGTTGAGGGTCCTGAACGCTGGCGGCAATGTCGGTGTTGATGGGCTGAACCCGCAGGTCGGGGTTTACAATGTAGAACTCGACCTCAGCGCCAATGGAGCTTTCTCCCTCACCGAAGCCAGGCCGGACCAGAAGGCGAGAGAATGCGGTCAGGTCCAAGCGAACCTTGGCGGCGAATTGTTCAAACTCTTCCGGCGTGAATTCGGATTTTGTGACCGACAGTCCCACGTTAGCGTCGTCTCCAGGGCTCACCTACTTTGATAGTAGTGGAAGATGCATCCGGCACGGGAGTTTTTATGGGAAGCTGGCGGGTAAAGAATCTTGGCGATGCGATGCTGGCGTTCGACCAACAGGCCAGTATTGAACAGCGTTTGATGTCGGGCTTCGCAGAGGCCGGCAGCCCGAATGACATGGCCGCATTCATTCGCCATGAATCAGAAGGTCGTCTGCATTGTGACGTGAAACTTTACTTCTCGCCCAAGGCGGATACCTTTGCACAGGAGGTGAACGCCCAACCGTGCCCTAAACCTTTCCCAGACGGTTTGAGTCTGTTGGTTGGCTCCGAGGATTGCTGGCGCTTACTTTTCCCTGAATTGAGTTCCTGATGCCACCCACGCCCGCCAGCACCCGCGCGGGTTTTGTGATTGAGCGATAAACATGACAATCCAGACTCAGCGCCGGAACATTCAATGACAGACCAGGTTCTCTATTTCTTTTCCAAGACCAGAAAACAGCGATCCAAGCTGTATATCCGGATGGGTTTGTTTTGCTGGGTGTATGTTGTCGGATTATTGCTCTATGAGAAATTTGGCGATAAACCGGTCCCCGACGACTTGTACCTGGCGATGGTCATTGCGTTCCCTGTTGCCAGTGCGATTCTGTTTCTGGTTGCCTGGTGGCACATCCGCAACCCCGCCACCTATCGGGCGATGATCACTCCAGAACGGTTTACCATCGAATACCCCAACTCCGAGTCCTGGTCGTTTGATGTCAATGTTGCCGACATCAAGCGCTTTGAGTACCGCCAGACCCTCTCCCATGCTGGCAAGGGCATCATGAATCACGGCATTCTCATGAACGACGGCAGCTTTCACCACATTTCCATGAATTATGGCAACCACATCAAGGAGATGTATAAGGCGGTTAAGTCTGTCAGCCCAGAGGTAACGTTTCCTTCCAGGGTTAACAAACGGGTTCAGGGGTTGGGTCTTGATCGGGATTATGAAAAGTAAGAGCTGGGAGCCTAAGGTCAACCCGCTTCGACAAGCGGGTTGACTCTATTCACCACTTCTACGGATTTCTTTTGCGACGAATGAAAAGGCCCAAAAGGCCGAGAGCCAAGAGATAGGCAGCACTGGGCTCGGGAACAGACGCAGCTCGATAGTCAAAGCCGACCCGGACGAAATCCCGATAGGATGATTGGGCATCGACATCACCGGAGTTGTCGACTCCAACCGTTATGGAGCTGTCAGCGAGGAGCGTGTCCAGCAAACTGCCACTGAGAGCGAAGATCAAATCGAGTGTCTGATCCACGCCACCGCCACCCGGCGTCGTATTATTGGAGCTGAGAGACAGACCAGTAATGCTATTGTTGACAATGCCGTTCTCGTTAACCCTCAAACTGCCGCCCAAACCATCCAGAGTGATCAACGCAGTTTCAAATCGTGGATCGGTGTAGTCGCCTCGAGCGAAAAAGCGAAAGAAACCGCCTGCACCGTTACTTGCAGGCAGGCTGTTGAATAAGAAAGAGAAATTTTGGCCGTCAGCGGAGATGCTGCGGGTTTGGCTCACCGATACCGGCACTGCATGAGCCGAAAACGACCATATACCCAAAATGAGAGCGATACAGAAGTTTGTAATTTTCATGTTTGTAGCCTCCATACAACGTTCTAATTCCCTTCAGGACACTTAGCCCAAGCAGGATTTGAACCGGAATATTTCATGCCTTGATTTATCAAAAAGTTAAGCTGGTAATGGGCCGAGAAATAATACACAGCTCGTTTTCTGTACATGTCGGTGTAAAGGAAACCGACATTGGGCTGACTATGCGTATTTAGGAATTCGAAGGTGAGAGTAGTTTGAAGGGCTAACTCAAATATCATTGAGCATTATGGCGTGCTGATGAATGGGTAATGAGAAATGAAAGAATATCGCCAGTATCCCTTTCGGTTCGTTTATTTTTCGAACATTTAATAGAAGATTCCGTCAGTTAATTTTACAGATAACGTCCCCATCCAATATTATTTTCTATTAAGCCACTGATAAAAAGACGATATCAATTTCTTGGCGAGATTGTTGCCCCTGTTGGATTGCGTAATAAAAAATGCAAAGGAGCAGGGAAATGCTAGCTAAAAAAATGAATGCTTCAGTGGGATTTGCGATTGCGATTTGCTCGGCTGCAATGATGGTGCCTACTGTTGTCTCTGCCAGTTTAATCGGAACGGAGATTACAGGTGACTGGGACTACGTTGACACGTCGCTGTCGCCAATTGGCGGAGCTACACCAAGTGTCGCCACAGTCGGTCCGGGTATTGAGTTCAGTACCAATCTGGGAGGAAGCGGATTCATTGATTCGGCTGATTTTAGTGGGCCGGATGGTCATCGCCTTGAGTTAAGTTATATGCGCACCGGCGGTGGTGGTACGTTTGCGGAGAAAACCTGGACCTTTAGCGACCTTGATTGGGGATCCGTGATTGGTCAACTTGATAACGTCATCTTTGATGTTGCCAGCAGTGTAAATGGAAATGCCACTATTGGAGCGATCGACGCTACTTCGTTTTCTATTACACTCCCCAGCCTTGCCGTCGCAGGCAACTCCAAGGCGTCATGGTTTTTCGATTTGGAAGTGACCCATAATGTTCCCGAGCCCGCAACGGGGATCCTCTTAGGACTTGGACTGTTGGGCCTTGGCCTGGCAAGAAAAAAATCAGCCTAAGATTTTAGGGAAATGGATATTAAAAACCCCAGGCTCGAACTGGGGTTTTGTACATTAAGAGGTGGCCTTTAGTTGAGATTCAAAGCTCAAAACACATCGCCACTTCCGGCGCCTGAATAAAGTGCCCCTGGAAATTGCGGATGCCGCGCTCCCAGAACCACGATAGCGCTTTGGCGTCTTCCACGTGGGTTGCCACGATGGGCAGGCTGGAGCCAAAGATACCGGTCAGCTGACGCAGTAGGTCTTCCAGTTCAGGTGTCTGTTCGGCGCTGGTGCCGTACTTGGAGGCCAGTTTTACAAAATCCACAGAACCCAGCTCTTTCAGCAGATCAACCGAGGCCGATCCGGTTTCGAGGTGCTCGATAATCAGTCCGCATTCCATATCCTGCACCACCTTCAGCAGCTGCCTGGCGGTGGCCACATCTTTCATCACGGTGGGGCTCGAGAGTGCAAGGTAGACCCGACGCTTACCCTTAATGCGGGCATTGCGTATGCCGGAGCTGATGAACGGCACCATTTTCATCACATCCGCCATCGAAGACGACAGTTTGATGGCCACGGAATGGCCGGCTGCGGCTTTGCCTGCCAGTTGGGACAGCCCCTGCACCGCGTGTTCGATTACCCAGCGATCCACGTCACGCAGGGTTCCGTGGTTGCCTTCGGCCAGTTGAGGCAGGAACTGGCCGGGCAGGTAAACGGCGTCGTCTTCGTCCACTAAGCGCACCAGGGCCTCGAACAGGGTGTCACCGGAATTCATGTTCACGATTGGCTGGTAGTGCAGACAGAAGGACCGTGTTTCCAGCAATTCACGGATTCGCTCGTCCAGCTGGCTGCGATTCGATCGTTCTGTCGACTCATGCCATACCACGGAGCCGTCATCGCCCTGTATGGCCTCAGCACAGGCTTTTTCCACTTCGAGTAGGGCTTTGTCTTCGTTCATGGCTGCGTTCAGCGGCAGAACGCCCATGCTGAGGGTGACCGGCTTGGGCGGCTCGCCCAGAGTCCATGTTGGGCTATTCAGGCGCTGATGGAAGCTATCCAGAAAGGCATCGGCATCTTCGGTTACCGGAGCGTTCACCTGGAATAGAAAGCTTCCTCCGCCTAATGCGCAGCCTGAGTCATTAGCCCCCAGCTGGTTGGCGAAGTGGTTTTCCATGTGCGATGTCAGGGTGGCGAGAGCTCGGGCGCCGTGCTGGGCGCGCAGGTACTCTTCCCGGTCGATTCCGACTTGTACCAGGTAACGGGATCGGTTATCCGGCGCGGCCTCCACGTAGGCGAGCAGGGTCGCCAGTTCGGTCAGGAAGTAGTCGTGGTTCTGCAGGCTCCGGCTTCCTCTGCGCTGGCTCACCAGATTGATACGTGCAGTAAGCAGTTGAGCCTGCACCAGGTGATGATGCAGCGCGGTCAGAAAACGCTGGTTGTCCAGCGGCTTGGTGAAGATGGAGTTGCCGGCCATGCTCAACTCCTCCAGCTGCTCCGCCACGTGCTGGGAGGCGGACACAAACAGGATGGGAAGGGTCATGTAGCGCGCATCCTGACGCAGAACCTTGGCCAGTTCCAATCCCTGTACGCCGGGCATTTCATGATCGAGTACCAGGGCGTCCGGCTGGAACTGCTCGATGCGCTCGAGAATCCGCACTGGCTGGGACAGGCCTTCGATCTCGTAGCCTTCGTCGGTCAGCATGGTCTTGTAGTGGGCGAGCAGATCGGTGTCGTCATCAACCCAGAGCACACGCGGTTTCGCGGTGAGGGTGTGCTCCAGCAACTGGCCGATGCGGTTTTCCAGCACCCCAAGGTCCAGTGGTTTGGTCAGATAGGTATCGGCGCCAGCGCGCAGGGCCCGCATGCGTGCGACCATGTCGCTCCTGGCCGACATCATGAGCACCGGGGTGCTGGCACCCACCTGGCATTTCAGGCGTTCCAGCCAGGCAATGCCTTCCAGTGCGCCCTCGGGAAAACTGATGTCCAGCAGAATCAGGTGATGACTGTGGTCGTCTGTGCGCTGGTTGTATGCCGCTGGGGTTTCGAAAGTCTCGGCTGTGAAGCCGCGCTGGTCCAACCAGGTTTTCAGGAACGCAGCCTGACTGAGGTCGTCTTCGATCACGGCAATTCGGTAGTGGTTCTTCGCGGCTGCCGGAGCCGCAGCAGGAGCTGTTTGCGCCGGGGCAGTGTTGATCGCCTGTTCCACGGCCCGCTCCAGTTTGCCGAGCGATGCTTCGATTAGATGGCGCTCTGCCAGAGTGGCGTCCGGCTTGTTCAGCAATTGCTTGAGTTGGTCTTCCAGCACCCTGGCGGCTTCGCTGATCTCTGGAAACTGGAAGGTGGCGCCGCTGCCTGTAAGTTTGTGGGCGCACTGCGCCATAAAGGTGAGGGCGTTGGCATCCCAGCTGACGTGCTGAAGCCGGCTCCAGGACGATTTCAGCTCATCCAGGCGGCTGGGCAGACCGAGCACATACTGTCGCTTGAGTGCTTCGTATTTGTGTCCCAAGTCGACGCCTGCCATTGCCTAACCTCTTGTTCTGCATTTGAATGATGGACGTGCGTTAGGGGCGGAGAGCAGAAACGTATAATCGCGCGCCACTTCGAATGTGTGATACACGTTTCAAATATACAGGGTATTCTCTCCCGCCGAGAGGGTGCCCTCCCGTTGTGCTAGATTTTCTCAGAGTGTAGCAGCGGTATCAGGAGTCGTCGGCTAAGGAAGAAAACAAGAAGCCTGAATCGCGACTTGGGTGCCGTTGAAGGCGGCGTTGCCGGTCAGAGCATCAATGCGCTGGGCATCGGTGACGTCGTTGATGCTTACCCCCGGCTGGGATTCAGCAACGGTCATGCCGGTGTCAGTCCGGTTGTGCCCCCAGCCCTGGGGGATGCTGACCACGCCCTCGAACATGTCGTCGTTTATCTCCACCGGCAGTTGAATGCTGCCAGTGGGCGATGCCACCCGGGCCAGCTGTCCGTCTTCCAGGCTCAACCTGGCCGCATCGGCGGAATTCATCTGCACCGTGCATGGGTTTTTGCCTTTCACCAGGCGATGGGAATTCTGGGTCCAGGTGTTGTGGCTGCGCGTCAGGCGGCGGCTGATCATGGCGTACGGGTAATCCGGGTTCCGGGCTTGCTCCAGCAGTCCGGAGGCGTTCAGCCGTGTCAGGTCGTCCAGGTAGAGCTGGGGCGCGATGTGGATAAGTCCGTCCTCCGTCTGCAGTCGTTGTTGCAGGCAGGGCTGCAGAGGGCCCAGGTCGACGCCGTGCGGGTTGGCCTTCAGCGTGGCCAGGCTCATGCCCTGTTCACCGTAGGCGCCGTGTTTCAGGCCGCCGTCCAGCATCATCTCCGGGGTTACGCCGTCGTCCTCGCGCCCGGTCAGGTGCAGGGCCAGATCCCGCAGAATCTCCCAGTCGTGCTTCTGCTCCGGTGTCTTCTCGAACAGCGGCTCGGAGAACTTGGCGGTGTTGCGCACGGCAAAGGAATTGAAGAACACATCGAAATGCGGCACTTCCAGGCCAGTGGTGGCCGGCAGGATGATGTCGGCGTGGCGGGTGGTCTCGTTCAGGTAGATGTCCACCGACACCATGAAGTCCAGACTGTCGAAAGCCTGCTCCAGTCGGGCACCGCCGGGGCTGGACAGCACCGGGTTGCCGGCGATGGTGATCATGCCCCGAATCTGGCCCTCGCCCGGGGTGAGAATCTCGTCAGCCAGGGTCGCCACCGGAAACTCGCTGTTGAAGTAGGGCAGTTTCCGCACCCGCGATTGATAGCGGCCGTAAGAGCTGGGTTTGCCTTTCTTGTCGCGCACCAGATCAAACGCCGGCTGCGGGAACATGGCTCCGCCGCGGCGATCAAAATTGCCAGTCAGCAAGTTCAGCACGTTGTTCAGCCATTGGCACAGGCCGCCAAATGACTGGGTAGAGGCGCCCATGCGGCTGTAGCAGACCGCACTTTTTGCAGCGGCCATATCCCGCGCCAGATTGCGAATGGTGGTGGCGTCGATGCCACAGGCGTCGGCGACTGCTTCGGGGGAATAGGGTTTCACCGCCTCGGCCAACTGGTCCAGGCCGTCAATGATGGATTCCAGGTGGCCCAGATCCACCCGCTGTTCTTCAAACAGGGTGTGCACCAGGGCCAGCATGAACAGGGCGTCGGTTTCCGGCCGGATGAACAGGTGTTGGTCGGCTTTTTTCGCGGTTTCGGTCCGGCGCGGATCGACCACCACCACGTTGCCACCACGGTCCTGAATGGCTTTCAGGCGCTTGCCCACGCCCGGTGCTGTCATCAGGCTGCCGTTGGAGACAATCGGGTTGGCCCCGATGATCAGCATGAAATCGGTGTGGTCGATGTCCGGAATCGGGATCAGCATGCCGGCGCCGAGCATATAGTTGGAGGCTACGTGATGCGGCAGCTGGTCGGCGGAAGCGGAGCTGTAGCGGTTGTTGCTACCCAGCGCCTTGAAAAAGCGCGGCAGCATGATGGCGTTGCCAAAGTTGTGGGCGTTGGGGTTACCCAGATAAACCCCGACCGTATCTTGGCCGTGCTCGGCCTGGAGGCCGCGGAAGCGGGTGGCAATCTCGTCGTAGGCCTGCTCCCAGCTGAGTTCCTGCCAGCCATCGGTGGTGCGTTTGAGCGGCGTTTTCAGGCGGTCCTTATCGTTGTAGAAATCCTGCAGCGCCACGGCCTTGGGGCAGATATGGCCCTGGCTGAACGGATCCTCCTTATCGCCCTTGATCGACAGGATGTTGCCGTCCTGATGCTTTATTTCGAGGCCGCACATGGCTTCGCAAATGTTGCAGGTTCGATAATGGGTCTTGAGGTCGCTCATAGGTCTGGGCTCGGTCACAGTGTTGTTGTTGGATAACCTGAGTGTGGCACAAGCCCTGGTAAAAGCAGACGGCCAGAAATGACACAAACTTGGTCAATTCCGCCAAGCCGTCCGGCTATTTATTGGTGGATCTTGGATGAAAAATGCTCAGCACCGCTTCAGGGTATGATGCCAACCATGGGTGCAGATCTGTCATCGGCATCGGGTGGCCAAGCCAGTAGCCCTGCAAGTTGTCACAGCCAAGTTCCTTCAGGAGACGGGCGGTTGCCTCGTCTTCCACGCCTTCGGCGATCACGCTGTAGCCCAAGCCATGCACCATGTTGATGGCGGTCTCGATAATCACCCGGGAGCTGTCATTGGCGCTGACATCGGTCACCAGGGATCGATCCAGTTTGATCTCGGTGGCCGGTAGTTCCTTCAGGTAGGACAGCGACGAATATCCACTGCCAAAATCATCAATGGAGATGCCAATACCGGAATCCGCCAGGCTTTTCAGCGCCAGCAGCCCTTTCTCCGGGTCTTCCATGGCCGCGGTCTCTGTTAGTTCGAGGGTCAGGCGCTGGGCGTGTATTTGATGCCGGCTCAGGACTGATTCGATATGGCCCTTCAGGCTGCGCGATGACAGATCTCGCGCGGAGATATTGATTGACAGGCCCAGTCCGGGGCTATCATCCAGGAGACTGGCTAGATCGCGAATTCCGCGCTGAACGGCCCAGCGGGTTAATTGGTGGATAACGCCGGTCTCTTCCGCCAGCGGAATGAAATCGGCCGGACTGACCCAGCCCCGTTCCGGATGATGCCAGCGAATCAGCGCCTCCAGGCCAACGACCTGGCCGGTCACCAGGGAGAGTTTGGGTTGGTAGTAGAGATCGGTCTGTTCGTTTTGTATCGCCTCCCGGAGATCCGACATCAGGGTCAGCCGGCCCTCACTGTAGATATCAAGCTCCGGGCTGTAGAAACCGGTGGCCAGCAGGCCTCGGGGTGCGGTTTCCATGCCGACGTGGGCATTTCGGATCAATAGGGCGGCGTTATCACCGTGCTCGGGATAGCGTGCGGCACCGAATTTCGGGTGCAGTTCAATCGCCAGTTTATCCAGTGGCACCGGAAGCGACAGCATTCCAAGTGCCTGGTTCAGCCCTTCCAGATCGGAGCCCGTCTTGTCGGCGTAAACCAGAATGCCAAAGCAGTCGCCGGACAGCTGATAGACACACTCGTCCCGGCCCTGATCGTCGCGTACCCGATGCACTTCCGGGAGTCGAATGGCCATGGCAGTCATTTGCTCGGCCAGGCGCTGAAGCAACCGTTCGCTGCGGGTAAGTCCCAGGGTGCGATTGATTTCATCCAGCCGGGTAATTCGGGCTACGCCCACCATGTATTTGCTCTGGGTATTGTCAGCCAGCAGCTTGTTGACCATCCACTCGAACCGGTTGCGGTTAGGCAGGCCGGTGATCGCGTCGTGGGTCATGGCTTCGTTGAGTTCCCTGCAGGCATCATTGCGGGCTTTTTCCTGGCGCAGGCTATTGGCTTGAGCGATGATTTTGTCTTCCCGCTCCCGGTACAGGCGATCGGCCAGCGCCATCGTCAGGATGAACGCCTCCAGGCCTGAGCCAATCTGCATAGCGTGCTCGGTCATGAAATTCGTTGGGAAGAAACCCAGCGCCCGCCCGGCTGTGGCCAGCACACCCACAGTAAGCGGAGTCCAGGCCAGGGTGAAAAAGGCGCCGGCGCGCACACCCGCAGCCCAGGTAACAGGGCCGGCTACGAACAACAGAGAAAAGAACACCAGCGCCGAGATTGAAGACAGCCTGACCGCATGGTTGTAGTCCAGCACCATCGCGGCGATGAAGTTTAGGACCTCAAAACCGATCATGATCTTCATGGCGAGATCAAGCCGTGGACTGTGAGACGGAATCTTCAGGAAGGTCCGGCAGAACATGACGGAGAACAAGGCCAGAACCGGCATCGAGGCCAGCAAGACTCGGGCGTGCAGTTCTGGGGAGTGTGGATAGAGAAGCTGGAAGCTATAGCCTTTGACCGAGGCGAAAAACAGCAGGTAGCCAGAAATGGCGATGGCGTAATACAAATACAGTCGTTCCCTGAGGGTCAGGAACACTGCCAGATTGATCAAGATGATGATCGTCAAACAGCCGTAGTAGAAAAAGTGAAGTTTCTGTTCGTTTGATGCTGCGCTGAAGAATTCGGCCTCGTGCCAGACCCGAAGTGGAAGAATCATCGGCCCGGCGGTCTCAATCCGTACGTAGACGGTCTTGGTCTGCCCCGGTGCCAATTTGACTCGCAAGAGCATGTTTGGATGATCGACCTGGCGCGGGTAAAAGGGCCGGCCGTCACCGGTTTTCAGCACCCGTGTGGGTCCCTGCTCTGACACAACATGGAAAATCACATCGTCCAGCTGAGAGTACGCCAGCTCGGCAATCAGGTTGACTGACTCCGCGCTGGTATTTCGAATCGCAAATCGAAGCCAGTAGGCAGAGGGTGTGTTGCCGAACGTAGCGCTGCCGGACGGCTCCCGTTGCCACGCGTCATCTGGCAGGTTGCGAATCCGGGCGAGATCGGCATCGGCTTCGGGATCTTCCCAGTATTCGAATTGGGTCTGAATCGGCGAGGATTCGGCCACCGTGATCGGCTGGGTTTGCGCCTGCACCAGAGTCCAGGTGAAACAACACACCATGAAGAAACTGAGACGCACGAGGTTTGAGAGGATCACGATCGGCTGACAAACTGCTTGGGGCCCGGAAGGCCGGTGACTGAAATTTGAAATTGATCAAACTTTAATCTTATCGTCGATCGCACCGAGGGCTGAATGATTTTATGTAGCGAAATGTGTATCAAGCGCGAACACACCCCGCCCACAGTGCGTTGGCGAGGGGCCAAGCGGGCGAGGTCAGCGGGCGGGTACCGCATAGTCACCACGGGCGGCCAGGTAATGCACCCAGAGCAGGCGAGCGGCCACCGCCCGCCAGGGTGACCAGGGTTCAGACAGTTGTTGCTGCTGATCGCGGGTGGGCAGCGTCTCCAGGCCTTTGACTTCCTGCAGGGCCACAGCCAGTGCCAGGTCACCCTGGGGCCAGACATCGGGCCGGCGCAGCGCCATCAGGTAGTAGACATCGATACTCCAGGGCCCCAGGCCAGGTACCGCCAGCAGGGCCTTGCGCCCCTCCGGTTCAGGCCACTGAGTCAGTTGCTCAAGCGGCAACTCGCCCTCGGTCACTCGGCGCGCCAGCTCATAGCAATATCGGGCTTTCTGCCGGGTCAGTCCCTGGGCTTTCAGGCCATCCTCGCCGGCACGCAGCACAGTCGCAGGTGCCACTTCGCCCAGTGCATGCTCAAGACGTTCGAACAGGGTCTTCGCCGCTTTAAGCGAGACCTGCTGTTCAAGAATGATCTGCACCAGGGTGGCGAAGCCCGGCTCCCTGGGCCACAGGGGCGGAACACCGAGGCGGGCAAGCAGTGACGACAGGTCCGGGTCTATGGCCGCCAGGGCTTCGGCGCCCTGGCGCAGCCGGTCCTCGGTGAGCGGTGCATCAGAGTTCAATAATCAGGCCCTCATCCGCCGGTACCCGTCCTTCACACACCTCCGGGTACACCTTGGCCAGATCGTGCAGCCCCGTTACCTTTCTGAGTGTCAGCCACTGCCGGCTCTGGACTGCTGTATTGCGAATAAACGCTGAGGTCTTTCGGGTGAATTCGTCCGGGCCCCAGTCCTTCATCCGCTTCTGGATGTGGCTGGGGGCAAAAAAGAATTCACTGCGGTCCCGGTTCACACCCGCACCTGGCTGGGTTTCGGTCCAGTGGGTCAGGCCAACATTGATGCAGCGCACCATGTTATCGCCCAGATGTTGGTGCAACTGCCCCAGGATTTCGCCGCTACCGGACATATCGACCACCGCGGTGGGCCTGGTGGCGTCGAATTCCGTCAGGACTGAGTAACTGAGGCACTGATCGTACAGGCCCAGCTCGTGTACCAATTCCAGGTTGTGCTCGGACGTCAGGGCTGAAACCGGTGGTGCCGAATCGTCACCCTGCAGGGCGTAGGCCAGCCCAATGCTGGTCTTGCTGGAGGCGCTGAGCAGCACCACTTGGCTGGCGCCATACCAGTCATTGTCTTGCAGCTGGTCCCAGAGACAGTACGAGGTGATGTACAGAGGCCACAGCAGCATGCGCTCGTCGTCGGTGGCGCGATCATAGCCGGGCTCTGCGCCTACCCGGGTATAACTGTTGTAGGCGATGGGTAGCTTGGCGCGATGAGGGGCGCCGTCCAGCAGACGTTGATCGGTGATGCCCGCCGGTGTGATGGTCAGGTAGCTGGCGGTTGGAAAGTAGCCAAACAGCCGGTCACCCACGGGCACCTCCTCGACGTTCGAGGCGACCACCTCGGCAAAGCCCCATACCGGAATAATGCCCCATTCGTCGTCCGGGTCTTCGGAGGGTGGGAAAAACTGCCAGTATCCGAGCTGGTCGCCAGCAGCAGCGTAAGTGATGTTGTTGGCGGTGAAAGAGAACCGTTCGATCCTGACCACGATCTGGCCCTCAGCGGGGCTGGGCATGTCTTCGGTCGCCGGACTGGTGATCAGTCGGTGCTTGGAAAAGTGGTTCCTGAGAACCTGGAACTCGGCCATCTCGACCCTCCTGTCTGCTGTCTTACCTATGGCTTTCGCCAACCTCTATGAATGGCGAAACGGCTTTATCAGACCGCCTCATTTCCAGTCATCGTCGGCTTTTTCCTGGGCTTCGAGCTCGGCTTTGCGCTTGCGGATCTTGGCCATTTTTTCGTCGGAGATTTTCATGCTGTGGGCCGAATCGCGCAGGATCATGAGGCCGCCGACAATCAGGGCCAGGGCAACGATCAGAAATACCCATCCAATGGTTGGCATGTTTTGGGCTCTCCTTGGGAGTTATCCTTTAATACGATGCTTCATAGTGACTCAGGACGCCCGGGTTCGGCAATCTGTTCCGGAAGCACTCGGGGATACCCAGGCCCACCGAGCCGACAGACATGAAATGCTCTGCTTTGCGTGCACGTCTTCCAGAAACTGAATACAAAGAGCGGCCTTTTGGTAAGCTCATGAATATGACCAAGACTAAATGGCAAGCCCCTATAGATTCAGCTCCTGACGTACGCGACGGCCTAACCCGCACTGAGCGGCTGATTCTCTACGTTATCCATGAAACCCAGCGGGAACTGAACGGACGCAACGTACCCACCGCCATGCTCTACGGCCGGGTGCTTGAGTACGTCGATCTGAGTGTGGCGGAGCTGCACGTTTACCTCGACCGGCTGGGTGTCAAAGGCGACGGCTACTCCAACCCGGTGAATCGCCGATAAAAGCAGCAGCAGTGCCCTGACCGGACTATGCTCAGAGGAGTTGACGACGACCTGGAGCGAGAGGCCTGTCATGCGTATCGAGAGCATCGCGGTATACACCGCCGATCTGCCCTATGCCGGTAAGGCTTACGCATTTGCCGGGGGCCGGTCCCATCAGGCTTTTCTGAGTACCGTGGTCGTGCTGACCACCGACACTGGTTTGATGGGCTACGGCGAAGTCTGCCCTTGTGGCCCGAACTATATGCCGGCCTTCGCCGAGGGCCTGCCCTCGTGCCTGTCGGTGCTTGCCTCCGCTATTCTGGGTGAAGACCCCTGCCACATCACTCGTATCCATGAACGTATGGAGCAGGCGCTCAATGGTCAGGCCGTGGCCAAGGCTGCCATCGATATTGCCTGTTGGGATTTGCTGGGCAAGGCAGCCGACATGCCGGTTTACGCTTTGCTCGGTGGGCTCCTGACTCCTTCCATGCCACTGCACCGGATTGTACCGCTGGCGGAACCCGCGGAAATGGAGGAGACGCTCAGCCGTTATCGTGCCGAGGGGTTCCGCCATATCCAGATCAAGCTGGGTCACAGTGTTGAGGAGGACATTGAGCTGATGCTGACCCTGGGCCGGAAGAAACAGCCGGACGAAATCTGGGTTGGCGATATAAATGGCGGCTGGCGACGGGATCAGGCCCTGCGGTTTTCCCGGGCAGTGGAGGGACTGGACCTGTACCTGGAACAACCCTGCCGCAGTTACGAAGAATGCGTGTCGATCCGGCGCCGAGCCCGGCATCCACTCAAACTGGATGAGAGTCTCAATTCCCTGGCCGACGTACGGCGCGCCATTCGGGACGACGCCATGGATGCCATGGCGCTGAAAGTCAGCAAGTTTGGTGGCCTGACCCCGTCGCGCATTATTCGCGACGTCTGTGTCGACGCTGGTATTGCCCTGACCATAGAGGACGCCTGGGGCAGCGGTATTGCCACCGCCGCCTACGCCCATCTGGCCGCCAGTACGCCGTCGCGAACCTTGCTGAATACCACCGACCTGCACAACTACAATACCTTGCAGCTGGCGGAAGGGGCGCCGGAGGCATCCGCTGGCCGGATGACCCTGAGTGACCGGCCAGGCTTGGGAGTGACCCCGGATTTCAAGGCCCTGTCACTGCACGATGTGTACGAATAACCCAGCCTGAAGCGGCCAGTCGGGCCTTACGCTGTGACCTGACTGCGCAGGTCTTCCACAATCGTGCCCGCCAGTTCGCAGTCCGCTTCGTGCCTGGGTTCAATCCAGGGTTCCGCCAGTGCCTGCTGGGCCCAGGCCTGCATGCCCGGTTGCGCCAGCATGTGCTGGATGTACTCGGCCATGGCTGGGCTGCGGTCCAGGCCATAGGTTTCAAAGCGGAACACCACCGGCGCGAAGAAGGCGTCCGCGGCGGTGAATCGGTCTCCGGCCAGAAACGGTCCGCCAAACCGGCTCAGGCCTTCCAGCCAGATGGCGGCAATGCGTTCGATATCCCGGGCCAGTTCAGGGGGCAGGGTGTTCAGGCGGACCTTGACCCCGATGTTCATGGAGCAAAGCTCCCGCAGGGCCGGAAAGCCGGAGTGCATCTCGGCACAGACACTTCGGGCCCAGGCCCGGGCCGCTGGATCGGCGGGCCAGACTTCCGGATGGCTCTCGGCCAGATGGTCAATAATGGCAAGGGAATCCCAGACATGCAGGCTTCCATCCTGCAGCGCTGGCACCTTGCCGCTGCCGCCCTCGGCTCGGAAGGCGTTCCATGCCGCCGGGTCGCCGAACGGAATCAGCTTTTCCTCGAATGGCAGTCCCAACTCGGTCATTAACAACCAGGCCCGCAGGGACCACGAGGAATAGTTCTTGTTGGCGATGTAGAGGGTGGTCATAAGCGGTCTCCGTAGTCAGTGTTTCCAGAAAGGTTTGTAGGCTTCCTCACCGAGAGTGCCTGCCGGCACGCCGATGTCCTTTTCGATCAGTGCAACGTCCATTTCCATCAGTTGCCGGCGCAGTGCCGCCCGTTGGCGAGCCCGCTGCCACCATTGACGCAGTATAGCGACTAAGGTCCTTTTCATTTCAATCTGCCGGTCCTGGCACGCACGCAACGCATCGCAGGCGGCGTCCAGTTGGCTGTCGGTAAGGCTGGTGTTGAAGCTGCTGTGAGTGTTCATCTCGTGCTTCCTCTCGTTGAGCGCGTTGCGTTATGCTGAACGCGTACCCTATGGAAAACACTCTAGGTGGTATTGCTTCGTGGGGTCTATCAGTATTCTTTTGACGGAGCGTTCGTAAAATATGAATGCCATGAACCTGAAGCTGGATCGCCTGAAATCCTTCGTTCTGGTCGCGGAGGAGAGCAATCTCACCCGGGCGGCCCAGCGTCGCCACAGCACGCCCTCGGCCGTCAGTGAGCATCTGAAGCAGCTTGAGTCGGCGCTCGGCGTCCGGTTGTTTGACCGTAACAGCCAGGGCATGGCGCTGACCCCCGAAGGCGAGCTGTTACTGGGGCCGGCGCGCAAGGCGTTGGGCGGCGTTGAGGAAATGGCGGATCTGGCCCGTCAGCTGGGCCAGCACCAGTCGGTGTCGATCACCGTTGGTATCAACGCGCCGCCGGAGCATTTGCGGGTCGATCGATTGATTCAGCTGTGCGCCCGCACCCTGCCATCGGTGTCGCTGGAGCTGCGCACCATCTCATCCAATGTCATTGTTGATAAGGTTGCCAGCGGCGAGCTGGACTGCGGCTTTGTCTACGGTGAATGGCACAACCCTCAGCTGGATTTCCAGTACCTGATGGACGTGCCGGTGTCGGTGATCGGTCCGGCCGACTCGCCGTTGCAGGCATTGCCCAGCAGTCGGGCCGAGGTCATGGAGTTACCCTGGATATGGCCCACGAACTCCTGCGCCTTCTATGGCATGTTGCAGCAGTTGATGGGGCCGGAGTGGCAGCGTTCGAGGCGCGTGGCAACTTCTGAGGATGAGTACACCGCACTGGCCATGGTGTCGGCCGGCCTCGGTTACGGCCTGGTGGAGCACTCACTGGCTACCGAATGGGCGAGCCGCAACAAGGTGGTTGAGTTCAAGGAGTCGGCACTGAGCACCACCCTGAGCTTTTGCAGCCATCGCTATCCGGAACGCAATGGCTCGATGATTCGACAGCTGGTGGCCCTGGTGGTTGATCAGTTGTTTGCCGATGAGCTGAGCAGCTAGCGCTGGCGGTCGTCGGCCATTGCTAACTGCCCAACCTCAACAGCGCCTATAGATAAGCCGGAGTTCCGGCTTTTCGGACCGCCAGCCAGGCAACTGCAACCGCCGGAACAATCAGCAGGGCGCTGATCAGCGACAGCTCCAGATTGCTCAGTGGCACCGGGCCGCCGCCGGGTATGGCCAGTAGCATGCCGCCGGTCAACAGCGCCAGCCTCACCGGCCACTGCAGGTGTTTGCTGAGGGTCAGATTACCCACACCCAACAGATAGCCCTGAATCGAGCCTGCAATTAACAGTACGCCAGCCATTGCTTGAGTAATCACCACCAGGATCTCATCCCAGCTGCCCTGGAAAATCAGCGCAGGGTTCAGCACGAACAGGAAGGGGATGAAGTAGATCACACTGCCCAGGCGCATTGCCTGAATTCCGGTTTCCATCGGGCGCGACCCGGCGACCGTGGCCGCCGCAAAGGCACCCAGCGCCACCGGTGGGGTGATGAAACTGAGCATGCCCCAGTACAGGATGAACAGGTGCACCGCCAGCGGATCCATGCCGCCGCCATTGATCAGTGCTGGCGCCAGTGCCACCGCCAGGAAGATATAGGCGGCGGTCACGGTCATGCCGATGCCGAGGATAAAGCTGGTCAGCGCGCCCATCATCAACAGCACCAGAGTATTGCCGCCGGCCAGGAAGATCAGGTCGTTGGCGATGGTGCCGGACAGGCCGGTTACCGACAGGGCGCCAACCAATAGGCCTACCCCGGCCAGAATGGCGATGAGTTCGGCAAACAGCTTGCCGGAGCTGGAGAAGAAGTCTTTCACCTGCTGCCAGCCCCAGCGCTGGTAGGGTAGGATCTGGTTGATCACCAGCAGCAGGGCGGTGGCGTAGAAGGGTGCGGTGGCTTCCTGGCGCAGGAAAAACAGCAGCCAGATCAGCAGTGCGAACACGAATATGAAGTACCAGCCTTCCTTCAAGGTTTGTCGGATGGATGGCAATTCTTCCGCAGGCAGGCCTTTCAGGTCATGGCGGGCCGCGTAGGCATCGATCTGGATAAACAAACCGAGGAAATAGAGCACCGAGGGCACCGCCGCCGCCAGGGCGATGGTGCCGTAGGGAATGTTCAGGAACGCCGCCATGATAAAAGCCGTGGCGCCCATTACTGGTGGCATCAGCACGCCACCGGTGGAGGCGCAGGCCTCCACGCCGGCGGCGTAGGATTTACCAAAGCCCACCTTGCGCATGGCGGGAATGGACAGCACACCGGTTGTCAGAACGTTGGTGATCACGCTGCCGCTCATAGAGCCCATCAGGCCGCTGGAGAACACCGCCACCTTGGCGGGTCCACCGCGAACGTGACCGAGCAGGGCAAAGGCCAGGTTGATAAAGAACTTGCCGCCGCCAGTCTGTTGTAGCGCCACCCCGAACAGCAGAAAGCCAATCACCAGGTTGGCAAAGGCCTGCAGCGGAATGCCCATTACGCTTTCACGGCTCATGGCGTGATAGATGGCAGTTTGTTCGGGTGTAGAGGGAAAGCCCTGAATCGGGCCGGGCACCAGGTCGGCAAAAATCGGATAAATACTGGCGATTGCCACGATGGTGGCAATGGGTAGGCCGCCGGCGCGGCGGACCGCTTCAACGATTACACCCCAGAGCAGGAAGCTCATCACCATGGCGTAGTCGGGGGCGGCGTATTCCCAGCCCCGATCAAGAATCTGTTCGGCATTGAACACGAAGAATCCGCAAATACCCGTGGTCGCGAGAAACAGCAGCACGTCGTACCAGGGCACCCGAGTGCGGGACGAATGCCGGTTCATTGGCCAGAGCACGTAAACCAGGGGCAGCATCAGTGTCACCACGGTGTAGAAAAACTGGCTTTCGACCTGGGTGACAAAGTTGATCAGTTGAAGGTTGAACAGGTAGTCCAGGGTTAGCAGCGTCAGGATGACTGTGGCCAGCCGGGGAATCCAGAGCCAGAAGCCCGTGAGCTGGCGGATACCGGATATGTTCTCCGGGGGTGACGGTTGTTCAGTTTCAGGATGCATGACGGGTAACTCCGAACACGTAATAGGCAGCAGGGCAGGCAATCAGATGTGGGCCGGAGCAAACGGGCAGTTTGCCCCGGCCCTGGGGGATCAGCGGAAAACCGGGTTCATGCCGGCGGCTTCCAGCGCCTTGGCGCGGGCGGCCATCCAGCCTTTGCCAAAGGCGTCCTCATCGGAGGGCGGATTGCCGGCGGTGTAGCTGTCCCAGGTTTCTTTCAGAATCCGCTGGCGCTCTACCAGCTTGTCCTGGTGCGCCTGCATCTCATCGGTCCAGTGGCCGATCTCCTTGTAGTACTTCACCACGGCATCGTGGAACGGAATCACCCACTGCATGTTCTGGTTGTCCAGACGGTAACCAGCGTTGCCGGGTGCGGCATCCTTGTACTTGTCATAATCCTCGATGAAGACGCGGATCAGGCTTTCTGCCAGCGCGTCGTCGGTGGAGGCGTTCGCCACCAGGATCGGGTAAGGGTAGCTGGCGCCAACCCAGGGCTTGTCCTTGCCGTAATCACCGGCGGCCGAGGTGACTGTGTGCGGCTGGAAGTAGGGCGCTACCTTTTGCAGTCGTGCCCAGCCCTCTTTATCGGCCGGATCCAGTTTTGGCCAGACAATGCCTCGAGGGCTGGCTGCCAATTGCTGGGGAGGTGGCGCGACACTCATGGTGAAACCAGTGTCGGTCTGGTCGGCAACGATGCCCTCAAAGGCACGACCGTAGCCCGGGAATTCAACCTTCTCAACATCGTCCCAGGTCAGTCCGCCAAAGGCCAGGAAGGCCTCGGTGCCCAGGTTCAGGGCGTCGTCGCCGCGAATCCAGGACACCCGCTTGCCACGCAGATCCTCGGGTGATTCCACATCGATATCTCCCGCGACCGCAATACCCAGGCCGAAGCTGGCGATCGAGGTGGTGATCACGCGGATTGGCTGTGGCCCCCAGTTTTCGTCAGCAAACATCAGCACACCCTCGGAGCCGTAGTAGCTGGCGATGCCACAGGCGCACAGGGGCACCCGGCCGGTTTTCAACGGTGTCATTCGGGACACGTCGTTTTCACCCGGCAGGATGCGCACTGAGGTGCCGTATTCGTTCTGCAGCAGGTTGCCGATGGACACCATCTGGCTGTAGCCGGCAGAGCCGGTGCCGTAGGCCGTCATGGCGAGGGTGTTGGGAAGTTCCACGTTGTCTGCGCTGAAAGCCAGCGCAGGCAGGGTGCTGAGGGTGAGACCCATCAAGCCTCGGGTTAGGCGTGACATAAAAAATCCTCTTATCGTCGTTGTTGTGGTGTCTAGAGGTTTTGCACAGCGAAACATTATTTTGTTATCGATTATTCAACATAGTCGCTGCAATTATGGTTTGTCAATACACCTATTTCATATGCGTTCTATATATAAAGACGCCTAATCTGGCTATAACTCAGTTTTTCAAAGCTGAATAGGGCTGTATTTTAGTATCGCTGAGTGAAATGAAATTCTGATTTTGAGTCAATAATGATTGACGGAGGCGTCAAGGAAGGTCTAGTTTCTGTGAAACGAAATAAGTGTTTCACAACAAAAATCCCAAGGATTTATCCAATGCGTCACGTCCTGCACCGTTCCCGCACTGCCCTCACCGCTGCTACCGCAGTGGCATCTTTGCTGACCCTGTCTGCTGGTCCCGTCCACGCTGAAGGTGGCTTGCCCGACACCATGACCTGGTCCTCTTATGACGTGGGTTCCGCTGGTTACGCCGAAGCGTCGGCCATTGCCGATGCCTTCGGTAAACAATACGGCACCCGGGTCCGCATCCAGCCCTCCGGTTCAGCCATCGGCCGGCTGCAGCCGCTGATCAGTGAACGTGCGGACTTCAGTTTTCTGGCGACCGAAACCTTCTTTGCCGCCGAAGGAATTCATGATTTCTCCGCTCGCCGTTGGGGCCCGCAGAACCTGCGTGCCGTGGCTGGGCGCCCGTCTTCTTTCGGTATTTTCACCGCTGCTGACGCCAACATCGAAACCCTGAAAGACCTTAAGGGGCAACGTTTCGCCTACGTGGCGGGTAACCCTTCCATTAACGTGAAGTGCGATGCCTTTCTGGCGTTCGCCGGGCTGACCCGGGCCGACGTCGAGGCCATCATGTTCCCGACTTACGCCAGCACCATGAGTTCTCTGGCGCGCAACGAAGCCGACGCCTCCTGTACTACCACGACTCCCAGCCACGTCTATGAGCTGGCGGAATCGCCGCGTGGCATCCGCTGGCTGGAAGTGCCTCCGGGTGACAAGGAAGGCTGGGAGCGCCTGCGCTCTGTGGCGCCGTTCTTCCAGCCTTACACCGAAACAGTCGGTGCCGGCATCAGTGAAGACAATCCGGTGGAAATCCTGGCCTACCGCTACCCGGTGCTGACCGTGCGTGCGAACACCAATGAGCAGATGGTGTACAGCTTCATCAAGGCGCTCGATGAGACCTACGGCATGTACAAGGACGCCACTGCGGTGATGCCTCGCTGGCGCCTGTCCGAGGCGGGCACTCCGGCGATCGACGTGCCGTTCCACCCGGGCGCCATCCAATACCTGCAAGAGAAGGGCATCTGGACCGAGGAACATCAGGCCTGGAACGACGCCCGCACTAAACGTCTTAACGCCCTGATGGCCGCCTGGTCGGATGCCACTGCGGCAGCCGAAGGCAAGTCGGATGAGGCCTTTGCCGAAATCTGGGAACAACATCGCCAGAAAGCTCTGAGTTCGCTGTAACTCGTTACTGATTCGGGGCAGGCCAGGGCTGATGCAGCGTGGGCTTGCCCTGGCCCTGTTCAGGATATTGCGCCCTATGAATGCCTCCCCCGAAGCCGCTGTTGAACAGCCGGCAACTCCGGAATCCCGCTCTGGTCGTCTCCATGGCATCACCTATTGGGCGGTGATGACGCTCGGTGGCCTCGGCTTGCTGATGGCGGTCAACCAGACCTTCAACCTGGAATTGCTCGGCTTCAAGCCGTTGGGCAATGCCTACTTGTATTATCTCATTGGTATCTTCCTGGCCGCCGCCTTCCTGTGTTTCCCAAGCTGGTCCGGTGCCGCCAACCGGGTGTCCTGGTACGACTGGCCGTTGGCGGTAGCCGCGCTGGTGACCTGTGGCTATCTCGGTTACCACGGCCTGACCATGATCCAGCAGGGCTGGGAGTTTATGGCGCCGACCGAAGCGACCGTGGCCGCCTCGGTGTTACTGGTGTTGGTGCTGGAGGGCGTGCGCCGCTGCGGTGGCTGGCCGCTGCTGGGCGTTGCCCTGCTGTTTGGCACCTACCCGCTGTACGCCGATTCGATGCCGGGATTCCTGTGGGGCAACGAGTACAGCCTGGGTGAGGCGATACGCGCCCACGTTATCGGCGTTGAAAGCATCATCGGGATACCGATGCAGGTGGTGGCTCAGCTGGTGATCGGGTTTGTGGTCTTCGGAGCAGCCTTAACCGTGACTGGCGGCGGCGAGTTCTTCATGCAGTTCGCAACGGCCCTGATGGGGCGCAGCCGGGGTGGTCCGGCCAAGGTTTCGGTGTTGTCGAGTGGGATTCTGGGCAGCCTGTCGGGCAGTGTGATTTCCAACATTCTGACTACCGGTCCGATCACCATTCCGACCATGAAGAAAACTGGCTACCCGGCCCATTACGCGGGCGCGATTGAAGCCTGTGCCTCCACCGGTGGTACCTTGATGCCGCCGATCATGGGCGCCGTCGCCTTTATCATGGCGTCGTTCCTGGGTGTGCCCTATTCCGAGATAATGATTGCCGCGTTCCTGCCGGCGCTGCTGTTCTACCTGGCATTGCTGTTCCAGGTCGATAACTACGCCGCTAAACGCGGGCTCAAGGGCCTGCCGGAATCGGAAATTCCCAGTCTGAAAGCCACCCTGAAAGATGGCTGGCCGTACCTGTTCAGTCTGGTGATGTTGATTTACATGCTGCTGTTCATGCGGCTGGAGGCCTACGCGCCTTACTACGCCACCGTCGTGTTGCTCGGTATTTCTGTGTTCAAGCGCCGCCATCGAATGAATGGCAAGCGGGCATTGGCGTTCATTCAGGATCTGACCACCAGCGTTGCCAATCTGGTGGCGATTCTGGCGGGTATCGGCCTGGTGGTCGGGGGCCTGTCGTACACCGGGGTGGCCGGCGCGTTTTCCCGCGAACTCTTGCTCTATGCCGATGGCAGCATTCCGCTGATGCTGGCGGCGGGTGCGGTCACCAGTTTTGTCCTGGGTATGGGCATGACCGTCAGTGCCTGCTACATCTTCCTGTCCATCCTGTTGGCACCGGCATTGGTGAACGCCGGCCTGAATCCGCTCGCCAGCCACCTGTTTATCCTGTACTGGGGCATGATGTCCTACATCACGCCGCCGGTGGCGCTGGCCGCCATTACTGCATCCGGTGTCGCCGGTTCCAACGCCAGCAAGACCGGCATGTATGCCATGCGCCTGGGCGGCATTCTGTTCATCCTGCCGTTCCTGTTTGTGCTCAATCCGTCACTGATTCTGCAGGGCGAACTGGCTGACATTCTGACCTCTACCGTCACCGCCATTACCGCGATCTGGCTGATGGCTTCCGCCATGGAAGGCTACCTGTACCGGGTGGGGCTCTTGGGTTACCCGCTCCGGGCATTGGTGATGGTGGCCGGCGGCATGCTGATTTACCCGGATCTTGTCACCGACCTGATCGGTTTTGGCCTTCTGGCCCTGACCTATCTGTGGCATTGGCGTTTCCGCCACCCAGTGGCGGCCGGTGTCCGTTAACCGCATACCGCATACCAAACAAGGGTCAATGAAGGGTGAATGATTGTGATGAATAAAATCTGTGAGTCCCTGCGCGCTGCGGTGGCTGACATTGCCGACGGCAGTGTAATGATGATCGGCGGTTTCGGGAACTCCGGCATTCCGCTGCAGCTAATAGAGGCGTTACGCCAGCAGGGCGCCCGTGACCTGACCATTATTTCCAACAACGCCGGGGTTGCCGAGATTGGCATTGCCTCGTTGTTGAAGGCCGGACAGGTGCGAAAGATCGTCTGCTCGTTTCCCCGTTCGTCCGGCTCGATCTGGTTTGAGCGGCTGTACGAGGCCGGGGACATCGAGCTGGAACTGGTGCCCCAGGGCACACTGGGGGAGCGCATTCGTGCCGCCGGTGCCGGATTGGGCGGGGTGTATACGCCCACCGGGTATGGCACACGGCTGGCCGAGGGCAAGGAAACCAAAGTGATCAATGGCAAAGGCTTTGTGCTTGAAACCGCGCTACCGGCTGACGTTGCCCTGATCAAGGCACACCGGGCCGATGTCTGGGGCAACCTGATCTACAACACCGCCGGTCGCAACTTTAATCCGATCATGGCGACCGCGGCGACCACCACCATTGCCGAAGTGAGCGACGTGGTGTCGGCCGGTGAGTTGGACCCGGAGTGCATCGTCACCCCCGGTATTTTTGTCGATCGCGTAGTCACTCAGGAGGCACCCCGGCATGATGCGGCTTAATTCCGATGAAATGGCGCGACGTGTCGCCCAGGATATACCCGACGGGGCCTACGTAAACCTTGGCATCGGCATGCCGACGTCGGTGGCCAATCACGTGTCCGATGATCGGCTGGTGATCTATCACAGTGAGAACGGCATTCTTGGGGTCGGTCCGGCGCCTGCGCCGGATCAGGTCGATCCCGATCTGATCAATGCCGGCAAGCAGTATGTGACCCTGCTGCAGGGTGGGTGTTATTTCGATAACGCCGAGTCTTTTGCCATGATGCGCGGGGGCCACCTCGACATTGCGGTACTTGGGGCGTTCCAGGTCTCCGAGCGTGGTGACCTGGCGAACTGGGCCACCAACGACGATACCTTTCCGCCTGCGGTGGGTGGTGCCATGGATCTTGCGGTCGGTGCCAAGCAACTGTTCGTGCTGATGCGACACACCACCAAGGCCGACGAGCCCAAGATACTCAATCAGTGCCACTACCCCCTGACCGGTGCCGGAGTGGTAAAACGTATCTACACCGATTTGGCGGTGATTGATGTCACCGAGGAGGGGCTGCGGGTGCGAGAGCTTTATGGCGATAACACCCTGGCCGACGTGCAGGCCTTGACCGAAGCCCGCCTGCTACCGCCGCTGTGAGTTGCATTTCGATGCTTAACACGCGCTCGGGGCTTGCTTACGGCGCGCTCGGGGCCGGCATTCTGTCGTTCCTGCCGGGCGTGGGCGAGCTTGGCGCGGTGCTGGTGTTTGCCGCCATTCTGCTGGGCTGGCGCGATTTGCGCCTGGTATCGCGGATGTTGTTGGGCCTGGTGCTGCTGACTCTGGGTCTGGCTGCCGCTGCCGAACCTTCGGCGCTGCCAGCGGCCGCAGCCAGCATGACCCGGCTGACGGCGTTGATTCTGACCGTGATGCTGCTGTCCTCTATGCTGGGTAAGTCCGCGGACCTGGGGGCTATCTCCCGCCAACTGTTTGCAGGGTCGCCAATGGTGCGTTACTACAGCGTTGCCTTTGGCACCGGTTTCCTGTCCATGCCCCTGAATTTTGGTTCGGTCGGCGTGATGGCCACGATGATTCGCGGCCAAATGGATGACCGGGGCGACAGTGCCACCACCCGGAACGCGTCCCGTGGCGTGTTGCGGGGCTTTGGCGCCTCGCCCATTTTCTCGCCCCTGTCGATTTCCATCGTCCTGACCATCACCTTTGTTCCGGCCCTGAAAAGCTGGGAGCTGATCGCCGTAAGTCTGCCCCTGGCGGTGGTGTACTTGTTGGTTGGCGGGGTATTTCGCGAACCGGAACCGCCGGAGCCCGCCAACAGCGTGGTGGCTGAACCCGTGTCCGGGCTGCGGCGGTATGCGCCCTGGTTACGGTTTGCCGGCATCATTGGCGCCATCTGTGTTGCCACTTTCAGTCTCAGCGGACTCTTTGGCCTGAGCTATTCCCGCTCGGTTACCCTGAGCTGCTTTGGTGCCGTGTTGGTGGGGCTGGGGTATCGCATGCTCAAAGGGGCCGAGGTTCAACTGCCATCCATGGCGCCGGTGAGCAATGAACTGGTGATTGTTGGCGGCTCGGCGTTCCTGGGCACGCTGATCAGCACCTTTGCCGCCCAGTGGCTTGGTACTGGCTTTAGCTTGCCCGGCTGGGCCTACCCGGTGGCGGCGTTTAGTGTGCCCTGGGTGTTCTTTCTTGGCGGTATGATTGGCTTCAATCCCATTGTCACCGGCACCCTGACCGGTGGCATTCTGGGGCCGATCTGGCCAGTTGGAGCTGTGCTTGGTCTAGGCACCGCGATGGTGGCTGGCTGGGGTCTGACCACTGCCGGCACACCATACTCTGCCAATTCATTGCTGTTGGAGCGCCTGACCGGGTACAGCGCCCAGGAGGCAGCGCTGCGCTGGAACATGTTGATGTCGGTATGCTGCCTTCTGTTCTCCGGAGCGCTCGCGGGGACCATCACCCTGCTGTTGTCGGGTACTTGAGCAAAAGCTCCCTCGCTGTTTCAGACCGGTTCGGGCTGAGCCTGATAACCGTTACGCTATACTCCCACCCGAACAGTATAGGGAGAGCCCCGCAATGACCGAGTATTTTGTCCAGGCGTTTATCTATCTTGTGGCCGCGGTGATTGCGGTGCCGTTGGCCAAGCGACTGGGGTTGGGCTCGGTGCTGGGTTATCTGGTCGCCGGTGTGGTGATTGGGCCGGTGACGGGCCTGGTGGGTCAGGAAGCCACCACCATCCAGCATTTTGCCGAATTTGGCGTGGTCATGATGCTGTTCCTGGTGGGGATGGAGCTGGATCCCAAGGCGCTCTGGGCCATGCGGGTGCGCCTGGTGGGCCTGGGTGGGCTGCAGGTGGTGTTGAGTATCGCAGCCGGCACGGCCGTGGCCTGGTGGCTCGGGCTGGTTTGGCAGACAGCCCTGACCGTCGGGCTAATTTTCGCTCTGTCCTCCACCGCCATCGTTCTGCAGACCCTGAATGAAAAAGGCCTGGCGAAGACTGAGGGTGGGCGCAGCGCGTTTTCGGTGTTGCTGTTCCAGGACATCGCCGTGATTCCCATGCTCGCGCTGATTCCCCTATTGGCGTTGCCGGATCTGATGGCAGAGTCCGGCACCGGGGCTGGCCATGACAGTGGTTTGAGTCTGGTTGCCCACCTTCCGGGCTGGGCCCACGCCCTGACCGTGATCGCCGCTGTGGCAGCGGTGATTGTCGGTGGCTTTTATCTGAGCCGGCCGCTGTTTCGGTACGTGGTCCAGTCCGGCCTGCGTGAGGTATTCACCGCTACTGCCCTGATGTTGGTGATCGGCATTGCCGCGCTGATGAGCCTGGTCAATCTGTCGCCGGCGCTGGGTGCATTTCTGGCCGGGGTGGTTCTGGCCAACAGTGAATTCCGCCATGAGCTGGAAGCCAACATCGAGCCGTTCAAGGGCCTGCTGCTGGGCCTGTTCTTCATCACCGTCGGAGCCGGCATTAATTTCGAGGTGCTGGTCGCGGAGTGGGGCACCATCCTGACTCTGGGGATGGCGGTCATCGTGGTCAAGGCACTGATCCTGCTGGGCTTAGCGGTGCTGTTTCGCATCCACGGCAGTAACGGCTGGCTGTTCACCCTGGGCCTGGCGCAGGCCGGTGAATTTGGTTTTGTGCTGCTCACCTACAGCGTCCAGAACTCGGTCATTTCAATTGAACTCTCCCAGGTGCTGTCGCTGGTGGTGGCGCTGTCGATGTTCCTCACCCCGTTGCTGTTTATTGCATACGATCGCGTGGTGCTGCCTCGCTACCGGCGCGCCAAGAACGACGAGCGCGAGGCTGACACTATCGACGACCGGGCCCCGGTGATTGTTGCCGGTGTTGGCCGGTTCGGGCAGATCGTGTGCCGGCTGCTGCGCGCCAACAACATTCCCATCGTGGTGCTGGATCACGAGATTGAGCAGATCGAGAACGTCCGCCGGATCAATATCCAGAGCTATTTCGGCGACGCCAGTCGGCTGGAGCTGCTGGAAACAGCCGGCATCGAGGATGCCCGGTTATTGGTCGTAGCAATCGATGACCGGGATCGCTCGGTACGCATCGTCGAGCACGTGAAACAGTTCTATCCCGGAGTCTGGGTGCTGGCGCGGGCGTTCGACCGGGGCCACAGCTATCAGTTGCGCAAGGCCGGTGCCGACGACGTGGTGAGTGAAACCTACCATTCGGCGCTGGAACTGGGTGGCCACGCATTGACCGCCATGGGTGTGCACCCGCTGCGGGCCAAACAGATGACCTGGACTTTTGTGGACAACGAAAAAGCCCACGAAGACGAGCTGTTCGAGGCTTGGCAGGAAATAGAAGAGGGCATCAGTTTCAGTCCCCGCTACGGCGAGCTGTTCATGAAACTCGAGGAAGCCCTGAGCAGTGCCATGGACAAAGACTGGGAAGAGCCCACGCGGGAAGATGTACCGATCTGGACGCCACCGGACCAACGCTGATCCACGTTATTTCTCGGCAATATAGCGGGCGGTGTACTCGTCCAGCAGCTCATTGACCCGACCCCGGTTCACCAGGGAATAGAGCCGGTCGGCGATCTGTTCCCGCAGCTCAAAGCTGTTGCAGGCAGATTTCTTGGGGAAGGTGAAAAACAGCCCTTCGGTACTGATCGATTTTTCAAGCGGCTCGAATTCGTCGCTTCTGCCTTCCCGGGCCAGTTTCACCTGGCCTTGCAACAATTCGTAGAGTACGTAATCGACCCGCCCGGCCTTTGCCATCAGAAACGACTGATCGATTGAACGCACCGATTCAATGGTCAGGTTCTGTTGGGCGTAACGGTCGAAATTCTGACCAAAACTGTTGCCGATCAGGGTGCTGCCGGTTTTGCCCAGCAGGTCCGGCCAGTGCCGATAGAGAAATGCCTGGCCTTTGGGGACCCAGATGGCCGTTGGCAGCTGAATAATGGGCGGTAGGATGTAATCCATGTACCCGAAACGTTCACGGGTCATGAAGGCTCCGGCCACCATGTCTATGTTGCCATCTTGGGCCAGGCGCTGGACTCGGGCCCAGGAACCGATGTGACGGATGTCGGCGCTGAGACCCAGTGGCTGCAGTATTTCTTGCAGCAATGCGGGAACCACTCCCGTTAGTTGCTCAGGATTAGTCGGGTCTCGCCACAGCAGGGGCGGATATTCTGAGTTGCCGCTGACCATGAGCTTGGTGCAGGGCGGGGTAATGGCCTGCGCTTGCGACCCCCCTGCAAGCAATAAAACCAGAAAAACCAGCAAGGGCCTGAAGACTAACGAAGGCGTCCCTGTCCTGAGAAAGCGCAAAGGAAATGACAGCATCAATGCTTCCCATGGTTTCGAACGGATATAACTGTCTGGAATGTACCACCGATACTCCCAACGTGGTATCGGCGGGCGCAATTAATACGAACTGTGGTTTCCGGCGGGCGCAACCGGTAATCCGACCCGGGCTTGAAGGCCGGCCGATCGGGTGTCGGTGCCCGGTTCTTTGACTATGCTTTCGGTAGAGTCGGCAGAACTGGAGACAGTCGCCGGCAACACACCGTTCCGGAGCACACTGTGGAATATCCAAGCAACGTCACGGTTTTTTACGACGACCGAGTACTTAATCATTCTCCCGATGTGAACGCCGCATTTCTGCCGGGTCGACTGGACAAGCGGGTGCGCAGCATCCTGTCGGGACTGAATGTGCAATGGAAGTACCCGGAACACCCGGGACGCATTCAGGCCATCCTCGACCTGCTGCACCGGGAACCGATCGAAGGGGTGGAGTTTGCCGGTGGCCAGGTGGCTACCCGGGAGCAGCTTGGTCGGGTGCATACCACCTCTTACCTGGATGACGTTTTCTCCCTACGTAACAAGCATGCCTGGCTCGATGTCGATACCACTGCGGTATCACCGGGCAGCGTGGAAGCTGCGGAAGTTGCCGCCGGGACCGCCATTGCCGCGGTCGAAGCGGTGGTTTCGGGCCGCACTCGAAGTGCCTTCGCCCTGGTTCGCCCGCCGGGCCATCACGCCGAGCCGGTGCGCGCCCGCGGCTTCTGTCTGTTCAACAATGTTGCCGTGGCGGCCGCTCACGCCCACGCCGAACTTGGTTGTGAGCGGATTCTGATCCTCGACTGGGACGCCCACCACGGCAACGGCACCCAGGATATCTTCTGGGCGGATCCCGACGTGATGTTCTTCGATATTCACCGCGCAGCGCCCTTTTACCCGGGCAGTGGTGGCCTGCATGAAGTGGGTGCGGGCCTGGGTGAGGGCACCACAGTGAATGTTCCAATGCCCGGTGGCGCCGGTGATGTCGCTTACCTGAAGGCCCTGAACGAAATCCTGGTACCGGCCGCCGAGTACTTCAAACCGGACCTGATCCTGGTGTCGGCGGGGTTCGATGCACACTGGTACGATTTGGCCCTGAACGTCTCCTACGAGGGCTTCGCGGCCATGACCGGGATTGTCCAGTCCCTGGCCGATCGGCTGTGCGATGGTCGTTTGGCTTTTGTTCTGGAGGGCGGTTACAACACCGAATCGTTGTCCTATGGAGTGCGATCAGTGCTTGACGTCCTCGCCGGAGGCGAGGTGCCGCAACCGAGGGTGTGTGGCATGGAGGAAGTGGATCAGGCTTCGGCCTTTCACCTCAGCGCGTTCGCCGAGGATCCACCCACGGACTGACGCACGGCTCTGTTTTAACCCGACAAGGAGGACGCTATGTTCATGGCAGAAAAATCCACCGGTCACTTGATTGAGATCGCTGATACCCACGCCCTGTTCGATCCCCATGTCAGTCGCGTGAAGGGATGCATGCATTACGGAGAGGAAGCCCAGGATCCCGAATTCTTTGACAAGGCGGGACTGGTGTTTGCCTCCGGCGAGACCCTGCCCCGGTGCTGGACCGATCCGTACTACCGCCGAAAAGGCTGAAGATCGGACAGATTCTTGGGCGCTTGCGACTCGAACTTGGTCAGCCATTGCACCAGTTCATCCACCGGCAGCGGCTTGGCGTAATGGTAACCCTGGCCAAAGTCGCAGCCCAACGACCGCAAAAAGTGCTCGTCCGCGGCTGTTTCAATACCTTCGGCCACCACCTGCATGCCCAGCTCATGGGCCATCTTGATGGTTGAACGTACGATGGTCTGGTTATCCCGGCTGTCGTCGATATTGGTCACGAAGGATTTGTCGATCTTCAGGATCGAGGCGTTCAAGTCTTTTAGATAGGCCAGTGACGAATAGCCGGTGCCAAAATCGTCGATAGCCAGGGTGCTGCCGGTCTGGGACAGGCTGCTCGCCAGTTCGATGGCCAGATCCCGCGAACTCATCAGTGCGGTTTCAGTAATTTCGAACTCGAATTGGAAGTAACCAGTGGACGAGGCCAGCAACCCCTGCAGCTCGGAGATAAAGTGGCGGTCCTGTATCAGCCGGGCGGAGATGTTGACCGCCATATGGCGGGGCAGGCCCCTGGCTTGCCAGGCGTTTTCCTGGGCTAGAATGGCCTGCACCACCCAACGGGTCAGCGGCGCAATCTGCCGTGAGTTTTCCGCCACTTCGATCAGTGTCATTACCGGTACCACCGGGCCACGACCATGAGGCCAGCGCAGCAGCGCTTCGCAGCCGATGGGTTGCATGGTGGCCAGATCGATCTTGGGCTGGTACAGCAGGTTGAAGGCATTGGCGGCGATGTTGGCGCGGATGGCCGGCACCAGTTTCAGTCGCTGGCCCGCTGCCCGACGGTCGGCGGCACCATAGCAATGGATGGCAACGCGTTGGGATTTGGCTTGGCGCAGGGCATCTTCGGCGCATCGCCACAGGTTTTTAGCCGTGTGTGAATCGGACTCTTCTGCCTCAGGCACTTCTGGAGCGGCGGTGGCCGCATCACCGACACCGATGGTACAGAACACCTGCAGGCTTACTTCGCTGTCGGCACTCAGGGGCAGGACGCGCTCGACGGCCTCCATGATCGCGTCGCTGAGTATCTGGCCTCCCTCGGCGTAACTCATGCCTTGGAGCCAGACCGCAAAACTGTCGGCGCCAACTCGGGCCACCCAGCCCGCTGGATGTCGGTCACTGACGGTGTGAGCAATCCGGGCCGCGATGGTTTGTAGTACGTGGTCGCCGGTTTGGTGGCCGTAGGTATCGTTTACTTCATGGAAGTAGTCCAGGTTCACTGACAGCAGCGCGCCGGTCTCGCCGTCCTGGAGATCCTGGTTGATGCGTGAGAACAGCGCAGGCCGGTTTAGCAGCCCGGTCAGCAGATCGTGGGTGGCCTGGTATTCCAGTTCCCGTTCGCGCTCAATCCGATCGGTGAGATCCCTCAGCACGATGGTGTACAGAGGTTCTGCAGACAGATCCACGGTGCTGATGATGGCTTCGACCGGAACCTGGCGGTTATCGCTGGCAAGCAGAATGGTATCGAAGGGTTTGCCGGAAAGGTTCGCTAATTCGGTCTCAATCCGGGGCAGCCAGTCTCGTACCTGGCTGTCAACCAACTGACCGGGTGGGGCCTTGCTCAAGGCATGCATGGCCGGATTGGCCTGAGTAATGCGGCCCCCCGGGGTCAGGCACAGGATACAGTCATTGGCGGTGGCTATGATCCGGTCATGAATGGCCTGGTGGTCTCGCAGGGTAATCTGCAACCACAGGTGTTCCAGCGTCACGGTATCCAGTCGGGCAATACTGACGGTGATGTAGACCAGGGCAATAGCGAGTGTCGGTGCGGCGATGTCAATAATCAGGTCCAGGTTCTGGAACGCGAATACCGCCGCCAGTGGTGTGCCAACCAGAGTCAGAGCTAGCCCCAGCAGACCTTTGATCCAGCTCAGGCGGGTAAATATCAAGGCGGCCAGCAGCCAGCACAGAACCAGAATTCCTGCTTCAACACCGGTGTTCAGACGGTATAGGCCGCCGCGGTTCAGGGTCTCGGCGCCAAGTGCCTGCAGCACAACCCCTGGCAGCGCCCGGTATACCGGCACTGCCAGGGTGTCCCCCAGCTCGATGGCGGTCGCGCCAATGAACACCCGCTTGTTGCGAAGTTGCGCGGGCTCCACACGCCCGGCCAATAAATCCGAGAAGCTGATGTATTGAAACGAGCGTGGCGAGATACTGAAGTCGATCCAGGTAGCCGTGTGCTGGCCGGAGGTCATGGCAATCCAGGCGCCGGGATAGAAAGTGTCCTGCCAGTTGAAGCCGGTGCCTAGCCGACGCACCAGCCCGTCGGTGTCCGGGTGCATGTTGGCCGATACCAGCTGCACGTGCCCGGCAAACTCCGGTAGTGGCGTCCGCAGCATCAGAGTGTTTTCCATCGACGATGTCCGTTGTACAAACGCGGGCAGGAAGACCGGACGTGAAACGTCGGCCAGGGCCTGCTCCAGAGCCAGGTCCTGATCCGGCACCGAGCGGGCGCTGAAGTCGACGTCGACCATCACCGAGTGCACTTCAGCAGCATCCAGCCGGCGCAGGGCCTGGGCAAAGAGCTCGCGCGGCCAGGGCCAGAGGCCAACGTCGGCAATGCTGGCGGAGTCGATTTCAACAATCACCGTGTCGGTTGCCACCGGCTCCGCCAGTAATTCAAACCACTGATCTTCGATCTGGCGACCCAGATCCTGGAGAGCGCCCGTGAACCAGAGGCCCAGCAGAACCGCCCCGGTCAGTGCGATGGCCAGAGTCGTTTTACGATTGTTTCCGCTGACGGGCGTGTTTGCCATTGTTACCCAGAAGTCCTAGGAGCAGCGTGTCATTCAGAGCGGCACCGAGCCAGAGCCGCCTAAGCCACCAAGAATTTGTTGGAGTCCGCCTTCGAGGTCATCCAGGCCGTCCAGATCTTCCAGGTCATCCAGGTCGATGTCGATGTCTAGGTCCGGACCCAGATCCAGATCGGCTTCCAGCTCGAGGCCGTCGTCTAGACCTGCGCCGATGCCAAGGTCGGCGTTGATCTCAGCGCTGATATCGCCGATCAGGTCAGACCCGATATCGGCGCCCACGTCAGTGCCTAGATCGGCCCCGACATTAAGTCCCAGGTCACTGCCGAGGTCGGCGGTCAGCTCCGCACCGATTTCGCCACCCAGTGTGAGACTGGCCAAGGATGTGATGCCACTCATGGCGCTGGAGTCGGAGGAGTTGATGCCCATCTCGGTCTGTTGGTCGAGCCCAAAGGAGGGGGCCATGCTGGCAATTTGCAGGGCTTGTTCCTGGGCAACAGCAGGCAAGGCGTCCGGAATCTGGATCAGCGAGCTGAAGCTGGCTCCGGTCCCGTCACCGGAGACACTGGCAATGTCGCCAGGATTCAGGATCCGGCGGGTGCCCGTCTTGTTATCAACAACCTCCAGTCGGCCTTCTTTCAGGGTGACAAAGGACGCCTCATCGGTGCTGACGATGGTGAATTGAGTGCCTTTAACGGTGGAGACCAGGAACGGTGTTTCCACCTTGAAGGTATCGGGTTGGCGTTCGACGTCGTAGAAAACCGTGCCGAACCACTGCTTCACGCGGGAAATCAGCCCATCCGAGCTGGCGTCATTGGTGGACAAATGAAGTCGTGTTTCTGCGCTCACGTCAAAAAAGGTGCCGGACTGGCCGATCTGGACACTGGAGTCGGGCCCGGTCTGGATCTCAACCGGCACCTTCAGGGCGTCGCCGGCATTCAGGGGTTGCCACGCATCTTCGCTGTGGTTGCGAAACTCGGCCGTGCCGGTCATCGCCTCGATCACTACGGGTTCGGCCCGGGCAACATCAGCGAAAAGCAAAAATAGAATCACTAAAAACAAAGAGGTTTGGAAGGGCACCTTGGCGGTGTGAAACGAAAGGGTGTTCATGCGCGTTCTCCCCTGAACGACAACTGGTCACTGCGGCACTCGGCCAGCCTGCAATCCTTGCGTGCGCGTTATTCACAGTTTCCCTACGCACTTAAAAATTTGGACTACCTTGTCAGAGTAGCTCAGTAACGGAGTGCATGGTGCGAGTTTCTGTTGTTGTTTGTATAATTTGTGTACATATTTTCAGTTTGAATGCACCTGTATTTGCGTCCGTTGACGACGGACCGGTCATTGGTGCCGTGGTCTTTGAAGGGGTGACCGTGTTTACACCGGACCACCTTGGCCCGGTTTACCAATCGACCATCGGTACGCGCCTGACACCTCAGGCTCGCAGCCAATTGGCCAGCAATGTTCGTCAGCTTTACGATGAGCGTGGGTTTTTCGAGCCCTCGGTGACGGTTGCCCCCCACGACTCGATCACCGGCGTGGTGTTGGTGCGAGTCGATGAGCCCCGCCTCGTAGCCATTGATGTCAGTGGCGTCGGTATGGCCGAAGCGCGACAGTTTCGGCGGGCATTTTCGCCCTTACGAGAAATAAAACCGCTCTCGAAACGGCATGTGGACTATGTTGCTCAGCTGTATGAGGCGGCCAACGAGGTTGCCATCGACGCCGAACTTCAGCCTGCGAACGCCGGTGACGGGGCCGGTGCGGACTACGCCTTGGTTCTGCGCAAGCGTACCCATTGGCTGGGCTCTTTGAGCTACAGCACCGAGGGTGACAAACGCCTGGGCCGGGATCTGGTCATTGGCCAGGTGGCGGTTGCCAATCCGCTGCCGGCGATTCGCCAGATGCGGGTGTTCGGCCTGCACACGCTGGAATCCGATGCCTACCGGGTTGCGGGTGCTGGTGTTGTGGTCGGGCCCAATGCCCGCAATCGGGTGTCTGTGGGAACCCGGGTGGGCCGTGCCGTGCTGGACAATGATCCGGCCCCCGGCCAGACGGTGTTTCGGTTCCGGGAACATGAGCTTGAATGGGGCTATGGCCTCAACGGCGCGGACCAGAACGACAGCGAAGTGTTCACCGGAATAGTCGCCCGGGACTACACCCGCACCGATCAGGGCGAACGCGAAATCGACGAGGCCCTGCGGTTGATGGATCTTGGTTTCAAGACACTGCACCAGGCCAATACCAGTGCTCACCGAGTGGTGGTAACCGGTCGTTTCGGTTTTGATGCATTGGGCGCGCGCCGCCGTGGTTCTCAGGCCGGTGATGTTGTCGATCTGTCGTTCCAGATTGCCCGGGCCGAATACACCTATTGGCGCGCCCTGCCGGCGGGCCTGTCGTCCCGGTTTCTGCTGGAAGGCCAATATTCGCCGGATGACCTGCCCACCTCCCAGAAATTTGTCATCGGTGGCAGCCAGTTTGCCCGTGCTTACGAATCCGGTGCCTTCTCTGGTGACCGGGGTGCCGGCGCCGAACTGGAGCTGCGCCGCCGGGTTGCCAGTCCCTGGGGGCTGCCGGCGGAAGTCACTCCCTATGTCTATTACGGCCTGGCCACGGCCTATCAGAACCAGACCAGTTCACAGGACTCCGGCGCCGCCGCTGGCCTGGGTTTCCGCTTCACCGCCGACCCGCTGTCCGGCTACCTGGAATTTGGCAAACCCCTTACCACCGATTCCGCCATCACCGATGAAGACGGTCGCTTCACCGGCCGTCTCACTCTCAGTTTCTGAACCCTAGTTTCTAAAACTGCCCGGTTTGAAATCCCGTTCTCTTTTCTGTAACCTTTATTTTAATTGAACGTTCAATTAATAAAAAATTGAGCGGAAGAATGACAATTGACTGGATGAAAGTAGCGAAGTCGCCATGCCGAAAGTCGGAATGAAGGACACCCGGAAGCAACAGTTAATCGAAGCGACCATGCATTCGATTGCCGAGTTGGGCCTGCAGAACACCACCATCGTTAGCATCAGCAAACGGGCTGGTATGTCTTCGGGCATCATCAGTCATTACTTCGGTGGTAAGCAGGCTCTGATTGAGGCGGCATTACGGTATTTGCTGGATCAGCTCGGCAAAGAGCTCCGGGAGCGAATGGCAAAAACCGACGGCTCCCCGGAGCAGCGTCTGGCCTGCATCATTGAGTCGAATTTTTCGGATTTCCAGCGTTCAGCGCTGGCGGCCAAGACCTGGCTCAGTTTCTGGGCAAGATCCATGCACGAACCGGGTCTTAAACGGCTGCAACAGATTAACAACGCCCGGCTGTACAGTAACCTGCGCTTCTCCTTTGCCCAGGTACTGACACCGGAAGCGGCGACGGCGGCGGCCCGGCAAACGGCCGCCTTGATTGATGGCTTCTGGCTCCGTAGTGCGATGAGCGTGGAGCCGGAAGAGAGTTTTCAGGCTGGCGAGAAGCTGTGTAAGCATTTTGTTCAGGACGCCTTGTCGCGAGCCAACACAATGAATTCAACACCTGCCCCTGGAGGTTATAGGTCCTATGGCTAACTCGGTTCCCCGTTTTCAGAATTTCGTGCACGGACGTTTTCTCGCCAATAGCAGCGGCGAGACATTCCCAGTGGTTAATCCGGCCACCGGTGAGGTCATCTACGAGGTAGAGGTGGCCGATGAGGCCGTGCAACAGGCTGCCATCGAGAGTGCTCGGGCCGGTTTTGCCGAGTGGTCGGCAATGACCGCTATGGAACGCAGCCGCATTCTGCTCAAGGCAGTGGCGCTGTTGCGTGAGCGCAACGATGAGCTGGCAGCCTGCGAAGTGCGGGATACCGGCAAGCCCTGGCAGGAAGCGGAAGCTGTGGACGTGGTCACCGGTACCGACGCCATTGAGTTTTTTGCCGGCCTGGCGCCGTCCATTGAAGGCAACCAGCAGGATCTGGGCGGTGATTTCTATTACACCCGCCGCGAGCCGCTGGGCATTTGCGCGGGTATTGGCGCCTGGAACTACCCGATCCAGATCGCCTGCTGGAAATCGGCACCGGCCCTGGCCTGCGGTAACGCGATGATTTTCAAGCCGTCGGAAGAGACCCCGATGGGTGCGATCAAGCTGGCAGAAATCTACATCGAAGCAGGCGTACCGGCGGGCGTGTTCAACGTGGTGCAGGGTGCTGCTGAAGTGGGCGCCTGGCTGACCCACGATCCGGCCATCGCCAAGGTGTCGTTCACCGGCGAAGTGGGCACCGGTAAGAAGGTGATGGAAGCTGCGTCCTCTACCTTGAAGGACGTCACCATGGAACTGGGTGGCAAGTCGCCGCTGATCATCTTCGACGACGCCGATCTGGAGAATGCCATCTCCGCCGCTATGGTGGGCAACTTCTACACCCAGGGCGAAATCTGTACCAACGGTACCCGGGTGTTTGTCCACGAAAACGTCTATGAGGGGTTCATGGACCGTCTGCTGGAGCGCACCCGCAAGAACATCAAACCGGGCGACCCGATGAATCCAGACACCAACTTTGGTGCCCTGATCTCCGAGAAACATCGCGACCTGGTGCTGGACTACATCGCCAAGGGCCTGTCTGAGGGCGCAACCCTGACTCACGGCGGCCGTGCTTTCGCACCGGACGATTCCAAGGGGGGCTACTTTGTTGAGCCCACCATCTTCACCGACTGCACCGACGACATGACCATCGTGCGGGAAGAAATCTTCGGGCCGGTGATGTCAGTGCTGACCTTCTCCGACGAGGACGAGGTGATTGCCCGGGCCAATGGTACCGACACCGGTCTGGCCGCTGGCGTATTCACCAACGATATCCGCCGTGCCCACCGGGTGATTCACCAGATTCAGGCCGGTATCTGCTGGATCAACAGCTACGGCGAGTCCCCGGCGGAAATGCCCGTTGGCGGTTACAAACTCTCCGGCATTGGCCGTGAAAACGGCAAGGTCACCCTTGACCACTACACCCAGATCAAGTCGGTGTACGTGGGCATGAAAGACCTGGACGCGCCGTTTTAAGCCAGTGACCTAACCGGGAGCAATTGCATGACAGAAAACCGATACGACTACATCATTGTGGGCGCCGGATCGGCTGGTTGCGTACTGGCGAACCGGCTCACCGAGGACGCCCGGCACAAGGTGCTGCTGCTGGAAACCGGCGGCAGCGACAAGAGCATCTTTATCCAGATGCCGACCGCGTTGTCGATTCCGATGAACACCAAGAAGTTCGCCTGGCAGTTTGAGACCGAGCCTGAGCCGTTCCTGGACAACCGTCGCATGCACTGCCCCCGGGGCAAGGTGCTGGGTGGTTCGTCCTCGATCAACGGCATGGTCTATGTCCGCGGCCACGCCCGCGATTTTGACGAGTGGGAGTCGGAAGGCGCCGAGGGCTGGAACTACCGGCAGGTGCTGCCCTATTTCAAGAAAGCCGAAACCTGGGCCTTTGGTGCCGATGACTACCGCGGCGGCACGGGTCCGCTTGGGGTTAACAACGGCAATAACATGCAGAACCCGCTGTACCAGGCGTTCGTGGATGCTGGCGTCGATGCCGGTTATTTCCCGACCAAGGATTACAACGGCGCCCAGCAGGAAGGTTTCGGGGCCATGCACATGACCGTGAAAAACGGCCGTCGCTGGTCCACCGCCAACGCTTATCTGCGCCCGGCCATGGAGCGCCCGAACCTGACCGTGGTCACCCACGCCCTGGTGCACCAGGTGCTGCTCGACGGTAAAACCGCCACCGGTGTGCGCTATGAGAAGGGCGGCAAGGTGCACGAGGCGAAAGCGGTGGAGGAAGTGATTCTGTCCGCCGGCTCCATTGGCTCGCCCCACCTGCTGCAGTTGTCCGGTATCGGTCAGCGCGAAGTGCTGGAATCGGCCGGTATTGAGGTCAAGCACGAGTTGCCGGGCGTGGGTGAGAACCTGCAGGATCACCTGGAGTTCTATTTCCAGTTCCGCTGCAACAAGCCGGTGTCGCTCAATGGCAAGCTGGACTGGTGGAACAAGCTGAAAATCGGTTTGCGCTGGATCCTGAAGAAAGATGGCCTGGGCGCGACCAACCACTTCGAGTCCTGTGGCTTTATTCGCTCCAAGGCCGGCGTGGAATGGCCGGATCTGCAATACCATTTCCTGCCGGCAGCCATGCGCTACGACGGCAAGGAAGCGTTTTCCGGTGATGGCTTCCAGCTGCACATTGGCCACAACAAGCCGAAGAGCCGTGGCTTTGTGCACGTGCAGTCGTCGGACCCGAAACAGGCCCCGCGCATCCGGTTCAATTACCTCGAACACGAGGCCGACCGGGAAGGCTTCCGGGATTGCGTGCGCCTGACCCGTGAGATCATCAACCAGCCGGCCATGGACGAATACCGCGGCCCGGAGATCCAGCCCGGGGCCGAGGTACAGAGCGACGAAGAAATCGATGCCTTTGTCCGTCAGGCGGTGGAAAGCGCCTATCACCCCTCGTGCACCTGCAAGATGGGCACGGACGAGCGCGCGGTGGTCGATCCGGACACCCGTGTGCGCGGCATCAAGAACCTGCGGGTGGTGGATTCGTCCATTTTCCCAACCATACCCAACGGCAACCTGAACGGCCCCACTATCATGGTGGCCGAGCGGGCAGCCGATCTGATTCGGGGCAGGGAGCCCCTGCAACCGTCTGACGTACCTGTGGTCATGGATGACCAGTGGCAGGGCCGCCAGCGCCCGGGAGCCGCAAAGCGGGCTTCAAGCTAGCGCGGCCCGCGCGCTCCCACCCGGAGGTGCAACGCCTCCGGGGTTTTGCAAGCCATCAGGATTTTCCTATCAGCGCGACGACTGTGCCAGTCGTTTTCTGGGCGCCAGATAGGCAAGTCCTGGCCCGTTATAAAGTAACGCGGGGGTTTGTGTCCGATTCGAATGAGCAACAGCTTCAAAGTAGAGGAGGAACACCCATGCTGTTCACAATTAACAACAACCTAAAGCGGAGGCCGTTATGACACTCTGGTTATCATCAGGTCTTATTTTCACCTTCGCGGCCATCGCGCTGATTCTTTACAAGTGGTGGGATATGCAGTGCATTGGCGTGACGCCGGTTCGCACGCTCACCTTCATTGCGATCCTGTTCACCTCCGGTCTGGACGTGGGCCTTATCATGTTTCCGCTGACCGAATTCGGCGGCTACAGCGATCTCTCTGAGAGCCCGGAATATGGCTTTGCCAACCCGCTGGCTATTGAGTTTGGCTTTTGGGCCTTCCTGATCTGGGGCTTCTATTTTCTGACCTGCTTCTACTTCGCGATCATTGAGCCGCGGGTGAAATTTTTCGAGATTCCCCTGGTGAAAGTGGTCAACAACGCGGTGATCATCGGCACCTGTGCCTTCACCGCCTACCTGCTTCTGGTGAACCTGCCCTGGTACCTGCCGCAGATCGGCGATGGCGAATCGGTGGTGCCCACCTTCTACGCTATTGTGTTTATCTCCATTGGGCTGGCGGTTTATTCCAGTTCGAAGATCAAGTACGTACGGATTCTGAGTCTGAGCTCCAGTGTGCTGTTCATTGCCCTGATCGCCGGCATGTGGGTACGGGCCTTCGCCCTGGACGAAGGGTCACCGGGGGATTTCCTGGGCACCGTTGGTCTGTTGGGTGAATATTTCACCAACATTCACCAGTTCGTGTTGCCGATTAACGATTATCACGAGTTCTACCTGTTCTGGTGGTTCGCCTGGAGCATCATGATCGGCCAGTTCACCGCCCGCTTTGTTAGTGGTATCAAAACCTGGCAGCTGCTGATCGCCATGCTGGTGGTCCCCTCCATCGCTATCGGGGTGTGGTTCTCGGTGTTGTTCCATTACCACGACGAAGGCTTGCAGGTGGCGGCGATTACCAATCTCGCAATGATCACCGTGGGTGTGTTGATGGTGGTGAACTCGCTGGATTCACTGATCCGTCTTTACACCGACAACCTGAACCTGACGGCCGAGCGACTGGGTCGGTTCAATTACGTGCTGTTCAATCTGGTGGCGATGATTGGCCTGACTATGCTGTTCCAGCTCGACTTCCTGCGGATTCAGTGGGTTGGCGCACTGGTGATCGCGCTGTACTTCGGCTGTTTCGCTTACATTGTGGTGAAAAAACGCAGCGAAGTAGCGGCCATCAAGAGCTCGCCTGAAGAAAACATTCTGGATTACCAGAAGGTTGAACTCGCCAACTGATCCGTTCAGGCGTTGTTCGTAGTGCTGTGAAAGCAGGCTGGTCCTCGGGGCCAGCCTGCTTTTTTTATGCCCGGGTTTTACTTGAACTCGGGTTGGACTCAGTTGCAGCCGGGCAACTGGTTGATCCAATCTGCCACCAGTTCGGCGCCCCGGTTATCTACCAGCAGGGTGCTGATCGGTGGCATGCGGTTGCTGTCCGTGATCACCATTCGCAGGTGCAGCAGCGAGTTGTCTGCATCTCCAGGCTGCACTAGCCGTGCGCCGCTTCGGCCGAGGTCCCCGTTAGTAGGTGCCACGTCGCAGGTCCCGGTGGCGTTCAATGGCGTGTTTGCCCGTAAGTCCATGGTGCTCTGGGTGGTGCCGCCTGGTCGGTGGCAATGGCTGCAATTGCTGTGCAGGTAGCTGCGCGCCCGGTCCTCGAGGCTTGCGCTGGTGTCGCTGCTTTGGTTCAGGCGCCGGCTGCGCTGGGCCGATGTGGGTGATGCCTCGAAGACACCGATGGAAGACAGGGTGTCGAGCTGGTTGGCGCTGATGCCGGTCTGTGGATAAGTGAATCGGCTGTTGAGCTGATCCGTTTCCAGGCCAAGGCTGGAGCCGGCTGCCGAGGTGTGGCACTGGTTGCATTCGCCGGCCGAGGGGTAGTGCCAGAGCTGGCCTCCCACATCCAGGTCCTGGCTGCCGCTAACCAGTTGGGCATCGGTGCCAGCGTGGTTCCATTGGTAGCTGTAACCAGTCCAACTGCCGTCGGCGCCGTGCAGGTACAGGCGGGTCTCAATTAGGCGCTGATCCAAGGCAAAGTGTTTGACCAGGACCGAGCCCCGCGGGAGCTGAAAATCGCCCTGGTTATCGATGCTGATGTTGGTGTTGTCGGGCAAGGCCAGATAGCGGGTTTTCTCGGCGCCGTCGGACCAGAAGGCTTCGATCGGGCGATAGGGGATCAGACCGTCGGCGGGCTGCCAGGGCGCGCTGGCCTGCACGCAGCCGGTGTCCGACAGCTGTTGCGGCAACTCGGTGTCCACCGTTACCGGATCGATCCGGAACAGCCCGGTTGTGGTGACCAGGTACAGTTCGCCCTGGTTGTCCTGGCCAAAGGAGGCGACATTGCGGCCGGTCTCCAGCAGGGTTCGGCGCTGGTAACTGCCATTGGATTGGCGCTCCAGGGCCCAGAGTGTGCCAGAACCGTAATCCGAGAACAGGTAGTCACCTTGGAGGGCCGGAATATTGTTGCCCCGATAGACGTAGCCACCGGTGACGGAGACGCCGTCTGAGCGGCCATAGGCATGCGCCGGGTCGATGAACGGGCCTGACGCACTGCAACTGCTGCTGGTGCGCTCAAATCCCTCGTAGCAGCGCCAGCCGTAGTTGCCGCCCTGGGTGATGATGTCGATCTCTTCAAATGCGCTCTGGCCAACATCACCGGCCCAGAGCGCACCGGTGTCGCGATCAAAGCTCCAGCGCCAGGGGTTGCGCAGGCCATAGGCGTAAATTTCCGGGACGGCGCCAGACACGCCGTTGCTGGCCGGGCTGCCATCGGCGTTGTAGCGAAGCATCTTGCCCAGCCGGGTCGACAGATCCTGGGCGCGGTTGCCGGGGTCGTTGCCGGAACCGCCATCGCCCAGGCCCACGTAAAGCAGCCCGTCCGGGCCGAAGGCTATGTGGCCGCCATTGTGGTTGCTGAAAGGTTGCGGTTGTTCCAGCAGGTTGGTCCGGACCAGCCCGCCGGCCCCGTCGTCCCGAAGACTCAGGCCGTTATCGGTGGATTCAAAGCGGGCGACGTAGGAGGTGACGCCGGAGCCCTGAGTAAATGACAGGTACAGATAGCCGTTCGTGGCAAAGGCCGGATCGAACGCCATGCCCAACAAGCCGCATTCTGAGCAGTCGCTGAGGGCATAGAAATTGGTCAGGTCCACCAGTTCGGTGCGAGTCTCGGTGGTGAGATTGACCCGATACACGGTGCCACCCTGCTCAACAACGTAGAAAATACCCGCAAGGTCAGGGTGGGGCAGCATCAATAGCGGGGCCGTAAACGTCAGGGACGGCGCAACGGCGGTCAGCCGCACCTCGCCCGAGCCCTCAAAGGCCAGGCAAGTGGTATTGCTGGGCCGCTCCAGCAGGCCAACAACGGTGCTGTCTGAGCTACCACCTGAACCGCCGCAGGCGGTGAGTGTCAGACAGAGGAGTAGCAGAAGGCCTGGTCGCATAGCCTGGTTCCTCCCGGCAGAGTGTTAAGTTTAGCCCATCGTTATTCCGTCACATGTTGAAGTTAGTATTTCCGTCTCCATAAACAGGGTGGCAGCCGCCCGAATTCCCGTTGTGGCCGCTTTTTGTCTGGAGGCTTTGTTGTTCCTCCACTGAAAATAGGCAATGCCTATCTCTGGGTTGGGAATTATCAATTTTATCCAGGTGCCCTGGTCTCGTACTCTGGGCGCCGTTATCCAATCGATCCTTGAATCCACTAATGAGGAGTGTTCTTTAATGGGCATTATCAACAGCGAAATTAAGCCGTTTAACGCAACTGCCTTCAAACAGGGCGAGTTCGTCGACATCAGCGAAGCCGACGTGAAAGGCAAGTGGTCGATCTTCTTCTTCTATCCGGCCGACTTCACCTTCGTATGCCCGACCGAGCTGGGCGACGTTGCCGATAAGTACGAAGAACTGCAGAAGCTGGGCGTTGAAGTGTTCTCCGTGTCCACCGACACCCACTTCACCCACAAAGCGTGGCACAGCAGCTCCGACACCATCGGCAAGATCAACTACTACATGGTTGGCGACCAGAACGGTTCCATCACCAACAACTTCGGCGTAATGCGCGAAGGTCAGGGCCTGGCCGATCGTGCCACTTTCCTGATCGATCCGGATGGCGTCATCCAGGCGATGGAAATCACTGCTGAAGGTATCGGCCGTGACGCTGACGACCTGATGCGTAAAGTGAAGGCCGCCCAGTACGTGCGCAACCACCCGGGTGAAGTGTGCCCTGCGAAGTGGAAAGAAGGCGAAGAGACGCTGACTCCGTCACTGGACCTGGTCGGCAAGATCTAAGTTTCCCTACTCAGGTGAAACGATAGATCAGGGCCTGCGTTGCAGGCCCACGATTGAAAAACCCCGGTTTTACCGGGGTTTTTTGCGTCTAAACGGGATGAATTGCCGACGGAAAAGCCGGACCAGCCGTTACAGTGCCGCCAGAATGGCTTCCGAGCTGGTGGTTTCCAGGCCCTTTTCATCGATGTTAAGCACTTCAACCACGCCATCGTTCACGATCATGGCGTAGCGCTGGCTGCGAATGCCCATCTGGCTGGCAGTCCGATCCTGGGTCAAGCCAATTGCCCTGGCGAACTCAGCCACGCCATCGGCGAGCATGACGATCTGCTCGGCGTTATGGGCCTTGCCCCAGGCATCCATCACGAAGGTGTCGTTGACCGAGGTGCAGATAATGCTGTCGACGCCCCTGGCCTTCAGTGTGTCGGCATCGACCACAAAGCCGGGCAGGTGCGCGGCCGAGCAGGTTGGGGTAAAAGCTCCAGGCACCGCGAACAGCACCACTTTCTTGCCGGCAAACAGGTCGCCGGTCTGTACCTTCTCCGGGCCGTTGCTGCCCATCACCTGCAGTTCAATGTTGGGTAACCGCTCGCCTACCTGAATCGCCATATGCCTGCTCCGATGAGGGTGTTGATGAGAGTGTTATTGAATGGTTCGTTGTCATTACTCGCAGCAATGGTATGGCTTACAGGTTACTGCCGTAATCCACACCCCGGGCCTTAAGCCGGTAAAACTCTTCCAGTACGCCGGCCATGGCGTCCGGGCAGTAGGGTCGCAGGCCACCGAGCACCAGGCGCTTGGAAACCTGGCCAACCGGTTTGTGATCGGACAGCAGCCGATACTCCAGGGTGACGTTGCCACGCTTGCCGTTGGCGGCCAGCTGGGCGTCATGCAGTTCCAGTTCCGGGTCGCTGGCATCCAGACGATCCAGTGCCAGGCTCATGCTTTCGTACATCACCATGGGGCGATCAGGATTGAACATGACCCCGTTCGATTCCATCAGTGGCTGCAATGTATGCGGGAAATTCTTGCCAGAGGCTGAAACGTAGCAGCGGGTGAAATTCTCGATGGTGGTTTCATCGCGGGTGCTCGGGCCGCTGTGAGTGACCTCCAGATAGACCTTGCCATTGGCGTCGCACAGCTCAACGCGACCTTCCTCCGGTTCCCGGAATTCCAGGGGCACTCCGTCCCCTAGCAGGCTTTTGAATTGGAAAGTCATGTTGGCAGAGAGACCGAAATGCGAAACCACCACCGCAAACAGCAGGTCACCGGGCACGCAGAATCGGCGGGCGTCGGGGTCATGAATTGGATTGAAATCACCGGCAATCTCCTTGGCAAAACGGCTGGCCTGGAGCGCGGTAATGTGGATACGTCCTTGCTGTATCGAATGAAAACGGTCTAAAAACATGTGCTGCCTATTCTGTTCGCGGAGTGGGATGTGTCAAATGAGCCCGCTGTCTACCCGTAATGATAGTTGAGTCCCATCAATACCAACATGCGCTATTCGTCCTAACGTGCAGGCATGCCAGTAATTGCAGGGGGCAGGTAGGTAGGGGAGCCTGTGATTATTGGCAGGGGTAATCTTAATGATGCTTTAGCTTCGTATAGCATGGCTCTATCAGACAGTTTGGGGCAATCAATTTGAGCGTGCGCCGGGCAAGCCGTATTGTTGCCCCACGTTGAATTTTAACCCGTATTGAATTCAGTGACTTGGTGTCACGCTGACCTAGAGAGGAAAGAATACATGTTGGATGCCGGTATCAAGGAGCAACTGAAAGCCTACATGGACAAGCTGCAGCAGCCAATCGAGCTGGTTGCGGCCTACGACGACGGCGACAAGTCCCAGGAACTGAGGCAGTTGCTGGAAGAGCTTGAGCCCATGTCAGACAAGATCAGTCTGCGGACTGAAGATGCCACCGACGTGCGTCGGCCATCGTTTGCCATTAACCGCATCGGCACCGACATTGGTGTGCGCTTTGCCGGTATTCCCATGGGCCACGAGTTCACCTCGCTGGTATTGGCGCTGTTGCAGGTAGGCGGCCACCCCTCCAAAGCGGCTCAGGAAGTGATCGAGCAGGTACAGGAACTTGATGGTTCGTTCGAGTTCGAAACCTACTTTTCGCTGTCGTGCCAGAACTGCCCGGACGTGGTGCAGGCCCTGAACCTGATGAGTGTGTTGAACCCGAACATCAAGCACACCGCCATTGACGGTGCACTGTTCCAGGACGAAGTGGAGCAGCGGGAAGTAATGGCCGTGCCCAGCGTTTATCTTAACGGCGAATCCTGGGGTCAGGGCCGTATGACCATGGAAGAGATCGTCGCCCGTCTGGATACCAAGTCCGACGAGAAAGAGGCCGAGAAGATCAACCAGAAAGACATCTTTGAAGTGCTGGTGGTTGGCGGCGGCCCTGCCGGTGCCTCGGCGGCGATCTACGCCTCGCGGAAGGGTATCTCCACCGGTATCGCGGCGGAGCGCTTTGGCGGCCAGGTAGCGGATACCATGGGTATCGAAAACCTGATATCGGTGCCCTACACCGAAGGCCCCAAGCTGGTTGGTGCCATGGAGCAGCACGTCAAGGAATACGACGTCGACATCATGAACATGCAGCGCGCCGAGAAGCTGATTCCGGCCGCCAAACCGGGTATGCCCCACGAAATCCGTCTGGCGAATGGTGGCTCCCTGAAGGCCCGCACGCTGGTGCTGTCCACCGGTGCGCGCTGGCGTCAGATTGGTGTTCCGGGTGAGGAAGAGTACCGGAACAAGGGCGTAGCCTACTGCCCGCATTGTGACGGCCCGCTGTTCAAGGGCAAGCGTGTCTCGGTGATTGGCGGCGGTAACTCCGGTGTCGAGGCGGCCATCGATCTCGCCGGCATCGTCGGGCACGTCACCCTGATCGAGTTTGGTGCGGAGATGCGCGCCGATGATGTGCTTCAGAAGAAGCTGCGCAGCCTGAAGAACGTGGAAATCATCACCTCGGGCCAGACCACCGAAATCACCGGTGAGAACGGCAAGGTGAGCGGCCTGAACTACAAGGATCGAAACACCGGTGAAGAGCACCACGTGGCCCTGGAAGGGGTTTTCATCCAGATCGGTCTGGTGCCGAACACCGAGTGGTTGAAGGGCGACATCGAGCTCAGCCAGCACGGTGAAATCGTGGTCAATGACCGCAATGAGACCTCCATCCCGGGTGTCTTCGCGGCTGGCGACGTCACTACCGTGCCTTATAAGCAGATCGTCATTTCCATGGGCGAAGGTTCGAAAGCGGCGCTCAGCGCCTTCGACTTCCTGATCCGGAATTCGGTGGAAGACGACGAAGAACAGGCGGCCTGAACAGAGTGAACATCACCTGACAAGCCTGATGAGAGAGCAAGAGGCACCGGAGCGATCCGGTGCCTTTTTTTGTGGGTTGCTGTCGGTAAGTGAGCGACTAAATAGACGAATTAGTAGTGCCGATGTCTCATCATTGCAGATGCCCGGTCGGTATCGCTTGTTTCGAATTGGATGACTGGGATAAGTTAGCTGCCTAACCTGCTTTTAATGCTCCGGCTCTCGAGGTGAATTGGCGCGATGAAGGTCTGTCGTCCGTTGGTTGTGATCGGCCTGCTGTGGTCGCTGCTGCTGAATGCTGCGTACGCTGGTGACCGGTTCAGTGTCGTATTCCTGGAACCGGACGATTCGCGTTTCTGGGCCCTGGTGTCGGGGTTTATGCACGCCGTCGCCGATGACCTCGAGATTGAGCTGGAAGTGGTCACCGACCACGAGCGCCATCGCCTTAGTTATTTGCAGTTAGCAGAACAGGTACTCGAGCGGCCATCCAGGCCCGACTACCTGGTGTTCATGTGCAAGGAGAACGTGACTGCCCGCATGTTGACCCTGGCTCACGACGCTGGCGTCAAAGTGTTTACCATCAATACCGACATCCCGGCAGGTGCCAGGGAGAAAGTGGGCTTGCCCCGTGAGCGTCTGGATGGCTGGATTGGTCATCTGGCTCCCGACAATATTACCGCGGGTCGGACGCTTGCCCGGATGCTGGCACAGAAAGCCAGCGGGCTTTCCACATCGGAGAACGCCGGTCCGCCTTCAATGATCGGTCTCAGTGGTACCCGTGATTCATCCGCTTCCAAGGATCGCGATCTGGGGCTGATGCAGGAGGTTGATCAGAACCGCATGAAGCTGTCCCAGTTGGTTCATGCCGACTGGAGTGCGGACGAGGCTGCTGCAAAGTCGGCGGTACTGCTGCAGCGCTACCCGCAAACTACGCTGATCTGGAGTGCCAGCGATGGTATGGCTCTGGGCGCCATTGAGGCGGCCAAGCGGGTTGGACGGGCACCCGGGAAAGACCTGCTTGTAGGTGGTGTCGATTGGGAGCCACGAGCCCTGGAGGCAATTCGTCAGGGCGACCTGGAGGTCAGTCTGGGCCGGCATTTCATGGGTGGCGGGTTATTGCTGTTGCTGTTGAATGACTATCACAGGGGCCACGATTTCGTCTTGAACACACCGGTACTGAGCTATCAGCTGGAACCGGCCACCCGTGCCAACATTGCCCGGGTTGAGCGCATCTTGGACCCATTGAACTGGCAACGGGTCGATTTCAACCAGTTCAGTATGGCGGCCAGTTCCGAACGGTCGGCGGGCGGGCGCAGTGCCAATGAACTCATGGATGCGATAACAGGTGCGCTAGCGGCTGGATCCTCGGCTGAGCAATGGGCCCAGAAGGACTGACTTCGGACGATTCGCCGTCTATTGCTCGATATCCGCCTGAAGGCTGCCGTGGCTGGCATTTGCCGCGCGTTCGTCACCGAACAGGTGTGGATAGGCGTTCTCGATTCCGGTCACGATAAAGGCGTGTGGCACGTCGTCGAACACACCGTGGTCGTTAACGTACTCCATGTGCGCCTGACCGGCGTCGGTGTACTCCTGGAAAACCGAATCGTTGATGCCATCGAACTCCAGCGGCGCTACCTTCATCAACTCGCAAAGCTGCCGGTTAAATGCCGGCGTCGCTTTCACCCAGCGGCCGTTCAGGTACAGCTCGATAAAGCCGTGCATGCGGAAAATATCCGACTGCAGCCACTCGATCAGTTTCGGGCTGGACAGGTGATTGCGGACGTCGGCCAACCCCAGCCGGCTGGGAATGCCCAATGAACGGGCGGCCGCGCCCAGCAGAACCGCTTTCGGAATACAGTAGGACTCGCCACTGCTCAGGGCGTGGCTGGCGCTGAAGGTGTTCGGATCAGTCCGGAATACGTACGGGTTGTAGCTGACCTGGTCCCGAACGGCTAAGTAGAGCGCCTTGACCTGTTCCACCGGATCATCGGACACGCCTTGTAACTGCTCGGCTATCCAGTTCTTGAGCTCCGGATTTTCGTAATCAAAGAACGCGGTGGGCTGTAGATACTGGTCCATGGGCGGGCATCCGGGGTTAGGGCATCAGGCCATCATCTTCGCCAATTAGCTTGCTACAGGCAATGACGAAATCCACCACAATAGTTGCCGGATTCGCTCAGGTCGCAGTGGGGTATCAGGAGGCTCCCCGGTTCAGTTCGTAGGCGCAGATGTTCACCGAGGTGGCCAGATTCAGGGATTCAATCGCCCCCTGTCCGGCAATGGTGTAGGGCACGGCGCCGAGCTCTTCCAGTGCGCTCCGGGGCACACCCCGGGCCTCGTTGCCGAACAGGTAACAGTCGTGTCGGGGGAATTCGGCTGAGGTCAGCGCGGTGCCATTGAGGTCGAGGCAGGCGATGCGCTGGTAGCGGCTGGAGAGTTGCTCCAGGCTTACGTCGGTTTCCAATGGCAGGTGAAACAGCGCGCCCATGCTAGCACGCACCACCTTGGGATTGTAAGGGTCGACACTGCCGGGGCTGAGCAGGCAGCGAAAGCCGCCGAACCAGGCCAGGGTGCGCAATATAGTCCCGAGATTGCCAGGATCCTGAACCTCGTGCAGGTACACCGCCCGCTCGCCGACATTAGACGGTACCGCAGCGCCCTGGTTTGCCTCCGGCATGGCCACCACCGCAAGGATGCCCTGGGGTGTTCGGGTGTCGGCCAGTTGTGCCATCTGGCGGTCACTCACCAGGTGCGTGGTAAACGGGCTCTGCCAGTGCTCGTACTCTGAGGTGACGTACAGCTCGGTGCTCACCAGCGCCGGCTGCCGGGCGACGGCTTTCTGCAGTTCCAGCACCAGGTGTTCACCCTCGACCAGGTAATGGCCGAATTCCTGGCGGTACTTTTTATGGTGCAGTTTTCGAATGTCGTTCAGTTTCACAATGGTCGCCCGTGGCTGCGCCCGAGCCGCGTACGCGGTCGAGGTGGGAGCTGGAATATGCGAATTGTACGTGCGCCGGCAGCGGATGTCAGGATTTTGCCGGGACGGCGCCCGGCACGTACAATAACAGACCGTTTCCCCCGCTATTGATGAGTCCTATGGCCCGATCCAAAAGCAGTAACCGCTGGCTTGAAGAGCATGTGAACGACCCCTTCGTGAAACAGGCGCAGGTGGACGGCTATCGCTCCCGCGCCAGTTACAAGCTCCTGGAGATCAACAAGAAGGACCGTTTGATCCACCCCAACATGGTGGTTATGGATCTGGGTTCGGCACCGGGTGGCTGGTCGCAGGTGGCGGCCAACCTCGTGGGCCACAAGGGCCGGGTCATTGCCTCGGATATCCTGGAGATGGACGCCATTGCCGGGGTCGAGTTTATTCAGGGTGACTTCACCGAGAACGACGTGTTCGACGCCATCATGACTACCCTGGGCGATGCCCCGGTGGATGTGGTGATTTCCGATATGGCCCCGAACATCAGTGGTGTGACTGTGGCTGACCAGGCGTCCTCTATGTATCTGGTGGAACTGGCACTGGACATGGCCTGCCAGGTGCTCAAGCCGAAAGGCAACTTCCTGGCCAAGGTGTTTCAGGGTGAGGGCTACGACGAGTACCTGAAATCGGTACGGGCGGTGTTCGACAAGGTGGTGGTGCGCAAGCCGGATTCATCCCGGGCCCGCTCCCGTGAGGTCTACATCCTGGGCAAGGGCTTCAAGGGCTGAGTCCGCCCTGACTGAAAAATATCCATAAAAAAAGGGCACCTGAAAACCAGAGCCCCAAAAAGGAAGACATTGCACGGGTTGCTCGTGCTGGCGGGCGGATGCGGGCTTGTGAAGGAACACTCATCCGCCGCCGAAGTATCTACTAATCCGTAGCGGTTACAGGCTGGCCTGTAGGACGCGGCGGCACACCTCAGGCGTGACATCGCCGTGCTCACCCAGTTTCACCATGCCGTGGCTTTCCAGACTCGCGATCAGCGGTTCAATGTGCTGCTCGCCAAGGTCGTAGTCGCTCAGGCGGGTTTTCACCCCCAGTGATTCGAAGAAGGCCTCGGTCTTGGCGATGGCGGCCTCGGCTTTGTCCTCGGCACTGCCGTCGCGAATGTTCCACACCCGCTCACCGTATTGGACCAGCTTGTCGAGCTTGGTGGCCTTGCGCTCACGCAGCATGGCCGGCAGCACGATAGCCAGGGTCTGGGCGTGATCCAGATTATGCAGGGCGGTCAGCTCGTGGCCGAGCATGTGGGTGGCCCAATCCTGGGGTACACCGCTGCCAATCAGGCCGTTCAGGGCCAGGGTAGCGGTCCACATCATGCTTGCCCGAACCTGATAGTTTTCCGGCTCGGCCAGGGTCTGGGGGCCAATTTCGACCAGGGTCTGCAGCAGGCCTTCGGCAAAGCGGTCCTGGACCGGGGCCTGGGCCGGGTAGGTCAGGTACTGCTCGACCACGTGCACGAACGCGTCAACCACGCCATTGCCAACCTGGCGCAGGGGCAGGGTGTAGGTCTTGGTCGGGTCCAGTATCGAGAAGGCCGGGAACACCTGATTGCTGTGGAACGGCAATTTGGCTTTCAAGGACTTGCGGGTAACCACAGCACCCTTGTTCATTTCCGAGCCGGTTGCCGGCAGGGTCAGCACGGAGCCGAACGGCAGCGCCCGCTCAATGTTGCGGCCACCCTGAGTCAGAATTTCCCACTCATCGCCTTCGAATACAGAGGCGGCGGCGACAAACTTGGTGCCGTCGATGACTGAGCCGCCGCCGACGGCCAGCAGGTAATCCACGCCTTGTTCACGTACCTGCACCACGGCTTCCATCAGGGTTTCGAAGCTCGGGTTCGGCTCGATGCCGCCAAACAGGGTCACCTGGCGCTCGCCCAGGGCTGTGGTTACTTCATCCAGGGTGCCAGTCCGACTCGCGCTTTCACCGCCAAACAACACCAGTACCCGTGCTTCGGCCGGTACCAGTTTGTTCAAATCGGCGATCTTGCCTTCACCGAACGCAATGTGCGTCGGGTTGTAGAAATCGAAACTGTTCATCGGCTGCTGCCCCAGTGTTGTTTCAAAGAGGGCAGCATCCTAGTTTCAATTAGACCGGTCGTCTAGTAGTCATTCCTGCGTATGCTCAAAGCCTTGCAAGACATTGACTGCGTTGACGCCAATGGCCTCGACATCGTAACCGCCCTCCATGGTGAACACCGTGGGCAGGCCCAGCTGGGCGATCTGCTCACCCAGGCTGAGGTAATCGGAGGATTTCAGCTTGAAGAAGGAGATCGGGTCGTGCTCAAAGGTATCCACGCCCAGGGCGACCACCAACGCGTCCGGCTGGTATTCGGCGATCCGCTGACACGCGGTTTCCAGGCCCTGACTCCAAACGCTGTAGGGGGTGCCTGGCGGGTAGACGATGTTGAGGTTGTAACCTTCACCGGCACCTTCCCCGGTTTCATCTTCAAAACCCAGGAAGTGGGGGAAAACCAGATCCGGATCGCCGTGCAGGCTTAACGTCAGCACGTCCTCGCGCTGGTAGAAGATGGCCTGGGTACCGTTGCCGTGGTGAAAATCGACATCAAGAATGGCCACCCGTTTGGCGCCCTGATCCCGGAAGGCTTGCGCCACGATAGCGGCGTTGTTGAAGAAGCAGTATCCGCCAAACAGATCGGCATGGGCATGGTGTCCGGGTGGCCGGCACAGGGCAAACGCGGCCCGCTCACCCCCGGCGACCAGCTTTTGCGCAGTCAGGGCGACGTTGGCCGAGGTGCACGCAGCCTCCCAGGTGCCATCGGAGATCGAGGTTTCGGCGGCAAAGCTGTAGTACCCGAGGCGGCCGTCGATGTCTCTGGGCACCCGGGCCCGCATTCCGCGTCCGCACCAGACCGCCGGGATAGCCTCGCCTGGCTTGCCGGCGGCCAGCCAGTCTTGCCAGCAGTGCGCCAGGAACTCGACGTAATCGGCGCTATGTACCCGTTTCACGGGCTCGAGGCCAAACTCGTCCGGTTCCAGAACGTCGCCGAGCCCCTGATCCTGCACCCTTGCCAGGATGGTGTTGGCGCGGGATGGCTTTTCATGAGGCTCGATGAGCAGGCCGCCGTCCAGCTCGGTTTTGACCGAGCGGCGGCTATGGAGGGGGGAGAAAACGGTTTTCATGGGCCTCGGCTTCCAGGGTGAATGACCCGGAGACTTTGGCACAGGCTCTGATCACGCTCAAATCTCGCGACCGCTAGGCCAATTGCCCCGGATGCAGGTCACTGCTGACCAGAGACTGGCTGGCTACGCACAGCGCACCACAGATCGACGCCGCCTTTAGGCAGTCTTGCAGCGTTGCACCCTCAAGATAGCGGTGCAGGAAGCCACTGAAGAAGGCATCGCCGGCGCCGTTGGTGTCGAGCACCTGGCTGGCGGGAATTGCTGCCTGCTCCAGCCACTCGCCGGTCGCAGTCAGCAGGGTCGCGCCTTCGGCACCGTGGGTGCAAACCACCAGCTCTTTGCCCTGGTTAACCAGCCACGCCATGGTCTGGCGGTAGTCCGGCAGGTTGTCGCTGGACAGAAAGATCACGCTGGCGGCATCGATGAATGGTTCGTGATGAGGGTTGGTGCCGTCGTAATCGTGTAGATCGGTCCAGATGGGCAGGTTGATTGTCTGCAGCCAGGGAAGGGCCGAGCGGGTGTAACTGAGGATGTTCACCACGGCCAACTGACAGCCTTCCGCGAGTTGTTGCAACGGCGCCCAGTCGAGGCCGCTGGGCTCAGCCGGGGGCTGCACGAACAGGGAGATGCGCTTGCCATCGGCTGACATCAGGTTAACGTGCTGCTCGGTCGGCGTAGTGGTCTCGGTGACCAGCAGTTGCAGTTCGGGATGGGCCAGGGCGTCCCGCACCTGCCGGCCTTCGGCATCCTGGCCGAGCAAGGTGTGGAAAATGACCGGATGGCCCAGTGCCGCCAGGTTCAGACTCTTGCCGGCCCCGGTGCTACCCAGGGTTCGGTAGCTGGCGTCTGGCCAGATGGTTTGAGGTGTCGGGGCGGGCAGCGTCGGTAAATGGATAATGGTGTCCCACGACGCGCCGCCGATGACCACGATGGGTTTGGACATATCGGTTCTCCTGATCTGGGCGATCGACCAAGTCTAGCGCTCCTGGTGCCGGGGCGGCTCCTCCCTGCGCCTACTCCCCCAGCTCCTGATAGCTGACTCCTGTGCGGAATCCCACAAAACGCTGCCTTTGCTTTTTGGGCCAGGGTGGAGGCCTCTGGGAACCGAAGGCGCGGGTTTGCCGTGGAGCAAGAACAACAATAATCGTCGTTACCCGGAGAGTATGGAGAGTAGCTGTCGATAACGACGCCCAGGAGAACAAAAAATGCGTGATTACCCGTTTCTGTTGTCATTCCTGTTTCTTTTCACGTTGAGCGGTTGCATAGGTGGTGGTTCCGGCGGTTCGGACGCTGCCGCGGTTGAGCAGGACAACCAGAGCGACGATTCCGATCGCATTCTGGGGGATTGTGAGATCCCGTTGCCGCCAGAGGTGCGTGAGTACACCTTGGACAGTCCATTACCAAACAGTTTCGATCGGGATCGCACAGACGATATCACCGAGGCCGATGTTACCCGGTTCCATGTGGCGGTGATGCTGCCCGAGCGGTGTGCCGAGGATCGATTCCCGGTGGTTATCGAGAGTCACGGTTACAGTGGCAGTCTGGATTCCGAGATTGACGAAGATGGCTCAGTGGCTTCCGACACGCCCCATTTCCCGGCCATTGATGAACTCTTCGCCACGCTGCCACGCCACGGCTATGTCGGGGTCTCGTTCGATGAACGCGGCCACGGCAATTCGACGCCGCAAAACGGCGGCGGCTATGCCCGTATCATCGCACCCCGGGCCGAGACCCAGGATGCTCGTTATTTGCTTGACTGGCTCTATGAACAGGCTCCGAGTCTGCATATCGAGCGGCAGGAGGATAGCGGTGTAGCGCGGGATATTAACGCGGGTCTGATCGGTTACAGTTACGGGGGCGGCTACCAGTTTGGCCTGTCGCAGCTGGATGACCGGATCGACACCATCGTACCGAACGGCACCTGGCATAGCCTGCTATACAGTTTGCTGCCTGGTGATGCCGTGAAACGTTCGTTTACTGGCTTGCTCTGTTTGCTGGCCGAGACCGGGAACACTGTTAACACGCCGGCGGTGGCTCGGATGTGCGAGCTGATGGGCCCGGCCAGTCTTCAAGCCAACCTGATTCGGACCCGGGCAGATCTGATCGGCGCCATGGAAACCGACGGTTACACCGAAGCAGAGGTGGTCGAACTGTTTGATCGTCATACTCGCCACCTGCAGCGCTCGGCCGAGCAAGGTCAGCCCTGGTGTCAGCCGGGTGAACTGGGTTGTTCATCCAACGGTGACGCCTTTGTGCCACGGTCGGTGCCTACTCTGTTATTGCAGGGCAACCGGGACGTGCTGTTCAACCTGACCGACGCCTATTGGAACTGGGCTTACTTCAAGCGGGCTGCGGGCGAGGGTGTGCCGGTATCGATTCTGTCCACCGAAGGCGGGCACATGAACCCGTTGGCCAATCAGGTCGAGGGCAGTGCCAACTGTGGGGGCCTGATAGGCACCGACCTGATCCTGAGCTGGTTCGATTTTCACCTCAAGGGCGAGGAGTCCGGCGCCTATCGGAGCATTCCATCGGTGTGCATTTCCGTGGCCGATACCCAGAACGCGGATAGCGATGAACCGGCCGGACTGGTGCTTGAAGACTTCCCGGTCGGGTCGCAGCGAGTGTCGATCGGTGGCGTTCCGGCCCGACTTGAAGCCAATGAGCTAAGCCGACCAGTGCCCGATGCACCAGCAACCTTTGTATCTGTGCTTACAGTGACTGGTGAGAGCGAGATTCTGGCGGGCATACCGCGAATCGATGAGGTGACGGTGGCCAATACCGCACTGCCCGGTACCGTCACGCCAGTGGCCTATCTCGGTATCGGAATTCAGCGGGGCAGTGAGCTGATTCTGGTAGACGATCAGGTTACGTCGCTGGTGGAAGGTACACACAGGTTCAACCCCAACATTGGCGAACCGGGTGTGCTGCTGGCAGGTGTTGGCGAGCAGCTTCAGCCCGGCGACGAGGTGGGCTTGCTGGTTTATTCCAGCCATGTCCAGTACAGCGCGGTCAGCAATCCAGGGGCCGCCGATGGCAACAACCGGTTCGATCTGACCATCAAGGGCCTGGAGTTGCCCATTCTGGATCTGTCCCGGCATCCCACCGCGCGCCTGCAATAACGGCGTTGGGGTTTGTTCCTCTGGCGAGCGATGGGCTATGGTTGATAGTCCATCGCTCCCGGAAGAGGATCCAACCATGGACAAGTACCCGCGCGACGTCCTGTTCAACGACGGCCCCAGCGGCCGCCAAGACTGAGTACACTCCAGTGCTGTATCCGCTGTCCACGCTCACTCTTGGCCCGCTGCTGATTGGTCAGGGTCGGTACGTGCGCCGGGTGACGCCACGACTGCCGGAACCTGAAGGCGAGCGGCGCGGGCTTGCCGGCTCTGGGCCGGATCTTAAATTACTGATTCTGGGGGATTCCGCGGCGGCCGGTGTGGGGGTGGAGCGCCAGGACGAGGCCTTGTCCGGGCGCCTGGCCGCGCGGCTCGGCCAACAGTTCCGGCTGCACTGGGCGCTGGAAGCTGAAACCGGACGCACCTCCGGTGATGTGCTGGCGGCGTTGGCTCAGGTGCCGGACGACAGCTTTGATGTGGTACTGGTGTCGGTCGGGGTCAACGACGTCACCGGGCGCACCGGCGACCGTCAGTGGCTCAAGCATCTGGGTGAGCTGTCGGCACAACTTGGCCAGCGATTTGGCGCCCGCCATATCCTGTTCACCGCGATTCCGCCCATGCATTGGTTTCCCGCCTTGCCGCAGCCCCTGCGCTGGTATCTGGGGCTGCGGGCGCGGCAGCTGAATGTTTTGTTGGAAGCTTTCTGTGGCGATACCGCCGGTGCCCGATTCCTGTCCGTGACCTATCCGCTGGAGCCGGCTGCGATGGCCGCCGATGGCTTTCACCCGGGCCGGGACGCCTACGGACTCTGGGCTGAGCACGCCGCCGCGATTATTTGTGAGCTGGCGCCCACAACGGCCCGGTAAGACCAGTTTTGCGCATTCCCCAGGCTGACTGCGTGGGGTATCTTGGTTCCATACCTGTCATCACAATAACAAAATGGAATCGAGAGACCGGTCATGAGTGCACACCATTTCGATGTTCTGATCGTTGGCGCCGGGGTATCCGGCATTGGCATGGCCTGTCACCTCGGCCAGCAATGTCCGGGCAAATCCTTTGCCATTCTGGAGCGGCGTCAGTCGCTGGGCGGCACCTGGGACCTGTTCCGTTACCCCGGCATCCGCTCCGATTCCGACATGTTCACCTTTGGCTACCGCTTCCGACCCTGGGTTGGCGGCAAGGTGCTGGCCGATGGTGTATCGATCAAGAACTACCTGCGCGAGACCGCAGAGGCGTTCGATGTTGAGCGTCACATCCGCTATGGCCAGGCGGTCAAAACCGCGGACTGGTCAAGCTCAAACAAGTGCTGGACTCTGACCGCCGACAACGAAGCAACGGGCGAAATCGACACCTACACCGCGAAATTCCTGGTGGGCTGCACTGGTTATTACAATTATGACCAGGGTTACAAGCCGGATTTCCCGGGCGAGAGCGACTTTCAGGGCCAGATAGTGCACCCGCAACACTGGCCCGAAGAACTGGACTACGCCGGCAAGAGCGTCGTGGTGATCGGCAGTGGCGCTACCGCCATCACCCTGGTGCCCACCTTGGCGGAACAGGCGGCTCACGTCACCATGCTGCAGCGTTCGCCAAGCTACCTGATGCCGCTGCCGTCGACCGACAAACTCGCTCTTCTCGTTCAGCGCTTGCTGCCGGAGAGGCTGGCCTACAAGCTGATCCGGGCCCGCAATATCGCCATTTCCCGCTTTCTGTACGTGCGCTCACGCAATAGTCCCAAGCTGATGCGCCGGTTGTTCCTGCGCATCATCCGGCGTCGGCTCGGTGACAACGCCGACATGCGTCATTTCACGCCGGACTACGATCCCTGGGATCAGCGCCTGTGCGTGGTCAAGGATGGCGATCTGTTCACCGCCCTGAACACGGGCAGGGCGTCCATGGCCACTGACCACATAGAGCGCTTCACCGCTGATGGCATCCGTCTGAAGTCGGGTAAAACACTGGCCGCGGATATCATCGTTCCGGCGACCGGGCTGGATATCCAGATGCTTGGAGGCATTCGGCCCCGTGTCGATGGTCAGGATGTGGTGTTAAAGGACAAGGTCATCTACAAAAACGTGATGGTGGAAGGACTCCCCAACGCCGGCATGATTTTCGGTTACACCAACAGCTCCTGGACCCTGAAAGTGGATATTGCCGCCGAGTACCTGTGCCGGCTGATGAATCTGATGGACCAGCGCGGGTATCAGACGGTAGTGGCCCGGGATACCGAGAATAGCCGGGGCGATACTACGGTGCTGGGTTCGCTCGACGCCGGTTACATCAGACGGGCCGCGGACCGGCTGCCTCGCCAGGGCACCCACGGACCCTGGAAGGCCTCCCAGAATTACCTCGAAGACGTGAAAATCCTGCGTTTCGACCCAATTGAGGACGGCTACCTGGAATTCGACGGGGTTCGAACTCCCGCCAAATCGGAAGGGGGCCGAGGTTTCCTGCGGCCATTGCGCTCCGGCCTGTTCGGATCCTGATGCCAGCCGATTGCTGATCGCCGTCATCCCGGATTCTGGTCTAGTATGGGAGCTGCACTCGACTGATAAGGATACTGGTTATGAATAAGTTAAGAATGCTCGCCGTGGCCCTGCTGACGCTCTGCCTCGCCGGTCTGGCGCAGGCTGCAGACGGACTTATTGTGGTCAAGAGCAACCACAGCGTGGTCGCGACTGCGGATAAGCTGGAGTCGGTGCTGGGCGAGAAGGGGATGACGGTATTCAATCGCATCGATCATGCCGCTGGAGCCGAATCAGTAGGTAAGCAACTGCGCCCCACCGAACTGGTGATCTTTGGCAACCCGAAAGTCGGCACCCCGTTGATGCACTGCAGCCAGAGTGTGGCGGCGGATCTGCCGCAGAAAGCATTGGTCTGGGAGGATGAAGGTGGACAGGTTTGGCTTGGCTACAATGACCCGGCCTACCTTAAGGCCCGTCATGGCCTGGAGGGCTGCGACAAGGTGCTGAATAAAGTCAGCAAGGCATTAGCCAATTTCGCTCAGGCGGCGACTCGCTGACCCCGGTAGTCCGTCAGATCTTGCCAAAGAAACAGTTACCTAAAACATATATTAAAGGTGCTACAGGTGTGTCAGGCTGCCTTTCTTATATTTTGGTAACGGTAACTGTTGTATGGCTTCTCGCGGCAAGAAAGCAAATCGCCCCCTCTGGCACCCGTCGTTTTGGGGTTCCTGGTCTCTGGTGTTTGTGCTCTGGCTGTTGTCGTTTTTGCCGATGGCAGCGAAGCAGCGCTTTGGCAGCTGGCTGGGGCGGTTGCTGGCGGGCAAACTGAAATCACGGGCCCGAGTGGTCGATGCCAACCTGGCGGCCTGCATGCCGGGGCTGAGCAAAGATGCCCGGGCTGAGCTGTTGGAAGACACCTTTGTGGCATCGGCGCGTGGCTTTCTGGAAAGCACCCATGCCTGGTGGCGCAATATGGAGCCCTACTGCGCGTCAGCGTCGGTGTCCGGCACCGAGCATCTGGAAGAAGCCAAGGCGCGCGGCCAGGGCGTGTTGCTGATCGGTGGTCACTACAGCATTTTCGATTTCGCCTTGCCCCTGATTGCCTGTCACCTGGACAAGCCCGGTTACATGTATCGTCCCAATAACAACCCGGTCATCGACCGCATGATTGAACGGGGTCGTCGCCGCCATTTCAATATTCGGCCATTTACCAAGCGCAAGCTGAGGCCCATGCTCTCGTACCTGAAAGAGGGCGGTCAGGTCTGGTTCGCCTGCGATCAGGATTTTGGCAAGAAATCCGAACTGTTTGCGCCGTTTTTCGGGGTCAACGCCGGCTGCATCACCTCGCCCAGCTACATCGCCCGGGAATCTGGCGCGGCGGTTATCTGCGTCAGCCACCTGCGGATGCCCGACGGCCATTACCGGGTCGTGTTTTCGCCCATCCAGCAAGGCTTTGGCGAAGATCCACAACAGGATGCCGAAACCTGGAACCGCTATATCGAAACCACCATTCGTGAGCAGCCGGACCAATACTTGTGGTTGCACAAGCGCTTCAAAACCCGCCCAGAGGGCGCGGTCAGTATCTACTGAATCCGCCAAAACCAACCTCTGCAGGCGCCCGCCATAGCGCGGGCCCCTGCTGTAAACACCTATGGCTAATTGATGGGGGCTCTGTTACTGTGCCCGCATCCTGCCTCTAGGGATTCCGCAATTTCCGGCGTAACGCCGCCATGCGAACCATCCATACGACCTGTCAGAGGACGTCACCCCGTTAACGGCGCGTGACCGTAGTCGTCTTTTTCTCCATGCCTGTGCATGGTATCTGCCCGCATTCGCCGACGAATGGTGTTCGTGGAGGCAGAACAATCAAGAGTTGATCCAATATGAGCTTTTCTTCACTCGGTCTGTCCGAGCAGCTGGTCCGTGCCACGTCCGATCAGGGCTACGATACGCCTTCCCCGATTCAGGCCCAGGCCATTCCCGCAGTACTGTCCGGCAAGGACGTGATGGCTGCCGCCCAGACCGGCACCGGCAAAACCGCCGGCTTTACCCTGCCATTGCTGCAGCGCTTGGCTGAAAAGCCCCGCACCGGAAAGGGCCCGCGCGCTCTGATCCTGGCCCCGACCCGGGAGCTGGCGGCGCAGGTGCACGACAGTGTAAATCTTTACAGCAAGTACATTCCGACCAAGGCCGCGGTGGTCTTCGGTGGTGTGAAAATCAATCCCCAGATGATGAAGCTGCGTAAGGGTCTGGACGTTCTGGTGGCCACTCCTGGTCGCCTGATGGACCTGTACCAGCAGAACGCCGTGCGTTTCGACGAAGTCGAGATTCTGGTGCTGGACGAAGCCGACCGCATGCTCGACATGGGCTTCATCCGTGACATTCGCAAGATCCTGGCGCTGCTGCCGGCCAAGCGTCAGAACCTGTTGTTCTCCGCGACCTTCTCCAACGAGATTCGTACCCTGGCTCAAGGCCTGCTGGACAATCCCGTTCAGGTAGAAGTGGCGGCTCGTAACACCGCGGCGGAGAGTATCAAGCAGTCAGTTTATCCCGTCGATCAGAGCCAAAAGACTGCGTTGCTGAGCAAACTGGTTCGGGACAATGCGTGGGAGCAAGTGCTGGTCTTCACCCGCACAAAGCATGGCGCCAACCGCTTGACCCAGAAGCTGGAGCGTGACGGCATCACCGCCGCGGCGATCCATGGCAACAAATCCCAGGGTGCCCGCACCCGCGCACTGGCTGAGTTCAAGCAAGGTGACATCCGGGTTCTGGTGGCGACTGATATCGCGGCCCGTGGCCTGGACATCAAACAGCTACCGCAGGTAGTGAACTTTGAGCTGCCGAACGTTCCGGAAGATTACGTGCACCGGATTGGCCGCACCGGCCGTGCCGGCGAGAGCGGGCACGCGTTGTCACTGGTCAGCGCTGACGAAGGTAAGATGTTGGCGGGTATCGAAAAACTGATCAAGAAGCAGTTGCCACGTAAGCAGGTGGATGGCTTCGAGCCGACCAACAATCTGCCGCTGAAGCCGAAGGCCAAGGCCGATCCGAGCAAGGCGCGTGGCCGCAATGGCAATGGTGGCGGTAACGGCAAGCCAGGTGGCAAGCCGCGCAGTTTCGGCGCCAAGCCCGGTGGTCGTAGCGGCGGTCGCAGCCAGAATGGCGGTGGCGGTCAGCGCAGCCGCGGAGCGCGTCAGGACGCCTGATAGCTCTCTGGCAAGCTGATTAGCAGTCTGATCAATAAGCAGGCACCAGGACGGTGCCTGCGGTCAGGCGGTGTTTTTCTTGTGCCCGGGCCGTGAGGCTTCCGGTACAAACACATCCCTTACGGACAGTGATTTGCCGTCCGCATTCTGCACCTCCACCGGAGGAATCGGTTGGCCGGTAGCCCGGTCCCGAAGATCCAAAGGTACTTCGTCAGGTGCGGGGTTCCACTTATCTCCCCATTGGCGCAACGCTACCACCACCGGGAACAGATCCCGGCCTTTCTCCGTCAGGCGGTATTCGAACCGCGATCCGTGCTCGCCCACATCGACCTTGCTCAATACCTGGTTGTCCACCAGCCGGGCCAGGCGATCACAGAGAATGTTCTTGGCAATGCCAAGCTCCTGCTGAAAATCGACAAAGCGCCGGGTGCCGTACATGGCATGCAACACGATCAGCAGCGACCACCAGTCTCCCACTTCATTAAGGGCGCGGGCGACGGAGCAATTGGAATCATCAAAACGTTTTCTAGCCATGTAGGGGAGTGTACCGAATAGGGTTGCATGTTAAAACCAAATTGAATAGGGTTGCTTTACGAAACCAAATTGATGAGGTCGCGACCGATGTTGTCGAGGCCTTGTTCACGTACGCCAAAGTGCGAGGAGTGTTATCCGATGTCCATGAATCTTGGTCCGCTTTTCCAACCATTTGAGCTTCATAACCTGAAACTGCGCAACCGTGTGGCGATGGCGCCCATGACCCGTAATTTCTCGCCGGGTAATGTCCCGAACGAGGACGTGGTCAGCTATTACCGTCGTCGTGCGGAAAACGGCGTGGGTCTGCTGATTACCGAAGGCACCACCGTTAATCACGCCGGTGCCAATGGCTATCCGAACGTGCCGGCGTTCCACGGCAATGCTGCCCTGCAAGGCTGGAAAGATGTCGTTGATGCCGTGCACGAGGCCGGCGGTGCGATCTTCCCACAGCTGTGGCACGTGGGTGCGGTGCGCAAGGAAGGCATCGAGCCGGATCCGTCAGTGCCGGGTTATAGCCCGTCCGGTCTGTTTGCCCCGGGCAAGCTCAATGGCAAGGCCATGACCAAGGACGACATCGACGACGTTATCACCGCCTTTGCCGATGCCGCCCAGGATGCCAAGGCGCTGGGTTTTGACGGCGTTGAGATCCACGGTGCCCATGGCTACCTGCTGGACCAGTTCCTGTGGGAAGGCACCAACCAGCGTGACGACGAATACGGCGGCAGCATGGAAAACCGACTGCGTTTCGTGGTCGAGATTGTTGAAGCGGTGCGTCACCGGGTTGGGCCAGAGTACCCAATCATGCTGCGCTTCTCTCAGTGGAAACAGCAGGATTACGAGGCCCGCCTGGTAAACAGCCCGGAAGAGCTGGATGCCTTCCTGCAGCCGCTGGTTGAAGCCGGTGTGGACATCTTCCACGCCTCCACCCGCCGGTTCTGGGAGCCCGAATTCGAGGGTTCTAACCTGAACCTGGCTGGCTGGACCCAGAAGCTGACCGGTAAGCCGACCATGTCCGTGGGCAGCGTTGGCCTGACCGAAGACTTCATCAGCGGCACCTTTGCCAGCAAGAAGGAAGCGGTCGAGCAGTCCGGTATCGACGAACTGGTTGAGCGCATGAACAATAACGAGTTCGAGCTGATCGCCGTAGGCCGCGCCCTGCTGCAGGATCCGGAATGGCTGGTGAAAGTGCGGGAAGGCCGGATTGGTGAGGTAGAAGCCTTTGCCAAGAAGTCCCTGACCAAGCTCTATTAAGCTTCCAGGTCCGAAAAGCCCCGGTTGTCCGGGGCTTTTTTGCGTCGGCCTGGTCGAAACCTGTCCGATTCGTAATCGCGCTCTGTGATAGATCTTCTATGATGTGTGCGTACCAATGATCGGTAGTATCACCGGAAGTATCAATTAAGGGGATTTGAGGATGTTCAGTTCTGCAGTATTGAAGATCACTGCCCTGGTGGCGGTGCTGACCCTGGCCGGTTGTGCCACGGTAGGCCGGGATTTCGCGACCCACAATGTGGAAGACATCACCGTTGGTGAGACCACCCGGTCCGACATCCAGACATTATTTGGTGAGCCTTGGCGCACCGGCGTTGAAGACGGTAAACGCACCTGGACCTACGGTAAATATCGCTGGTCGGCCTTTGGCGATGCGGAAACCACCGACCTGGTGGTGCGCTTCAATGCCGATGGCACCGTGTCTTCGTATGTGTATAACACCACCGAGTAAGCCGATGGTGATCGGGTGCCTGGCCAGCCCAGGCACCCGGATTCCTTCCCGCTAGCCGCGCAAACTGCTTACGAGCTTGTCGATACTCTCCTTGGCGTCGCCGAACAGCATGTTGGTGTTGTCCTTGAAAAACAGCGGGTTTTCCACGCCGGAGTAACCGGTGGCCATGCCCCGTTTCAGCACCACCACCCGGTGCGCTTTCCACACCTCCAGTACCGGCATCCCTGCAATTGGGCTGCCTGGGTCTTCCGCTGCCGCCGGGTTCACCGTGTCGTTGGCGCCGATCACCAGTACCACGTCGGTGTCCGGGAAATCGTCGTTGATCTCGTCCATCTCCAACACGATATCGTAGGGCACATGGGCCTCGGCCAGCAGTACGTTCATGTGGCCGGGCAGGCGACCGGCTACCGGATGAATGCCAAACCGCACGTTCACGCCTCGCTCGCGCAGCAGTTTGGTCATGTCACTGACCCCACTCTGGGCCTGGGCCACTGCCATGCCGTAACCGGGCACGATGATTACCGAGTCGGCGTTGCGCAGCTCCTCACAGACCTCATCGATGGTGGTTTCATGCACCGCCTGGTCCGGATCGGCGGCCGCCGAGCTACTGCTGGTCTGGCCGAAGCCGCCGAGAATAACGCTGATGAACGAGCGGTTCATGGCCTTGCACATGATGTAGCTGAGGATGGCACCGCTGCTGCCGACCAGGGCCCCGGTCACGATCAGCAGGTCGTTACCGAGCATGAAGCCGATGGAGGCTGCGGCCCAGCCGGAGTAGCTGTTGAGCATGGACACCACCACCGGCATATCGGCGCCGCCAATGGCCATGATCAGGTGAATACCCAGCACCGAGGCAATCAGGGTCATCAGCACCAGGGCGATTAGCCCCAGGGCCAGGCTATCGGTCTCAAGGAACCAGGCACCCAAAAAGACCGAGACGATCACCGCCACCAGGTTCATGGCGTGCCGGCCGGGAAGAGTCAGGGCCTTGCTGTCGATGCGGCCATCAAGCTTGCCGCAGGCGACCAGGGAGCCGGTGAAGGTAATGGCCCCAATGAAGACGCCGACGAACACCTCCACCAGTTTAATGGTGTGTTCGGTGCCGACGGTTACCTTGAGCGGTTCGATATAGCCGGCGAAGCCGACAAACACCGCCGCCAGACCCACGAAGCTGTGCAGCAGCGCCACCAGCTGTGGCATCTGGGTCATTTCCACCTTGTTGGCGATGGCGATGCCAACACTGGCACCAAGCAGCACCGCGATCACGATGGTGACCAGACTGCCCTCACTGACACTGGCCATGGTGGCGATCAGTGCAATGATGATACCGGCGACCCCGTAAAGGTTGCCGCGCCGGGCCGATTCCTGATGGCTCAGACCACCGAGGCTGAGGATAAACAACACGCTGGCGACCACGTAGGCCACGCTGACGAGTCCTGTGCCCATGGGCTGCGTCTCCTATTTGCGGAACATTTTGAGCATGCGATGGGTAACCCGGAAGCCACCACCCACGTTGATGCTGGCAATCAGCACGGCGACGAACGCCATGATGCCCACCGCGATATTCTCAGCCTGGGCCAGGTGCAGGATGGCCCCGATCACTATGATGCCGCTGATCGCGTTGGTGACACTCATCAGGGGGGTGTGCAGTGAGGGCGTGACATTCCAGATCACTTGCCAGCCGATGAAGCAGGCCAGCACGAACACCGTGAAGTGCCTCAGGAAACTCTCCGGGGCATGGGCGCCAACGCCATACAGGGCCGCCACAGTCACCAGCAGCAACGCACTCTTGCCAATCAGGCTGCGCCGGGCCGAATCCTTGCGTGCTGCCTCCTTCTGTGCCGCCGAGGGTTCCTCGGTGCCAGGTGGCGGTTGCGGGCTGACAGGTGCCTGGGGCTGCGGTGGCGGCCAGGTAACATCGTTGCCATGGACCACAGTCAGGCCACGGATGACGTCGTCGTCCATGTTCACCTGCGGCGTGCCGTCTTTTTCCGGCGTCAGCTCGGTCAGCAGGTGGAACAGGTTGGTCGCATACAGATCGCTAGCGACCTTGGCCATACGGCTGGGCAGATCGGTGTAGCCGATCAGGGTGACACCGTGTTTTTCCACAATCTGGCCCGGCTCGGTCAGCTCACAGTTGCCGCCGCGCTCGGAAGCCAGGTCGACAATGACACTGCCCGGTTTCATGGATTTGACCATGTCGGCTGTAATCAAACGGGGCGCCGGCTTGCCGGGAATCAGGGCGGTGGTGATGATGATGTCCACTTCTTTCGCCTGATCCGCGAACAGCGCCATCTCCGCCTTGATGAATTCGTCGCTCATCTGCTTGGCGTAACCGCCGGCGCCACTGCCTTCTTCCTCGCCAAAGTCCAGCTGCAGGAACTCGGCGCCCATGCTTTCGATCTGTTCCTTCACCTCCAGCCGGGTATCGAAGGCCCGAACGATGGCACCCATGCTGTTGGCGGCGCCTACGGCGGCCAGGCCAGCGACACCGGCACCAATCACCATGACCTTGGCGGGCGGCACCTTACCGGCGGCTGTCACCTGTCCGGTAAAGAAGCGGCCGAAATTGTTGGCCGCTTCGATAACTGCGCGATAGCCAGCAATGTTGGCCATGGCGCTGAGTGCATCCATCTTCTGAGCCCGGCTGATCCGGGGCAGGCTGTCGATGGCAAAGGCGGTGATGTTGCGGGCTGCGAGCTTCTCCAGCAGCTCAGGATTCTGGGCTGGCCAGAGGTAGCTGACCAGAAAACTGCCTTCCCGCATCAGGTCCACCTCGTGAGCCCCCAGGGTTGGGTTCTCCATCGGTGCCCGTACTTTCAGGATGAAGTCAGATTCCTGCCACAGGGATTTTGTATCGACGGCAATGCTGGCGCCCACCGCCTCGTAGGCTTCATCCCGGTAGTGGGCCGCCTCGCCGGCGCCCGCTTCCACGATGACCTCGTAGCCCAGGTCGATCAGCTTGTGCGCCGAGGGCGGAGTGACCGCCACCCGACGCTCGTCGGTGAATATCTCTTTGGGAATGCCCAGTTTCATAGCGCGTGCGTCCTCCGGTTGAACCGATGAAGCAAGTGTCTGATATACAGACTAGTTCAAGCTGGAAAACCTGCTCGGCTTCGGACGCTTTTGCGCGAGGCCGAGTCATTTGACGCGCCAGGGCCCGGGACCAGGCCTCTGGCTAGAGAAGGGGTTACTCTAAGGAGTTAGTTAGGCAACGAGCGTCCCGCCGTCCACCGCCAGGCATTGCCCGGTAATGTGGCGACCGGCCTCTGAGGCCATCAGCACTGCCGCGCCTTTGAGGTCTTCCTCGCCGCCAAAACGGTTCAGCGGGATGCGTTGCAGCATGTTCTCGCCCTGGGTTTCGAGCAGACCCTGGGACATCTTGGAGGGGAAGAAGCCGGGGCACAACGCGTTCACGTTGATGTTGTAGCGGCCCCATTCCGACGCCAGCGCCCGCGTGAAGTTCACTATGGCACCCTTGCTGGTGTTGTAGGCGATGGTCTGCATGCCTTCCGGGTTGCCAGACAGGCCGGCGATAGAGGCAATGTTGATCACCTTGCCGGTCTTGCGCGGAATCATGCAGCGCTTGCCCACGGTTTGGGTCAGGAAAAAACTGGCATTCACGTTCAGGTTCATCACCTTCATCCAGCCTTCGGCCGGGTAGTCTTCGGCGGGCGCGCCCCAGGTAGCGCCGGCGTTGTTGACCAGGATATCGATGTCACCCAGTTGTTTGACCACCTGATCGACCACCGTGGGGATTCCCTCCAGGTTGCCCAGATCGGCGGCAATGGTTACCACCTTTATGCCCAGGCTTTCCAGGTGCTCCTTGGCGGCATCCAGTTCGTGCTGCTTGCGGGCACTGATGGCAACGCTGGCGCCCAGTTCACCCAGAGCCTCGGCCATCTGCAGGCCCAGGCCACGGGAGCCACCGGTAATAAAGGCGACCTTGCCGGTCAGGTCCAGTAACTGTTTTACACTCATTGTCAGTTCCTTTTCGTTATCCGTTAATCCGATGCTGCCGGAATCAGGCGCTGGCGGCCAGCAGGCCATCGCTGACCTGGGCCAGGTGATGGTCGGCGTCGCCGAACAGCAGGTTGATCAGGGTCAGGCGTTTGAACAGGTGCGCGGCAAACATCTCGTCGGTCACGCCCATGCCGCCGTGCAGCTGCACGCCTTCCTGGCCCACATAGCGAGCGGCCTGGCCGACCAGAGTCTTGGCCATGGATAGGGCTTCTCGGCGTTGCGCGCGTTGGTCTGAGTCGGCTTCGGTGGCGGCCAGGATGGCCATGGATCTGGCCTGTTCGGTCTGGATAAACATATCCGCCATGCGGTGTTGCAGTACCTGGAATTTGCCGATGGCCACGCCAAACTGCTTGCGGGTCTTGATGTAGTCCAGGGTGGCGGCGTTCATGGCTTCCATGGCGCCCACGGCTTCGGCGCACAGGGCGGCAATACCCAGGTCCACGGCTTTCTCGATGGCAGGGAAGGCATGATTGAGGCGGCCAACCAGCTGGCTGGCGGAAACCACGACATTGCTGAACTGGATCTCTGCCGTGCGGTGGCCGTCGTGGGTGGAGAAGTCGTTGATGGTGACGCCTTCGGCCGTGGTATTGACCAGGAACAGGGAAAGACCCTGTTCATTGTCACCGGTACCGCTGGTGCGGGCTGAGACAATCAGCTGCTGGGCCTGGCCGCCGCTGAGGACCGCGGTCTTGGTGCCGCTGATCCGGTATTGGTCGCCGTCCGCCTCGGCCTTGGTGTTGACCTGGCTCAGGTTATATCGGGCACCGGGTTCGCTGTGAGCGAATGCCATCAGCCGTTCACCACTGGCGATGGCAGGCAGGAGCTCGGCTTTCTGGGCCTCGCTGCCTTGGTCGCGGATCAGACCGCCGGCCAGCACCACGGTGGCCAGGTAGGGCTCGACCACCAGGCCGCGGCCGAAGTTTTCCATCACCACCATGGTGTCCACGGCGTTGCCACCGAGGCCGTCGTAGTCCTCCGGGAAGGTAAACCCGAGCAGCCCCATCTCGGCCAGTGCGGCCCAGGTGGCGGGATCGGTGCCCTTGCCCGATGCGATCACTTCAGCGCGCCGTTCGAACCCCAGTTCGTTGGTGACAAAGCGGCGCAGGGAATCGTTCAGTATCTGCTGTTCTTCGGTCAAATCAAAATTCATAACGTTTCTCTCCAAGCTGCCGGATGGCTCACAGCCCCAGCACGAGCTGGGCGATGATGTTGCGCTGGATCTCGTTGGAGCCGCCAAAGATCGAAAGTTTGCGCATGTTGAAGTAGTCGCCGGCGGCGGGGGTGGCGTCAACGGAGCCGACCCGGGGCCCGTTGTAGTCCAGCTCCAAGGCATCCGGAATATGGGCAATGGCATCCTGGCCGGTGGCTTCCATCAGCATTTCGAACAGGCGCTGGCCAATCTCGGAGCCACGGATTTTCAGGATCGAGGCCTGTGGTCCTGGGCCGCGTTTGTCGGTCAGCACTCGCAGTACGGTCAGTTCCAGGGCCCGGAGTTCGGTGTCCAGCTGGGCCAGGCGGTCGCGGAAGCGGGTGTTTTCGATCAGTGGCCGCTGGCCGTCCTGTGCTTCCCGAGCCACTTGTTTCAGGCGCTTCATCAGCGCCTTCCACTGGCCGACGTTGGCAAGGCCGGTGCGCTCATGCCCGAGCAGGAACTTGGCGTAGGTCCAGCCCTGGTTTTCCTCGCCGATTAGGTTTTCCGCCGGAACTTTGACGTTGTCGAAGTAAACTTCGTTAATCTCGTGTTCGCCATCAAGCATGATGATCGGGCGCACTTCGATGCCGGGGTTGTTCATGTCGATCAGCAGGAAGGAGATACCCTGTTGCGGCTTGCCCTCGGTGCTTGTGCGTACCAGGCAGAAGATCCAGTCGGCGTGCTGGCCCAGGGTGGTCCAGGTTTTCTGGCCGTTGACTACGTAATGGTCGCCTTCGAGCTTGGCGTTGGTGCGCAGTGAGGCCAGGTCTGAGCCGGAACCCGGCTCGGAATAGCCCTGGCACCACCAGTCTTCACCACTGAGAATGCCGGGTAGGAAGCGTTCTTTTTGCTCGTCGTTGCCGAAGGTCATGATGACTGGAGCGACCATACGCAGGCCAAAGTCGAGCTGGCGGGGTGCGCCGGCAAGGGCACATTCTTCTTCAAAGATCAGCTGTTCGATCGGGCTCCAACCCGGGCCGCCGAATTCTTCCGGCCAGGTGGACGCACCCCAGCCTTTGTCGAACAGGATTTTCTGCCAGCGCTCGGTCATGGCCTTGTCGGGGCGCAGGCTTTTCTGGACCCGCTCGCGGATGTCGGCGGGCAGGTTGTCTTCAAGAAACTGGCGAACGTCGGCGCGGAAGGCCTCTTGTTCGAGGGTGTAATTTAGATCCATGTTGCACCTCTTGTCTGGTGGCTGAGGTAGATGGTTTTGACTGTTGGAGCTGTCTGAAACTTTTACTGCCGGGTCTGAAACTTCGGTGGAGGCGCCGAATGGGTATCCCCTTTCAAAACACGCTCCTTCGGCCCATCCATGGGGCGCTTGGGCTCCGCCATCCATGGCTCCGCACAGTTTTGAAAGGGGATACCCATCCGACGCTTCGAGTGTGTTCGGGCCTGCCATTGCACGCAGCTCGGGGTGGCCGTTGGGAGTGGGTGTCCAAAACCGTGCGGAGCCATGGATGGCGGAGCCCGAGCGTCACATGGGTTCGGCCGAGCGCTTATGAAGCGAAGCTTCATGCGACAGCCGAACGACCGCAATCTATGATTGCGGGCCGGACCCCGCAGGGGTGCCGAAGGAGCGAGTTTTGGACACCCCTACCTGACAGGCGCTCGCACCGTACGATTCAGGCTAACAATCAGGCCACCTCAAACAGGCCAGCAGCACCCATACCAGTGCCCACGCACATGGTTACGACAACGTATTTCACACCGCGACGCTTGCCTTCGATTAGCGCATGACCAACCAGGCGCGAGCCGGTGGTGCCGTAGGGGTGGCCGACCGCAATGGCGCCGCCGTTAACGTTCAGGCGGTCCATGGGGATGCCGAGTTTGCGCTGGCAGTACAGAACCTGAACTGCGAAGGCTTCGTTCAGCTCCCACAGGCCGATGTCGTCGACGGTCAGGCCGGCGCGCTTGAGCAGCTTGGGTACGGCGAAGACCGGGCCGATGCCCATTTCGTCCGGCTCACAGCCGGCCACGGCGAAGCCACGGAAGATTCCGAGCGGGGTGGCGCCGCGTTGCTCGGCCACTTTGCTGTCCATCAGGACGCAGGCCGAGGCGCCGTCGGAGAACTGGCTGGCGTTACCAGCGGTGACCACGCCGCCTTCCATGGCCGAGCGGATCTTGCTCACGCCTTCCAGATTGGTGCCCGGGCGAATGCCTTCGTCCTGGCTGACGGTGACTTCCTGGCTGCTGAGCTGGCCGGTGGCCTTGTCGGCGACGCCCATGGTGGTGGTGATGGGTACGATTTCGTCGTCAAACTTGCCGTCCTGGCGAGCCTGATCGGCTAGGTTCTGACTGCGCACACCGTACTCGTCCATGTCTTCTTTCTTGATGCCGTAGCGCTTGGCGACGGTTTCGGCGGTATCGAGCATGGACCAGTAGAGTTCCGGCTTGTTCTTCGCCAGCCAGGGTTCCATGAAGTAGTTCTGGTTCACGTTGGCCTGCACGGTGGAGATGGATTCCACGCCGCCAGCGACCATGACTGGGACTTTATCCACCGCAATGTGGTGCGCGGCCATGGCGATGGCCTGAAGGCCAGATGAGCAGAAGCGGTTGATGGTGGCGCCGCCAACGGTAACGGGCAGACCGGCACGGATGGCGCCCATGCGGGCCACATCGTTACCGGTGGAGCCTTCGGGCAGGGCGCAGCCCATCAGCACGTCTTCGATTTCGTTGGGGTCGACTTTGGAGCGCTCAACCGCGTGCTGGATGGCGTGGCCGGCTAAAGTAGCGCCGTGGGTCATGTTCAGGCCGCCGCGCCAGGATTTGGCCAGGGGCGTACGGGCGGTGGATACGATGACAACATCATTGGACATAACAATTCTCCTCAGCTCGGAGCGGCGGCTTTTCGATAAGGGATGCGCCGCTCCGGATCAATTCGTGGACCGGTTACTTGGCGTCAAAACCCTTGCCTTCCTCGGCGCGCTTGGCCAGCAGGGCCGCCGGCTCCCAGAAACCAGGCTGGGTGTGACGGTCTTCGGTGAAGGCCTGCATGGCGCGAACCACGTTCGGCAGCCCCACTTCCTCGGCGTAATGCATGGGGCCGCCGCGGAAGACAGGGAAGCCGTAACCGGTCAGGTAGACCATGTCGATGTCGGAGGCGCGCTGGGCGATGCCTTCGTCCAGGATCTGGGCGCCTTCATTGACCAGGGCGTAGACGCAGCGCTCGACGATTTCCTGGTTGCTGATCTTGCGTGGGGTAATGCCCAGCTCGGCGCGAACTTCGTCCACCACCTTGTCCACTTCCGGATCGTGCAGGGCGTTCCGGTTGCCCGGCTCGTAACGGTAGAAGCCAGCACCGGTTTTCTGGCCGTAGCGGCCCATTTCACACAGGCGGTCGGCCACGACCATCTTCACCATGTCCGGGTTTTCCTCGTACTGGCGCTTACGGATGGCCCAGCCGATGTCGCCGCCGGCCAGATCGGCCATGCGCAGCGGGCCCATGGCAAAGCCGAATTTCTCGATGGCCTTGTCGATCTGTTGCACGCTGGCGCCTTCTTCCAGTATCAGCAGGGCTTCGCGCTGGTACTGGTTGATCATGCGGTTGCCGATAAAGCCGTCGCACACGCCAGAAACCACGGCGGTCTTCTTGATCGCCTTGGCCAGCTTCATGGCGGTGGCCAGTACGTCTTTGGCGGTTTTCTCGCCACGCACCACTTCCAGCAGCTTCATGATGTTGGCCGGGCTGAAGAAGTGCAGGCCGATGACGTCTTCCGGACGCTTGGTGAAGCTGGCGATCTTGTCCAGGTCCAGGGTGGAGGTGTTGGAGGCCAGAATGGCGCCTTGCTTACAGACCTCGTCCAGCTTCTCGAACACGGACTGCTTCACGCCCATTTCCTCGAACACTGCCTCAATTACCAGATCCACGTTGCTCAGGTCGTCATAGGTTAGCGAAGGTGTCAGCAGTGCCATCTTGGCCTTGGCGTCGTCTTCGCTCATGCGGCCTTTCTTGACCCGGCTTTCATAGACTTTCTGGATCGCGGCCACGCCCCGGTCCAGGCCTTCCTGCTTCATCTCCACCAGGGTGACCGGAATGTCGGCGTTCAGGAAGTTGATGCTGATGCCAGTGCCCATGGTGCCGCCACCGATGACACCGACCGATTTGATGTCGCGGATCGGGGTGTCTGATGGCACGTCGGCGATCTTGCTGGTCAGGCGCTCGGAGAAAAACGCGTGACGCAGGGCACGGGATTCCGGCGTCTGCATCAGGTTCAGGAAGGCTTCGCGCTCAACTTGCATGCCCTTGTCGAAGGGCATGGTCACTGCGGCTTTGACCGCATCCACGCATTTCAGCGGTGCCGGGTAGTTCTTGGCCATGGCGCCCACAGTGTTGCGGGTGAACATGAAGAAGCCTTCCGGGTTGGGATGCTTGGCTTTCAGGTCGCGTACTTTTTTCAGTGGCAGGTTTTCGCTGACCACCTTGGTGGCATAGGCAACTGCTACGTCGAACAGTTCGCCGTCGACGATCTCGTCAAACAGCGGGCTGCCCTTGAACTGCTTGGCCGGAACCACGCTGCCGGAGACGATCATATTTACGGCATGCTCGGCGCCGATCAGACGCGGCAGACGCTGGGTTCCACCGGCGCCCGGCAGCAGGCCGAGTTTCACTTCCGGCAGGGCAATCTGGGCGTCCGGCTTGGCAATGCGGTAGTGGCAACCCAGCGCCAGCTCGAGGCCGCCACCCATGCAGGCACCGCTGATGGCGGCGATCACCGGCTTGCGGCTGCTTTCCACATAGTTGATGACGGTGTTGAGATTCGGCTCGGCCGTGGCCTTGTCGGTGCCAAATTCACTGATGTCGGCACCGCCGGAGAAGGCACGGTCGGAGCCGATCAACACCACGGCTTTCACGGCGTCATCGGATTCCGCCTGACGGATGCCGTTCACAATGCCCTGGCGCAGTGCCAGGCCCAGGCCGTTTACCGGCGGATTATCGAGTCGGATTACGGCGACATTGCCGTGCACATCATAATGGGCGGTACTCATGTGGCAGCTCCCTGGTACAGACATCGTTGTGATTAAAGGCGATCGAACGTAACTGACGGTGATCGGCGGTGTAGGAAGTGATGTCTTGAAAACTCCATACACTGGTGTATTGTTTTTCCGTACACTAATGTATGTTTTAACATTGGTCAACGGTTTCAGAGCTGACGCTTCCGTTGATGTAGAATGCTGATGCAGCCCCAATCCGACCGACAGAGCAGGACCCGATTCCGCAATGAGTGAAGCCAGTACCCCCAAACGCCGAAGTGCGTCGGAGAAAAAGCAGCTGACCCGCGACAACTGGCTCGACGCCGCGGCTGGAGAAATCGCAGCCGGTGGTTTTGGTCAGCTGCGGGTACTGACACTTGCCAAGAAGCTCGGGGTTACTCGGGGCAGCTTCTACTGGCATTTCCGTGACCATGAAGATCTGGTGGTCAGTTTTCTGGACCGTTGGCGCGACCGTCGATTGCATGAGCTGCAATACTGGGAGCCCAAGGGCGGCGATGTCGAAACCGAGCTACGGCAGATTCTGGAGCTGTTGCTTACCGATGCTTCTCGCAACATTCGTCGCCTGCAGGTGGAGCTTGCGGTACGGGACTTTGCCCGCCGCAACGAGTATGCCGCCGAGCTGGTAACCCAGGTGGATGCCGCCCGGATCAACCAGAACTGCACTTTGTTCCAACGCCTCAGCAGCGATCCGCAACACGTTAAGGATCTGTCGCTGCTACTGTACGTGGCTACCATCGGCTCCCAGGTGGTACTGACCGGCAAGAAAGGCGATGAAGCCACCATTCAGCGCATTGAGGACCTGATGGCGCGGGTGGTGCTGGGGCAGCGTGATGAACCTTAACCGCTCCCTGCTGGCGGCACTGGTGCTTGCAATGGCCAGTGGCGTCGTCGTGGCGGAAGAGGTGTGCTCGGCGTCGGCCACCACCGATCTGGAGCGTCTGTATTGCGACGTAGTGGCCCAGGGTGGCGGTCAGGGGTTACCTTCCCAGGCCGATTTCCGGCGCAACCAGCCCCAGGTGCAGGCGCTGTTATTGCGTCGGCCGGCGAAACGGCTCGGCCTTTCGGTGCCAGCGGTGACCACTGAACCAGCCCAGTCAAAGCCTGCGCCCGCGTCACAGGCTTCGACCAAGCCACCGAAACCTGAACCGGAGCAAGCGGATTCACAGCCCACGCGGTTTGACCAATTGGCGGACTGCGCCCTCAAGGGTGAGCGCATCGTCTGCCCGGATCGCCAGTTCAAATTGGCGTTGAACCAGCCCAACCGTGCGCTGGCACCGGGAGTGCTGGAGGATCAGAACCGCCTGGGCTTGCGCCCGTTCCAGGGGGATCGGAGCGATGAACAACAGGTTCGGGCTTATCTTTCCGGTGCCTACGACCGCTATATCCCGAAAATGCTGGCCATTGGCCTTGGGGCCAACACCATGAGCTTTACCGCCTTTCACAACGCCTTCCACACCCTGGAGGATGACGGCGTCGATTTTGCCGAGCGTATGGAGCGAACTTTTCAGTTGCTGAAACAGGACAAACTGAATCTGACGGTGCAGGCCCGCTACCATGATCGGCTGCCGGAGAATCTGGCGTTGTGCGAGGTGATCAATCCCGACATCATCGTGTGTGACAATGTGGCGACTAACTGGGTCTTTGTCAGTCGCACCCAATGAGGGTGGTCTAAACTTTTGGGTGCCTGGCCACAAGGCCGGATACGTTCACTTCCTTACGGCAAAAAATACCGAGAGTCTCTAGACTTAGCGCCCTTCATCAACCGTCGGAATGCCCGGAATGCTCGAAACCTTTTTCTCCACCTACATCAGCAGCACGATTCGCTTTTTGTTCCTGCTGGCACCGTTTTTCGTGGTCACCATGTTTCTTGCGCTTACCCGGGGTCTGCCGGCGGCGGAGAAGGCGTCGATCATCCGGCGCGCCTGCATTTCGGCGTTTGTGCTGGGCCTGGTGCTGTTTTTTGCCGGCCCGCTGCTGTTCAGCGCCGTGGGCATTACACTGAACTCGTTCCGGATAGGTGCCGGTAGCCTGCTGTTCCTGACGGCCATCAGCCTGGTCACCAGTGGTACCCGTAACCACGCCACCGGCCTCCCGGAAGAAGACCGCGACGATATCGCGGTGGTGCCGCTGGCTATTCCGGTAATGATCGGCCCGGCTACCATTGGTGCCATCCTGGTCTACGGCGCCGAGCTCAAGACCGCGCCGGAAGTGATCGGCGGGCTGTTGGGGTTGGTGTCGAGCCTGTTTATCCTGGGTGTGTTGTTGCGCCTGTCGGGTTACCTGGAGAAGGGCCTGGGGAAAACCGGCCTGAACATCCTGTCCAAGATCAGTGGCCTGATCCTGTCGGCCATGGCGGCCGAGATTGTGTTGACCGGTATTGCCGGTTTCATGGCCTCCACTTAGGATAAGCGGGCATCTGCTGTCTCAGGCCCGAGTGAGTCGTATGTCGTTTAACACCATTGAACACAATCGGACACGCCAGAACTTCGATGGCGTGTCCTCCATCTGGCTCTTCGGCTATGGGTCGTTGATCTACAAAGTGGATTTCCCGTTCCTGGAGCAGCGTCCCGCCAGTATCCGTGGCTGGGAGCGCCGGTTTTGGCAGGGCTCCCACGATCATCGGGGTACGCCGGAAGCGCCCGGGCGGGTGGTTACTCTGATCGAGAGTCCTGATGCCCGCTGCAAGGGCATGGCTTACCGGGTATCACCCAAGGTGTTTGAACACCTGGATGTGCGCGAGAAGAATGGCTACCTGCGCTTCGCCACCACCATGACTTTTGATGATGGCAGCCATGGTGAGGGCCTGGTGTACATTGCCACCGAAGACAATGAAGCCTTTCTGGGGCATGCCCCGGATGCTGACATTGCCCGGCAGATTGCCGGCGCCACTGGCCCCAGCGGCGCTAATTCCGATTACCTGCTGCGCCTGGCCGATTCTCTGCGTAAATTGGGCGCAGATTGCCCGCACACCTTTGCTATTGAAGATCATCTTCGCTCTGGCACCGAGCATCCTTCCCGATAAGCCCCTGACGCCGCACTGCCTGCGCCAGGGGTTGTTGTGATTACTGGTTACCTTCAGCTGCCCACTGCACTTTGCCACCGTTGAAGCCCCGTGCGGGCTCCCGGCGCCGTTGCTGTAAGCCGATCAGGAGCAGCGGAATCACGATCATCAGGCTGCCCGCGAGGAACCACAGGTCTGGCACTTCGCCAAAACCGACCCAGCCAATGCCTACCGCCCAGATCAGGCCGGTGTACTCGGCGCTGGTCACCTGATTGGCGTCTACCTGGCTATAGGCCAGCAGTACCGCAATGTTGTAACCGAGGATGAACAGTGCAGAGCCCATGGCGCTGACCAGGATGGTTGGGTCCCAGCTGGCGCCTTCCCACCAGGCCAGGGCACCGGCTGCCGGCAGGATCAGCAGGTAGTTCAGGAACAGCTTGTGCACGGTGGACTGGGCCTTTGGCAGCTGGCGCACCATGACGGCGTTGATTGCCAGCGCAAAGGCGGAGGCCAGGGCGGCAATGACGGCCCAGTTAAAGTCCATTGGGCGCAGGATCACGATAATGCCGGCGAAGCCGCTGAATACTGCGGTTACGCTCAGTGGCGTCAGCCGTTCCCGGAACAGCATCACCGACAGCACCATCACCAGGATAGGTGCGGCGTAGAACACGGCGTTGGCGGTGGCCAGTGGCAGGTTTACCAGGGCAATCACCATGCAGATGATGCCTGCCAGGTGAATGTGGGCCCGAAACGCATGGATCTTGAAGCCTGCAAACAGATGCTTGCGATCAAGCTGACCGGCCAGGGGCAACAACAATACCAGCGTGATCAGGCAGCGCAGGAAGGCAAACTGGAAGACCGGGGCGCCGGGCTCCAGCAGCTTGATGAAGACATCGGAGATCAACGCCATGGCGTTGCCAAGAACCAGCAAAAGAATGGCACTGTTGACGGTTTTGCCGGACATGTTTTTTCCTCCCTTGTCTTCTGGTTGGGTGCTAAAGCCCGGAGAGGATAGGGCTCCCGAAAACCGCTGCGAGTACATCCATGTACGCTTGCTCTACGCCATCCTTGGCTACGAGCATTTTCGGCAGCCCTATCCTCTCCGCGCTTTCTGAACTGGTGATGGGAGTCTATTTGGGTTTAAATATCCGATAAAATGATGTTTATTCACTACTCATTAGAAAATTAGATAATGAAGCTGCCACCCCTGAAATCACTGCCGGTCTTCGAGGCCGTCGCCCGACTCAACAGCTTTTCGCTGGCTGCCGATGAACTGGCGGTTAGTCAGAGTGCGGTCAGTCATCAGATGAAACAGCTGGAAACCTACCTGGGGGAAAAGCTGTTCTGGCGCAGTGGCCGCACCCTGACGCTGACCGATGAGGGTCGGCAGTACCTGGAAGGCATCAGTTCAGCACTGCTGCAGATCGAGCGGGCCAGTGAGCAGTTGCTGGGCCATGAGGAGTCGCGGTTGCGGCTGTCGGTGTTCAGCTCCTTTGCGGTGCGTTGGCTGGTGCCGCGGCTGCCGGATTTGCAGCGGTTGCACCCGCAGGTGGAGCTGGCGCTGGAGATGAGTTCGGAGAACCCGGTGCTGTCGGATCGGGTGGCGGACTGTTTTATTACGATCCACAAGAATTCAACGGCGTACAGTTACGAGCCGCTGTATGTGGAGCGGCTGTTTCCGGTCTGTAGTCAGGATTACTGGCAGAAAATCCGGCGGGAGTTGGGTCGGGAGGATCCGGAGGCGGCGGATCTGCCGCTGTCACCGGAGGAGGTGGCGCGGTTTCCGTTGTTGTCGACTCACAGCATTTTCGAGAAGGCCGCGGGAGACTGGCAGGCCTGGTATCGGGCGGTGGATCTGGGCATTCCGCCACAAGCTCGGATCCAGCATTTCAGTCACATGCTGCTGGCCCTGGAGGCGGCCCGGTTTCATCAGGGCATCGCCCTGACCAACGACTACATGTTGAGTACGCGAAAGGATTCCGAGGATTTTGTCCGGTTGCCCTGCCATCCGGTGATGACCGGCGACGAGTTTTTCTTTGCCTGGAAGACCAGCCGGCGCAGCGAGCGCGGTTTGCAGTTGTTGCGCCGATGGTTGGTGGATGAGGCAATCCGGGGCGGCTTGCGGGGCGAGTAAGGGCATTGAATCCGGCACCTATGGTCATGAACCAGTGTTAACACCGATGAACTCAATGCCGTGTTAATTTACTGGAATCGCAATAGGCAAGGAGTTTTAGACTGTGAAGACCGTACTGACATTCGCACTGCTAGGTATAATGCTCGCAGCTGGGCCGGTCATGGCCAAGTCGCCTCACGATGGCCAGTTGCCGCCGGGGCTGCAGAAAAAGGTTGAGCGAGGCGAGCCCTTGCCTCCGGGTTGGCAAAAAAAACTGAATTACCGGAAAGGTGATTACTTTGATCGGGATTTGCTGCGTTACGGTGACATCCGTGACCTCGGCGGCTATCGTCAGCGCGTGGAAATAGAAGACCGGGTCTACACGATCATAAAGGACACCCGGGAAATCATCGATATCCTTAACCAGTAAGTTGGGCAGTGAACGGACCAGGCGGGCTGGCCCGTTCACCCACCCTGGTCAGTCCTGAGGTGGCCGTTCCACTACTTTGCGTTTGCCTTTGGCGCAGCGGGACAGGGCCTTAAGGCCCTCACCTTCGAAGGCGTCCACGCGGATTACGTCGTACAGCGCGGTCAGTGCTTCCTGCAGCTGATCGCACTCATCCGCTTTCACCACGCCCTGGGCGCAGGCCCAGTCCACCAGTTCCTTGCGCTGGTGGCCCATCAGCAGGGCAATGCCATCCACTTCATCCTCGTCGCGATTGCGCACTGCCTCGTGCAGTCGGTGGCGCATATCCTCGGTATCGTGGGCCAGCTTGTAGGCGTTCAGCACCCGGCCCAGTGAATCCTCGGGATCCAAGGTCACGAAGGCGCCGCGGCTGATGCGCTGACGCAGCGGGGTATCCTTGACGATGCTTTCGGCAACCTGGGCCCCCAAACGGTCATCGGGGCCGTTCAGGCCGGTCGCGCCCAGCGGGAACACCAGCAATCGTAGCGGCCAGCGCAACAGCGGCACCGGGAAGTTGATGATGGCGTCACGCATGGCGGTCTGAAGATCGCGCAGGCAGGTCTGTAGGGACCACTCTACCAGTGGCCGCTGATCTTCGGGGTAGCCCTCTTCATGCCACTGTTTGATCACGGCGGTGGCGTAGTACAGGTGCGTCAGGCAATCGGCCATCCGGCCGGACAGCCGTTGCCGGGCCTTGAGTCCGCCGCCAACGCTCAGCAGGGTGACGTCGGTCATCAGGGCGAAGGCCGCCGAGAACCGGGCCAATTGCCGGTAGCCGGATTGGATTTCACCTTGCCGGGGCACGGATTGCAGCCAGCCACGGGACAACCCGAGCACCAGGGCGCGCAGGGCATTGCGGGTGGTATGGGCCAGGTGGCGGTAGAAGATGCCGTCGAACTTCCGCACCGCTTCGTCTTCGTTGTCCATGCCCGCCGCTTCGATTTCCTCGACGATGTAGGGATGGCAGCGAATCGCGCCCTGGCCAAAGATCATCAGGCTACGGGTGAGGATGTTCGCGCCTTCTACCGTGATGCCAATGGGCACGGCCTGATAGGCCCGGGCCAGGAAGTTACGGGGGCCGGTGATCACGCCACGGCCTGCCACCACGTCCATGGCGTGGTTGATCACTTCGCGCATCAGGTCGGTGTTGCGGTATTTCAGCACCGCCGAGGGCACCGAGGGTCGCACGCCGCGATCGAGCATGCCGGCGGTGAGCAGCCGGGCAGCGTCCATCATGTAGGTGTAGCCGGCGATGGGCTCGAGCGCTTCCTGCACGCCTTCGAACTGACTGATGGAACGGCCAAACTGCTCCCGAGTGTAGGCATAGGAGCCGGTCGCCAGGCTGGCGACCTTGCCGGCGCCGGTACCGAGGGCGGGCAGGGAGATGGAGCGGCCAATGGACAGGCACTCGAGCAGCATGGTCCAGCCTTTGCCCAGCATGTCCTGGCCACCGATCACCTGATCCATGGGGATGAACACCTCAGTGCCCCAGGTCGGTCCGTTCATGAACACGGTGTTCATCGGCAGGTGCCGGGCGCCGGCGTTCACGCCTCCGGTTTCCCGAGGGATCAGCACGCAGGTTACGCCGATGTCGTCACCGCCGCCGAGCAGTTTGTCCGGGTCGTAGACCTTGATCGCCAGGCCAATCAGTGTCGCCACCGGCGCCAACGTGATGTAGCGCTTGTTCCAGGTGACCTTCAGGCCCAGTACTTCTTCGCCATTCCATTCGCCCTTGCAGACAATGCCCTTGTCCGGGATAGCGCCGGCGTCGGAGCCGGCAACCGGGGAGGTCAGTGCGAAACAGGGGATATCGTCTCCGTTGGCCAGGCGCGGCAGGTAGTGATGCTTCTGGGCGTCGGTGCCGTAATGCATCAGCAGCTCGCCCGGGCCCAACGAGTTGGGCACCATCACCGTGACTGCCGCAGACACACTGCGGGTGGAGATTTTCATGACAATTTCGGAGTGAGCGGTGTTGGAGAAACCGAGACCGCCGTCTTCCTTGGGAATGACCAGACCGAAAAAGCCTTTCTCCCGAATGAACTTCCAGACCTTGTCCGGCAGGTCGTACTGCTCGTGGGTGATCTTCCAGTCGTCCAGCATGGCGCAGAGTTTCTCAACCGGTCCGTCGAGAAACGCCTGTTCTTCACTGGTGAGGTGAGCGGGGCGGGCATCCAGCAGTTTTTTCCAATCCGGGTCGCCGGAGAACAACTCTCCGTCCCAGTCGACAGAGCCGGATTTGAGTGCCTCGGCCTCGGTATCGGACAGGCTTGGCAGGCGGCTGCGGACCCAGCCCAGCAGTGGGCGGCTGAGTTTATCGAGGCGCAGGTCACCGGGCAGCACCAGAATCAGGGCCAGGGCCAGCAACGCGCCCCCGCAAAGAATGCTGAACAGGTGCCAATGATCCTGAAACAATCCGAGCACGGTCGCGATTGTCATGACCGTTGCGGCAGCGGTTCCGCCGATACCCAGATAAACCAGTACCAGCGCGCTGATGAGCAGGAACAGAACACTCATGGGTAGATCTCCCTATCATTAATAAAATCAAGCGGATCAGTGCTTAACCATCGGTCAAAGTCTGGTTAGTTGCAAGCTGCCCGTGAAAGAGAGAAGTACCTATACATAACCCTGGGCAAATACCAGGCCGAGCACGATGGGTATGACCACCAGGCTGCCCAGGTTACTGAGCAACACCAGGGACGCCACCTTGTGGGGTTCCTGACGGTACTGCTCGGCCACCATGTAGTTCAGCACCGCGGGCGGCAGGGCGGCAAACACCCAGAGTGAGGCGACTTGCATCCCCGGCAGATCCAGTAACTCGATCATCGGCCAGGCCAGGATCAGCCCGCTGGCGGGGCAGGCAATGGCGCCCAGCATTCCCAGTTTCCAGTCACTGAAATCGACGTCCAGCATGCGTACGCCCAGGGCAAACAGCATCAGCGGTATACACACACCACCGAGCATGTTCAGGGTCTCCAGCAGCCATTCCGGCAGTGGCACGCCACCGAGATTGACCGCCAGCCCGGCGATACTGGCGAACACGATGGGCAGTTTCAGGCGCTGGACGATGGAGGTGTGCGGGTCGAGCATATAAAGCCCGACCGAGAAGTGCAGCAGCATTTCGACGATGAACAGCACCACCGCCGCGGGCAGGGCGGCTTCACCGAAGGCAAGCACCAGTAGGGGAATGCCCATGTTGCCGGAGTTGTTGAACATCATCGGCGGCAGGAAGGTCTTCAGGTTCAGCTTCAGCACCTTGGCCACCGGGTAGAGGATAATGCCGGAACCCAGCACCACCACGGCCGCGGCCAGGGCCAGTTGGGCGTACTCCTGCAGTGGCGCCTGCTGGTCGGCAAGGACAGCAAACACCAGCATGGGCACAAACAGCTCCATGTTGAGGATGTTCAGGCCCTGGATGTCCGGTGTCCGGTAGCGGCCGTAGAGCGCGCCGCAGCCGGCAATGACAAACACCGGCAGCATGGTGGAAAGGATTTGAGCAATCATCAATGGCTCCGACAAGAAACGGATGTGCTGTCAGGTAAACGGTTAGGTTCGCAAGTATTGAGCTGTTGAGGCAAGCACTATTGGCGCGTGTTCGACCAATAGCCGACCTCTGTCCATATCTCCGACCGCACTCCCCGTGCACAGTCGACCCCGGTTGCGGTGGTCGGACCCTGGCTCCACAATACCGGCATCCGAAGCCCGTATTTCCGTCAGTCAGGAGTGATTTGTGACCAGCCCATTCGACCAGCCTGTTGCCCGCGACCACACCTGTTCGGTGAAATTCGATGCCCGCAGGGCGGTGTTTGGACGCGAAGAGGTGATCCCGGTGTGGGTAGCGGACATGGATTTCGCCGCGCCGGAAGCCGTCACCCAGGCCCTGGTGGCTCGAGCCCAGCATCCGGTCTACGGCTATACCCTGTTCCCGGACAGCCTTTTTCAGTCCATGATCGACTGGTTCCAGAGCCGTCATGGTTGGGCCATTGAGCGCGACTGGATCCTGATGGCACCCGGGGTGGTGCCCTCACTGCACGCGGCCTGTCTGGCCTACTCGGAGCCCGGCCAAGGGGTGATCATTCAGCCTCCGGTGTATCCGCCGTTTTTCAGCTCAATAAGGCAGTGCGATCGGACGGTTATTGAGAACCCGCTGATTCTGGAATCGGATTCGGATCAGGGTCCAGGCCGCTACCGGATGGATCTGGAGCACCTTGAGCAGTGCGCGGCCAGGGCCGATGCCCGGATACTGATGTTGTGCTCGCCCCATAATCCGGTCGGCCGGATCTGGATTGAGGACGAGCTGCGTGCGGTGCTGGCGATCGCCCGCAAGCACAACCTGGTGGTGCTGTCCGATGAAATTCACTGTGACCTGACCTTCGACGACGGCCCCCGGCATTCCATGCTGGCGAACCTGGCCGAGCCGGACGACGCCCTAGTGACCACCGTCGCCCCGAGCAAGAGCTTCAACATGCCGGGCCTGGGCCTCTCGGCCGTGGTCATTCCCGATGCCGAGCGCCGCAACGCCCTGAGAACTGTGTTCCAGACCATGCACATGCCCCAGTGCAATCCGTTCAGCGTGGCCGGCTTTGAAGCCGGGTATCGTGATGGCGGGCCCTGGCTGGATGAGCTTCAGGTCTATCTGCAGGAAAACCGGGATTACGTGGTTGAGGCGGTGAATCGCCGGCTGAGCGGGATTCAGGTCACGGCCCCGGAAGCCACCTACCTGATGTGGTTGGACTGCCGCGCGCTGGGGTTGACCGACGCCGAGCTGAAGCGGTTCTTCGTGCAGGAAGCGGGCGTGGGCATGAATCCGGGAATTACTTTCGGTGAGCCGGGATCCGGATTCATGCGGTTGAATATTGGCTGTCCCCGGTCGGTTCTGACCGAGGTGCTGGATCGGATCGAAGCCGCCCTGGCGGCCAGGCCCTGAGCTAGTTCTCCAGCTGCAGGGAGCAATGATCCTCAACCGGGCGCCAATGCGCAGGTTGCTCCATTCCGGGCATATCGCCATTGGTGGGGCGAATCGCTTCCCACACCATGCCGCCATGGGTCGCCAGGCTGCCAACAATGTAGCTCTCGGCGAACCGCCACTGTTCCGGACGCTGACACAGGTTGGGGTTGGTGTTCCCGGAACCGGCGCTGCCGGCAGTGCCCTTGGTCTTGGTGCGAGGTTTCTCGGCCGCCCGCTGTTTTTCGGTTTGGGCGCTGTCACATTCCGGCGCGGCCTTCAGTTCCTTCCAGTCAAAGCTGATTCCCGGCTCCTTGCCTTCGTTAATCTGGCGGGCCTGGTACCACTGGCCGTCATGAAACACCGCGGCTCCGGCGGTGTAGTAACGGGTAGGCTGCCAGCCAGAGGTCTCAGGTTCGCAGGGTGCGGCCTGCACAGCGGAGCCCCATCCTAAACCCAAGGCCAGCAACAACATCGGTAGTAACATTCGTTTGCTTAACATGATGATCTCCTTGTTCTAGCCCGGCTTGTGGGGGGCGGCAGTCCGCCCGGCCCGGGTCGCCAGCAGCAATCCCGCAAGAATAAGCAGTCCGCCGGCAACATGGAACAGGCCAAGCGATTCGTTGAGAAAAATACCCGCCAGGATGGACGCAAACACCGGGGTCAGGTACATGAAAATGGCCGCCCTCGGGGGGCCAACCGTGTGTACTCCATGATTCCAGAAGGCGTAGGCCAGGATGCCCGGAAACACGGCAAAGTAGAGCAGGGGCAGTGCAGTCTTGCTGGTCAGCTGGAACCCGCCGGAGAACACCATCAGGTCGGTTAGGTAGAAGGGCAGGATCACCAGCGCCCCCAGCAGGATCTGGGTAGTCAGGAAGGTCAGTGGCGGCAGCGGTACCGCCTGGCGGCGCAGCAGCACCGAAAACAAGCCCCAGGAAAATACCGCGGCGACCATGATCAGGTCCCCGGGCTGGGCCTGCAGTCCGGTCAGCACCGCAAGCTCACCCCGGGCCACTACGGTCAGGATGCCGAATACCGCCAAGGCGATACCGAGGGCTTGCAGTGGCCGGGTGCGGTCGCCTAGCAGCAGCCAGGACATTAGCGCGACAAAGATCGGAATGGTGGCGTTGATCAGGGCGATGTTGGTCGCGGTGGTAGTGGTCGCAGCCAGGTACAGCAGAGAGTTAAAGGCGCCGACACTAAAGGTGGCTAGCGCCAGCATGGAGCCCAGCCGCTGGCGGATGATCTGGCGGTGGCGCCAGATGCCGGGCAGGCCAAACGGCAGCAGGATGGCCAGCGCGATGATCCAGCGCCAGAACGCCATCGACAGCGGCGGAATGCTTTCCACCGTGCCCCGGGCAACCACGGCGTTACCGGCCCAGAACAGGGGCGTGAGAACCAGCCCGGCGTAGGCCAGGCCGGGCGTTTTGAATAGAGATCCGGCGCTTTCTGAAGACACTCACACACTCATACATCGGGTGGATTCGAGAAAAGTGCCTAGGATACTACTCTCCCGGAATCTCTGCCTCTGTACCAATGTGGTAGGCGGCAAAGCCGGCCATGACCACTTGATCTACCGCCATGCCGATGACCCGGCCATTGCTGCTGGACCGGATCGGGTACTGGGCGTTGGTGATCGGATCGGCCACGTAGCCGAGGATTTCACCTTCAGTGACCCGGGCGCCGAGTTCCACATCGCTGAACAGGATGCCGCCGTGCTGGGCACGGATCCAGTCGGAATCGTAGTAAACCGGCTCCGGATCGCTCCAGACAAACATGCGGGAAATCATGCCCTGGCGTTCCATCAGGCTGGTAAGGCTGTTCACGCCGGCTTCAATCTGATGCTCCTGAATCCGGTGCGACTCACCCGCTTCCATTGTCACGGTAGTGATGCCTGCTTCCACGGCGGCGGTTCTTAGCATGCCGGAGGAGCCGGAGCTGTGCACGACGGCCATGCGATCAAAGCCCTGGGTCAGGGTTGCCACGTCGGGGTTGTTCATGTCTGCCCTTAATTGCGGCAGGTTGGTGCGCTTGAGCGAGCCGGTGTGGATATCCACCAACAGGTTGCAGCGCCGGATGATGTTCTCGAACAGGGAGTAGGCGATACGGTCCGCCAGGCTGCCGTCGGGGCTGCCCGGAAAATGCCGATTCAGGTCACGACGGTCCGGCAGGTAGCGACTGCCCTGCTGGAAACCCGGCAGGTTGACGATAGGAATACCGACCACGCGACCGGACAGCTTTTCCGGATCCAGGTCGTACATGGTGCGCCGGATGATCTCGATGCCGTTGAGTTCGTCGCCGTGGATGGCGCCAGTCAGGCACAGGGTCGGCCCGGCATTGGCGCCGTTCACGACCAGCACCGGGGTCGGCTGGGACAGGCCGGCAATCTGGATGCCCGGGGACCAGGCCAGACGAGTCGAGGTGCCCGGCAGGATTTCATTACCCAGCAGGGTAAAACTCTCGGCCGGTTTCGGCACCGGCGTGAGGTCCTCGGTGCCTGCGGTTACCGGTTCTTCGCCTGGGCGGACTTCGCTGTCTTCGGTCGGGGTGCTGTCACTGACCTTGGGCTCGTTGGCCGGTTTTTCCGGCTTGGTGACGGCCGCAGAGTCGGTATTCGGGGACGGTTTTGGCGGTGGCGCTACGTCCTTCAGATCGATGTTGGGTGCGACCTTGTTCGGAGTCTGCGAGGCTGGCTTGGGGGTGCTGGCAACGTCCTTGGCTGGCTGCGTCTTGGCCGAGCCTGACTTGGCGCCGGCCTCTTTGACCCGTGGCTCCGACTGCTCGACATCCTCGACACTTTCGTCCTCGGCCAGGGCTGCGACCATGGTTTCCGGAGTCTTGTCGCCCTCGCTGCCGGCGGTTTCAGCGGCAACAGAAACGGGCAGGGCAAGCGCTAGCGCCCAGGGCAGAAGTCGGGTGGATGTCAGTACGGAGAGCCTGCGAAACAGCATAATTCCTCACGGGTCGTCAAAACGCGCTCAAGCATAGAGCGCTCTTCGCGGCCATGAAACAGCTGTGACAAAGGTTTAATGCCACCTTCATGAAGTGCCGGTGTTTAGGGGTAAATCCAACCTGAGTTGGTGGATTTTTAAACAGATGTGCCAGTTATACCCGGTCGCCACGACGAACGATGTGGAAGTATTGCGAAGTTTGGTTGTGATTTTGTTACAGCGGAACTTGAAGCAGGCAGCCGGAGCAGGGCTCCGACTGCCGATGGCGAGGCCCGATCAGGCCTTGAGAGCGGCCTGGATGTCCTCGGGCCGAATCGGGATGGTGCGCATGCGCACACCCACGGCGGCAAAGATGGCGTTGCCGATAGCGGGCCCGACCACCGTGGTTGCCGGCTCGCCAAGACCCACCGCAGTTTCGGTGCTCTTGATGAACTCGGCCTGGATCTCAGGCACGTCGCGCATCCGCATGGGCGTGTAGGTGTTCAGGTTGGTGTCGCGCACCTCGCCCTGCTCGATCTGCGTGCCCTCGTGCAACGCCATGCTGGCGCCCCAGAGTGCAGCACCCTCAACCTGGGCCAGGGCCCCGTCCGGATGAACAATGGTGCCGGCGTCAGTCACCAGGGTCAGCTTCTGCAGCGTTACCTTGCCGCTGTCCCGGTTAACATGCACCCGGGCGACACAGGCGGTCCAGGTTGGCATGTTGCGCTCCTGACCGTAAGTGGTGGCCACACCAAGCCCGGTGTCGGCGGGCATGTCCTTGCCCCAGTCTGAGATCTCCCGAACCCGCTTCAGCACCGTGGCCTGACGATTGGCGCCACCCACGGAGTTGGGTGCGGAGCCGGCGTTCTTGCCCTCGGCTTTCAGCCGGCTGAGCCGGAACTCGATGGCATCCTCGCCGGTTTTTTGGGCGGCCTCGTCGATGAAGCTTTCCAGTGCCCAGTTCACCCAGCCGGAGCCGACCGACCGCAACCAGCCGGGGCGGAAGGTGTCGCTGGCCAGTTCGTTGGAAATAGCGCGCAGACGATGGGCGCCCAGGGAATACCAGTGCGCGGCCCCGTGAATGGAAAACGGGTCGAACTTTTCGCCATTCTCGCCCTTGGGCATGAAAAATGGCGCCATGGCCTTGGTCGGCCAGCCGGCGGTGGCATGATGTTCCATGCCCAGCACCTGGCCATCACTGTCAAAGGCCATGCGTAGTTTCTGCACTGAAGGCGATCGGATCGAATCGAAACGAGAGTCGTCCTCGCGGGTGAGCATCAGCTTCACCGGCTTGCCCAGCTGCTTGGCGGCGAGGGCCGCGGGCACGCAGTAATCACCGTTGAGTCGGCGACCAAAGCCGCCACCCAGCAGGTAAGTGCGCATGACGATGTTCTCTTCTTTCTCACCCAGAGCCTTGGCCAGGGTGGGTAGAATCAGTGACTGCCACTGATTGCCGGTGTGAATCTCCCAGCGGCCGTCCTTCTGGAAGGCCAGGGCGTTCACCGGCTCGAGCTGGAAGTGCAGCACACTGTGGGTGACGTATTCCTGCTCCAGCACGGAATCGGCCGAGCTGAAGGCGTTATCGACACCGTCTTCGTTGACTACCAGGGCGCCGGTGCTGTCATCGGCGATCAGGCGGCGGCCTTCGTCCAGGATTTTCTGCTCGGTGACGTCGGCGGTCTTACCGGCGGCCCAGTCTACCTTGATCACCTTGGCGGCGGCGTTGGCGGCGTGCACCGAGTCGGCGATCACCACGGCCCAGCCCGGCACCGTGCCGGAAGCGTCATCCAGAACCAGAGTCTGTTGATAACCGGGGATCGACTTGGCTTCGCTGTCGTCCACGGACTTGACGCTGGAGCCGTAACGGGTGGGAGGCACCAGCGCGCGACCGTATGCCATGCCGTCAACGGTGGCGTCCAGGCCATAAAGCGCGCTGCCGTCGGTTTTGTCCGGGATATCCAGGGCCTTGCTTTCCTCGCCAATCAAACGTCGCTCCTGGGGCGGTTTAATCGGCATGGCCTTCAGCTCTTCCTCGCTGAAGCTGCGATCAATGTTGCCATCGCGAACAATGTCGGCATAACTGATGGCACGGTCCCCGGCAATCACCTGACTGCCCCGAGCCTGGCATTGCCCGGCTGAAACGCCCATCAGCTTGGCGCCTTCCTCAATCAAGGCAGTCCGGCCGGCCGCACCGGCGCGGCTGAGCTTGTCGAAGTTTTCCCACACCGACCAGCTGCCGCCGGTGACCATCAGGCCCCATTTCGGATCGCTGTCGACATAGTGCAGTTCAACGTCGTTCCAGTCGGCTTCCAGTTCATCGGCAACAATGCGCGCCAGCGCTGTACCCACGTGCTGGCCCATTTCCGCTTCCACGATGTTGACGACCACCCGGCCATCCGGGCGCACCTGGAACCAGATGGTGGGCTCAAAGGCCCCCTCGGAAATGCTCTTGGCGGCGCTGGCAACGGGAATACCTGAGCTGGCAAAGGCCATGGTCAGGCCGGCCCCGGCAGCGCCGATGAGGAAGCCCCGGCGACTGAGCCTGGGCGTGTCCGATGCCTGTTCGGCGGCGGAATTGGCGAGATATTTGGCGAACTTACGCATTGCTCATCTCCTCCTGGCCGGGCTCGTAGAACTGGGGCGAACCGGCGCTGCTGCTCTCGCTTGACCCGGCGGCCAGGTGAATCGCCTTGCGAATCCGGACATAGGCCATGCAGCGGCACAGGTTGCCGCTCATGATCTGATTGATCTGCTCATTGGTGGGGTTGGGGAAATCCTGCAGCAGGGTGGCTGCCTGCATGATCTGCCCGGACTGGCAGTAACCGCACTGGGGTGCCTGGGCATCCACCCAGGCCTGTTGCAGCGGGTGCTCGCCGTCCTGACCCAGGCCCTCAATGGTGGTGATCTGCTGACCGGACACGCTGCCCACCGGGGTGATGCAGGAGCGGGTCGCGCGTCCATTGAGATGCACGGTACAGGCGCCACACATGCCAATGCCGCAGCCGAATTTGGTGCCGGTCAGGCCGGCGTGATCACGAATGGCCCAGAGCAACGGGGTATCTTCGGGCACGTCGAGGCTCATGGCCTCGCCGTTGAGTTGGAACTCGATAGTCATTGGCTATCTCCTTGAATCATGTGTTGGCCCTCAGAGTTGACGAGCATCTTGTACGTGTTGCTCCAGGTTTTCCCATGGCGACTGGCCTGAGCTCTGTCTCAGGTACCGGGCCAGCGCGATCAGGTCGGCGTCACTTAGGCCGCTGCTAAAGCCGGGCATGGCAAGCCCGCGCAGGCCGGTGGGCTCGTCGATACCGTGCAGGGTGATGCGCAGGAGGTTCACCGGATCGGGTGCCGTTACCGCACTGTTCAGGCTCAACTCCGGGCGAGCCGCCTTGAGTGACGAGGGCGCGTTGTAGTGGCAGGAGGCGCAGGCGGAGGAGAAGATTTCTTCACCCGTGCGGTTCTCCGGTGCCACCGCTTTCTGTGCCTGTCGTACATGACCGGCAGCCACCTCGGCGGCTTCTTCACTGTCGACAGCCCCGGTGAGGTCCTGGAAATACACGGCCAGCGCCCGGATATCGTCATCCGGCGCCTCGGTCAGGCCCTTGTGCACCACGCTCGACATGGAGCCAGCGGCAATGCCGTGCCATTTGGAGCCGCCGGCGCGGAGGTACTGAAACAGCTCGTCTTCGGTCCAGGGCACCGGAGCCGCGTGGGTGGTGTTGAGTGCCGGTGCATACCAGTTATCCACAACCGCACCGTTGTAGGTTTCATCGGCGATTTCCGCGCCGAAAGCATTCCGGGGCGAGTGGCAGGCAGTGCAGTGGCCCAGGCCTTCGGCAATATAAGCACCGCGGTTCCAGGCATCCCCCTTGCTGTCGTCCGGCTGAAAACGCTCGCCATCGAAGAACAGGGTCTTCCAGCCGGCTTGCAGCATGCGCAGATTGAACGGGAAATCGAGTTGGTTGTCAGGGCCCTGGTGCTCCACCGCCTGGCGACTCATTACGTAGGCGTACAGCGCGGATAGGTCTTCGTCCGTGACCTTGGTGAAATGGGTGTACGGAAAGGCCGGATAGAGATGTGAGCCATCCCGGGAAACGCCCTCGCGCATGGCGCGGACAAAAGCTTCCTCGGACCAGTTGCCGATACCCTGTTCCGGGTGCGGGCTGATGTTGGTGGAGTACAGGGTGCCGAAGGGGGTGGGGAAATCCACACCGCCGGCCAGAGGTTTTGACGGATCGCTGGTATGGCAAGAAGCGCAGTTGCCAAGTCCCGCCAGCACCTTGCCCTTGGCGATCTGATCCTGACTGAAGGAGTCAGCGCTGGGCTGGTCAATTTCATTAATGGCGGGCTTCCAGATAATCAGGAAGGCGATGACGACGGCGATGACAATAAGGCCTGACAAGATTTTTTTTATCACGAGCGTGTCCCGTTCATGCGGTGAATTTCCTTCCGTGTAACGCTAGTCGGCTTTGGTGAAACCGGCAAACTGCCGACGTTCAGACAGCACGCCAAAGTTGATCAGCCCGCTGGTGAGCCCGGCCATCAGTCTGCAGTTTTAGCAGGTGGGCCAGGGCCGATCGGGCAGCAACCCCGTGCAGAGCTTCGGGAACATCATCATAGGCCTGGGCGGTCAGTGCCTTCAGAGAGCGGGCCTCGTGGTCGGAGAGCGCCCGGAACACCTTGTGTTCCCGCGCCAGACGATGGGTGATCAGATAGTCAATCACCGCTTCCGGATTCGCCATGAGAAAACCATGAGCCGGAGCGATAATACGAACGGATTCACCAAGCAGATCGTAAAGGGATTCAAGATAAGCTTTCATGTCGCCATCGGGTGGATTAATCACCACTGTTGAACCCTGCATGATGTGGTCGCCGGAGAACAGCATATCCGGGCCTGGCAGCAGAAAGCACAAGTGATTGGAAGCGTGTCCTGGTGTCTTCAGGCATTTCAGAACGCCCGCTTCGGTCACGATGAGATCGCCGTGTTCCGGTTGGTCATCCGGGGCGAAAGTATGATCCTGAGCGGCGCCCTCGGGGGCCGCAAGGCCAAGTACGCGGCAGTCGGTTTTCGCTTTAAGCGCCTTGGTGGCCGGTGAATGGTCCTGGTGGGTGTGGGTGACAATCACCTGATCGATTATCCCGCCGGTGAGTTCCAGAATGCGCTCGATGTGGGTGTCGTTATTCGGGCCCGGGTCCAGAACTGTGAAACGCTCATGGCCGAGTATGTAGGTGTTGGTGCCGGGCCCGGTCATCATGCCGGGATTGGGCGCGGTCAGTCGCACCACTCCGGCAGCGATCTCAACCGGCTGCCCGGGGATGATCTCCGCCCGGGTACTGCCTTCGCCCTCCGGATCAAGCTCTGCCGCCTCATCGTATGCCGGTGCCCCGGGTTCAAGCATCACCGGTCGGCCCTTTTTCTGCGCCGGCCAGGGATCGGTCGGAAAGGCCTCCGGCGGATTGGCGTCGGCATAGCGCATCAACGCCTCGGTGGACTCGAACTCACTCAGCACCCGCAGGGTGCGAATGGTTGGCAGCCCCAGCATCCGCTCGCCACTGCGATGGTCCTCCAGCGCCTGCGCCGGATTAATCCACAGATGATCAATGGTCTCGATGCCATCATGACTGGCTAATTGGCCAGCCGGCGCGGTGGTCACAAAAAACCGGGTATCGAACCGCCGCGGCGGCCCCGGCGGCGTGGTCCAGTGACTCAGATAGGCCAGCCGGTCCAGAGGAATCGTCAGTTCGTGACGATTGCACAGGTCGGCCAGGCTGAACTCGCCCTTGAACACAGCTTCACGGTCGCCGTGCACGGCGTGATCACCGCCAATGGCATGCCCGTCCCTGTCCACCGCCACCAGAATGCCTGCTTCCTCGAAACATTCCCGCACCGCAGCCAGCATATAGTCGGCGCCGCCCTCGTCCAGAGTCATGGTTTGGCTGATACTGGCATCGTCCGGCCCCTGCGCATGTTTACGCGCCTTCGTCTCCTGTTGGTCCACGGCGCCACCGGGAAACACGAAATAACCCGGAAGAAACACCGCGTCCCAGGTGCGCTGGAGCAGCAACACTTCCACACCGTTGTCGGTGTCGCGGGTTAAAACCAGAGTGGCGGCAGGGCGAATATCCATAGTGCTTCCGTGACGTGATGAATGAGCGCACTCGAAGGTCCGGGGCAGGACATTTCAGCCGCCACTTCCCCAATGCTTGAGCGCGGAAGATAAGAACCAAGATAGCCGAATTCGCTGCTGGATGAATAGGCCCCGGCAACCGGGTATCATGCCGGATCTCCAACAAACCCAGCCAGACAGGTACGCCCCGTGGCCCGCATCAAACTCGCTTTCCCGGACGACGTCTTCTGCTTCGAGACCAACATGCCGGTTCGCATCACCGACATCAATGGCGCCAACCACCTGGGCAATGACGCGCTGATCTCTATGCTGTCCGAGGCGCGGGCCCAGTTCCTGGTGAGCTATGGTGTTCAGGAAGCCGACCAGAATGGCGTGGGTATCATCGTCACCGACCTGGCCACCATGTACCAGTCGGAATCCTTCTTCCCGGAGATGCTGCGGTTTGAGGTGGGCCTGATGGACTTCAACAAATACGGCGGGGATTTCGTGTTTCGGGTGACCAAGGCCGAAAGCGGCCAGCCGGTGGCGCTGGCCAAGTACGGATTCGTCTTCTTCAACTACCAGCGCAAAGCGGTAGAGCCGGTGCCGGAGAGCTTCCGCTCACGCTTCAGCTGATGCCGGCGCAGTACGCAGCTTAGTCATGCCCGCCCGGTAGAACGAATAGGCCATGGCGCCGGCAAACAGATTGCCCACCAGTGCGCCACTCATCAGACCGTAGATGCCGTTGACCTGACTGCCCAGCCAGAGCAGCGGCAAGAAACACAGGAACAGGCGAAGGGTAGCGACCAGCAGGGCACGCATGGCCAGCCCCAGCGCGTTGCACACCGACACCATCAACATACACACCCCAAGCCCGCTGTAACTCAGCGGCACCCGCACCAGATAGCCCGACAGAACCTCCTGTACTTTTGCATCGCTGGTGAAGACATCGGACACCAGCCCGGATGCGGCCAGCCAGATTAACCCGATCGCCAGCTGCCAGACCACCACAAACCGAACCCCGATTCTGACCAGCTTGCGGATCTGTTCGATATCGCCGGCGCCCAGCAGGCGGCCAATCATTGGCGGCATCGACATGGTCAGTGCCAGCACCACCACAATCGAGAAAAACTCCAGGCGCGTGCCCAGGCCCCAGGCGGCGACTGCGGCCGAACCAAAGCCAGCTACCAGTGCCGTGGCCAACATGGCGGAGGCCGCCGGCATCAGCTGACTGACCATGGCCGGCGCCATGATGTTGTTGAGTTGTTTCAGGGCCTGGCTGAGGGCAAGCTGGCCCAGATCAAACCGGGCCCAGTGCCGCTTTAGCAGCTTCGGGTAAATCACCAGGCAGCCGATGCCGAACGAGGTCACTGTTGCCCAGGCGGCGCCGGGCAGGCCCCAGCCGAATACGAAGATGTACAACGGATCCAGCGCGATGTTGAGCAGGCTGGTGGCGACCATCATATAACCCGGCAGCTTGGTGTCGCCGTGGGAGCGGCACACACTGTAGCCGAAATAGAGCACCGCACCGGTCCAGGCGGCAATCAGCCAGGGCAGCCAGTAGCTGCGGATCATCGGCAGTAGCGATTCTTCGGCGCCGAGCCAAGTCATGATCTGGCTCTGCAGTAGCCACAGTCCTATACAAAGCACGAACACCAGACTACTGCCGACGGTTATCACCAGACCGCCCAGCCGATACGCACGGAGCTCGTCACCGGCGCCCAGGGTGCGGGATATGATCGCCGTGGTGGCAATGCCCAGGCCCACCTGTAGGCCAATGATCAGTTGTTGCATGGGCAGAGTGAAGCCCAGTGCCGCCAGCGGATCGCGGCCAAGTTGGCCGATGAAGGCACTGTCGGCGAGTTGGAAGGTCATCAGTGAGAGCACGCCAAACAGCATGGGCCAGGTCATAATTAAGAGCTGGCGGGGAAGGCTGGAGGGCTCTGGTGGTTTGTTCACAGGTTGCGGTCAGGGTCTTGTCGGAATGGGTGGGGGAGTCTAACAGGTCTGGGTGTTGGTGCCCGCTGATGGCCGACGGGGATTTCCGAAACACGCTGTGAATACGTCCGTGTACGCTCGGCTCCGCCATCCCTGGCTCCGCACGGTTTCGAAAATCCCCGCCGGCCATCAGACCGAACGGGTTCTAAGGCATCAAAGCGCCTTCAGGGCAGCCTCGTAGTCCGGCTCGTCTTTGATTTCGTCGACCAACTGGCTGTGGATAACCTTATCCTCCTCGTCCAACACGACCACCGCGCGGGCACACAGACCGGCCAATGGGCCGTCCTGAATGGCGACGCCATAGTCCTGTTGGAAGCTGTAGTTACGGAAAGTGGACAGGGTGATCACGTCTTTCAAGCCTTCGGCGCCGCAGAAGCGAGCGGCCGCGAACGGCAGGTCCGCCGAGACTACCAGGACAACGGTGTTGTCGAGGCTGCTGGCTTTCTCATTGAACTTGCGGGTAGACGCCGCGCACACACCGGTATCGATGCTGGGAATGATGTTCAGGATTTTGCGCTTGCCAGCCCAGTTATCCAGCTTCACCTCTTCCAAACCACTGTTGGTGAGGGTGAACGGTTGCGCGTTGTCACCGACTTTCGGAAAGCTGCCGCTCAGTTCGATGGGGTTGCCGTCGAGATTTACCTTGCTCATAGGGGTTCCTTGTTAACGGGTGTATGAGAATCAACTGATCCAACTTACTCTTTCTAGTTCAGTTTGGACTATCTTGCACCCGATAAGAAACCGTTTACTGGGCTGAGGCGCTCTGGGGTTCGAAGCCAGGCGCCGGATGCCGCTGCACCAGCAGGAGGTAACTGGCGAGGGCGGCGCAGGCGCAAGTGGCGATAATCACCGCCATGACCACCGAGGTGCCGTTGTGCAGGTGGCCTACCAGTACGCCCGCCACCGCGGCCACCGCCATCTGTCCGAATCCGAATAGTGCCGATGCTGAGCCCGCCATGCGCGGAAAATTCGCCATTGCCCCGGCCATGGTCTGGGGCAGCACCATGCCGGTGCCGACCATGAACAGGGTTTGTGGCAGGATCACCGCCCAAACGTTGTACACGCCACTGAGTGCCAGGGCGGCCATCAGGCCACCGCCGGCGACCGCAATCACCAGTCCCCGCACCAGAATCTGGTCTGGCACCAGCTTGCTGCCCAGGCGGATGGCGGTCAGGTTGCCGGTGACATAACCCACCACAATGCAGGCGAAGAACAGGCCGAAGTGCTCCGGCGCCACGCCCAGAAAGTCGATCAATACGAACGAGGAACCAGACAGGAATGCGAACAGGCCGGAGAAGATCAGCGCGTTAGTCAGGGTGTAGCCAAGGAAGCTGATATCGGTGCCAATGCTGCGATAGTTGCGCAGCAGGCTGCACAGCCGCAACGGCTGACGGTATTCCGGGCGCATGGGTTCGGGAATACCGAAAGCCACCACCACTGCCATAACCAGGGCGTAAGCGCCCAGCACCAGGAAAATGGCCGACCAACCCAGGCTGGCGACCATCACACCGCCGATGGTGGGCGCGATGGCCGGCGCCAGGGCCATGATGCTGGCCAGAATGGCGAGGATCTTGGCCGCTTCACGCGGTGTGTAGATGTCCCGAATGGCGGCACGGCCCAGTACCGGTCCTGCGGAGCCGCCCAGCGCTTGAAGAACGCGGCACAGAATCAGGGTTTCAATATTGGTCGCCAGGGCACAGCCAACGCTGGCGATGGCGAACAGGATGAAGCCGCCGATCATGATCGGCTTGCGACCAAAGCGGTCGGCGAGCGGCCCACAGATCAACTGGGCGATGGCAAAGCCCGCCATGTACAGGCTCAGCGTTAGCTGGACCTGATCAGTGCCGGAACCGAAATCGCGTCCGATCTGCGGCAGTGCCGGCAGATACATATCGGTCGCGAGCGGGCCGAGGGCTACGGCGGCCGCTAGCAAAATGGTTGTCCAGACACTGGTTAACGTGAGCATTTATCTTCCTGAATTGGGAGTGGCCGACTGGCGTACAGGCTGTCCAAAACCCGCTCAAGCACGTCCATGTGGCGCTTGAGCTCCGCCATCCATGGCTCCGCACAGTTTTGGACAGCCTGTACGCCAGCCGGCGATCAAACTATGGAAGGGGAGTCTATGGGCTAGTAACCAGGAAGATAACGGCCGCAGGCTTCATACGATATATGAACAATATCGATTGATTACGGGTTGAGGCCGTTCATGGTGGCGGCGACGCTGTTTACCTGGTTTCGCAACCAGCGGTGGGCCGGGTCGTTCTGGTTCCGGCGGTGCCACAACATAAGCAGCGTAAAAGGTTTGAAATCAAAGGGTAGCGGTGTCCAGGCGAAGTCCCGGAGCAGGTGTTTGCTCATCAGTTCCGGCGCCGTAGCCAGCATGTCGGTGCCGCGCAGGAACTCGGGCAGGCCGGAGAAGTTGGATACGGTCACCAGGGTGCGGCGGGTCAGGCCCCGGGTGGAGAGCGAGGTTTCCAGGCCAGGCTTTTCGCCCGAGGCAAACAGCAGGGCAATGTGGTCGGCCTTTAGATACTCGGGCAGATCCTTCGGTGCGTCCCGCTTCTCCGGATCGTAGAACACCACCATGCGATCGGCCATCAGGCCTCGCTGCATGATATCGGTGGCCTCGGGGGCGTGGGGCGAGATGATCAGGTCACACACGTCCTTGCGCAGCATGTCGGCATTGGGGATCCCGGAGGGGATCACTTGCAGCCGGATGCCCGGCGCTTCCCGGCGCAGGGCGGCAACCAATGGTGGCAGTAGCAGATCGCGCTGGTAGTCGTTGGCGGCAATGGTAAAGGTGAATTCTGCGGTAGCCGGGGTAAACGGTGGACCTGAGGACAACGAGTGCAGGTCGTCCAGGATCTGACGAATGTGCGGGCCGGCCTGCAAGGCATAGCGGGTAGGGGTAATACCGCGCCCGGATTTGACGAACAGCGGGTCGCCCAGGGCTTGGCGCAGGCGGTCCAGGGTGTGGCTGACCGCAGATTGGCTGACGCCGAGCTTCACCGCAGCGCGGGAAACGCTGCCTTCGTCGAGGACTGTTACGAAGGTGCTGAGGGCGCGAATGTCGAGATTGAATGTATCAATGGGGTTCATGAATGGCAGTCTACTCCAGTGCAAGCTAGGTAATCTATGGGGCGGGGCAGGCGTAGGTGTTATCTGTTAGGGTTGAATGATTGTTCAAATTCAGAACGGTTGGAGGGAATTTAAAGATGACCATGCGACTGGCATTTGATGTCTACGGCACCCTGGTTGATCCAATGGGCATGTCTGAGCTACTGCAGCACGATGCTGGCGACGATGCCGGAGCGGTTGCTGCGTTGTGGCGGGAGAAGCAGTTGGAGTTCTCTTTTCGCAAGGGCCTGATGCGGGTGTATGAGGACTTCGGTGTCTGTACCCGGCAGGCGCTGAGGTTTGCTATGGCCACGCACAAGTTGCCGTTGTCGTCTGAGCGTGAGGACGAGTTGATGACGGCCTATCTGTCGCTACCGGCGTTCGACGATTCCCTGCCGGCCCTGAAAGCACTGAAAGGCCAATACCCGCTGTTTGCCTTTTCCAACGGCAGTTACCCGGCGTTGGAAAAGGTGCTGGGCCACAACGATCTGCTGGAACAATTCGAGGGGTTGGTGTCGGTGGATGACTTGAAGAGTTTCAAGCCAGATCCGGCGGTGTATGCCTATGCCCGTCGTAAGACTGGCGCCTGGGATGAGCCGCTGTGCCTGGTGTCCAGTAATGCCTGGGATGTGATTGGGGCCCGGGCGGCTGGGTTGCTGGCGGTTTGGGTTAAGCGGGATTCGGAGAAGGTATTTGAGGATTGGGGGATTGAGCCTTCGGCGGTGATTGGTTCTTTGAGTGAATTGCCGGAAACCCTGGCTAACCTCTAACGTGGCGGGCGTTCGGCGGTTGGATTCTTCCAAAACCCGCTCAAGCACGTCCATGTGACGCTTGAGCTCCGCCATCCATGGCTCCGCACAGTTTGGAAGAATCCAACCGCCAAACGCTCAATCTTTGGAGTATGTCGTCTCCGGTGATACCGATTAGTTAGAACGCTCTGCCAACCATTCCGCCAGCTCAAGCCAACTGGCTTTCGGGGCCTTGCTGCCCGCCAGAATGCCCATGTGGCCACCGGGTACCACACGGAAGGTGACGTCGACTGAGCGGATGTGCTGCTGGATTTTGGCCACCGCGTCGGGCATTGCCAGGGTGTCGGTTTCCCCGGCGATGGCAAAGACGCTGGAGGTGACGTTCTCCAGTCGGGCCACATCTTGGCCGATCTGGATTTTTCCCCGTGATGGCTGGTTGGTGATCAGCAGGCGCACCACCGCGTCCTGCACGATTCCCCCCGGATAGGCCACCATCCGGTCCAGGAAGGCCGAGGTAGTGGCGTGGTCGGCGACGAATTCCCGGTCGCCGAGTTTTGCCAGTAATTCCCAGTAGCCCTTGAAACTGCCGATGGGGTTGGTCAGTTTGAAGCCAATGGTGTTAGCCCAGCCAGGGCTATGAAACCAGTCTGGCTTGAGATCGTGGAGTTTGAAGCCGGTACGGCGCTGGACGAAATCCGACGCGCCAGACACTCCCTGGTACAGCAGTCCCATCAGCCCGGAGGCGTGGCTGTCGATGGGCGAGCCCACTACGACCGCGTTGCGGACGTGCTGGTCTTTACTGAGTGCCGAATAGAACAGGGTGAACATGCCGCCCAGGCTCCAGCCGTGCAGGGTCAGTTCCTGTTCGCCGCTGTGTTGGCGTACCCGGTTCAACGATGCCGGCAGCAGTTCCGCCACGTAGGTGTGCAGGTTGAAGTGGCTGTGGGCCCGGGTCGGCATGCCCCAGTCGATCAGGTACACCTCAAAGCCTTTGGCCCGCAGGAAACGCACCAGGCTGCGCTGGGGGAACAGGTCGTAGATCAGCATGTTCACCGCCAGCGGCGGGATGATGACGATGGGTGTGCGGTGGCTTTGCCGCTCCACCGGGATCACGATGTCGTCCAGTTCGATGAAGTCTTCGGCCAGCGGAGGGTAGTAACGCAAGCTGACCAGGCCGTCGCTGTGCAGGGTCTCGAACGGGGTTTGTCCGGCTTGCACCAGGCTGGCAGCGCGGAATACCCGATCGAAGGCGTTGCCGGCATAGAGGGCGGTGTGCCGGGTCAGTCCCGCAGCTTTCTCGGTGGCGGCTTTGAGCAGGTTTGGCATGGGTGTTTCCATCACAAGTGGTAACGATATTAGGCTGAGCCGTAGTCTGCGCTCACCATAAGGCACCAGGCCAGCCGCGGCTATGGCAGATCCGTCCAACCGCGCGGGCAAGGTGGTCACTTTCGGCCACTGCCCAAGTGAGCCGCTGGTTGCTATCATTGCCAGCCATTCAGACAACAATCACCACAGGAATCGCATGCTCAGTTTCCTACCGGCTCCCGTTATCGGCGTTATCAATTCCATCCTGCTCGGCATCAACACGCTGTTCTGGTGCATCCTGCTCTATATTCCGGCGGTGTTGAAGCTGGTGGTTCCGCACAAGGGCTTCCGGGTGTTGTGTACCAGGTTGATTATTGGCATTGCTGAGGCCTGGGTCGCCTGCAATGGCGCCTGGATGAAGTTGACCCACGCCACCCGCTGGGACGTCAAAGGCGCCGAAGAGCTGGAGCGGGAAAGCTGGTATCTGGTGCTCAGCAATCACCAGAGTTGGGTGGATATTCTGGCGATGCAGCGAGTGTTCAATCGCCGGGCGCCGTTCCTGAAGTTTTTTCTGAAGCAGCAGTTGATCTGGGTACCGGTGATTGGCCTGGCCTGGTGGGGGCTGGATTTCCCGTTTATGAAGCGCTACACACGGGAATATCTGATCAAGCATCCGGAGAAGCGCGGTGAAGACCTGAAGGCGACCCGCATCGCCTGTGAGAAGTTTCAGCATACGCCGGTCAGCGTGATGAACTTCGTCGAGGGCACCCGCTTTACCCAGGCCAAGCACGACAAGCAGAAATCATCGTACCAGCACCTGCTGGTGCCAAAGGCCGGCGGTGTCGCGTTCGTGCTGGACGCCATGGGGGATTCGATCGAGACTCTGGTGGATGTGACCATCGCCTATCCGGATGGCGCGCCGACGTTCTGGGATTTCATCTGTGGACGGGTGAAGGACATTCGGATGGAGATCCACACGGTTGAGATCCCCAGTCACCTCAAGGGCCGGGACTATTCAGCAGACGGGGAGCATCGAAGGAACGTGAAAGATTGGCTGGCGGAGCAATGGCGGGCCAAGGACGAACGGCTTGAGCGCATGCTGGGCTGATCGGCCGGGATGACGACTCAGCTCTGGTCGTCATCCTCTTCCACTTCGTCCGGGTGTTCGCGCTTGTAGCGCTCCCATTCTTCCCAATCGTGGGGCGTACCCGCGTGGGGCCGGCGCAGGTGCTTGGCGTGCTCCATGGCGTTGTGCCGCAAGCTGTGATCCCGCTCTTCTTCTTCCGTGTCGAAACCGTATTTTTTCAGAAACTCATCGGGCTTGATGGGCATAACGCACCTCCCTTTAACAACAACTCTCCCTAGTTACGATGCGCCTGCCCCAGCGGTTTATCAACCGTTGTTGGTGTCGCTGCCGCTCTGGATTTCCTCGGCCTCCACCAGTGTGAAATTGATCTGACGACGCTCCTCGTCAACATTGGCGAAGGTGACCTTCACCGGCTGCTCTAGCTGGAAGATACGGCCGTTCTTGTTGTGGATCAGGCGCAGGGTGACCGGATCAAAGCCGTATTTGCCGTCCAGATCCTTGCAGCTGACGAAACCTTCCAGGCCGTTGGCGTCGAGCCGGACGAAGAACCCGGCAGGCACGGTACGGCTGATGGTTCCGGTCATGGGCGCATCGCCCAGGGTCCGGGCAAAGTCGCTCTTGAGCCAGGCTTCCAGGCTGTTGGCGGCCTGACGTGCGTTGATCTGGGCCTGCTGCAGGGCATCCAGTTGCTCGGAGGTCAGGGCCTTGAGCGGGTGGTCCCACAATGCAGACTTGATCAGCCGGTGCACGTAAAAGTCAGAGAACTTGCGCAGCGGTGAGGTGAAGGTGGTATAGGCGTTCAGTCCCATGCCCTGGTGTGGCGCGGGCTGAAAGCCCAGCTCGGCGCGGGCCAGCTGGCGGGAAATGATCGCCTTGACCGGAACCTCGGCGGCCAGTTGTTCGGTCTGGGTCATCAGCTGGCGGAATCCGGCGGCGCTGGTGGCGTCTACCTCAGCCAGCTCCGGGGCGTGGCTTTGCAGCAGCGCGCGGATGTTGTCGATGCGATCGTCCCGGAGCCCGGGATGCTGGATGAACAGGCCGGACGGCTGCTGGCTCAGGAAATCCGCTGCGCACCGGTTGGCGGCCACCATGCACTCTTCAACCAGGCGATGGGCTTCGTTCTGTACCGACGGTTCGATCAGGCGAATGCGCCGGTTCTCGTCCAGGCGCAAGCGGAATTCCGGCCGATCGCCGCTGAGCAGGGCGTGCTCGGCGCGCCATTTGCGCAGGGCAGTGGCGGCCTGGTGCAGCTGGTCCAGGCTATTGGCGACGACGTCGGGCAGTGCCTTGATGTCGTCGTCCTCGCGGCCCTCGATCAGGTTGGCCACTAGTTCATAGCTGAGCTTGCGCTGGGAACGGATCACCGCCTGGTGGAAGCTGTAGTCGCCCAGGCTACCATCGTTGTTGACCTGCAGGTCACACACCAGCGCCAGACGATTCACCTCCGGCATCAGTGAACACAACCGGGTGCTCAGGCCATCGGGCAGCATTGGCAGCGGCTCGCCCGGGAAGTAAATGGCGGTGGCGCGGTTGAACGCTTCCTGCTCGGCGGAACTGCCGGGCTCGATCACCGACGTCGGATCGGCGATGGCAATCGACAGGGTCCAACCGGTGGGGTTGGGTTCGGCCAGCAGGGCATCGTCCATGTCCTGGGTGCCCGGGCTGTCGATGGTGACGTACGGTTGTCCGGTGCGATCTTCCCGGTCGCTTTCGCGGGCCTGGATATCCTGTTCTCCCAAGCCGTCGACTTGGGCCTGTACCGGTTCCGGCCAAGCGTCCGCCAGATCGAAGGTGGCCAGGGTCAGCGCCCGTTCAATGCCAGGATCACCGGTCTTGCCGATTACCCTCAGGATCTTGGCCTGGCCCTTGCCATCCTTGATCGGGTGTTTGTGGATCTCGCAATAGATGTAGTCATCCGGTTTAGCATTCATGCGTTCTTTCGGCGGAATGAAGATCCAGCGATTGATGCCCGGGGTTTCCGGCACCACAAAGTGACCTTTGCCTTTAATCAGGTAGCGGCCAACGAAGGTGCTCAGGCGGGTTTCCAGCAGTTCGTCCACTGCGCCCTGAGTCTTGCCTTTCTCGACTTCCTGCTCGGTAACGTTGACGCGGTCGCCGGGCAGCACCTTCTGCATTTCTTCCGGGGGCAGAAAAACGTCCCGACCTTCATCCAGGGCGACGAACCCAAAGCGTCCATTGGTGGCTTTAACCGTGCCGGGGAAAACGATCTTGTTGTCGTGGATATCGGATTTCAGCTGGCGCAACTGGCTGATAGCGTCGGCATTGAGCATGAATGAACCTGGCTGTTAAAAAGAATGTTGGGCGGAGTATAACGGTTATGGGTCCATGCGTCAGATAGCGGACTTCCCAAACTAGATCTCGGCCCAAAATCGCTGGAGATTGGCCAGGGACTTGGTGAGTAGATCAAATTCAGCGGTTTTGCCTTCGCGTTCAAACAGCTGGCGCCGGGCGGTGTCGAGATCGAACAGCACTTCCCGCTGGGCCGGGTCGCGGATAGTGCTCTGAATCCAGCCGATGGCGACACGGCGCTGGCCCTGGCTGACCGGTTCAACCCGGTGCAGGGTGGAGGAGGGATAGACCACGGCCGAGCCTGCCGGCAGTTTGTAGCTTTGCTCGCCGGCCGTGGTGTCGGTCACCAGTTCGCCGCCCTCGTAGCTGTCCGGGTCATCCAGGAACAGAGTAAAGGACATGTCCGTACGCAGGCGGCCCGGCCCCCGGCCCATTACCGGGTCATCTACGTGGTTGCCATAAGTCATGCCGTCGCGGTAACGGCTGAACATTGGGGGCGTCATCTTGGCGGGCCTGACTGCCATCTGGAACAGCGGGTGTTCGGTCAGGGCCTTTTCCACCTCTGCGCGCAGGGCGCGGGCGGCGTCGTCGGCCATCTGCATCTGTTCATTGTTCTTGACTAGGCGAGCATGCCAGCCGGCGGTCTTGCGACCGTCATCGAAGCTGCCATTGTCGAGCGCGGCGCGAACGCGTTTCAGCTGCTCAGCGTTCAAAATCTCGCCGATACACAGAATCATGGTGGGCTCCAATTCGTAATACGAATAATTTGCAAATAAGACAGTTATTGATTCATCATGCACCACCATTGACCGACCTTCAATATTGCCGTCGTTGGCCAAGCGAAACGGCGGAGTTCAGACAGGAGCAAGTGAATGAAAAACCAGACTGTAAAACTGTGGACCGGCATCGGTATGGCCACACTTATCGCGGGCTGCGGCACCCTGGGTGGTGAAGGTGGCGAAGGCGGAGAGCACTACGACGATCAACAGCACGCCTCGGCCCACGGCGGCGAAGGTGGTGAAGGCGGCGAACACCACGGCGGTGAAGGTGGTGAAGGCGGCGAACACCACGGTGGTGAAGGTGGTGAAGGTGATGAAGGTGGTGAAGGTGGCGAACACCACGGAGGCGAAGGTGGTGAGGGCGGCGAACACCACGGTGGTGAAGGTGGCGAATACCATGGCGCCGAAGCCGGTGCAGCTTTCAGTTATTTCGCGGCCGGCGGTGAAGGTGGCGAAGGCGGAGAAGGCGGAGAAGGCGGAGAAGGCGGAGAAGGTGGAGAAGGTGGCGAAGGCGGAGAAGCCGGCAGCTCTGTTTCTTCAGTCACCTCTGACGGCGCCTATGTCGCCATGCTGCAGATGATGCAGGGGCACCTGCTGGCGGCCCGCGAACTGATCAAATCCGGTGAGGTGGCCGAGGGCCGCCCGCACCTGACGCACCCTTGGGTTGAGGTTTACCCGATGGCCGAGCCGGGCCTGGAGCATCGTGGCCAGAATGCCCTGGGTGGACACCTGAAGGCACTGGCGGAAAAATCCGGTGGGATTGAGGACTGGAGTGATATCAATCAGCAGTTCCAGGCGGCTTGGGTTGCCATCGAAAAAGCCGAGAATAACGTCGGTGAAAAAGGTGTGACCAGCGCAACCGTGTCCAAGGTCGTCCTGTCGCTGACCAAGCAGGCGGTGCTTGAGTATGACGAGGCGCTGGAAGAAGGCCAGTTCGTGGCCGTGCACGAGTACCAGGACGGTCGCGGCTTTGTCCATGCCGCCCGCGAATACCTGGACGGTCAGCAAGCGCTGCTGAAACGGGACAACAAAGAGGCGTGGCGCGTAGCCAGCAAGGCTCTGGATGACTTGCAGAAAGCCTGGCCGACGGCCGTGCCGCCCGAGCAGCCGGTGGTGCCGGTGTCGAACCTCTTTGCCGCGCAAGCGCGCCTGGAACTCGCTCTGGCCCCCTACCTCTTCTGATTCGCGTTACAAGACCGGGGCCATTGTGGCCCCGGCTCTTTTGCCCCTATTCCAACCCTGCACTGCGCTTTCTAGGCTATTGTTTCCGGGCTATTGATTGTGCTCGGAATAGACCTTGGTCTGGCCCATCTCGTTGAACATCAAAACCTTGTAGTGATCCTTGCGGTCACCCATTTCCATGCCAGGTGAGCCTACGGGCATACCCGGCACAGTCAGCCCCCGGACCTTCGGAGCTTCGGCAATCAGGCGTCGGACATCATCCGCGGGTACGTGGCCCTCAATCACGTAATCGCCAACAAAGGCGGTATGACAGCTCGATAATGACGGCGTCAGCCCCGCCTGCTGCTTGATTGGGTTCAGGTTGTTGGTTTCAGTCACTTCCACCTCAAAGCCATGTTCCTCCAGGTGCTTGACCCAGTCGGTGCAGCAACCACAGGAGGGTGACTTGTAGACATGAATGCTCTGGGCCGCTCCGGCGGCCAGCAGCGGCGTACTGAATCCCAATGCCGCGGTCAGGGCTAGTCCAAGTGCTTGTGATTTCATGAGAATGTCCTTCTGCAATAGAGCGTTAGTGCTGGCTATGGTCTTGATCAGAGCTTCCGCCGGTTGAGGACGATAGCCAGAACCACCAGACAATTGCGGCCATGAGGGCGATGCCACCAGCGTTGACCATAAAGGTTTCCATCAGTTCCGCACCTCCTGTGAGTTTTGATCAGATTGTGTCGGTATCCTCCCGGAGTACTGACTGGTCGTGAACAAACGTAACCGGTTGGCGTTGGACACCACGGTGACCGACGACAGTGACATGGCCGCGCCGGCCAGGATCGGGCTCATCAGGATACCCCACACCGGGTACAGCAGCCCGGCGGCGACCGGAATACCCAGGCTGTTGTAGATAAAGGCACCGAACAGGTTCTGGTGAATGTTTTTTACGGTCGCCCGGGATATTTCGATGGCATCCGGCACCCCATGCAGGGAGCCGCGCATCAGGGTAATCCCCGCGCTTTCAATGGCTACGTCGGTGCCGGTACCAATGGCAAAGCCGACATCGGCAGCGGCCAGGGCAGGGGCGTCATTGATACCGTCACCCACCATGGCCACGGTGTAGCCTTTACCTCGCATGGCACTGACTACTTCGGCCTTGTCCTCAGGTAGTACTTCCGCCCGGTAGTCGTCGATGCCGGCTTTGGCGGAGATAGCCTTGGCGGTGGCGTGGATATCCCCGGTTACCATCATTACCTTGATACCAGCGTCGTGCAGGCGCGCAATGGCGGCTCTGGAGTCAGCTTTTATCGCGTCGGCGACACCAAAGATGCCGAGCACGTCTTCATTTAAGGCCAGGAACAACGGCGTGCCGGCTTCCTCGGTAATGGCTCGGGCTACCTCGTCCAGATCCGGAATCTTCAGCCCCTCATTCTCCAGCCAGCGACGGTTGCCCAGGCGCACCGTTTGGCCATTGACGTTGCCCTGGACGCCTTTGCCATTCAGAGCTTCAAAGTCACTGACTTTTTCCAGGGACACGTTCTGCTCACCGGCTCGGGTGAGGATCGCTTCAGCCAACGGGTGTTCGGAATGCTGCTCTAGCCCAGCGGCCAGGCCCAATAGCCGGCTTTCGTCGCCATCAACCGCATGAACCCGGGTAACGATTGGCCGGCCTTCGGTAATGGTTCCGGTCTTGTCCAGAATCACCAGGTCGAGTTTGCCGGCAGTCTGCAGAGCATCGCCCTGGCGGATCAGCACCCCGTATTCCGCGGCCTTACCAACACCGACCATCACCGACATGGGTGTGGCAAGCCCGAGGGCGCAGGGGCAGGCAATGATCAGCACCGTGGTGGCCGCGACCATCATATGTACCACGGCCGGCTCCGGTCCGAGGTTGAACCACACCAGCGCGGCGACGACGGCAATCAACATGACAGTAGGCACGAATACCGAGGAAATCCGATCAGCAAGACGGCCGATCGCGGGCTTGGAGCCCTGCGCTTTCTTCACCAGTTTGATGATCTGGGCCAGCGCGGTGTCACTGCCGACACGCGTGGCCTCGTAGATGATGCTGCCGTGGGTGTTCAGAGTACCCGCGGAGACGCCATCGCCTTCGCCTTTGCTGACCGGCATGGGTTCACCGGTGAGCATGCTTTCATCGATTCGGGTGTTGCCCTCGGAGATGACCCCGTCCACTGGCAGTTTCTCGCCCGGACGAACCCGGATGCGGTCGCCCTTGACGACCTCCTCTACCGGGATATCCCGCTCTTCGCCCTCACGCAGTACGCGGGCGGTTTTTGCCCGAAGATCCAGCAACCGCCGAACCGCTTCCGAGGTCTTGCCTTTGGCTCGCATTTCCAGCGCCTGGCCGAGGTTGATCAGGCCAATGATCATGGCCGAGGCCTCGAAATACACATGCCGCGCCATCTCCGGCAACGCATCCGGGATGCTGGCGACCACGATGGAGTAGATCCAGGCCGTGCCGGTCCCCAGGGCAATCAACGTATCCATGTTGGCGTTATGGTGCCGGAATGCCTTCCAGGCACCGGTGTAGAAATGCCCGCCGGTGGTGGCCATCACCAGCAGGGTAAGTCCGCCGAGCCCAAGCCAGAGGCTCTGGTTGGCCTCGGTCACCATCATGGTGCCGAACCCCATGCCCCAGACCATCAGGCCAACGCCCAGGGTCAGACTCACCGCCATTTTGATCAGCAGAGTACGGTAAAGCGTGCGGTCTTCTTCCTGCCGGCGCTCGTCAGCCTCATCTTCGTTCTCAATGACCCGGGCGCCATAGCCGGCGCTCTCGACGGCCCGTACCAGTGCCTGTGGGTCGGCATGGCCGGTGGCGGTAGCGGTATTATCGGCCAGATTCATGTGTGCTCCGGTCACCCCGGGTACCGAATTTAAGGCCTTTTCGATGGTGCTCACACAGGAAGCGCATGTGGCCCCGCTCACCGACAGAGCAACCTGATCATCGTTATCCGCCGAAGGGCTAGCGCCGGCGCTGGAGTCCTGGGCCTGGGCACTGTCGGCCGGCGGTGCTGATGCCTCCTGACTCTTGCAGCAACTGGCCGATTCCGACTCGGCCGCGGACACCGGCTCGGCCGGGTATCCGGCTTCAGAAACCCGTCGCGCAGCGTCGTCACGGTCAACATGGTCTGGCAGCGCAACGGTCTGCTGTTCCAGATCCACCTCAACCAGGCTCTGATCGCGAGTGACCGGCTCTAACGCAGCACGAATCCGGTTGGCGCAGCCCTGACAGGTAGCGCCGGAAATGGACAGCGCGGTGTGTAGTGTCTTCGGCTCAGTCACAGTTGCTCACTCCTCGTTGCCGTTCACGGTTGCTGGACTCACTGTGGGTGTGTCGTCCCAATGCTCAATCAGCCGGCAAATGGTGTGGCCATCCGGCGTACCGTCGGGCATGTCCTGCCACGCTGTGAGGGCGGAGGTCATGCGCTTGCGCAGTGCCTGCAGTTCGCTGATTTCCCGCTCAACTTCAGCCAGGCGCTGCTCAAAAACCTCGCGCACCATGGGGCAGGGCGAATGATGATCCTCGGCCTGATCCAGAATGGCTCGGATCTCCGGCAACGAAAATCCAAGCTGCCGGGCCTTACGCGCAAAACGCAGGCGCCGAAGGTCATCGGCGTCGAATTGCTGGTAGTTGTTGTCCGGATTCCGGCTCGGGTTTAACAGCCCTTCACGGGTGTAGAACCGCACGGTATCCGGATTGACGGCAGCAGCGTTTGCTATGTCTTTGACTTTCATAGCTCAAACCCATTCAGAAGGTTGAACGAGTGCCTGGGTGCCTGTCCTTCCGAAACTGTGCGTAGCCATGGATGGCGGAGCTCAAGCGCCACAGGGACGTGCTTGAGCGGGTTTCGGAAGGACAGGTACCCAGGCACGAACAGCGCCCAATCGGGCACGGCATGCATAGAAATGCAGCTTATAGGAAACAATAAAACCTGTGAGCAACTCACAGGTCAAGGGTTTTTTTCGGAGGAGGCTTACTGGCCTTTGGCGCGCAGGAAGGTACCGCAGGTTTTGCACTGGTCTGGCGCCATCAGCTTGGCTTGCCAACCGATTTTGTGGCCACAGGCAGGGCAGGCCAGCCGCAGTTGCAGCACAATGATGGGGGCAACGATCGCCGCAAGCAGCACGCCGAGCGGGCCCCAGCTGGTTCCGCTGGACAGACCCAGCTGACTGCTGAACACCAAGATGATGATCAGGGCCAGAAAGGCGAGGATGAAATAATTGCGGTTCCAGCGCTCCCAGCGCCGGATATCACGATCCTGTTCTGGGGTCAGGTATTTCGATGTCATAACAACTTACCCGGGGAGTGTGTCTCTAATGGTGGGGTTGGTGTGACGGGATTACAATTCCGAATTCACGGCAATACCCTTCAGCAGCGAACCTTCGGCCATGGCTTGTTCAAGTCCTACGGCGGGAATGGGCCGGCTGATCAGATAACCCTGGGCAACATTGCAGTGATTGTTCCTCAGGAAGGCCAGCTGCTCCTCAGTTTCCACGCCCTCGGCTACCACATCCATCCCCAGGTTATGGGCCAGATTGATCACCGCGCGGGTGATCACCGCGTCGTCGTGACGCTTGGTGACTTCATTGATGAATGAGCGGTCAATCTTGAGAACGTCGACCGGGAAGTCGCGCAAATACCCGAGTGAAGAATAGCCAACGCCAAAGTCATCAATGGCCAGATGCACGCCCAGTTGCTGCAATCGGTACAGCTGGTCCCGGTTGCGCTCTATGTTCTGGATGAACACCTCCTCGGTCAGCTCCACTTCCAGGCGGTCGGCAGGCACATTTTCGGACTCCAGAGCCTCACGAATGTGATCCACCAGCTCCTCGTCGTCCAGTTCCCGACCGGACAAATTCACTGCAATCCGAAGGTGTTCATAAGGCGTGTCCTGCCATTGGGCGAGCTGGCGGCAGGCGGCCATCACCACCCAGCGACCAATATCGGTGATGCGGCCGCTCTCCTCCGCCAGCGGAATAAAGTCGACCGGTGAAAGCAGACCGCGGCGGGGGTGCTGCCAGCGAATCAGGGCTTCCACGCTGTTGATTTCACTGCGATCCAGATCCAGCTGCGGCTGGTAGAACAGCACGAATTCATCGTTGCGGAGGGCTTGGCTCAGATCCTTGTCCAGTTCCAGACGCATGACTTCCCGGTCCTGCATGCCCTCGGTGTAAAACTGATAGGTGTTACGGCCCTGATCCTTGGCCCGGTAAAGGGCGATGTCCGCGTTGCGCAACAGGGTGTCGGCATCCAGGCCACTTTGCGGATACACGGCAATGCCCATAGTCGCAGTCACGTTAAGGGCTTGTCCCTGCACCTCGTAAGGCGCTTCGAAACACTGTTTGACCGCACCCAATAGGTGAATGACGTCGTCGACGCCATCTACCTGCTGTTGGCACAGCATAAACTCATCCCCACCGGCATAGGCCACCAGAATACGCTCGTCGCTCAGTCCATTGAGCCGCTCAGAGATCTTGATCAGCAGTTCGTCACCAAACTGGTGGCCGAGTGAGTCGTTTAGCATCTGGAAGCGGTCGAGATCCAGCAACACAAGGGCCACCTGGCGCATCTGTCGGTCGGCAATGCTCAGGGTGTGGGCCAGATCCTCCATAAAAAACCGGCGATTGGCGAGCCCGGTGAGAGTATCGGTGGATTCCAGTCGGGCCACGTCCTGCTGGATAATCTTGCGTTGGTCAATCTCCCGGTCCAGCTCAATGCGGGTTTTCAGCAGGGCACGATTGCGCTTCAGGATCAGCTGTACCAATAGGGCGGTCAGGCTGGTCAGCAGTCCGAGCAGGGACAGTGAGCCGAAGGTCATGGCGGGCCAATCACTGTGTCGGCTCTGAACCCACTCTTTGGTAGGACGCAGAGTGAACGACCAGTCCAGGGTTGGCAGATTGACCGGTTCGGTGTGGGCGAAGATCTCGCTTACGCCGTCTGAGGGTGTCATTTGATAGGTTCGGGTGTCGCCGCTGATCAAGTCGACCTGGAAGGATTCGAGGATACGGCTGCTGAGAATTTGCTGTGCCAGGACTTCCATGTGGAAGACACCGGCAATAAAGCCATTGTTGTTGGTGCCGGTGCCGACCGGGGTATAGATCACAAAGCCTTGCCCACCCTGTTTCAAACTGACGACGCCTGAGATGTCGGGTTTGCCGGTTGTGCGCGCCGATTCCAGGTCCTGTCGGCGTTGCTCAGAAAAGGCGACGTTGAACCCAATGACATCCGGGTTGCCTGAAACGGGTTCAAGCCAACGAATGATGAAGTTTCGGTCAATCCATTCCACTGCCTGATAGACGCCGTAATCCTTGAGGTAACGCCTCGCATCGGCATTCCAGACGGACTCGGGGGTTTCCGGCATGACTTCCAGGCGCTCAGCCATGCGCTGGAGGTTTTTTACGTGGATGGAGAATTCGCGCTCAAGGCCAGCGGCCATGGCTTCGGCTTCGTGTTCAAGGTTGGCAGCGATTTGGCGGTTGTCCTGCTGCTCCATGCCATGGCGGAGAACCGTAGCCAGCGTCAGGAACACCAGGAATATCAGCACCGGAAAGACGGGACTCAACAGACCTCGTACGAGGATTCTGGTGGCTGATGCCGGTTTGCTCACAGGTTACTCCATCACTGAACCGATCCGAACCCGGACATGGGGTCCCGATTATGGCAGAGCGGGGCAGTGAGTCACAGCCCGGAAACGACAGTGGGCACCGGTTCTCAGTATCTTACTGGTGAATTCAGGCCAAAATGGGGGGCAGACCCAGGCGGGTAATTTCCCGTTTGGTGCAGCGATCCATCACTGTGATCAGTCCGGCTGCTTCGGCCCGGGCAACGCCAGTTTCGTTGATCACACCAATCTGCAACCACAGTGTGGGGATCTTGAGCGCGATGGCCTGATCAATGATGGCATCGGTGCGTTCCGGGGCCAGGAACACGTCCACCATGTCGACCGGCTCAGGCAGCGACGGCAAATCGGCCACCACGGTTTCACCCAGTAGCTGGCGCCCGGCAATCCTAGGGTTAACCGGCAGCACCCGGTAACCGTGTTGTTGCAGATAGACCATGACCTCGTGGGACGGGCGGTTGGTCTTTTCACTGGCGCCGACCAGGGCAATTGTTCGGACGTCCTCCAGGATAGCCCGGAGCTGGGTCGGTGAGTCGTGTGGCATGGGTGCTTGCTACCGGGATTGCTTAGCGATGGGCCTCGAGACAGACCGAGACGGATTCGGCATAGCGTAGCGCGTGGGGCTTATCAATTTCCACCTGCGCCCACTGTACCGCCGCGTGTTCCATGACAATACTCAGCACCTCATGGGTCAAGCGCTCAAGCAGGGCGAACCGATTGCCGTCGACATGGTGAATGATCTGCTTGGTGATGGTGCGGTAGTTCAGAGCTGCCGAGATTTCGTTCTCGTTGATGGCGTCGGTCGCATCGTAGGTCAGACAGACGTTGATCAGCACATCCTGCTGATTGTTGATCTCCTCTTCCTTGATACCAATGTAGGCCCGAAGCAGCAGATCTTTAATGCGGACCCGGGCCTGATGGTTGCCGGTTACGTCTGTCATAGCGCCTCCGTTATCCGGTTGGAATCAGCGGTTGTTACCAATGAGGTTCAGGAACTCGCTGCGGGTTGCCTGGGATTTGCGAAACTGGCCCAGCATCATCGAGGTCTTCATGCGGGAATTCTGCTTTTCGACGCCCCGCATCATCATGCACATGTGCTGCGCCTCGATAACCACCGCAACGCCCTTGGCGTTGGTAACTTCTTCGATTGCCTCAGCGATCTGCCGGGTCAGATTTTCCTGGATCTGCAGGCGACGGGCGTACATGTCGACGATACGGGCAAACTTGGACAGTCCCAGCACCCGGCCCTGGGGCAGGTAGGCAATGTGGCACTTGCCGATGAACGGCAACATGTGGTGCTCGCACATGCTGTAGAGCTCAATGTCCTGAACCACAACCATTTCGTCCATGGCGGATTCGAATACGGCGTTGTTAACCAGGTCGGACAGGCTCTGCTGGTAGCCCTGGGTGAGAAACTGCATGGCCTTGGCGGCACGCATGGGTGTGTCTTGCAGACCTTCGCGGCCGGTGTCTTCACCTAGCCCATTAATGATGGCGCTGTAGTGGCCTGCGAGGTCGTCAAGGAGTTTGGTCATAATCAATTCCGGTCTGCTGTGTCTTACGTGGCCCAAAGCTTAAGGCAATTTGTCTGTCATCTCTACGCTTTACGCGACGTGATGGGGAAAAGACCACTTACAGGTCCCAATGGCCTGAAACGAGCCACAGACTATGGCAGCCAGCACGCTATTGTTTTACAGTTTGGGGCTGGAATATCCCCGGGGAAAAAGGATGGAGCAGGTGATCGCCGATGCCCGAAAGGCCGTGCCCAGGCACGAAGAGGGCACCCTCGATGGGTGGCAGCAGGGAGGCAAGTGGTTCAAGTACGAAGGCCATGCCATTTTCAGCCGTATGAACGGCCAGGGCGAGCCCCTGGTTTTGCTGCACGGCTTTCCCACCGCCAGTTGGGACTGGAGCCGGGTCTGGCCCATGCTGACCCAGCAATACAGTGTCTTGACTCTGGACCTGCTTGGCTTTGGATTCTCCGACAAGCCTGTTAACTACCCCTACAGCATTGAAGACCAGGCCGACCTTGTTCAGGGTTGGATTGAGGGCCTGGGGCTGAGCTCTGTGCATCTGTTTGCCCACGACTACGGTTGCAGTGTGACCCAGGAGTTGTTGGCGCGGGAACAGGAAGGCGCGCTGCCGTTTGCCATTGCCAGTGTCTGTTTCCTGAATGGCGCCCTGTTCCCGGAAGTGCATCACCCGCTGCTTATTCAGAAACTCCTGCGCAGCCCTCTGGGTGGTTTGGTTAGCCGCGGTCTGACTCGCCGGAGTTTCGAGCGGAGTTTCCGGCGCCTGTTTGGCAGCCAGAATCCGCCCGACCAGAGTGACATGGAGGATTTCTGGCATCTGCTGACCTACAACAATGGCCGTGGCATTCTGCATAAACTCATTCATTTCATGGAAGAGCGGCGTTGTCACCGCAATCGCTGGGTTCGCGCCCTGCAAAACGCCAGTCAGCCGATGCGGCTGATTTCGGGCACGGCGGACCCGGTGTCCGGCGCAGCCATGGCCAGGCGATACCGCGAATTGATTGCCAATCCGGATGTTGTCAGCTTGAGGAACATTGGGCACTACCCCCATTTCGAATGTCCGTGGGATGTCTTCGGGGCCTACCGGGAGTTCCGCAAGCGGGTCGGTTAGGGTTTGTCCCTGCTCAGGTCGTCGTCGAATCCGGCAGGGTGCCGGCGGCAGAGGGTGACGGCCGCTGGGCGTTGACCACCTGATCCCGGCCTTTGGACTTGGCTTGATACAGCGCTTGGTCCGCTCGGTTTAACCACACCGACCAGGTTTCCCCCTGGCTTACCTCGGCGACACTGGCGCTGGCAGTCACTTTGACGTTGTTCAGGAATGGCCGCGCGCTGATGCTGGCCAGGAGCTGATGGGCAAGGGTGTCGGCGTCACGCTGGCGGGTCTCGGGCAGTACGATCATGAATTCCTCACCGCCGATTCGGAACAGCTGGTCGATTTCCCTAAGCCGTTTGCGGAGTCGCGTCGCCATCTCTCTCAGCACCTGGTCACCGGCTTGGTGCCCCCACTCATCATTGATGGCCTTGAAAAAATCCAGATCCAGTAATATCAGGCTCGACACCCGTTCGTAACGCTCCCGCATCTGGATTTGCGTATTCAGGACGTCGGCCAACTGAGATCGGTTCAGGCAGCCGGTAAGCGGATCGGTGGTGGCTAGCCAGGTCAGCTCCTGCTGCAGTTTGCCCACCAGCCAGGCAAAGACCATGGCGAAGATGCAAGTCAGCGCCAGAGACACGACAATCCGCCAGAATTCGGCTTCCGGAAGGTACAGGAAGGAAATGACGGCCATTACCGAGATGAACACGATATTGCTGGCGGCGGCTTCGCGCAGGGGTAGCAGGAAGAACAGCGCGGTTGCGGCCGGATAGGCCCAGTAAAGGCCGGAGTGGCCGTTGATCACGGTGGAGTAGCCGGCGGCAATCATGGCGAGGAGCGGAAAGAGACGCCCGTTCAGAAAGTAAGTATTGCGAAACTTTAAAAAGGCGATCACCAGGAGCGCGTTCAAACAGAACAGAATCAGAAGGCCGGACAGCAGATAATGCTCCTGCTGCCACTGCACCAGGATCAGCGGAGCGATTGCAACAAATGCCCAGAAGTGAAGGTGGTACATCAGTTGCCGTCGGAAGCCCAGAACGGCAAGGGTAGGATTGCGGGCGATTTGGTCACCTGGGAAAAACAGATTCACAGCATACTCCCGCTGCCTAGGAAACACCGACTGCTGCCAGTTTAGAACTATTCAAATAGTAGCATGAGCTTTCTGACAAAGAAGCACTAACTGTCGCTATTCCCGACATTTTGGCGGCCTGCGCTTGGCTGTGTACGCGTTGCTTCGTTAAACTTCGCGCCTTGACGAGAGGGAATGCCACATGACCGCAATTCATACCCGGCCGCCAGCACTGACGATCCGAGCCGGTCGGCGTGCTATGCAGCGGCTGAAAGACAAGCCACTGGGTCCGGAAGATGTCCATGTTGTTCCTGGGGCCGCTGGAGGCCCCAAAGCCCTCGGGCTTAGTGGCCTGGACAAAGCGATTTTCGGCGACTGGTTGCCGGCAGTCCCGCAGGAGCGTTCGCTGATTGGCTCGTCCATTGGCAGCTGGCGCTTTGCCGCGGTAGCCTCCTCCGACAATCCCAAGGCGCAGTTGGCGAAACTGGCCGAACTCTATACCTCCCAGCGGTTTGCCAAGGGCGTCAGCGCAGCGGAAGTCAGTCGCAAGAGTGTGCTGTTCCTGGAAACGCTGCTGGCCGGTTGTGAGGATTACATTCTCAACCATCCCTGGTATCGGCTGAATGTCGTGGTGGTGCGCAGTCTGGGGATGCTCGAACACGATACCCGGGGCCGGCTCAGTCTAGGGCTGATGAACGCCATCAGTGCCAACATGGTTAGCCGTCGTCACCTGGGCCGATTCATGGAGCGGGGTATTCTGCACGACGCCCGGCTCAAGGCCCCTGTCTCCAAGCTGATTGATTTTCCCAGCCACGAAGTGGCCCTGACCCGTGACAACCTGTTGCCGGCCCTGTTGGCCTCCGCGTCCATCCCCATGGTGATGTCCGGGGTTCGCAATATTCCGGGTGCGCCTGAGGGGGTGTACCGGGACGGCGGGTTGTTGGATTATCACCTGGACCTGCCCTACGAGCAGCCCGGGGTGATTCTGTACCCGCACTTCACCGACAAGGTGGTGCCGGGCTGGTTTGACAAGACCCTTCCCTGGCGCCGCGGCGATGCCACCCGGTTACAGGACGTGGTGTTGGTGGCGCCGTCGAAGGAATACCTGGAGACCCTGCCTGACCGAAAGCTGCCGGACCGGAAGGATTTTGAGGCCTATGTGAACGATGATCGGGGCCGGGAACGATCCTGGCACAAGGCGATCGCGGAGAGCGACCGCCTGGGTGACGAGTTCATGGAACTGACCGAGACCGGCAAGCTGACCGAGGTGTTGCGTCCGCTCTGAGCATCAGGCCGGAGCCGGGCGCCGTTCCGGCAGCCCGGTGGCAATCAGTGCGGCCAGAGCGATCAGCCCGCAGGAGAGCCATAGGCAGGCCTCGAGACCGTAAACCTGGTAGACCCAGCCCGACAGCACGGTGCCAAGCAGCCGACCTGCGGCGTTGGACATGTAATAAAAGCCAACGTCCAGGGACACACCGTCGCCCCGGGCATAGCTGACGATCAGGTAGCTGTGCAGGGACGAGTTGATGGCGAACAGCACACCGAACAGCAGCAGCCCGCCAACCACCGCCACCTGCGGTGAGACTCCGGTGGTCAGCCCCAGTGCAATGGCCGCCGGAACTACCGCCAGAAGCGCGGCCCAGAGCACCGCCGGCAGGCGTCCGGCCTGATCGCCGGTGATGCGTGGTGCCAGGGTCTGCACGATACCGTAGCCAATGACCCAGCTGGCCATGAAACCACCCACCTGCCAGAAATCCCAACCGAACACCGTGTGCAGGTACACCGGCAGGGCCACCACGAACCAGACGTCCCGGGCGCCGAACAGGAATAGTCGGGCGCCCGAGAGCAGGTTGATCGGGCGGCTCTTGGACAGGATGTCGGTGAACTTGGGTTTGGCCTTGCTCTTGCCAAGCTCCTGCTGCAGCAGCACCAGACTTGATAGCCAGATCAGCACCAGCACCGCAGCCATGGCAATGACCGCGCCCTGGAACCCGATCGCCATCAGCAGCACGCCGCCCAGGAAGAAACCCACGCCCTTGAGGGTGTTCTTGGAGCCGGTCAGGAGCGCCACCCAGCGGTAGAGCTTGCCCTGCTCGGCATCCGAGACCAGCAGCTTGATGCCGCTCTTGGCTGACATCTTGTTCAGGTCCTTGGCAATGCCGGACAGGGCCTGGGCCGCCATGACCCAGGGTACTGTCAAGGCGGCGGCTGGCACGGCCAGCATGGCCAGCGCCACGATCTGCAGCAACAGGCCCAGATTCATGGTGCGATTGAGGCCCATGCGCGCGCCCAGATAGCCTCCAAGCAGATTGGTGACCACGCCGAAGAACTCGTAGAAGACAAAGAGCAGGGCAATTTCCAGCGGTGAGTAGCCGAGCTGGTGGAAATGCAGCACCACCAGCATTCTCAGGGCACCGTCGGTCAGGGTAAAGGTCCAGTAATTGCCGGTAATGACCAGATACTGTCGGATGGCGGCGGTCATGTCAGTCAGCGCCCACCTTGCGCATCAGTTCGGCGGTGCGGTTGGCATAGCCCCATTCGTTGTCGTACCAGGCGTAGATTTTGACCTGAGTGTCGTTGACCACCATGGTCGACAGCGCATCGATGATCGAGGAGCGGGGATCGGTCTGGTAGTCGATGGACACCAGCGGCCGTTCCTCGTAGCCAAGAATCCCGTCCAGTTCGCCCTCGGCGGCTTCTTTCAGCAATTGGTTTACGGTGTCCCGGTCCGTTGGCGTGTCGACTTCAAACACGCAGTCGGTCAGGGAGGCATTGGTGAGGGGGACACGGACCGCGTGCCCATCGAGCCGGCCCTTCAGCTCCGGAAAGATCTCGATGATGGCGGTGGCCGAGCCGGTGGTGGTCGGAATCAGCGAACTGCCGCAGGCCCGGGCCCGGCGCAGGTCCTTGTGTGGGGCGTCGATGATGGTCTGGGTGTTGGTCAGGCTATGGATGGTGGTGATGGAGCCGTGCTTGATGCCCAGTTTTTCATGGATCACCTTGACCACCGGCGCCAGGCAATTGGTGGTGCAGGAGGCGGCGGTAACGATCCGATCGGTGCCCGGGTCGAACAGGTGATCGTTCACGCCTACGACCAGGTTCTTGGCGCCGGCCTCTTTCACCGGGGCAGTAACCACCACCCGCTTGACGCCTTGATCCAGATAGGCCTGTAGCACGTCGACCTTCTTCATCACACCACTGGCTTCGATGACCACGTCACAACCGGACCAGTCGGTCTCGGCGATGGTGCGGTTGTGGGTCACCCGGATACGGCGTTCGTCGATCACTATATGAGTGCCCTCCACGCCGGCGTCCCGGTTCCAGCGTCCGTGAATACTGTCGAAGGTGAGCAGGTGGGCCAGTGTTCCGGCATCCGCGCCCGGGTCGTTGATGGCTACAAACTCAATGCCTGGCCAGTCCCAGGCGGCACGCAACGCTAGCCTGCCAATTCGGCCAAAGCCGTTAATGCCTACTTTGATGGTGCTCATGTACAGTGTCTCCTATAGCGCTGGGCCAGGGTGATTGTGTGTCAGGATGAGATTGGCTGAGGAAACCAGTGTCGGGTCCGGTTTGCGAGGGCCACCAGCGATAGCATAACCGGAACCTCCACCAGAACGCCGACCACGGTCGCCAGGGCCGCGCCCGAGGTCAGCCCAAACAGGCTGATTGCAACGGCCACCGCCAGTTCAAAAAAGTTTGAAGTACCGATCAGCCCGGCCGGCGCCGCAATATTGTGGGGCAGTTGCAGCTTTCGGGCGGCCAGATAAGCGATGACGAAAATGCCGTAGCTCTGGATCAGCAGCGGTATCGCGATCAGCCCAATCGCGACCGGGTTGTCTAGGATGCGCTCGGCCTGAAGCCCGAACAGCAGGGCCACGGTTGCCAGCAGCCCGAGCACCGTGGTCGGTTTGCTGTGGTGTAGCCATCCGTCCAGGCGTTGCTTGCCCTGCCTTAAAAGATAGCGTCGGGTCAGTACGCCAGCAATCAGGGGTGCGACCACATACAGCAAAACAGACAGCAACAGCGTCTGCCAGGGCACGGTGATGGAGGACAGGCCCAGGAGCAACGCGGCAATCGGCGCAAACGCAAAGACCATGATGACGTCGTTCACCGACACCTGAACCAGGGTATAGGCAGCGTTGCCTCGGGTCAGCTGACTCCATACGAACACCATGGCGGTGCAGGGCGCGACCCCAAGCAGAATCATCCCGGCGATGTATTCGGTGGCGGTGGCCGGATCAATCATCCCCGCGAACAACACCTTGAAGAACAGCCAGCCGAGGGCGGCCATGGTGAAGGGTTTAATCAGCCAGTTCACCACCAATGTCAGCACCAGCCCGCGCGGCTCGCGGCCCACCTGTCGGATTGCCGAAAAGTCGATCTGGACCATCATCGGGTAAATCATGGCCCAGATGAACACGGCGACGACCAGGTTCACGTGTGCGTAGGTCAGGTTGGCTATGACTTCGTACCCGTCCGGGAACAGGCTGCCGGTGGTCATGCCAAGGAGAATGGCCAGGGCGACCCAGACACTGAGGTAGCGTTCGAACAGGCCCATTACGCGCCATCCGTGTTGCTTGGGCGGATTCTCTGGTTGTTTGCTTCAGCGCTCATGTATATACCTAAATCCGTATATGCTAGAAAGTGCATATACAATAACCGGCAATGAGTGGCCAGGCAAGTGCCTTGGGGTCATTGTCTATACTGCTTCTATCTGAGGGCAAGATTATGACCGGAGGCGGTATGAGTGATGACAAGGCGCTGGTGGCCAGTAAGACACCCTATTCCGTGCTGGTTGAGGCGGGTAAAAACTACCTGTGGTGCGCGTGTGGCCGAAGCCAGAACCAACCGTTTTGCGATGGCTCCCACAAAGGCACCGGATTCACCCCGGTAAAATTTACCGCGGAAAAAAAGGAGTGGGTCTGGTTCTGCGGTTGCAAACAGACCGGTTCGGCGCCTTTGTGCGATGGCACTCACAAGACCCTGACATAGAGCATTAAGTCAGGGGTGGGGCACGGCGCTGAGGCGAAAGCCGCTGAGGCCATGCACCGGGTCGGTCAGTGCAAGGATGCGTAGCGTGACCTCGACAGTGCTCTCGCCGTCGCCATGATGCAGTGGCACGTCAATGCGTTCGATGGATTGGTCGGCGCGGGCGGCGTTCAATGCCCGTCTAAAATTCTCTCGGCAGTTAGCTACCATCAGTTGTTCAAAGGGATGGCCGGCGAGATCGGCCGGTGCCCGTTCCAGCAACTCAGCGAGTTGCGGCGAAATAAATCCAATGTGGCCGGTTTCGTCGAGTTCACCAATGATCGCTCCGGACAGTGCCACCAGATCTCGGCTGCGTTGCTCACTGTCATCAAGAGCCCGGCGCAGAATGGTTTTCTCGACCTGTAGATTGCTGACTTGCTGGTCGAAGCCCGCTTCCTGAAGCTCCATCTCCCAGATCTGTTTCGTTTTGGTGTGCAATCGGCGGCACTGAATCAACGCCAGCACGGTCGCCACCAGGGTCAGGCAGCCGCCAGCCAGCCAGACGTTTCTGAGTGCGGTGTCGGAGGCCTGTTCGAGGAGGGCCCGGGCTGGCACCGTGGTCAACATCCAGCTGAAATTCTCCGAGCTGACTTCGGTACGCAGAGCCAGCGTGGGGTCAATGGGACCTTGGGTCCGAATTTGGAACAGCGGGCGCTTGGTGTGTCTGGACAAGGTATCAACCCGGACACCTAGGCTGGGCGGTAGCGCATTCGTGAATACAGCTTGTAGCCATTCCCGGGTTGCGCGTTGCGCCAGCGCATCGTCACTGACCCGCCCTGGGGCCCGCGCCAGCAACAGGTGAACCAGGGCCTGGTGTTCGGCTTGATAACGAGCCTCGGCCAGTTGGCGGGCCCGGTGTGATTCCTGATGGGCAGTGAACGCCGTCGACGCCACGCCGACGATCAGAATGACCAATGGCACCCATAGGCCTGGCCAAAGGCGGTGCCAGCCCGATGGATGAGTCGATGTGCTGTCCATGCGCGTCTTCCCGAGTTATGGCAGTTGAATGCCACACTCCCTCAGTGATGTTCCTTCACTTTAGACCAGTCCGAGGTGACTGGGAAATTCTCAGATTCGGGCTTTGCCGGCGGTGCCATAGACCAGCACGAAGGTCAGGAATGCGGTCACTACGGCGGAAGGGCCTGCCGGTGTGTCCAGGTACCAGGACAGGCTTAAGCCGCCGGTCACCGCGATGAAACCAAACACCATCGCCAGCCCAACCATGTGTTCCGGGCCGTGGGCCAGGCGTCGGGCGGTGGCAGCCGGAATGATCAGCAGGGCAGTAATCAGCAGCACGCCAACGATTTTCATCGCCACCGCAATCACCAGGGAAAACATCAGGACCAGGACCAGGCGCAGACGCTCCACCGGCAGGCCTTCCACCCGGGCTAGTTCCGGGTGAATGGTGCTCATCAGAAGACCATGCCAGAGAGTAGCCAGCAGGGTCAGGATCACCGCAGCACCCCCATAGATCCAGAACAGGTCGGCCCGGCTCATGGCCAGCAGGTCGCCAAACAACAGGCCGGTGAGATCCACCCGGACGTCGGGCATGAAACTGAGTGTCACCAGGCCAATGGCCAGGGCGCTGTGAGCAAGAATTCCCAGAAGGGTGTCGGTGGCGAGGGCGCGGGTTCGGGAAAGCAGCACCAGAGCGATGGCCAGTACCATGCAGGTCATTACCACGCCAACGTGCAGTGGCACGCTGATCAGGAAACTCAGGGCAATACCGAGCAAGGCCGAGTGCGCCAGGGTATCGCCGAAGTAGGCCATTCGGCGCCAGACCACGAAGCAGCCCAGGGGCCCGGCGACCAGGGCTACGCCCAGTCCGCCGATCAGCGCCCGCCAGAAAAAGTCGTTGAGCACGGCGTCAATGATGGGCATGGCCGGAGCACTCCTGATGGTCGGTAACGGACGAACCCGTCTCGCTTTCTACCACGTCGCCGTGCAGGTCATGGCGGTGGTTGTGGTGGTGATGGTAAACCGCGAGGGATTCCGCCACCCGGGGGCCGAAGGTTTCAATGAAGGCCGGATCGTGGGAGATATCGGCCGGGTGGCCGCTGCAACAAATGTGTTGGTTCAGGCAAATAACCTTGTCGGTGGCCGCCATGACCAGGTGCAGGTCGTGGGAGATCATGATGATGCCGCAGTTAAGCTCATCACGAAGCTGGCGGATCAGCTCGTACAGCGAGGCCTGGCCATTGATGTCGACGCCCTGAGCCGGTTCGTCAAGTACCAGCAGGTCAGGTTCCCGGACCAGGGCCCGGGCCAGCAACAGCCGTTGCTTCTCACCACCGGACAGGTGATGCACAGAGGCATCCAATAGGTGGCTAACGCCGGTTTTCTGCAAGGCCGCCTGGCATTCTGGCAGCGCCCGCCCGGTTAGCATCATGAAGCGTTTGACGCTCAGCGGCAGGGTCGATTCCAGGGCAAGGTGCTGAGGGACGTAGCCGATCACCAGTTTGCGCGACAGGGTGACTTCACCGCTGGAGGCTTTCTGCAGACCCAGTATGGCCCGTATCAGAGTGGTTTTCCCGGCGCCGTTCGGACCAATAATGGTAATGATGTCGCCCCGGTGCACGGTCAGGTTGACGCGATCGACCACCAGCCGGTCGTCAAATTCCACCGTGACCTGGTTCAGGGTTGCCAGTAACTCACTCATTGCCCGGCGCTCCTGTTTTACCTTCTTCACCCCGTTCGCTTTGGCAGCGAGGGCAGAGACCGGCGATCTCCAGGGTGATGTCATCCAGCGCGAAGGATTCGGCTTCAGTGGCGGCCTTGATGGCACCGGAAACCGACGGCGCGGTCAGTTCCAGAACGTTGCCACAGCCCTGGCAGATCAAAAACATGCCGGTGTGGTGTTCACCGGCATGGGTACAGCCAATAAAGGCATTGAGTGAGGCAATACGATGTACCAGGCCGTTCTGCTGCAGGAAATCCAGCGCCCGGTAAACCGTTGGCGGTGCAGCGTTGTGACCGTCGTCGGACAGCTGGGCCAGGACATCGTAAGCCCCCAGCGGTTTGTGGGATTGCCAGATCAGCTCCAGGACCCGCTCCCGTGTGGGCGTCAGGCGAGCGTTGCGATCCTGGCAGATAGTGCGGGCGTCAGTGAGTGCCTGGGTGACACAGGTATCGTGATTGTGTGGGCGATAGGGCAGTGCGCGGGCAGACATAGCGGGAATCCGGAAAAGTTTGAAACATTATAACATTTCCAAAAATCCCCGCCATGGCACAACAGGATCAGGGGCGAGATTCGTTGGCCAGACCTTCGAGGTATTCCAGGTTGGGAATCCAGGCGTTGTCGCCGTCGACCTCGACCTGCATCAGATCGGCAGGTCCGGCTTCGCCGTCCAGTTGTTTGATTTGGCTTTCCGTGAGGCGGGCCTGGCTGGGAATACCCTGGGTGACCAGGGCAATGAACGGAAGCCGCTGGTGGTGCTCGCCGATGGTGTTCAGCACCACGATGCGTCCCCGATTGGCGCCGGGAACACTAAGGCTGCCGCCATTGGCGGCGTCGTAGGAAATCACCGGGAGTTGCAAACCGCGCCAGTCCAGAAAGCCTACCAGCCATTCCGGCGTGTCGGTTCCGGCTGAGGAACTGGCGTAATCCACCACCTCGGCAATGGAGACGTTTGGAAGTAACAGTTGCCGCTCGCCCATGGGGATCATAACGCAGGAGAGTGTTTGGCTGTTGTCGTTCATTGCTTGTGTCCTCAGGCGGAATCCCGTTTGTGCCGGCCTTTGAGCAGGCACGATTCTTCAATGGTTTTGATCAGCTCCCGGGCCAGTTCTTCCGGTGTGCCACTGAGCGTGGAACACCCGGTGGCGGCAACCGAATCCGGCATTGAGCTATTGCCGCAGCTGGTGTGCTCCTGCACCCAGATTCGGCTCCCGTAGGCTCTGAGCATGGGTGCCGCGATGGCGCCATCGTTGCCCATCCCGGAAAACAGGATAGCATGGCAGCGTGCACCGTAATGGTCGGCGACGTTCAGCAGAACCTGGTCGATGGAGGGCCCATAAGGGCCGGGCCAGGGACTGCTTAATTCGGTCAGCGCCCCGGCCGCGTCCACTCGCCACTCGTGGTCCACCGGCATCAGCACCACGTCGCCATTCTGAACGCGGTAGCCCTCGTTGGCTCGCTTCAGGGCGTAATGAGAGTGGCGACCGAGAACCCGGGTCAGTACCTCGGTGAAATTGTTGTCGATGTGCTGGGCATAAATAAAACCAACGGGCAGGCCCGGTGGCAGGTGATCGAGAAACGACTTGACCGCCGAAGGCCCACCCAGCGAGGCGCCGAGAATCCAGATTTCCTCGGCAACAGAGCCTGGGGTGGCGGGCGTTATCCAGTGCGGCAGGGTCGGCGGTGTGGCTGTTGCCGGTACCTGGACATCCAGCTGCTCGATGCTGGCTTCGGAATCCAGCTCTTCAAGATCGCCGAGCTGATCTTCCAGCTTGCTCAGCAAGCGGCGTTCCCACCGGAAGTAGTCGGTGCCGCCGGGCTTGGGCGCCGGATCAAGGCCAAACAGCACCGGTGCGTCGGTATTCTCCAGCAGATGATCAAACAATGCCGGGTGATCGGCTTCGTCTTCCAGCGTTACCAGCCAGAGCCCGGCTGCCGGAAATTCGGGATAGCCCAGCAATCGCTCCGGGTCCCCGGAGAAACAGACATCAAGTCCCACCTTGGCCGTCGCGGCCTGCAGCCGATGCCGCTGCAACACGATATCCGAGACAATCCCGACTCTGGGCCGGCCACACTGGCCGGCCATCACTGGTTACCGGTCAGCCGTTTGATGGTCTCAAGCAGCTCGGTTTCCTGGAACGGCTTACCCAGGTATTCGTTGACGCCGATGGCCATGGCCCGCTCCCGGTGCTTCTCGCCGGTCCGGGAGGTGATCATGCAGATCGGTGTCTCCCGGAGGTTATCGTCGTGGCGAACAAAGCTGGCAACTTCGAAACCATCCATCCGCGGCATTTCGATATCCAGCAGGATGACGTCCGGCTTGTGGTCCTGCAACTGCGCCACCGCGTCCAGGCCGTCTTTCGCCAGCACTACTTCCATGCCGTTACGTTCCAGCAGGCGCGAGGTGACCTTTCGTACCGTGACCGAGTCATCCACCACCATGACGGTGGTGACCTGCTCTTCGTAGCGTGCCGCTTCACGGGCTTTCTCAAGGCTGGCCAGGCGCTGGCGTTCGGACAGGATGTCGGAACGAATCATCGCTGGCAGGTCGAGGATCACGACCACGTTACCGTCACCAAGGATGGTCGCACCGGACACGCCCCTCACTGAACTGAACTGGGGGCCGAGGGATTTAACGACAATCTCCCGGCTACCCATCAGGTTGTCTACCTGCAGGGCCATCGGCTGTTCTGCGCCGCGCACCAGGATCACCGGCAACGGCAGGGCCTGACCCTGGAGTTTCGGCTGATGATCACTGTTCAGTAGGTTGCCCAGGTACTGCAGCCGGTATTCCTGACCCGCGTACTCGTACATCGGCGCGTCAGGTTTGTAGTATTCCTCCAGCTCGTAGGTGCTGACCCGCACAATGCCCTCGATGGTGTTGAGAGGGATGGCGTAGAAGTCTTCACCGGTCGATACCATCAAGGCGCGGTTGACCGATACCGTAAACGGCAGGCGCACGGTAAAGGTGGTGCCGCGGCCAGCGGCGGAATCGATATCCAGACTGCCGCCGAGCTGTTTGATTTCACTGGCGACCACGTCCATGCCGACACCGCGGCCGGAAATCTGGGTCACCTGCTGGGCAGTGGAGAAGCCGGGCTGCAGGATGAACTGCAGGATCTCCCGCTCGGTGAGATCTTCATCCGCACGCATCATATTCTGGCGGATCGCCTTGTCGCGAATGACATCGGAGGGAATGCCCTTGCCGTCGTCCATCATCCGGAGCACCACGTCACCGCCTTCGCGGGTCAGGGACAACACCACTTCACCGGTTTCTGGCTTGCCGTGGGCCTTCCGATCCGCCGGCGCCTCAATGCCGTGGTCGAGCGCGTTCCGAAGCATGTGCTCCAGCGGTGCAATCATCCGTTCGAGGATGTTGCGGTCCATCTCGCCTTCGGCGTTGCGGACATCAAAGTCCACTTTCTTGCCCAGCTCACCGCTGATCTGGCGGACGATACGACGCAGGCGCGGCACCATCGAGGCGAACGGAATCATGCGGGTCTTCATCAGACCTTCCTGCAGTTCCGTATTGATCCGCGACTGCTGCACCAGCAGGGTTTCGGTATCACGAACCCGGTCGGACAGGGTCTCGCGCAGGTCGGCAAGGTCCGATGAGGATTCGGTCAGGGCTCGGGACAGCTGCTGGATAGACGAGTAGCGGTCCATCTCCAGCGGGTCGAAGTCATCGCCGTAGTCTGGGCCGTGCTCTTTCTCGGCACTGAACAGGATTTGGGCTTCGGTCTCGATTTCCATGCGGCGCAGCTGCTCACGCAGACGCTCAATGGTGGCCGCCATTTCATCCAGAGTGTGGCCGAAGTCGCTGGTCTGGGTTTCCAGACGGCCACGGGTAATACTGGTTTCGCCAGCCAGGTTGACCAGTTCATCCAGCAGAGGCGCAGAAACCCGGATGGTTTCCTGGGCCGCACGCTGACTATCGGCCGCCTTCTTGCGTGCTTTCGCCTGTGGCTTCGCCGGTGCTTTGGTGGGCTTGGGCAGGTTCGCATCCGGTGTCTGGCTCGGTTCCGGGGCTGGTTCGGGTGCCGGGGTCGGCTCCGGTGCGGAATCGCCGGATTCGAAGCGTTTCCGGATGCCCGCCACCATGGCAATGATGGCGTCGTGATCCTGGGTAATGCTCTGCCATTGGCTTTCGCTGGGGGCATTGCCACCCAGGTCAATCAGCCGGGTTTCCAGGCCGTGGGCTTTATCCCCCAGCTGCGCCAGTTGTGATAAGCGGGCACCCCCTTTCAAGGTGTGCAGCGCGCGTTGGGCTTCCTGATTGAAGGTATGGTTGGACGGTTCTTTGTGCCAGTCGTCCAGCAGCTGCTCAAGCTGATCCATGATTTCGCCGGCTTCTTCCAGGAAGATTTCCAGAACTTCCGGGTCTACCTGTTGTTCGGCCCCCGCCGGATCCGGCTGTGCCGCTCCGGTATCGGCTGCGGCTACATCGTGGGCTGTTCGCAGAGCTTCGATAAGTGGGTTATCAGCTTCTGGCTGCTTGCCATCCTCCAGAGTGGTGAGCATGGCCTTCAGCGAATCCAGAGCGCGACCACTCAGTGCCAACAGGGCCTGCTGGTTGTTGGAGCCGGCAATCAGGGGATCCAGTGCGTCAGCCCAGGCCTCGGCCAGGTCAGCGATCGGATCGACGTCTGAGAGTCGGGCACCACCTTTCAAGGTGTGCAGTTCCTGCTGCAGCTGGGTCACACCGGATAGCTCATCCGGCTCATCGCGCCACTGGGCAAGACACTCTCCGATGGCGCTGTGGATCTCCAGACCTTCGTCCAGGAAGATACCAATCAGGTCGTCGTCATTGGCGTTGGCCAGAGATTCAGTAATGGCGGTCAGCTTTTCCGCTTTGGCTTCTGGCTCGGGTTCCGCAGGGGCCTGCTCGGCCTCGATTTCGTGCTCATCGGTGTCGTACTCGGACACCTCGGACTCAGGCTCCGCCGGTGCTGGCTCTCCGGCCAGCTGCTCGCCACGCAGGATTGCCTGAACCTTGGCCACCAGCTCATCTGCCGGTGGGCAGGGCTTCTGGGTGGCAACTTGCTCAACCATCTGTGCCAGCCGGTCGTGACAGGCAAACAGCAGGTCGTTCATGTCGTCGCTGGCGTCCAGCTGACCTTCGGCCACTTTCTCGAACAGGTCTTCAAGGACGTGGGTCAGGTCGCCAATCGCCTCGACGCCCGCCATGCGTGCACCGCCTTTCAGGGTGTGCACATCGCGCTGCAACTCTGCGGCAACGGTCCGGTTGGACGGGTCTTCGCTCCAGGAGTGTAGCGCACTGCCTGTGGAATTGATCAGGTCGTAGGCTTCTTCCAGGAAGATGCCCACCAGTTCTGGGTCCAGGTGAGACAGATCAGTAACATTGTCTTCGGACGCCAGGTCCTCGCTTGGTGCCGGTTCCTCTTGCTCCTGAAGATCCGGGAGCGGTAGCGATTCGTCTTCCGCTGGCGTATCAGATGCTGTGCTGACGTCGGTAACCGGGCGGGAACCGTCGGCGTTGTCCATGTAAGCCTGGATTTCACCGATCAGATCCGGTGCCGGGCGAGGTGTTTCTGAGGCTTCCAGTGCCTCGACCATGCCGGCAAGACGATCGTGTGCCCGGAACAACAGGTCAGACAGGTCGTCATTGATCGACAGCCGCTGCTCAGTCAGGCCTTCAAACAGCGTTTCCAGTTCGTGGGACAGGTCGCCGATGGATGGGATGTCAGCCAGGCGTGCCCCGCCTTTCAGGGTATGCAGATCCCGCTGCAGCAACCGCAGCAAATCCAGGTTGTGGGTGTTTTCGCTCCAGTTTTGCAGCGCGTCCGCCGTGCTGTCGATGAGGTCGCGGGCTTCTTCAAGGAAAATCTCCGCCAGCTCCTGATCCAGCTCGTCGTCGGACTCCTCGGCGTCGGAAGGTGCGGTCGCTTCGGTAGCCTCATGCGACGCATCAGTCTCCGGAGTTGCCGGCTCGATCTCTTCCAGATCCAGGCCAAGATCGATGGCTTCCAGGTCTTCAGCGAATTCCTGGTTGATAACCTCAGCCTGTTCACTGGCCTGGTCGACGTCAGCCTGATCCTGAATCAGGGTTTCCAGGCGTGCCAGGATGTTGTCGCTGGATTCGGTCGAAAGTCCCGCAGCAACCTGATCCATGGTGTTGATCAGCTGTTCGTGGGCATCGCGCACGGTCTCAAAAAAGGCTTCATTCGGCACGGCCTGCTCGGAGGCGGCAGCCTTGTCATAGGCTTCCTTAAGTGCGCCAGACAGCGACGAGACGTCGTGCAGGCCGGCGTCTGCGGCACCTTCGGTCAGTTGTTCCAGTTCTGTCCGCAAGGTGTTGAGCGACTCGGTTTGCTGAGGGTTGCTGGCCCACTGGTCGAGAATCCGGTCGGCGTCCAGAACGATGTCCAAACCTTCGTTCAAGAACAGCTGCACCAGTTGCGAGGGGGCCTCTTGTTCCGGCACATCGCTACCGGCGCTACGGGAACGGTGCAGGTTCTCGCGGGAGAGCCGGTCCAGTTTCGCCAGGAACGCGTCGGTACCTGGCAGCGGCGCTTGAGGATTGGTCCGGATTTGGGCCAGGCCTTCGGTCAGGAAGCTGCAGGCATCCGCGATGCAGGACACCACTTCGCGGTCCGCGCGTTTGTTCTGGGCCCGGGATTCCTTGACGAAACGCTCAAGCGGGGTGATTACTTCGGCAATCGGCGCAATGCCTGCTGTATGGGCGCTGCCCTTGAGGGTGTGCAGGGCCCGGGAGAGATCATCGGTGTAGGAAACCGAAGTCTTGTCACCAGCTGCGGCAAGGAAATCCTTGAGCGATTGCAGGTGGGTGTCGGTTTCGCTCTCGAAGATATCGAGCAGCACCGGGTCGACCTCGGCGTCAGTGCGGCCGGCTTTGGTCGTGTCAGTAATGTCACCAGGCTCAACCTCGGTTTCGGAGGCGGGCATACTGCTGGCATCGGGAATTTCACCGTTGGCCAGGGCATTGGCGCGAGCCTGGAGCTCGCTGGTATCGCTGCTTGGCGCCCGGCGGTTCTCGAAATCTTCGACCAGGGCCGGCAAGGCCGCAGTGACTTCTTCAAGCAGACCGGCAACGTCATCGTTCATGAAAATGCTGCCGTCGATCACGCGGTTCAGCATGTTCTCCACTGACCAAGCCAGTTCACCCACGACCAGTGCACCGACCATTCGTCCGCTGCCCTTGAGGGTGTGGAATGCCCGGCGAACTTCCGACAACGCAGTGCGGTCATCGCGCTGGCGCAGCAGCATCGGCAGGTATTCACGAACGGTGTCCAAAACCTCTCCGGCTTCTTCGATGAAAATCTCAAGGATTTCATCGTCGATCAGATCATCGTCGTCGGCGAAACCTGCGGTTACTGGCGCTTCGGCAGCTAGCTCGGGTGCTGGTGTTTCGGTGTTTTCAGTTTCAGCTGGCTGTTCCGCCGCCTCTGTGGCTTCGCTGCTATCTTTAGCACTTTCTTCGGTGCTTTCTTCGATGTTCAGTTCGGTGCGGCGGGTGGTGGCCATCGCCTCGGCACGTTGAATCAGTTCATCAACGTCGCCGGTGGCCAGGCCGTCCCGGAATTCATTGATTAGTGACGGAATCCGAGTGTTGACCTCATCGATAAGGGAAAACATCTCGTCCGTGGGTTTGATGGTCCGATCAATGACCCGGTTCAGCAGGTTTTCTACCGACCAGGCCAGTTCCCCGAGGCTGGTGGCGCCAACCAGGCGGCCACTGCCCTTGAGGGTATGGTAGGCGCGGCGCACTTCGGTCAGTGCGGTGTGGTCGTCATGATGCTGACGCAGCTGCGGGTAGTATTCGTGGATGGTCTCGAGGACTTCCTCGGCTTCTTCGATAAATATGCCCAGGATCTCGTCGTCCAGCAGCTCATGATCAGACGATTTCGCGGTTTCGGGTGCGGCAGAGACAGCGTCTTCTTCGGAGGCTTCGATGACCGGAATCGAGTCGTCGGCGTTGGCTTCGGACCAGGTCGGATCGGCACCGACCGGGAAGCCAAGCGATGCCAGGCTGTCTTCGGCAACTTTCAGGATGGTTTCGTTCTCGCCAATGCCTTCAGCCAGACGCTCCAGATAGTATTCGATGCTGGTGACGGCATCGGCCAGGGTGTCGAGGTCCTTCCAGTCGGGTACCTGTTTGCCACTGAGTAACACGTCCGTCAGGTAGCGCTCGGCGGAGGCCAGCATGTCGGCAACGCGGTTGAGGGGAATCAGGCCAAGGCCGCCCCGAATGCTGTGCAGCAGTCCGGGCACGTGCTCGATTTCCCGGGTATCCCACTGGGAGGCAATAAAATTGACAATGGCTGTCTTGACTTGCTCAAGGGTGTTCCGGGATTCGCGCAGCAGTGCGCTGTTGGCTTCGCCAAGTTCCCGGGAACCCAGATTAACCGTTTGGCCTTCGTCACTGTCGGTGTCGTCGTCAGACTGGCCGTCGCTGTCGAGGCCAGCCAGACTGGCTTCGATGTAGAGCAAGGCGCCGGCAATGTCCATCATGGTGCCATCGTCGACGGGCTCCATCTGGTTGCTAAGCTTGTTGATCAGTTCGACCTGTTCGGTCACTACCTTGCGGGGAATACCCAGCCCCAGCACTGCCAGGGTGTTGGCCACCTGACGCAGACCGGGGAGCAGGTCCTCCAATTCGCTGTTCTGGCGCTGTTCGGCGCGAACGAACAGGTCGAGCTGGTCCTTGAGCTTGGTGAGTTCTTCATTGAGGGCGCTAACCACCGAGTGGATTGCTTCGCGGCCCGGGCCGGAAACCCGGCTGCGGGCAGCGTCTACGTCGTCCTCGGAAGGAAGGGCCTGGTCCAGCTGGTACTCAGACCGCAAACTCTGGACCTGGGGTGCTTCCAGGTCCCGGGCCCGGGCGACGTAATAAAGTAGGTGTTTTAGCAGCGCCTCAGGCGCCGGCTGTTGCAGGATGTCGGCGTGTTCATCGGTGAGTCGACGAATTTCGCTGTCGAGTTCCCGCAGCAGGGATTTAACCGCAGCGTTGACCGGGTTTACGTGTGCCTGGAGGGTCTCAACAAAGGCGCTGGCTGCTTTCCAGAGCTCGCCACGCGGCGTTTTCTGGCACAGTCGAATAAGGCGCTGGATGACCTTCTGCATGTAATCGAAATGGGCTGCCAGATCTTCTTCGCGGATTACGGCGGCCAGGGCAAACTGGTACATCTGGCGCAGTTTGCGGATATGACCCAGGACCTTCGGGTCCTGAAGGCGCTGGGACACCTTGCCGGTGACTCGCATGTGCGAGCGACTCAGATCAGGTTTGAACAGGGATGTATCTGACAGCAGGGCTTCGCCGCGCGCAGCCCGAAGGTCATTCAGCAGGGGCAGCAGCACCATTGGGAAATCATCCCGGCTGCTGGCCAGGTGATCCAGATACTGGGGCAGCTGAAGGATCGCCTGCATCAGCACTTCGACGGCCTCGTCGACATTGGCGACGGTGTCGTTTAGCACGGCCTGGGTCAGCTTCTCCATCTCTTCGGTCAGCAGGGCTGCGCCGAAAAGCTCAACCATCTGCAGGGTGCCATGCACCTGATGAAGATAATTCAGGCAGAAGCGCAGGCGCGCGGTGTCGTCTCGGTTTTCGACATACGCTTCCAGTGCATACTGACCCTGGGTCAGCGTGTCCTGTATCTCGCCCCGAACCCAGTCGAGGGCGATGCTGTCATGGTGATTGCCCATAACCACTCCGGTTATTCTTCGTCAGTCTGGCGCTTGATCCACGCCAGTACATGTTCCGAGGGTAGTCTCTGCAGACCCGGTGGCTGCCAATCGGTCAGCTCTCCCTGGCCCAGCACTAGCAATCCCCCGGGCGCCAGCCGCTCTGCAAGTCGCCTGACTATTTCCCGCCGGCGCCAGCGGCGGAAATAGATCAGCAGATTCTGGCAGAAAATAATGTTCATTCCGTGCATGGGAGCCTGGTCGAGGTCCAGCACGTTGAGTCTGGTAAAACACACCCGTTCACGGATGCTTTCTACAATCTCTACGGTGTTCCGCTCGGCCGGGCGGAAGTACCGGGTTTTCAGCTCTTCGTCCATCCCCATCAACTTGCGGGGGTTGAACAGGCCGTCTCGGGCCTTGTCAATCGCGGGCTTGCTGATATCGGAACCGGTAATCCCAAATAAGGGCTGCAACTCCAGCTGGCTCATGCATTCGTTCAGCACCATGGCCAGGGTGTAAGGTTCTTCACCGCTTGAACAGCCGACACTCCAGGCTTCCAGTGGCCGCTTGCGCAACTGCTCCCTCGGTCTGGTCAGTACATAATCCGCCACCAGGCGAAAGGCATCGGGATCCCGGAAGAACCGGGTTTCCTGGACCGTCAGACGATCCACCAGTGTTGACCATTCCTGGATGGCATCGGGCCCGGATACGATTTTCTCGTAGTAGGCCTGATAGCTGTTGCAACCGATTTCCCGCATTCGGATGCCAAGATTGGTTTCCAGAAATGAGCGCCGCTCTGCCGACAGGGTTATCCCGGTACGATGTTCCAGCAAGGTCTGCCACTGGCGGAACTGCGCCTCGTCCATGTCAGGGAGTCGGCGCAGTGACCAGATGCCTTCGGCGGGTGACAGGTTGTTATGCATTTGCGCCATAAACCGTCAACAGCCCCGGACCGAAAATCAGCCCACCACCGGAACGTCGCTGTCTTCCTCTTCTTCCTGGTCGGCCACGTCTTCTTCCGGCAGGGTGAAGCCGGCAACGGAGGACCGAAGCTCGGACGCCATTTCTGCCAGGTTACCGATAGACTTCGCGGTCGCGTTGGTACCGGACGAGGTCTGGGACGTGATTTCCTGGATAACGTTCATGGTGTTGGAGATGTGCGCAGCGGACGACGACTGCTGTCGTGCGGCGTTGGAGATGTTCTGGATCAGCTCCGCCAAAGACATGGATACGTTCTCGATTTCCTCGAGCGCGATACCCGCGTCCTGGGCCAGACGTGCACCACGGACCACCTCAGCGGTGGTGTGTTCCATGGAAATAACCGCCTCGTTGGTGTCAGACTGGATCGTCTTAACCAGGGCTTCAATCTGCTTGGTTGCCGCAGAAGAACGTTCCGCCAGGCGCTGAACTTCGTCGGCAACGACCGCGAAGCCCCGGCCTGCGTCACCGGCCATGGAGGCCTGGATCGCGGCGTTCAGGGACAGGATGTTGGTTTGGTCGGCGATGTCGTTGATCAACGATACGATGTCACCGATTTCCTGGGACGACTCACCCAGGCGCTTGATCCGCTTGGATGTTTCCTGGATCTGCTCACGGATGTTGTCCATGCCACGGATGGTGTTTTGTACCACCTCGGCACCTTTCTTCGCGATCGCAACCGACCGCTCAGCAACTGCGGAGGATTCGGCAGCGTTTGAAGATACCTGGTCGATGGAGACCGCCATCTCGTTAACCGCGGCAGAAGCGCCGGCAATTTCCTGAGCCTGGTGCTCGGAGGCGTCGGCCAGGTGCATGGCCGTGGCCTGGGTTTCCTGGGACGCTGATGCTACCCGAACCGCAGTACCCCGAATCGCCTGTACCAGTCCGCGCATCTGGTCGATCGCGTAGTTGATGGAGTCGGCGATGGCACCGGTGAAGTCCTCGGTTACCGTGGCCTCGGTAGTCAGGTCACCATCGGCCAGGTCAGCCAGCTCGTCCAGCAGTCGCAGGATCGCGTTCTGGTTTTGCTCGTTCTGCTCTTGAGTCGTTGACAGGCGTTCCTGGGTTTCCCGGTACAGGGCCAGGCCGATCATAACCACGATGGCAACCATGGCGGCCAGGATGATGAAGGCGAGGGTCGGGCTGACCAGTCGAGAGCCAGACTGGCTTCGGAAGCCTTCCGCCAGTACGGACAGTTCGGAGAGCAGAATCTCGGAATTCTGGAAGATGTCGCTGGCTGCAGTACGTACCTTGAAGAGGTCGGGAGAGGCTTCAAGGATGGCGTCTACGTTTTGGGAGACGAACTCGAACAGTTCATCAACGGCTTCGAGACCGTAGATGGCGTCTTCATCGTCTACCTTCGAGATGCCCATGGCCGGGTTGCCGTTGAGCTGTCCTTCCAGTACCCGTCCGAACAGGCTGGCGTCACGTCCGAAACGGTCTGCGGCGATAACCGCGTCTTCGTCACCGGACAGTACGTTGTTGACCGAGCGCACAATCCGTTCAGCCAGCAGTGACTGACGCTGTGCCAGCGCGATCTGCTCGGCCGGGGCGTCGTTGTCGAGCAGAATCTGAACGATGTCGTCGTACTCGACCTGCAGCTGTGGAATGGTTTCGTTCAGTGTGCGCGCAACTTCGTGCAGGCCCAGAACCGCGTCCTGGGTCGACAGGATGCTGTCGGCGTTTTCACGCACGGTATTCCAGTTGTCCTTTACGCCACTCTGGTTGGCCAGTTCACTGGGCGGGAGACCGGTTTCCGGGTTGCCCTCAGAGACGTTGTTCCAGAGCGTCTGGAACTCATCCCGTGAACGCCGGAGCTGGTTAAAGGCTTCGGCGGTACCGCCCGCGGCTTCTGTCGCGTTCTTCGCAATGGCCTGGGAAAGTACCCTCAGCTCAGCGGTGTTGGCGATGTACTCCTGGTCGTTCTGGCTGTCACTGTTAATGATAAACAGGACCACAACGAGCAGGACGGTGAGTGCAATCAGTGCGGCAATCAGACCGGCAACCAGCTTGTTGCCTCCCTGTCCCATACTGAGTCTTCCGGCTCTGTTTTTCATTTTCTGGCTCCCGGCCTCTTCTTAAAGATTGGCAAGTTTATTGTTGCGGGTATCAGGCGGTCAGGGTGATGTTCCTGCCAGTATCAACACCCTACCACTGTGCGACGTCGAGAAAGCGTTCGTCGTCGAGCAGATCAACGGCCGAAAAGACTTTCCAGACTTCTTCGTTACGCTCGTAGCCGCCTGTAACAAACGGCCGAACGTTTTCAGGCACACCTTTTGGTGCGTCCTTGAAACTGTCAGAAGCGAAGTACTGCATGCCCAACACACTGTCGACCACCAGCCCGCTGAAGATGTCTCCTTCCTCGACAACCAGCACCCGACGTTCGCGCAGACTGCGCGAAGAGCGGGGGATGTCAAAGAAACTGGCAAGATCTACCAGGGGAAGGAGGCGGCCACGGACGTTGGCGGCACCCAGGAGAAATGGGCGAACCCCAGGAATGTGGGTGAACCTCGGAACATGGAGGATTTCAGTGACTTCGCCCATGGGAGCCACATAGCGCTCACCGGCAAGAATAAAGCCGATACCGTTCCACAGCTCAACGGCTTCTTGTTGCTCCGGCAAGCCGGCCGCCATGGACCGGCTGCGCTGGGCGATATCCGTCAGAACGGCAAAGGGGGCGGTCTGGGCGGACATGCTTACTCCACGGTTGGGGATCAGGCAATCAGATTGTTGATTGTTTTGATCAGATCGTCTTCGTTAACCGGCTTGACCAGATAACCTTTGGCGCCCTGACGGGTACCCCAGACACGGTCCGTTTCCTGATCCTTGGTGGTCACGATAACCACTGGGATGGAGGCGGTTTCTGGAGCGCGGGTCAGCTGGCGGGTAGCCTGAAAGCCATTCAGGCCGGGCATGACAACGTCCATCAGCACCAGGTCAGGCGTTTCTGCGCGGGCTTTGGCAACCCCGTCTGCGCCGTTATCGGCGGTCAGAACGTCGTGCTGGTGCTTTTCCAGGATGGAGGAGATCTTCTTCACCTCGGTGGGGGAGTCGTCAACAATGAGAATGCGAGCCATGGGTTCCTCGATGGTTCTGGGTTTCAGCAGGTTTACTGTGCCGCCTGGGGGATATATTGGCGGATAGTATTGAGCAGCTCGTCCTTGCTGAACGGTTTGGTCAGGTATTGGTCAGAGCCGACGATGCGGCCCTTTGCCTTGTCGAACAGGCCGTCCTTGCTGGAGAGCATAATAACCGGCGTCTTTTTAAAGGAGGAATTGTTCTTGATAAGTGCGCAGGTCTGGTAGCCATCCAGTCGCGGCATCATGATATCGACAAAGATGATGTCCGGCTGGGAATCGGCAATTTTGGCCAGAGCGTCAAAGCCGTCAGTTGCGGTGATCACCTCACAGCCGACTTTTTTCAGAAGGGTTTCTGCGGTGCGACGAATGGTTTTGCTGTCGTCGATCACCATGATCTTCAAATTCTCGAAGTTGTCATCCATTGTCCAACTGCCTTGCGCTCAGCGACTGTCATTATTTTACAACGGGTTTTAGCACAAACCTTACGGCTGTTCTATAAACCCCGCCTATTTATAGAGTATCAATGGCTGGATAAAAAGTATTACTTTGTGACCAAATGTACTTCCGCCTGCAACGTCACGTAATCGGCTGAGGATTTCTGCGGATGCATTCGTGGCTCGGGTACAATACCATTCGACGTCTCAGCATAGCACTTATTGCCCGGTCCACTCTGCTGACCGGTTCGTGTTTTCAACCCTTGGATTTCAAGAGGCACTATGACAGTCCGACTCGGGATCGTGATGGATCCAATAGAGGATATCCACTTCAAGAAAGACAGTTCACTGGCGATGTTGCTGGCGGCGCAAAAACGTGGCTGGGAAATCGAATATATGGAACTGCCGGACATGTACATGGACGGTGGCAGGGCCATGGCCGAAACCAGGGGCCTGACGGTGCACAACGATCCCGAAAACTGGTACAGCTTTGGACCCAGTCAGGATCGTGCTCTGGGGGACCTGGATGTCATCCTGATGCGCAAGGACCCACCAGTGGACCGTGAGTTCCTGATGGCGACCTACATCCTTGAGTCGGCGGAGCAGCAAGGTGCCCTGGTGGTGAACCCGGCGGCAACCCTGCGGGATTGCAATGAGAAGCTGTTTGCTACCCAGTTCGAGGATCTGACCCCGCCGTTGTTGGTAAGCCGGTCAGCGACCCGATTCAAGGAATTTTACGCCCGCCATGGTGATGTCATCATGAAACCGGTCGATGGCATGGGCGGACACTCGATTTTCCGGATCCGGGAAAACGACTTTAACCTGGGCGTCATCATTGAAACGCTGACCAATTACGGTGAGCACCAGGCCATGGCCCAGAAGTACATTCCGGAGATCACCGACGGCGACAAGCGCATTCTGATGATTGAGGGCGAACCTGTGCCTTACGCCCTTGCACGTATTCCGTCGCAAGGCGAGAATCGTGGCAATCTGGCGGCAGGTGGCCGAGGTGAAGGGCGCGAATTGACGGCGCGGGACCGCGAGATCTGCGACCGTGTTGCCCCGATCATCAAGGAAAAAGGCCTGATGTTTGTCGGGCTTGATGTCATTGGCGATTATCTCACTGAAATCAATGTAACCAGCCCCACCTGTATCCGCGAGCTCGACACGGCGTTCGGCATCGATATTGCCGGCCTGTTGATGGACGCGGTTGCCAAGCGCCTGGAGGCGCGAAAACGGGCGTAATGCCTGGCCCGGGGCTAACGATTTAACCAGGATCTGGAATGGCAGTTCAGGTAAGCGACTTCGACCGGTTTTCCTTTACCCTTTTTATGGCGCTCGCGGTGCATGCCATGATCGTGTTGGGGATTACCTTTGCCCCGGAGCCGCCCCGGTCTTCGGCACAGACCATGGAAATTACCCTGTCGCAGTTTGAGGACGAACTGGCACCGGAAGAAGCCGATTTTCTGGCTCAGACCAATCAGCAGGGCAGTGGCAGTGAGGAACAGGCCGAGGAAATGACCACGCCGAACCCGGCCCAGGTCAGCCAGCAGGAAGAGGCCCAAGTGCAACCGGAGCCGCCTTCGAAAACGGAACCGCAGCCTGTGCGTGAACAACAGGTGGTGCAAACCGAGGCCCAGTCCAGTCGCAAGATTGAGCAGCCGACGGAACGCACCGAACCGGTTGAGGAGCCGGTGCCGGTTCGTGAAAAGAAGAGCCTGATGGAGCGGAGCCTGGAAATTGCGAGCCTGGAAGCGCGCCTTGATGCCCAGCAACAGGCCTATGCACGCAAGCCGCGAGTGATGCGGGTGACGGCCGCCTCGACCCTGAAATCGACCAACGCCTGGTACGTCCAGAACTGGATCAGCAAGGTCACCCGGGTTGGCAACATCAATTACCCCACCGAAGCACGACGCGCAGGAATTTACGGCACACTTCGAATGCTGGTTTCCCTCCGCAAAGATGGCACAATCAAGGAAGTGGCGGTGCTTCAGTCCTCCGGAAGTACAGTGCTGGATGACGCCGCCATCCGAATCGTCCGAATGGCGTCGCCGTTTGCGCCGTTCCCGGACTCTATGGGCAAGAAGGTGGACGAATTGGAAATCATACGAACCTGGTCTTTCCAGCGGCGGGGGCTGACTTCCGGATGACAGCATCAAAGCATTCTCCCAACAGCCTGAGGCACCACTTCCTGGTGGCGTCACCCTATCTTGCGGACCCACGTTTCCACGGCGCGGTGATCTACCTGTGCGAGCATTCCGACGATGGCGCACTTGGCCTGATGATCAACCAGCCCCTGGACATCCACCTGGGTGAAATCCTGGAACAACTGGATATGCACGGCGGCGAACTGGATCTTCCGGTATACAGCGGCGGTCCGGTAGAGCCTGAGCGGGGGTTTGTCCTGCACCCGCCGGGAACCAGCTGGCAGAATACCGCCGAGGTGACCGACGATGTGCTGCTGACTACGTCCCGGGATATTCTGGCCGGCATCGGTCAGAACCAGGGGCCGGAGGAATTCCTGGTGGCCCTGGGCTATGCCGGCTGGAGTGAGGGCCAGCTTGAACAGGAACTGGGCAGCAACTCCTGGCTCACCTGTCCCGCCTCCACCGACATTATCTTCCGTACCCCCTGGGAAGATCGCTACAAGGCGGTGTTGAAGCTGATCGGCATCGATTTGAACCAGCTCAGTGAGTCCATTGGACATGCCTGAACCGGGCAACCGTCGCGTGCTGGCTTTCGATTACGGCACCCGCCGCATCGGCGTAGCCTCGGGTCAGGAAATGCTGGGTACCGGTCAGCCCGTGGCGATGATTCCGGCCCGGGATGGCATTCCTGATTGGTCCAAAGTGGAGGCATTGCTCCAGGAATGGCAGCCGGACCTGGTAGTGGTGGGCTTGCCGCTGAACATGGACGACACCGAGAACGAGATGTGTGCCCGGGCCCGGAAATTCGGCAACCGACTCCACGGCCGCTACCATGTGGCTGTCGAGATGGTGGATGAGCGCCTCACCAGTTTCGAAGCCAAGGGTGAGGTGATGGCCGCCGGGGGTAGTCGGGATTTCGGCCGCCACGGTGTTGATGACCGGGCCGCCGTACTGATTCTGGAAACCTGGTTTGGCCTCCAGCGTGACCGGGTCGATCACTGACCGATCAAGGCCTCTACAACAGCGAGGAAGTAATGACCGCACTGCTTGATATCGACCAGCTGCTGAATGAGCTGGAAACCGGCCTGCGCCAGGTTCTGGCAGACCGGGGCGTGGACCAGCCGGCATTGATAGGCATCCGGACCGGTGGTGTCTGGCTCGCCGATGTACTCAGCAAGCGCCTGGGCCTGGATGAGCCCTTCGGTGAGCTGGATATTTCCTTCTACCGTGATGATTTCAGCCGTATTGGCCTGAACCCGAGGGTGAAGCCCTCGAGCCTGCCGTTCGATACCGAAGGTCGTGACGTGATTCTGATCGACGATGTGATCATGAGTGGCCGGACTATTCGTGCTGCCATGAACGAGATCTTCGACTATGGTCGTCCAGCCAGTATCATTCTGGCCACCCTGATTGATCTGGGCGCCCGGGAACTGCCGGTGCAGCCTGACGTTGTTGGCCGGACCCTGGCCCTGGAAGCGCATCAGCGGGTGAAGCTGCGGGGTCCCGATCCCTTACACATTGAGCTCCAGGAAGCCGGACATTGATTCGGCTTTTTTTGGCCATACGCTAACGATAAGAAACCCGAACAGCATACAGGCGACTCATGACCGCAAACGATCCTTCCCCGCACCACTTGCAGCTGACCCGGGATGGTCAGTTGCGCCATTTCCTGACTCTCGACGGTCTAAGCCGTGACCTGTTGACGGACATTCTGGATACCGCTGATTCCTTCATCGAAGTGGGGGAGCGCACCATCAAGAAGGTTCCGCTGCTGCGAGGACGCACGGTGGTGAACCTGTTCTTTGAGTCCAGTACCCGTACCCGAAGTACCTTCGAGTTGGCAGCAAAACGGCTGTCCGCCGACGTGCTTAATCTGGATATCAGCACTTCGGCCACCTCCAAAGGTGAATCCCTGTCCGATACCCTGCTGAATCTCGAGGCGATGGCCAGCGACATGTTTGTTGTGCGCCATTCTCAGAGTGGAGCGCCACACTTTATCGCCGAGAGCGTCACGCCCGGGGTGGCCATCATCAATGCCGGTGATGGCCGTCATGCCCACCCGACCCAGGCCATGCTGGACATGCTCACCATTCGCCAGCACAAGGGCGGATTCGAGGGCCTGAAAGTCGCCATTGTTGGAGACGTCTTGCACTCACGGGTAGCGCGCTCGCAGATCCGGGCGCTCAATGTCCTCGGTGTCGCCGAGGTGCGGGTCATTGCGCCGGGCACCTTGTTGCCCAAGGATGTCGAGAGCCTGGGCTGTACCGTTTACTACGACATGGCTGAGGGCATGAAAGACCTCGATGTGGTGATCATGCTTCGGCTCCAGAACGAGCGAATGGAGGGTGCCCTGTTGCCCAGTGAGCGAGAGTTCTATCGGCTGTACGGGCTGAACCGGGACAAGCTGGCGCTGGCGCATCCGGATTGCATTGTGATGCACCCGGGCCCGATCAACCGTGGAGTTGAGATTGAATCGGCAGTGGCCGATGGGCCGCAGTCGGTCATCCTGAATCAGGTGACCAACGGCATCGCGATCCGCATGGCGGTAATGTCCATGGCCATGGGCGGGCAGCTTGCCGAACGCCAGCGCACGCAGACTCAGGGAGGACAGGTATGAGTCGTTCAGTTCAAGACAGCGGCGCAAGCCTGAAGATTGTTGGCGGGCGCCTGCTGGATAGCCTGGATACCGACGCCGAGAACACCGCCCTGCTCATTAAAGACGGCCACATTGTGGCCATGGGCGAGGCGGCGGCACGGGCCAGTGCCGATGGAACTGTGAATGCCGAAGGCTGTGTCATCAGCCCGGGCTTTGTCGACCTGCACTGCAACCTGAGGGAGCCGGGCAACGGTCAGAAAGGCAATATCGAGTCGGAAACCCGGGCGGCCGCCCACGGTGGCTTCACCACGGTGTGCGCCTCGCCGGAGACATCGCCGGTCAATGACTCGGGTGCGGTGACCAACCTGATCCGGGATCTGGCCAGCAACCGGGCCTCTGTTCACGTTCTGCCGGTGGGTGCCATCACCCGGGGCCTGGAAGGCGAACTGCTCAGTGATATGGCGGGTCTGGCCGCTGCTGGCTGTGTCGCGGTGGGCAATGGCGGCCGGGGTGTGCGCAATGCCCGGGTTCTGCGTCGGTGTATGGCCTACGCCCAGACCTTTGGCCTGACGGTCATGTTCCGACCGGAGAACCAGGCCCTGGCGGCGGATGGCTATGCCCACGATGGCGTGGTGACGTCTCGTCTGGGGTTACTTGGCATTCCTGAAGTGGCCGAAACCACGGCGGTGATGGAGATGATCCTGCTGGCCGAAGAAACCGGGGCACGGTTGCACCTGAGTCAACTGTCCTGTGCCCGCAGTGTCGAGATGCTTGCCGAGGCCCGCAGTCGTGGTATTGCGGTAACCGCCGACGTGGCCATTCATCAGCTGCTGTTCACCGAGGACGCGTTGGCCGGCTTCGACAGTCGTTTCCATGTCCGGCCGCCGCTGCGCAGTGAACGCGATCGGAAGGCACTGCTTGCCGGTGTCCGGGACGGCGTCATCGATGCCATCACCAGCCAGCACCAACCCCACGATACAGCGGCCAAACAGGCTCCCCTGGCGGCCACCGAACCGGGTCTGTCCACCATTGAGAGTGTTCTCTCCCTGGGGCTGGAGTTGGTGGAACTGAATGAGCTGGGATTCCCGGAACTTATGCGGGCGCTGACTTCGGGGCCTGCTTCGGTTCTGGGACGCACCGCCCGATTGGCGGAGGGTGAAGTGGCCGACCTGTGCGTGTTCAACCCAGAGCACTACTGGACGCCGGCAGACGATACCCTGCTTTCGGTAGGTCGCCACGCGCCGGTTACCGGTCGCGAAGTGCCGGGTGTGGTGCGCCTGACCCTGGCTGGGGGCAAGGTGGCCTGGCAGCACCCGGAGACCTGAGCGCGGATCCCGGTCAAAATGCGGCAGAGGTAGTGATATCTCTGTCGACACCATCACAGAATCTCCTGTTGTTCCTGAAAAGTCCTTGATGACAGCCACCGGTGCCAACGTATCCTTACCGAGGCCGGCTTACTGTCAGCCAAGGAAAGCGGGCCGGTCGGTACACCTGGACGTACCGGCGCCCGACAATAAAAACATCAGGAGTCCTCCCGTGACATCAGCAACCTTCCCGCATCGGGTGGCCATGGCTGCCGCCCTGTGTGTCAGTCTTTTTTCCCCTACCCTGAGCCATGGCCAGGGTGAAACGCTGAAACGCAGCTTTTGCGTATTCGATCCGGTAGGTGCTAATGGCCCCCTGTTTGCCATCACCAAGACCTTCCAGCCGGTGGCCCTGAAGCAGGGCATCAAGCTGAACCTTCGGGCCTATACCGATGAAAAGGTGGCCGCCGAGGACTTCAAGGCGGGCCAGTGCGATGCTGTGTTGCTCACTGGCACCCGGGCCCGGGAGTTCAACAAGTTCACCGGCAGCCTGGAAGCGATGGGAGCCGTTCCCGGCGAGCAGGAGATGCGCCTTCTGTACAACACCCTTAGCCAGGCCAAGGCTCGACCATTCCTGATTGACGGCCCCTATGAAGTCGCCGGTGTGTTCCCGGGTGGGGCGATTTACCTGCATACCCGTGACCGTGGAATCGATTCCGTGGAGAAGCTCCAGGGCAAGCGTATTGCGACCCTGGATTATGATCAGGCTTCCGTGCGCATGGTCCGGCACGTTGGTGCTTCGGTGGTGGGCTCTAACTCGGCCAATTTTGCCGGAAAATTCAATAATGGCAGCGTCGACCTCGCCTACGCCCCGGCAGTTGCCTACACACCGCTTGAACTCTACAAGGGCGTTGAGCCTAACGGTGCCGTCGTGAAATACGCGATTGGCTACATGAACTTCCAGGTGATTATCCACCGTGACCGTTTCCCGGATGAGGCGGCTCAGATGGTGCGTAATGAATCAATCAAACGCATTGATGAAGCGTACGACATCATCGCCCAGGCCGAAGCGGAGATTCCCAAGACGGTGTGGATGAACTTGCCGCAGGAAGACACTGCCGAGTACGACAAGATGCTGCGCAAGGTGCGGCTGTCGCTGCTGGATGATGGGGTTTTTGACGAACGGGCCATCAAGTTGATGAAGGCGATTCGGTGCCGGGTGGATGCAACCCGCGCAGAGTGTGCTTCCTGAAAGTGATTTGCGTTGTTGTTCGCGATATAACGGGGCCTGTCAGCGCAGGCCCCGTCTTAGTCAGCTGATTTTATCCTTAAGTCCCTTGCCGGCCTTGAAGCCAACGGTCTTGCTGGCCGGAATGCGAATGCTGGCTCCGGTTTGCGGGTTCCTGCCATCCCGCGCTTCCCGGGAGCGAATATTGAACGTACCAAAACCGATCAGGGTGACGTCTTCACCCCTCGCAGCGGCCGCAGAGACCTGATCGGTAAACGCGGTAATCACCTCGCTGGCCTTGTCGCGGGTTAGGCCGGTTTGATCAGCAATAGCGGCAGCTAGTTCGGGTTTGCGCATCGGATACTCCTTTTTTATTTCTGTTTTGGTCTGGGTGCTGGCTACAGGCGCGATGGCCTGCAGTTGGTCTCATCTATAGTGGGTTGGCGTTCAATGTGCAAATTCCGGCTCCGGGATTTGCCGCGGTGTTTGGCGTCATTTGCGGCGCCGGTCTCATAAAAACAGGATCTTGTGAGCCATAATGCGGCCTTGGTTACAGTCTGTAACACGGTGGGTTGGGCTGGATCGGCGGCATCATGCCCACGCACAACGTTGAGAATAAAAACGCTAAAGGTAGACCTACGATGACAGATCCCCTGACTCACTCACTGGAACGATCACCCGTTTGGCCCCGGCTGAAGGGATGGGGTGCCGCACTGATGGCAGGGGCGTTACTCAGTGGCTGTGGAGCAGTCAACAACATGCTCTACAAGACCACGGGCGACGTCATGCAAGGCTTCTCCCGGGATCACACCGTGCCTTACCTGCTGGAAAGCAGCGATCTGGCCATGGGCTGTGCTATGAGTGAGGCTACCGCGCCGCTGCTGATGTCCTTCGGTCGGGTCACTTCTGAGCCGGATCAGCTGGCCGTCATGCTGTATCTTTCGGCGGGTGGTTGCGCCGAGGAGAAGGCCCGGGAGTTCGAGCTGGATGGTCTGGCGGCCATGCACGCCATGAATGCCAACGAAGCCGAGGACGCCCTGATTCGTCAGAAACGCGCCTATGTCCTGGCTTCCGAGCGCTATTTCAAGGGCTGGAAGCATCACAATGCCTACTACGGTGCGCCCGGAACTGGCGAATGCCCGGATTTCGCCGATGACAAAGATGAGTTTATTTACCTGGCGGGCCTGTTGTCTGGCCTGCAGGCGCTGAATGCCCAGATCCAGTCGACATCTTCCATAGGCGTACCTGCCAATGTCGGCTCGATTGTCGCCCGGGCAACGGAATGTCTTGAGAACGAAAAGTGGTGGGGAGCCCCCATGGCGCTTCGGGCAACTGTCTGGGCCATGATCCCGGGCGCAGAGCCGGAAGGTGAAAATGCCTTCGAACGCCTCGATATTGCCGACGGGCAGGGCGAGGCAGCAGGGGTTCGTCTGCCGCACGTATTCCACGCCATCGCAGCGATTAACAAGGGTGACCAGGATCTGGTCAAACACGTCATTCGGGAGCACGCGCGCTCGCTCGAGCAGACACCCGCCAACGCCGACTGGCGATTTGTAGATGCCATGGCCACCAACATGATCGTCGCCATTTCCGATCGGCTCTGGGTGGAGAATACCGGCCATCGCACCCCTCTGGGCCAGCTGGGCAGCTTTTGGGATGACCAGCCGGACGAGGTAGAAACCATGAACCTGGACGACCTGTTGTAACTTCGCCATGTCCCAGAATGTAGCGCTTTCCAAGGTTGGAGTCCGTCGCAGCGGGTTGGAGTGGTTCTCCTCTCTGCCCGCCTGTCTGTTGCTGTTGGCGGTGGTGGTATTCTCGACCAGTAGTGATATCCACAACCAGATGCTGCGCGGGGGCGAACAGCTCTGGAGCGGCTATTACAAGCTGCGAATGGATCCGGTTCAGCCCACCTGCAACGCTAACCGAGACGTTGATGCGACCGTTGCGGCGGAAATGGCGGAAGCGCCGGCCAGCGACGATCCGATGGCGGCTCTGCTCGGCGCTGTGGAGAAGAATCCGGCAGAAGTGCGGCTTGCCATTGAGCGGTCGCTGGCGGATTGTCGGGAAGCCTACCAGAGCTACCAAAGCCTTCAGGGGCAGCTGACGCTGGGTGTCAAAGCTTACCGGGCGGTTGAGCTGTTCATTGCCGATCTGATTGCCTTTGGGCTCTCGTCCCAGCGCTATATCCTCGTTCTCCTGGTCATGCTGTGCGCGGTAACCGCTACGCTGACCCGCCACCACATTGCCATGCGAGCCATGGAAACCCGGCTGGACTACGTTGTATCCCATACCCTGCAAACCATCGCCAATGCCATGTTGCTGGGGTCCAGTGTCATATTCCGCCAGTCCACCCTGGGGGCCGAAACCTCGGTCTCATCGGAAGAATTGCTGCTGCATAATTTCTGGATTGCGGGCTTTGGTTGCCTGACCCTGGCCAGCCTTTATCGCTTATTCCGGGTACCGGAAGAGCTGGAAGAGGGCGGCAATTTGAACAAGGCGTTCCTGGCCGTGCCGCTCTACACCGGGATGTGTCTAATCTCTGGCAGTTACTTTGCGCTAATCGGCCATGCCTCGGGAATTGGCATCTATCTCGGCAAGATGATGGAACTGTCCGACATGTTCCTGAATGTAGGTCTGTACGTTTGGGTTGGCATGATGCTGAAGCAGACCCGCTTGGCCACCCTGGTGTTTAATGTCTTCCGGCCCTGGCGCATGCCGCCGGAAATGCTGGCCGTGGTGGCGGTATTGGTTGCTGCCATCCCGACCGCCTACACCGGTGCTTCGGGTATCTTTGTGATTGCCGCCGGTGCGGTCATCTACAGTGAATTACGGGCCGCGGGCGCCCGACGTCAGCTGGCGCTGGCTGCCACGGCCATGTCCGGCTCACTGGGTGTCGTGTTGCGTCCGTGCCTTCTGGTGGTGGTGATAGCGTACCTGAACCGGGAAGTCACCACGGACGATTTGTTTGGCTGGGGCATTTGGGTGTTTGTCCTGACCGCCACGATGTTTCTTTTGGTGGCACTGACCGTGAATCGCCAGAGCAAGTTCGAGTTGGCGCCGTCTTCAGTGGCGTTTCCGGCCATGCTACAAGCAATGAAGCCGCTAATTCCCTATGTGCTGGTAATCGTTGCCGTAGTGCTTCTGTACCGAACGGCGCTGGATGTCAGCATGGATGAATTCTCTGCGCCACGCCTGTTGCCGGTGATTATGCTGGCCATCCTCGCGTACGAGCACTTCGGCCTGAAACCCCGCCGGGGCAAGGCCTCGGGCGAGACTGACCACCCGGGCCTGGAAAGCTGCTTGCGGAAAGCCACCAACGACACGACGGCGGAAATCGGTGCCCTGCTTCTGTTGTTGGGACTGTCCGTTAGTATTGGTGGTGTGATCGAGCGTTCCCACATCATGCAAAGTTTTCCACAGGCGTTCGACAGTGCCTGGTCGGCCATGCTTCTGATGGTGGTCATCCTGGTGATACTGGGCATGATCATGGACGCCTTCGGCGCGGTCATTCTGGTCACAGCAACCGTGGCGACTATTGCCTATGCCAGCGGCATTCACCCGATTCACTTCTGGATGGTCACCCTGGTGGCCTTCGAGCTGGGCTACCTGAGTCCGCCGGTGGCGCTGAATCATTTGCTGACCCGGCAAGTGGTGGGTGAAGCGGAAGTGTTGGCGGCCCAGCAGGAATCCGGCACCTTTTACCAGCGCCATGAACGCATCATCATGCCGCTCATTGCTATGGGGATCTCGCTGGTGCTGGTGGCGTTCGTGCCTCTGCTGTTCTACGCAGAATAAAGACGCCCGAAGCTGGGCTTCGGGCGAACTTGCTCGTGCTGAGCGTTCCAGCGGTCAGTTGACCATTGGCAGGATCAGGCAGTTTTGCGACGGCGAATGGCACCGATTCCAGCCAGGCCCAAGCCCAGGAGGGCGAGCGTGCCCGGCTCAGGAGTCTTGATGGCTTTGAGTGCAAAGTCGTCTAGCAACGGGCGATCCGCACGAAAATCGATGGTTTGAGCCGCAGCGCCGACCATGATGGCAAGCATGCCTGGTTGGCTCGACATGGTGCCGGTGAAGCTCATCCAGCTGCCGCCATCCAGACGATATTCGCCCTTCTCGTCGTAACAGAATGGGCAAGGCCCCTCATTCGCGAAAAGCTTGTGTAAAACGATTTTTTCAATTAGGGCTGACGCGCCCAGATCGATCGACAGCATTTCCCTGTTATCAACTTCATCACCCGTTCCGGTGAGAAAATCACGGTCGTAGATTCCAAGACCGTGGCTACTATCATGGGTCAGACGTCCGTGATTGGTTGACGCGGTCACGGCGCCCACGGTGTGGCTGCTGGTGCCTCCCGCCCCAGACCAAGCCGCACTGGAGAAATCAATCAGTGCGGCAGTAGCTGACGTGGCGGTCATTGCCAATGCCAAACCGACTCCCTGCAGTATTCTGGTGAATTTAGGCATATTCCTGTTCCTTCTGTTTTTTGGTTAAGCCCTCCCTTAGGCTCGGAACAGTAGAAGCATCAACGATGCCAGGACACTAAAAATGCTCGACGTGGCAAGGAGTTGTACAGTAACCGAACGGCTCTTTTGGCAAATATGTAAAATAAGCTGACGTGTATTCCGGCTGAAAGTGCCTCTATGATCATCGGTACCATTAATACAAAAAAAGCGCCGTGCTTTCGCAGGGCGCTTTTTTTATTCGGGCTGGCTTAGAGCTTCGGGCCGGCCTCAACAATCGCGTCAGAGACGTCGAACTTCTTGAAGTTCTCCACGAACTGGGAGATCAGCTCCGCCGCCTTACCGTCGTAGTACTCCGGGCTGGTCCAGGTGTTACGTGGATTCAACAGCGAGGAGTCTACCCCTGGGATGTACTTGGGTACGTCCAGGTTCAGGGTCGGCAGGTGCTCCGTTTCCACGTCGTCCAGATCGCCGTTCTGAATGGCGGCAATGATGGCGCGGGTGGTCGGGATGCTGAAGCGTTGGCCTTCACCGTAAGGACCGCCGGTCCAGCCGGTGTTTACCAGGAACACCTTGCTGCCGAACTCGTCCATCCGCTTCATCAGCAGTTCGGCGTAAACGCCGGCCGGACGCGGGAAGAACGGTGCGCCAAAGCAGGTGGAGAAGGTGGACTTCAGCTTGGACGAAGAACCCATCTCGGTAGAGCCAACCAGCGCGGTGTAACCGCTCAGGAAGTGGTAGGCCGCCGCTTCTTTGGTCAGGATCGACACCGGCGGCAATACACCGGTCATGTCGCAGGTCAGGAAGACGATGTGCGAAGGCTCGCCAGCACGGTTCTCAAGTACACGCTTTTCCACATGCTCCAGCGGGTAGGCGCAGCGGGAGTTCTCGGTGAGCGAGACGTCGGTGTAGTCCGGTTCGCGGGTTTCCGGATCAATGGTGACGTTTTCGACGATGGCACCAAAGCGGATTGCGTCCCAGATAATGGGCTCGTTCTTTTGGGACAGGTCGATGCACTTGGCGTAGCAGCCACCTTCCACATTGAATACGGTGCCTGGGCCCCAGCCGTGCTCGTCGTCACCGATCAGGAAGCGGTTCGGATCGGCAGACAGGGTAGTCTTGCCAGTGCCTGACAGGCCGAAGAACAGGCAGGTCTGGCCGTCTTCGCCGACGTTGGCCGAGCAGTGCATCGGCAGAACGTCTTTTTCGGGCAGCAGGAAGTTCTGTACGGAGAACATGGCCTTCTTCATTTCGCCGGCGTAGTGCATCCCAGCCAGAAGGACCTTGCGCTTGGCAAAGTTGATCATGACCGTACCGTTGCTGTTGGTGCCATCGCGCTCGGGATCGCACTCAAAGTTGGCGGCGTTCAGGATCTGCCATTCCTGCTTGTCGGCCGGATTGTAGCTGTCCGGGCGAATGAACAGGTTGCGACCAAACAGGTTCTGCCACGCGGTTTCGGTGGTCATCTTGACCGGGAGATAGTGCTCGGGATCAGAGCCGACGTGAACGTGAGACACGAACTGGTCTTTCTCGGCAATGTAGGCCTCAACTCGATCCCAGAGGGCGTCGAACTTTTCGGCGTCAAACGGGCGGTTGATCGGACCCCAGTGGATATCATCAGCGGTGCTCGGCTCTTCGATGATAAAACGGTCCATGGGAGACCGGCCTGTGCGCTCACCGGTTTTCACAACCAGTGAACCGTTAGCAGCTAGCTGGCCTTCGTTGCGCGCCAGTGCCTGCTCGACCAGTTGTGCTGTACTCAGATCATTATAAGTGTTGCTCACTTCGACCTCGCCCTTGGGATGTCTTCGTGATTGCTCAGGCCGCCCCCCAAAATTTGGCGGAAATCTGAACAATCGGGTCAATTCAGGCGCGCTATTATGCCAGAGGCGCCGGTAAAAAACGACTGCCCCGGAAGCCGCGCCATGAGCGGCTTCCGGGCATGTACATGAAGGTGTCAGTGTAACGTGTGACCGGTGAAAAGATGATCAATATCGTTTCTATCGAAGCGATAGTGTGCGTGACAGAACTGGCAGTCCATATCGATCTGGCCTTGTTCATCCAGGATGCTGTAGCACTCGTCTTTGCCAATCGCTTCCAGGGCGCCCAGGGTCCGTTCGCGCGAGCAGCTGCACCGGAAAGCGACAGTCTCGGGTTCGAACAGGCGCACGGTTTCCTCGTGGAATAGACGGTGCAGGATGGTTTCACTGTCCAGTTCCAGCAACTCAGACGCTTCCACGGTGCGGGCCAGGTGGTTGACTCGCTCCCAAAGATCGTCGTCCTGCTCTGTGGTGCCCGGCATGCGCTGAAGCAGTAGGCCGGCTGCGCTGTGCTCATCGGCGAATAGAATCAGGCTGGTGGCAATCTGCTCGGAGCGCTCGAAGTATTCCTCCAGGCAGCCCGCCAGGCTGTTCTCTTCCCGAGGTACGACGCCCTGATAACGGTTGCCTTTGTTCGGGGTGATGGTGATCGCCATTCGGCCCTCACCGAGCATGTCGTGCAGGTTTTCTTCGCTGACGGCGTGCTCATCGAAGCGGGCCAGGCCGCGAATGTAACGGTCATGGCTGCATTCAGCCATCAGGGTGCGGAGCGGGCCTTCGCCCTGGGCCTGCAGAGACAGGGTGCCTTCGAACTTGAGGGTGCTGCTCATCAGCACGCTGGCCACCAGTGCCTCACCCAGCAGACCGCGAACGGAATCGGGGTAGGGGGCCTGGCTGCCGATTTCCTGGAAGCTTTCCCCCAGTTGGACCCAGGCGCCCCGGACTTGGCTGTCCTCAAAGATAAAGCGCTGGAATTGGTCACGGGATGCCATGGTGTATCTCCTGAAAAAACTGAGTTGGGCTCAGAGCCGAGCCCGGTTTTGGTCGTTCGGCGCGCTGCGCTGGAAAAGAGTCAGATGTTGTTCTGCTCGCGGAAACGCTGGATATCGCGGCGGTCTTTCTTGGACGGCCGTCGCGCCGGTGGTAATTGGGCGGCCTGCATGGTTTTACGCTGCCACGCGAGGTCTTCCCGTTTTTTAATGCTGTCGTCGGTCTCGTGATAAAGCTTCTGGGCTTCCGGGGCGCCCCGACGGCGGTCGCTAATGTCGTCAACGATGATGACTTTTTCCTGCCAACCCAATCGCAGAGTCAACTTTGCGCCGGTTTCCACCATCCTGCCGGGCTTGCAGCGCTGGTTGTTGTAGTGGACCTTGCCGCCCTCAATGGCTTCCTTGGCCAGGGAGCGGGTTTTGTAGAAACGCGCCGCCCAGAGCCATTTGTCGAGTCTTACGCGGTTGTCGTCAGTGGTGGGTGCCGCCATGTCTCCTCGCCTGATGAACGCCTGAAATGATTATAACCTGCTCACCGACCGGATGGCAGAGACTGGCGGTGGCGCAACGCTGGCAGCACTTCATCGAAATGATGAATGCCGGGGATGTCCGGATGCTGCTTATGCGCCGCTTGCTGACTGTCGGGCGCCAGGACCGCCAGACACTGGCCGATGCCGGCATCCCGGGCACTCTCAAGAACCGGGAAGCTGTCGTCCACCATCAGTGTTGAGCTGGCCTGGTAGGGCGCCAGTTGATGCAGGTCCTGCCAGAACTGCCGGTCTTCCTTGGCGCGTCCGAGCTGGTGACTGGATACGATGTCATCGACCCGCTGGTCCAGTCCGGTTCGTTCCAGTTTCAGTTTCAGGGGATCCGGATGGCAATTGGTAACAATTACCGTGCACAGGCCCGACCCGCGCAGGGCGTCGAGGAAATCGATGACGTGGGGGCGGTAACCAATCTTGTCGCCCACTTCTGATTTCAGCTCGGTGATGTCCAGAGCTAGCCGCTTGCTCCAGTAATCGGTGCAGTACCAGTTCAGGGTGCCACGTTCGGCCATGATCATCGGAATGACATGGTCTTTAGCGTCCTGATGGGCGAGGTTGTGCCGTTCTGCGTAGCGCAGCGGCAGGTGTTCCAGCCAGAAATGGGAGTCAAAATGCAGATCGAGAAGGGTTCCATCCATATCGAGGAACACCGTCTCCAGCGAGGACCAATTCACCATAAACAAAAACAGCCTGAAGATTTTTCTTCAGGCTGCCGCAGAAATCCGGCCTTGGCAAGCCGGGATAGTACGGATTCGCTGTGGTGTTACTCGGCGTTTTGCTGAACCGGTTCAGGCTTGCGGCCAACCCGGGTGCAGCCCAGGCAGCGCACGAACGTCGCTTTGGCAGGACCCACGACCAGAACTTCGCCGGCTTCTCCGGCATTTCCGCCTAGCAATGAGAACGGTAACGACACCAGGTAAACGGCGCTGCCGATAATAGTGGTGGCAAAGAGGACCGGACGGGCGAAAATGGCATCACCGGTCATCGCCAGCGCAGAGGGACTTTCATCCACCGCCTTGGCATGCCCGACAGAAGAAAACGCCAACAGGCAGGCGGCCAGCGTGGCCATCAGTGTGCGGGAAATCTTTCGAGTCATCGTACTGTCTCCTGAACTTGTCGCCCCGGTGGTTTCTGTCGCGTCCGATTGTGCCGACCGCACCTTGTGGACGCCGAGTGGACGCTGAATATGCCTCCCAGTGTAGACGAAGGGCATGAAATCTCTGTTAACTATGAATCATATTTGCGTATTTTCAAACGATTTTTCGTTGCAAATTGTGCATTTGTGTCGTCGGCTATCGCTGGCAGCGGGGGCAATAGACGGTGGAACGATTGTTCATCCGGATTTCCTTTAAAGCGGTCTCGCACTCAGGGCACGGAGCGCCGGTTCGTCCGTACACCAGCAGTGACTGGGCGAAATAGCCCGGTTTGCCATCGCTATTTACAAAGTCCCGCAGGGTGGTTCCGCCCATCAGTATGGCCGCACTGAGGGTTTCCCGGATCGCCTCGGCGAGCAGGTGGTAGCGATCCAGGCTGATCCGTCCTGCCTGCCGTCTGGGGTGAATGCCGGCCTTGAACAGGGCCTCGTTAGCGTAAATGTTGCCCACGCCCACCACCACATGGTTATCCATGATGAAGGATTTGACCGGGGTCTTCTTGGATCGGGACAGCCGGTACAGCATGGCCCCGTTGAACTCTGCCGACAGGGGTTCGGGCCCCAGGCTGGCAATCAGCGGATGGCTGTCGGCGGCGTCTGACCACAGCCAGCAACCAAACCGTCGCGGGTCATTAAAGCGAAGGACGACACCGCTCTGTAACGTCAGCTCGACATGATCGTGGGTCATAGGCGGGGCCTGGTCGGAAATGACGCGCAGGCTGCCGGACATGCCCAGGTGAACAATCACCGTGCCGCCGTCCAGGTTTAAAAACAGATATTTGGCACGCCGATCCACGGTGCGGATGGTCTGGCCTTCGAGGCGTTCGGCTAGGTCATCCGGCACCGGCCAGCGCAGGCTGGGATTACGAACCGTGACCTGGGTGATGCACTGCCCTTCACAATGGGGGGCGATGCCGCGCCGGGTGGTTTCAACTTCGGGTAATTCGGGCACGCGGTGACACTCCGGGCGGTTAGGGGTTGTCGGCTGATTGGTACGCCAAGGCTAATTTGGAAACACACTAAGTGTAATCAGTAACAAAATTGCAGCCAAATACGGTTGTGACAGCGAACACCTGTACGCTAAAGTGGCATCATTGGCTCGTTGCCCCCCTACGAAGGTCTGATACTCTCCGGTTCTCTTTCCTTCTGGAACGGCGCAAGTCGCTGAATTGATTCGAGGATTTTTTATGTGGTTTAACGGTCTTCTTGACCTGTCGGTGATGCAGCTGATTCTGGTAGCGCTGGGTATGACCCACATCACCATTGTGAGTGTGACGCTCTACCTGCACCGTCATTCGGCCCACAATTCGCTGGATCTGCACCCCGTTCTGAAACACTTCTTCCGCTTCTGGTTGTGGCTCACCACGGCCCAGAACACCAAAGAGTGGACCGCAATCCACCGGAAGCATCACGCCAAGTGTGAAACCGAGGAAGATCCTCACAGCCCGGTAGTGCTGGGCGTCAAGAAGGTGCTGTTAGAGGGTGCTGAGCTTTACGCCACCGCAGCCACGCCGGAAACCCTGGAGCGTTATGGCCAGCGCACCCCGGAAGACTGGATTGAACGAAATATCTACAGTCGCTACAAGATGCTGGGTGTTTCGTTGCTGGCAGTGATTAACCTGACACTGTTCGGCGTGCACGGCATCTGGATCTGGGCCCTGCAGATGATGTGGATTCCAGTCTGGGCCGCAGGCGTCGTGAACGGCCTTGGCCACTGGTTTGGCTACCGCAACTTCGAGTGCACCGACAATGCCCACAACATCTCTCCCTGGGGGATTTTGATTGGCGGTGAAGAGCTGCACAACAACCATCACACCTATCCGAATTCGTCCAAGCTCTCGCGGCGGTGGTACGAAGTGGATATCGGCTGGGGTTATATCCGTCTGTTCCAGCTATTTGGCATGGCCAAGCCGAAGGGATACCGGCCGATCGCCCATCATGTACCGGGCAAGCAGGAAGTGGATGTTGAAACCGTACAGGCCATCGCCAACAACCGGTTCGACATCATGCGCCAGTACCGCAAGCGCGTCATGGAGCCAGCTCTGCGCCAGCAGCGAGCGCTGATGGATGGCGAAATCTGGCCGCGTTATCGCAAGCTCAAGCAGCTGTTGTCACGTGAAATCACGCTGATTCAGCCGAAAGAAAAGGAAACCCTGGAATCTGTCCTGGAACGAAACGCCATGCTGCGTCAGATCTACGACAAGAGCCACGAACTGCAGGCGCTGTGGCGTCAGCGTGGCCTCAAGCCCCAGGAAAAGCTGAACGCGCTGATGGAATGGTGCAAAGAGGCGGAGGCCAGTGGCATTCGCTATCTGGAAGAGTTCGCCGAGCACCTGCGAGCCTATTCGCTCAAGCCCGCAGCCTGAACTGAGAACCCCGCTTCGGCGGGGTTTTTTGTGTCCGGATCACTGGTTTAGTGAGGCCGTCAGGTGCTGTGTTCCTGTTCAGGGGGCACTCGAAACAGACAATAGGTGACCTGGCCTGCGGTCTTCTGGCGATGCAAGTGCCAGTGGGCGGGTACGGTTGGACTCGCTCTCTCGCTTTCATGTTCCAGATAGATCCAGCCCCCCGGTTTTACCCAGCCCTGTTCGTCCAGCACCGGTAGGATGGTTTCAAGCCAGCCCTGGCGGAAAGGTGGGTCCATGAAGATGATGTCGAACGGATCCCGGGTGCGGTGCGCCAGGTAGCTGTCGACGCTGGCGCACTCCACCGTGCCCCGGTCTGATTTCAGCAGCCGGAGGTTGTCCCGGAGTGCCCGTGCCAGGCTCGGTGTGTGATCGACCAGTGTGACGGCGCCGGCACCACGGGACAGGGCTTCCAGGCCCAGGGCGCCCGAGCCGGCAAACAGGTCCAGGCAGTCTTTACCGGCGGTGTGAAACGACAGCCAGTTAAACAGGGTTTCACGGGTTCGGGCCGGCGTAGGGCGCACCCCGCCGGCGTCGGGAAAGCGCAGTTTTCGGCTGCGCCAGTCGCCACCGATGATGCGGAGTTCACCCAAGCCGCCTCCGGCGTCCTGGGAGCCGCGGCCAGGCGAATTCACTGAGCCCCGGCCGGCGGGTTTTTTGCGTGCCATTTAGTTAACTCCAGCAACCTGTCTGTGTCAGTGCGTAGCCCGTATGGTAGCGGAAACCGGGGCGGGCGGGATAATTCCGGCAACCCTCACTTCGGCAGGACAGTCTGCTAGAATGTCGGCCTTATTTCTCCCGCCCATTCGGATTGATGGTATGACTTTATGACGGCAGAGTGGATTTCAATTGGCCTGTTGGCCCTTCTCGTACTCATTTTCGTGTTGGATATTGCCGGCAATCGTAGCCGGGCCCCGCGTCCGAGGCCGGTGCCTCAGCGCAAGCCGGAGGTGGCCAAAGGGCCGGCGCCGGCCGAGCCTGCGGAAAAAGCCCGTGCAGAAGAGGCGAGTGTAGAGAGCCCAGCCGAGGAAGCGGCACCGGCCGCACCCGCCCCGGCCGAAGCCAAGCCCGAAACAGTCGAGGCTCCAGAGCCTGTCGCTGCCCCTGAGCCGGCACCAGAACCCGAACCAGCTCCTGAGCCGGAACCCCAGCTCGGTGTCTTCGAGCGCATTAAGCAGGGGCTGGGGAAAACCCGGGCCAGCCTGACTGGTGGTATGGCCGATCTGTTCTCGGTGGGCAAGAAGATCGATGAAGACCTGCTCGAGGAAATTGAGACCACCCTGCTGATGGCGGATGTGGGTGTTACCGCCACCTCGGAAATCATTGAATCGCTGACCGACAAGCTTGAGCGTAACCAGCTCAAGGACGGCGAAGCCCTGCGCAAGGCCTTGCGGGATGAGCTGCATGGTCTGTTAAAAGACGTGTCCAAACCTCTGACGGTGGATGCCGGCAAGAAGCCGTATGTCATCCTGATGGTTGGTGTGAATGGTGTCGGCAAGACCACCACTATTGGCAAGCTGACCAAGAAGTTCCAGAACGACGGCAAGTCGGTCATGCTGGCCGCCGGTGACACCTTCCGTGCTGCCGCCGTTGAGCAGCTGCAGGTGTGGGGCGAGCGCAATAATGTTCCGGTGGTGGCCCAGCATAACGGTGCTGACAGTGCGTCGGTGATTTTTGATGCGATTCAGTCGGCCCAGTCCCGTGAGGTGGATGTCGTGATCGCCGACACCGCTGGCCGTCTCCAGAACAAAGACAACCTGATGAACGAGCTGGAGAAAGTCGTTCGGGTAATGAAGAAGCTGGACGACACTGCTCCCCATGAAGTGATGCTGGTGTTGGATGCCGGTACCGGCCAGAACGCCCTGAGCCAGGCCCAGGTGTTCCAGCAGGCGGTCGGTGTCAGTGGTATTACCCTGACCAAGCTCGACGGCACCGCCAAGGGCGGCATCGTGTTTGCCATTGCTCGCCAGTTGCAGCTGCCCATTCGCTTTATTGGCGTGGGTGAGCAGGTGGACGACCTGCGCAGTTTCGACGCCGAAACCTTTGTGGATGCCCTGTTTGACTAAACCTCGGCACGACCGGAGCTGCAGCCTGCCATGATTGAATTTCGCCAGGTTACCAAGCGCTACGACAGTGACCACACCGCCCTGCGCCAGGTGAATTTTGGCCTGGATCGGGGCGAGCTGGCGTTTCTCACCGGCCACTCCGGTGCCGGCAAAAGCACGCTATTGAAACTGATTATGGTGATGGAGCGACCGAGTGCGGGCGAACTGATTGTGGGCGGTCAGGTTTTGAACCGATTGCCTCGCCGTCAGATTCCGTACATCCGGCGTCACATTGGCGTGGTCTTCCAGAATCACCAGCTGTTGTTTGATCGCACCGTTTTCGACAACGTCGCCATGCCGCTGGAAGTGATGGGGGCGTCACCGAGGGATACTGGTCGGCGGGTGCGGGCGGCGCTCGATAAGGTCGGGCTGCTGAGCAAGGAAAAGATGAACCCGATGCAGCTTTCTGGCGGTGAGCAACAGCGCGTGGGCATTGCCCGGGCGGTGGTGAACAAGCCACCGGTGCTGCTGGCGGATGAGCCTACCGGTAACCTGGATCCGGCCTTGTCGGCCGACATCATGAACCTGTTTGGCCAGTTCAGCCAGGTGGGGGTCACTGTGTTGATTGCCACCCACGACATTGCCCTTATTAATGAGATGGGGCGTCGCACCCTGACCCTCGACCACGGTCGCTTGGTTGCCGGTGGCCAGCCATTCACGGGGGGTGTAAGTGGCCACTGACTCACGCCGAAAGCCCGAAACCACCCGTGGCGCTGCGGCTTCCCGCTCACCCTGGCGCCAGCAGGCAGAAAGCTACCTCAATCACCACCGGAAAGTGGCTCGGGACAGTGCCGAGCGACTCTGGCGCAACCCCGTGGCTAGCTCCATGACCTGGGCCGTGATGGGGGTGGCATTGGCGCTGCCCGTGGCGCTGTTGTTGCTGCTGACCAGCCTGGAAGGGGTAAGTTCTGGCTGGGAAAGCAGTGCCCGTTTGACCGCCTACCTGCAGTTGGAGCTGTCAGAGGAGCGCGCCAGCGAGTTGCGGGAGGAAATCGCAACCGATGGTCGGGTTGCCGAGACGGAACTGGTCAATCGGGACCAGGCACTGGCCGATTTCCGGACGTCTTCCGGGCTAGAGGATGCGTTGGACTACCTGGACGACAATCCGCTGCCGCACACGTTGCTGATTACGCCGGAGCAAGGCGCCCGCTCAGAAGCGGGCGTTGAAGGTTTGGTGAGCTTCATCCAGGCGATGGAAGGTGTGGAGAGGGTGCAGGTTGACCTGGGCTGGTTGCAGCGCCTGAATGCCATGACGGATCTTCTGGCACGTGCAGTCTGGGCGCTGTCTCTGTTACTGGCGGCGGCAGTCGTTCTGGTCATCGGCAACACCGTGCGGTTGTCGATCGAAAGCCGTCGGGACGAAATCCTGGTGGCCAAGCTGGTGGGCGGCACCGACGCCTTTGTGCGGCGGCCGTTCCTTTATACTGGCGCCTGGTTTGGCCTCGGGGGTGGGGTGGTCGCGTTCATCCTTCTGCAGCTGTCCCTTTGGTGGCTCAGTGGGCCGATTGAGCGTCTGACAGAACTGTATCGCAGTGAATTTACCTTGAATGGCCTTAATGTCGATGGCGCGCTGGCGTTGATAATCGTTGCGATGCTGTTAGGCTGGCTAGGCGCCTGGCTGGCGGTGAAACGGCATCTGGACGATATTGAGCCGGGTGAAATTGCCGGCGGATGATCCGGATTGCGGGAAAACCGTATTGAAAAGACAGTAAGTTCTGGCGTAGTTTGCAGGATAGAGAAACCTTAGTGAATTTCCCAGAGAGTTGATTTTTAACGGGTTACTGGGAATTTCGGGAATTTATCAGGGGCTTGGCGGTCGAAGCACCAGTTGTTATATTTATTGGCCGTCAGGTTCGGAGGTTAAGGCATGGGTACGAGTTTACAGCTCATTGACAGACTGGTTCCGGGTGGAAATCTCGAGTCGTACATCCAGGCGGCGGGACGCATTCCGGTGCTTACCGCGGAAGAAGAGCGGGATCTTGCTGAGAAGCTTCATTACGACGGCGATGTTGAGGCCGCTCGTCAGCTGGTGCTGTCGCATTTGCGCTTTGTCATCCATATTGCCCGGAGCTATTCCGGTTATGGGCTGGCCCAGGCCGACCTGATTCAGGAAGGCAACGTCGGCTTGATGAAAGCCGTTAAACGTTTCAACCCAGAATACGGTGTGCGTCTGGTGTCATTTGCCGTGCACTGGATCAAGGCTGAGATCCACGAGTTTATCCTGCGCAACTGGCGTATCGTGAAGGTGGCCACTACCAAGGCCCAGCGTAAGCTGTTCTTCAATCTGCGCAGCCAGAAGAAAAAGCTGGCGTGGTTGAACCATGAAGAGCTGAAAGCGGTCGCTGCCGATCTGGGCGTAGAGCCCCGGGTTGTGCGCGAGATGGAAGGCCGGCTGTCATCCCATGACACCGCCTTTGATGGTCCGATGGACGATGACGAGGACAACGCGTATCAGGCCCCGGCCTACTACCTTGAGGATCGTCGCAGCGACCCGGCCACCCAACTGGAAAACGCCAACTGGACCGAAGATTCCAACGGCCGCCTGATGGAGGCGCTGCAGAATCTGGATGAGCGTAGCCAGGACATCCTACGGGAACGTTGGCTCTCGGACAGCAAGTCCACGCTGCATGAGTTGGCCGATAAGTACGGTGTTTCCGCTGAGCGTATTCGCCAGTTGGAGAAAAACGCCATGAAAAAGATTCGAAATCAGATGGCCGAAGTTGCCTGACCCCGGCCCTTCCGAATTCGAATCCCTGCAAACGCCACCACCGTTCCGGTTGGTGGCGTTTTTGTTTGTATAATCGGTGTCCGCAAACAACACTTGAGACGACTGCAGGGGATTATGGGTTATGACCGCTGAACGACCGCACATCGCTTTTCTGGGTATTGGCCTGATGGGCGCGCCTATGACCCGCAACCTTCTGGACAGCGGTTTCCCCATGACCTTGTGGAATCGCACCGCCAGCAAATGTGAGCCGTTTGCCGGTGAGGCCAGTATCGCCGACACGCCCGAACAGGCCGTGGCCAACGCCGATGTGGTCATCACCATGCTGGAGAACAGCGAGGTTGTAGATCGGGTTCTGGTTGGCCAAGGTACTCTTGGCGCGCTAAAACCTGGCGCCCTGCTGATTGATATGAGTTCCGTGCAGCCGTCTGTCGCCCGACAACACGCCGCGCTCGCTGCTGAACGGAGCGCAGGCTATGTGGACGCCCCGGTATCGGGCGGTACGGTCGGTGCGCAAGAGGCGCGCCTGAGCATCATGGCCGGCGGCTCCGAGGAAGACGTTGCGCGGGCACAGTTGGTGTTCGCGGCTCTGGGCCGGTGTACCAGAATCGGTCCCGTCGGGTCAGGTCAGTTAGCCAAGCTGGCGAATCAGGCGATCGTGGGCATTACCATCGGTGCGGTTTCGGAAGCATTGCTGCTGGCGGCCAAAGGCGGAGCCGACCCGGTTGCCGTACGAGAGGCCCTGATGGGTGGCTTCGCAGGCTCCCGAATTCTGGAGTTGCACGGTCAGCGCATGTTGGAGCGAAATTTTTCACCCGGAGCGCCGGCCCGGATCCAGCTCAAGGACATGCGCATGATTCTGGATGAAGCCCGCGACGAGGGGCTGACCCTGCCGTTGTCGCAGCAGGTTCATAATGAATACCTGTCACTGGTCGCCAATGGGCATAGTGATGTCGACCACAGTGGTTTGCTTCTGGAACTGGAGCATCTGAACGGCGCGCTGCTCGGATCTCTTGGCCGCGGACCGAAGGAGTAACGACATGCCACGCTTCGCTGCCAATCTTTCCATGCTGTTTACCGAGGTGGGTTTCACCGAACGCTTCGCCTGCGCCCGCGCCGCCGGGTTTGAAGGTGTCGAATATCTGTTTCCCTATGCCTATCCAAAAGACCTGCTGAGCCGGGCGCTCAGTGACAATGAGCTGACCCAGGTACTGTTCAATCTGCCCCCGGGTGACTGGGACGCGGGTGAGCGGGGTATTGCCTGCCTGCCGGATCGGGTCGACGAGTTCCGGGTCGGGGTCGATCAAGCCATTGACTACGCCAAGGCGCTGGGCTGCCGGCAACTGAACTGCCTGGCCGGGCTGCGGCCGGATTTCGTCTCTGAGGAACGGGCCTGGCAAACACTGGCGGACAACGTGGCCTACGCCGCAGAGAAGCTGGCCGCCGAGGACATTACCCTGTGTCTGGAGGCCATTAACTCCCGGGTGGATATGCCCGGCTTTATGCTGGACACCTCGGGCAAGGTGCTGGCGCTGATTGAGCAGGTGGATGGCGATAACATAAGGTTGCAATACGACCTGTACCACATGCAGATTATGGAAGGCGACCTGATCAGGTCCATGGAGTGCCTTTTGCCGTGGATTGGCCACATTCAATTCGCCGATAATCCCGGGCGACACGAGCCCGGCACCGGCGAGATTAACTTTTCGAATGTTTTTTCAGCGATCGACAGCATGGGTTATGAGGGCTGGGTCAGCGCGGAATACCGGCCCTCCGGAGCAACCGGGGACAGCCTCGCGTGGTTTGAGGGGCAGGGGTGACCGTCGCCATAGGCGACACCCTCTTACAAGATCGTAACTGGCTCGGCCACTCACTTCTTCGTACCCTGTCATTACATTGAGCTTTAAAAATCGTAATCCGTTTACGGGAGGTAGGCCGGTGAAAGCACTGGTAATCGAAGACGATCAGGACGTAGCAAATTACCTGGTGAAGGGGCTGAGAGAGTCCGATTTCGTTGTGGATCATGCCGCCGACGGGAAAGACGGTATGTTGATGGCGGCCAGTGAAGAATACGACATCATGATCGTGGACCGGATGCTCCCGGGCATGGACGGGTTGTCTATCATCAAAACAGTGCGGGCCACGGGCAACCAGGTGCCGGTGCTGATTCTGAGTGCACTGGGCGACGTGGACGACCGCGTGGAAGGCCTGCGCGGCGGTGGTGATGACTATCTCACCAAGCCGTTCTCCTTTACCGAGCTGCTGGCCCGTATCGAATCGTTGGTGCGTCGTAACCGCCAGACTCCGGAAACCGAGACGGTGTTGCGGGTGGCCGATCTGGAAATGGATCTGCTGGCGCGGACCGTTAAGCGTGCGGGCCAGAACATTGATGTCCAGCCCAGGGAATTCCGGCTGTTGGAATACCTGATGCGTAACGCCGGCCAGGTGGTGACCCGGACCATGCTGCTGGAGAAGGTGTGGGACTATCACTTTGATCCCCAGACCAACGTGATTGACGTGCACATCAGCCGCCTGCGGGCGAAAATCGACAAGGAATTCGAAACGCCCCTGCTGCAGACCATCCGGGGTGCAGGGTACATGTTGCGTGAAACTGCTTAGTCAGCTCAGGACCTCGTCCTTTCAATTAGCCTTGCTGTACATGGTGGTGTTTGCCACCTCAGTCTTTATTTTGCTGGCCTTTATCTATTGGCGTACAGCGGGCTTCATGACCGCCCAGACGGATGAAACCATCGAGGCGGAAATTGCCGGTCTGGCAGAGCAGTACCGTGGCCGTGGCGTAAACGGCCTGATTACCATCATCCGCGAACGGGTCGCCCGCGACCCGAACGCCAAGTCGATTTACCTTCTCACCACCGATGACTTCCTGAAACTGGCCGGTAATATCGAATCCTGGCCCCAGGGAGCCCGATCAGAAAGTGGCTGGATTAACTTCACCCTGAATGAAGATGTAGGCTGGAATGGCCCGCAACGCCTGGCCCGTGCCCGTATCTTTGAGGTGCAGGGCGGTCTTCGATTGCTGGTAGGGCGCGATGTCGATGAGCTCACCAATCTCAAGCGGGTCATCGAGACCGCCATCAATTGGGGCATGGGCATAACCCTGGCGCTGGCCCTCCTTGGTGGCTTCCTGATGAGCCGCAGCACCACCCGGCGCATTGAGGTGATCAACAACACGTCGCGCCGAATCATGAACGGACATCTTTCCCTGCGAATCCCCACCCGGGGCACCGAAGACGATTTCGATCAGCTGGCGGAAAACCTGAACCAGATGCTCGATCGGATCGTGTACCTGATGGAAGGTATCCGGCATGTTTCCGACAGCATTGCGCACGACCTGAGGACGCCACTGACCCGGCTGAGAAACCAGCTGGAAAGCACCCTGATGTCTGTCGATAACGATGAGGCGCGGGAGCAGGCTGGCCGTGCGGTGGCCGAAGCCGATCAGCTGTTGGCCACCTTCAACGCCCTGCTGCGAATTGCCCGCCTGGAAACCCGTGGCAATGCCGCCGACATGAAGCTGGTTGCTCTGGATGAGTTGGTTGCAGACGCCTGTGAGTTGTACGAAGCGTTGGCAGAAGACAAGGAGCAGCGGTTCGAACAGCACATGGAAAAGGGTGTGATGATTGAAGGAGACCGGGATTTGCTGTTCCAGATGGTCAGCAACCTGATTGATAACGCGATCAAATATACGCCGGAACAGGGTGTTATCGGAGTGGCGGTCCGCAAAGAGGGCGAGGAATCGATATTCGAAGTGCGCGATAGCGGTATCGGCATACCTGACGAGGAGAAAGAGCAGGTGTTCCAACGTTTTTACCGGGTGGGTAAGAGCCGCTCATTGCCAGGTAACGGTCTGGGCTTGAGTCTGGTCAGTGCCGTTGCCGAGATCCATCAGGGCCGGATTGTGCTCAGTGATACGCAGCCGGATGCAGACGCACCCGGGTTGACGGTGTCGGTTCACATGCCGGCATTCACCGGTGTCCGCAAGCGCATCAAGGCGACGACCATGGAGCAAACTGCTGGAGTGGCTGGCGATAGCTCACCCACTCCCACCGAGGCCAGTGACGCTAAAAGCGTTTAGGGTTACTGGCTGGCGCGGAAACGGTTCACCCGCTCTAATACCGGTCCAAAAACAGCGTCGGCTCGGTTTTCAATAGCTTGGGTCAGGTGTTCAACCTGGGACCGGCGACGATCCACTTTGGCCTGAATGCTGTCCCACTCGCCCTCGAGGTGTTTCTGTTCAGCCGCCAGAAAGGCGGCAATGTTATGGCGGTTAACCTTGCCGGTGATGCCGTACTGGTCCAGGCGATAGCCGAGGGTGTCGATACCATCGAGGGCAATATTCAGCAATTTCTGGGTGTTCATGGACAGGCTCCGTGTTTGCGAATCTTCAGGAAAATCTATCCCCGCAAAATAGCGCCAGAGCCTAGAGTGTACAACCTAATTCCAGTTTCCCCAGCACGCGGGCGCATCTGAACAAAAGGTAATTCACCAGCCACGCTGCTGTAACCCCGGTCGTGCATAATAGAACTTGTAATATTCGAGGCGGGCGACCAACACAGTCCGCTTCGCTCTCCAGCACAGCGCTAGCCTTAACCCCGTTCTTGCGGGGTTTTTTTCGTTAGATCGAACCGTTTTCGTCGTACCACACCTGGTCAATCCACCAGAGCTTTTCTGCCGTGGGTGTTTGCACCGATACCTCGTCGCCGGGCTCCTTCTTCAGGCATGCGCGGGCAATGGGGGCGTCGATAGACACGAAATCCTTGCGCTCGTAGATCTCATCGGGGCCGACAATTCGGATTGTCAGGGACGTTTCGTCGTCCACCAGCCGGACCCAGGCGCCGAAAAAGACCCGGCCTTCCTGAACCTCGGAATAGTCCACAATCCTGACACTCTCCAGGCGGGTTCGGATGTAGCGCACTCGTCGGTCGATTTCGCGCAGGCGGCGCTTGTTGTACTGGTAGTCTGCGTTTTCTGACCGGTCGCCGAGGCTGGCAGCCCAGGTCACCTTCCGGGTGACTTCAGGCCGCTCGGTGCGCCAGAGAAAATCCAGTTCCTGTTGCAGCTTGTCGAACCCGGCGCGGGTAATCAGGTTTGTTTTCATAATTAATAAGGGTGGCTATCAAGAGAAGGGGCTGGGGGACAGTATAGAGTCTCAGATTGTTCGCGGCAGTGCCATCTCAGACACATCTGAAAACACTTCTTAACCAACCGTTTATTGACGCGAAGACCACCGATGCTAACCTTCGGGGAACATGCCGGCAATTGGTGGTTTTAAGTGCAAAGCCTCTCAACAAGCCGACTGCTGATTGCGATGGATCGACACACTCCGGGCTGGCTTACCGGACGTACAGAGCGTGCGTCTCTTAGGGTAAGGGTTCGTTAATGCATGTGGCCGGGGGCTGCCCTCAGGTGTTTTTAAAATTTCTCATAGCGATGCTGCTGTGGTCGACCCTGGGGACGGCCTACGGTGCAGTGCGTTCAGAATATGAGGTAAAGGCAGCATTTCTCTATAACTTCACTCGCTTTATCACCTGGTCTGAGCCTTCTGAGGAAATGACCGGGTTGACCATCTGTGTTTTTGGCAGAAACCCGTTTGGCGATGTACTTCAACAGTTGAATGGCCGCGTGTCCCAGGGCCGGGCTCTTAAGCTGGATTTTCCTGCTTCGTTGCAGGAGATCGATCGCTGCCAGGTGCTGTTCGTGGGTGCTGACAAAGCCCGCGCTCTTGCCGAGATCACCGACTTTGCGCATGCCCGGCAAATTCTGACCATCAGTGAGATCCCCGATTTCGTCGAGGAAGGGGGAATCATCGGCTACGTCAAGGAAGGCAACGTTATTCGCTTTGAGATCAATTTGCTGGCGGCCCAGAAATCTGGGCTCCAGATCAACTCCCGCTTGCTGGAACTCGCCTTGAGGGTGATCCGATGAGCGAGCGCTGGCGCTGGCAGTATTGGCCCCTGAAAACCAAGCTCCTGTTGCTGACGGTCTCCATCAGTACCCTGGGTATTCTGCTCGTCTGCACCAGTCTGGTTGTGGTGGAAAATCGCACCTCCGAGGAACAGCTTGAGTCTGAGCTGCACGTCATTGCAGACATCCTGGCGGAGCAGTCGGCCGCAGCTCTGCTGTTTGAGGACAGTCAGCAGATCAACACCATTATCTCGAGCCTGAATCAGATCAATACCATTGAGCAGGTCTGCGTCTATAACGTTGCAGGGGACCTCATGAGTGCCTTGAACGGGACAGGCTACGAACCGTGCCCCAGCCTGGATGCCGAGCCGGAAGTGGGGTTTGTGGGCGACTATTATCGTCTGCTTGAACCGGTCATGTTGGATGGCGATATTGTGGGGCAATTTTATCTGATGTCCCGGCTCGAGGTGCTTCGGGAGCACATCTGGACCTTCATCGTCATATCGTTCAGCGTGGGTATCGGGATACTGGGGCTGTTGATCTGGGTGGCGTCGCGTCTTCAGCGATTGATTTCTGAGCCCATCGTTGAGCTCTCCAATGCCGCCGACCGGATTTCCCATGAGCATGATTACTCCATTCGCGTGCCGGTGTACGGAAAAGACGAGTTGGGCCGTCTGGGCAGTGCGTTTAACGAGATGATTGGCACCATCCAGGACCAGAACCAGAAAATCCTGCAGAGCAAGGATGACCTGGAGCGCACGGTTGCCGAGCGAACCTCGGAACTGAGTCTGGCTAACCGTGAGCTGGAAGCGTTCAGTTTTTCGGTGTCCCACGATTTGCGTCAGCCCCTGAGAGCCATCGAGGGTTTCGGTCAGGCCCTTGAGGAGGACTGCCGGGAACAATTGAATGATGTCGGTCTCGATTATCTGGCTAGAATTCGTGCTGCGACCGTGAGAATGGGAAGCCTGATTGACGGCATGCTGGTACTTTCCCGCGTCAGTCGGCAGGCCATGGAGGTCGAGCGCGTTGACCTGAGTACTATGCTGGCGGAAATCGTTGAGGAATTGCAGGACACTGTCGACACGTTGCCGTCGGAAGTGACCATTCAGCCGGACATGCAGGTGGTTGGCGATGAGCGCATGTTACGCATTGCTTTCCAGAACCTGCTGGAAAACGCGTGGAAATACACCTCAAAAAACGAGAAAAGAGCGATTGATGTGTCTGCGTGTGAAGAGCTCAACAGTATTACCATCGCGTTGAAGGACAATGGGGTGGGGTTCGATATGAAGTATGTCGACAAGCTGTTTGTGGCTTTTAACCGTTTGCATACCCCGGCCCAATTCTCCGGAACGGGTTTGGGGCTAGCCACGGTAGATCGGGTAGTACGGCGCCATTTCGGCCGGGTATTCGCTGAATCGCCAATCGACAGTGGTGCTTGCTTCTATTTAGAGTTTCCCCGCCCGGATCGTGGCTGAACGTAAGGGGTTGCAACTATCAGATGACCCGGCGGAATTGGAGAGACTATGGCTAAAGGTGATTGTTCTATTCTGGTTGTTGAAGACAACCCCGATGACCAGATCCTGACGATGCGGGCGCTCCGGAAGGCGAGCAGTCAGAGCCCGATTATTCTTCAGGAGGACGGTCAGGCCGCTCTTGAATTTCTCTTTGGCACCGAAAGCAGCAAACGTTCACCCCAGGTCGACACTCTTGGTGTAATTCTTCTGGATCTCAAGTTGCCCAAGGTCAGTGGCCTTGAGGTTTTGCGGCGTATCCGTTCGACGCCGCAGACGGATTGGCTGCCGGTGGTCATGATGACTTCGTCGGATGAGCCGAGCGAACTGCGCGAAGCTTATCGGCTGGGTGCCAATAGCTTCGTTACCAAGCAGATTGACTATAGTAGGTTTAGTGAGCAGATGTGCTTGCTGGCTCGCTATTGGTTAACGGTAAATCAAGTCCCCATGGTCGGTTCGTCCCGATCATTCTGAAAAGGTAGTGCTGGTGAGTGACATGAAAAGCCGCCTTCGGGTGTTGCTGATTGAAGACTCTGAGGATGACACCTTCCTTCTGTTGCGCGCTCTGAAAAAGGGGGGCATTGAGCCCTACTACAGAGTGGTGGACAGCGAGAGCGCGATGGAAACCGCGCTCATGGAAGAAATCTGGGATATGGTCATCACCGATCATAGCTTGCCTGGTTTTACCTCCTTTCGGGTGCTGGAACTGAGCCGCCAATATGCGCCCGATTTGCCGGTGATTATCGTGTCCGGTTTGATTGGAGAGGACGTCGCAGTAAGTGCAATGAAGGCCGGCGCTCAGGATTACATCATGAAGGACAACCTGAACCGGTTGATTCCTGCGATTCAGCGCGAGATGCGGGAAGTGTCCATCCGCCTTGCCAAAAAACGTGCCGAGTCGACCCTGGAGCACATGGCCTATCACGACAGCCTGACCGATCTGGTTAATCGTCGGGAATTTGAACGCCAGCTAGTTCAGTCACTCCATGATTCCCGCAAGTCAGCGCGCGATTGCGTGTTGCTGTACCTGGATCTCGACCAGTTCAAGATTATCAACGACACCTGCGGCCACATGGCCGGCGATGAACTGCTTAAACAGCTTTCGAAATTGCTCGGACTGAGGCTCAGAGGATCCGACACCCTGGCACGATTAGGTGGCGACGAGTTTGGGATACTGTTGCGGAACTGCGACGCGGTGGATGCCCGCAAGGTTGCAGAAAACCTGTGCAAAGAGGTCCGTGAATACCGTTTTGTCTGGGAGGATAAGCCGTTCGCTGTCTCCCTCAGCGTCGGTATGGTGATCATGGGGAGTAATTACAAAACGGCCAGCGAGCTGCTCAGCCACGCCGATTTGGCCTGCTATGCCGCCAAGGACCGGGGGCGGGACAACGTTCAGGTTTACGAAACCAGTGACCTGAACATGCAACAGCGCCAGCGCGATATGCATTGGACCAGTCGCCTTCAGAGCGCCTTGCAAACCGACGATTTCTTCCTGTATCACCAGGTAATGATTCCCCTGCAGGAGGCCAGTGCCGACGGTTTCCGAACCGAGTTTCTGGTGCGCTTGCGTGACGGTGACGACATTGTGCCTCCCGGCGCTTTCATCCCGGCGGCAGAGCGCTTCGGATTGATGCCGCGCATTGACCGGAGGGTCATTGACCTGGCATTTGCCTACCTGGACCGCACTGGCCTCGGCCGGGAATCCACCGGTACTTTTTTCATCAACTTGTCCGGTGGCTCTCTCAGCGATGGTGAGTTGTTCCAATTCATACATCGCAAGGTTCAGGAGTATTCCATCCTTCCGGCTCGGATCTGCTTTGAAATCACCGAAACGTCTGCCATTGCGCATTTAAACGATACGATCGGGTTTATCGAGCGAGCCCGTAAAGAAGGTTTCGAGTTTGCCCTCGATGACTTTGGTACCGGAATGAGCTCCTTTACCTATCTCAAAGCCCTGCCGATTGATTATCTGAAGGTGGATGGGGGCTTTATCCAGAACTTGCTCGCCGATCCAATTGATATGGGGATCGTCGACGCCTGCAATCGCATCGGCCACGCCGCCGGACTGAAAACCATCGCCGAATTTGTCGAAAACGATGACGTGAAAGACTGCCTCACCAAACTCGGCTTCGACTACGCACAGGGTTATGGCATCGCGATGCCGGTTCCCCTGAACGAATAATACGGACTAAGGTATCAAGCCTTTTCCTCCCTCTATGATTTAACGAACAGCTTATGCTTGATTGTGGTGATTTGATTTTGCGGTACCTTGAGCGCCTGGGAGTGGCGTACGTGTTCGGTGTTCCTGGGGGCAGCATAGAGCCGCTGTATAATGCGCTCGCGCGGAGTGAGCGCCAGGGTGGAATTCGGGCTGTCACCGCTCGCCACGAGACCGGCGCCGCCTTCATGGCTGATGGTTATGCCCGGGAAACTGGCCGAATTGGCGTTTGTTGCGCTACGGCCGGGCCGGGCTCGACTAATCTGCTGACAGGGGTGGCAAACGCCTACGCCGACAATATCCCCATGTTGGTGATAACTGCACAGACTTCGCTGAACCGATTTGGCCAGGGTGCATTTCAGGAATCCTCCTGCACTGGCATCAATACCCTGGATATGTTTTCCAGCTGTACCCGCTACAACACGTTGGTCTCGCATCCTGATCAGCTAGAATCCAAGCTGTTGCATGCCTTAAGCCATGCGCTCGGCCAGCAGCCTGGGCCGGTACATCTGGCTATTCCGCTGGATGTTATGCGCCACGGCGTTCAAGACGCCTCCATGGCTCTGGGCCTGAGCGCCTTCATCCCCAATGAAGTGGTGCCCGATTCGGGTTCCGTCGAGCGGGTAGTCAGCGATCTCACGGATGTCATGCAGGCAACCATCGTGCTGGGTGAAGATGCGATCCACTCGGCAGACCAATGGATACAATTAGCGGAGCTGCGGCATTGGAACCTGGTAACCACACCTCGCGGTAAGGGCCTGGTGAACAGTTTTCATCCCCAATACCGGGGTGTTTTTGGCTTTGCTGGCCACCAACGCGCAACCGAGGCGTTGAAGCCGGAAAATGCCGACAGGGTTATCATGGTAGGCGCTGCCCTGGATGAGGTCTCCACAGCTGGCTGGAGTCCGGATGGCCTGCTGTCTGCGCGCCTTATTCACCTGTCCAGAAACCCCGAACACTTAACTCGGGCAACCATGGCGGGCCATGTGGTTCTGGGTGAGCCCAGGCACGTTGTTGAAGCGCTTTTAAAAGATCTGAGTGGGGTACCAGGAAAAATCAGTCCGACGACGTGGGGTACTGGCGATGGCGTTCCCGAGTTTGTCGAAGGCCGTTTCCGGGAAAGCTGCTTCGACACGTCGGGCCCGGTAAAGCCCCCGGCACTGATGACCTATTTGAGCAAGGCCTGCCCTGAAACAACGCGGATCCTGTTCGACACCGGTAACAGCTTTTTGTGGGGCATACACCACTGGAGCGTTGGGCAGCCTGGGCGGCCTTTGGCTTCCCGGAACTTGTTTCACATTGGCGTTGGTTTCGCTTCGATGGGCTGGGCGATAGGGGCTTCGGTGGGTATTGCTCTGGCGGCTCGCGATGAACCGGTTTTGTGTGTGACGGGCGACGGCAGCTATTTGATGTCGGGCCAGGAACTCACCACCGCAGCCCAGGAGAATTGCAACGTGTTGATGGTGGTGCTGAACGATTCATCACTGGGCATGATTCGCCATGGCCAGGCGCTGGGCGGTGCAGAGCAGATTGCCAATGAGCTGCCACGCGTCGATTACGCGAAGATGGCAGAAGCCGTTGGTGTGGAATCCTACCGGATTGCGACCCTGGAAGAGCTTCATGAGCTTGATCTGGCGTCGATTTTGGCGCGTCCCGGCCCGTGCTTGCTTGATATCCTGGTTGATCGTGAAGAGGTGCCGCCCATGGGCGTCCGGATGAAAGTACTCAAAGAGACGGAATAAGCGGGATCAGCATGGCAACAGAGTACCAGTACCACTCCAATATTTGGCTGGAAGAACCAGAACCTTCTAATCCATTCGCCGCCAAGGCCAGTTTTTGCAGCGGCTACGATGTGCACAATGAGGTCATTCCCAACGCCAGCTGGTTTGAATACCTGCTGCTGCTGTTTAAGGGAGAGCGGCCGAAAATTCCGGATACTGCGTTGCTGGAAAAGCTGGCGATGGTGCTAGCTAATCCCGGCCCGCGGGAAGCCAGTGTCCGGGCCGCCATGAACGCCGGTGTTGCCCAAACCAACCATAGCTCTGCACTAATGGCCGCTTTGGCGGTTGGTGCCGGTCAGTACGGAGGCGCCCAGGAGCTCTCGATCTGTATGGCGCTCTGGCAGGAATGTCAGTTCGACATCACCCGATGGCAGAAGCGATTACTGAACCCCAGCGATGACGAGCGCGCCGACATCTGGTTGCCCATGGAGCATGCGCCCGGTTTCGATCCCAATGGTGACGCCACTCCGACACCGATCCTGCAATCTCTGGAGCTGCTGGCTGGCTTGGCACCGGCCAATGGTGCGCTGGCCTGGCTGAAAGCAAACCGGCAGGCCCTGGAGCTGCATGTTGGCTATCCCCTGGCCATGAGTGGGCTGGCCGCCGCGGCATTGGTGGATTTGGGCATGAACGAGGACCAGGGCAGTATGTTGTACCTGATGCTGAGGCTTCCCGGCGCCGCGGTGCATGCCCTGGAGCAAAAGCACGTGGGATGGAAAAACTTCCCCTTCTACGGCCCGGCCATCGAACTCGAAGAAGATGCATTTCCTGCAGGCCAGCATCAGAAGGGGGCACGCGAATGAGCCACAAAAATCTGCTGGAAACCGAGAAGCACTGGCTAACCCGCAAAGGTAAGGCCTTCCTGTCGGACCGGGTGATCCTGCACAGCAAGGATCTTCATCAGGATCTTGGCGACCATGAGTGGATGCGGGTGTACCTGTACTCCATTCTGGAGCGTGAGGTTGAGGAGAACGTGGCCAAGCTGCTCAACACCTTTTGGGTGTGCACCGGATATCCGGATGCCTCGATCTGGCCGAATCATGTGACAGCGTTGGCGGCTACTGTGCGTGCGACGCCTTCACTGTCGTTGATGGCGGGGATGAGTGTCTCCGAAGCGTCGATTTACGGCCGGCGCCCTGAGGTGCGAGCCCTGGATTTCTTTTACCGGGCTGGGCGGCACTGCGACGCAGGTGGTGACCTTATTGAGTTTGTCGAGGGTGAGAAAGCTGCAGGTCGAACGTTATTCGGCTATGGGCGCCCACTGGCCAATACCGATGAGCGGGTTCCTTACATGCTGGCAAAAGCCAAGGAGTTTGGCCTGGATGGCGGCCGCCATCTCCAGATAGCCCTGGATGTGTATGCTTACCTGAACGAGACCTACGGCTTTTCAATGAATGTGGCTGCTATTCATGCCGGGCTTGCAGCCGATGTTGGATTTAATTGTCAGGAATATCAGTTGTTTATGACTCCCTGCTTCATATCGGGCATGATTCCCTGTTACCAGGATGCCCGAGATCGGCCGGAGGGTAGTTTTTTTCCGGTCCGTTGCGCCAACATCGTTTACAACGGACCGGCTAAGCGGAAGTGGGGCGATTAGAACTGGTACTGGGCTTCAACATAGGCTGAACGTCCGGGCATTGGGAAATCTCCGGGTATTGCCGGCCGTGGATCGGCATATGGACTCGGATCGCGGACATCTGCATTAAAGGCGTTCCTGACCGATACTGCGATATCAAAACCTCGCCATAGGCCATGGGTGCGGGCTGTGACATCCACGGTGGTGTAATCGTCCACCGGTTCGCGCGAATCTGCAGCTGTCCGTTTTTGCTCCCCGACGTAGTTGATTTGAGTGTTAAGGGCCCACGTTGGTCTGACCCGCCACTCGATGCGGGCGTAGGCCTGGTGATTCGGGGCCTCGCCCACCGACTCTTTGCTTTCCTGGTCTTCAGCCCTTTGGTAGGCGTAGTTTGCTGCCAGATTCAGGTTGTCGAGGACTTGATAGGTCGCTTCCAGTTCGCCGCCACGGCCTTTGCGTTTGCCTGAGTTTTGGTACTGGCTGGCTACCGGACCGGAAATAGGTTCGGCATTAATCAGGTCGTCAATTTCGTAGTAGAAAATGTTCACGCCGAGAAGCAATCGGGGGCTTGCCTGGTAGGCGAGGGCTAACTCAACGGTATCAATGGTTTCCGGGTCTAAATCATCGTTACCCGCCAAAACCGGGTTGTTGGCGGCATATTGCTCGTTCAGAGACGGAGCACGAAATGCTCTGCCATAAAGGAGCTTGGTGGTAACACTGTCAGTAGTGGCCCACACCAGCGCAGCCCGCGGGTTTACGGTTTCTCCAAAGTCCTCGTAGTAATCGTAGCGGAGCCCGCTTACCAGCTGCCAGTTCTGGGCGAATTGCCACTCGTCCTGCACAAAGGCGTAATAGTTCTTCCGGTCTTCCTCCGGCATCCAAACCTGATTGGGATCGTCAGAGACGTCGACCACCTCACCCTTCGGGCTGAAATCGGTGTTGAAGTTCTTGGTCTCGGAGACATCGTAGAGATCCGCCCAGAAGGCGCCAATGCCAGCCAGGATGCGGTGGTTTTCAACGTTGCTGTAGATGGAGTTCAGATCAACCCGTGCCTGCCGTTCCTTGTATCCGGGGCTGCCCAGGAGTCCCTCCGGAAAAGCGCCGTTAAAGGCCCCGGGGGGGAATAGCACGATGTCGTTCTCCGGTTCCTGGATAAAGTTGAAATAACTGATGCGAGATTCGACATCCAGTCCGTCAACGACCTCCAGCCATCGGTAGCTATAATCCGCGTTGATTCGCTGGGACTCGTAGCGACCCTCTGGATCGAGGGCCTGTGCAAGGCCTGCCCCGGTGCCCAGGTTTCTGCGGTCTTGCAGACCAGCCCTTAAGTCCCAGTGATCCCCGTTAATTTCAAGTCGGGCTTCGAACTGATCTGCTGAGGTGTTTACGGGGCCAGGGGCCAGGGACGCTGAGGTGCCGAAGTCCTCATCGGAATTGGTCTGGGCATCCCGGTCAACGGTTCGGCGCCAGCCATCGGTGCTTTGCTGCTCCAGAACCAGGCTGATGTCGGTGTTGTTCCAGTCGGTGGCGGCCTCAACCCAGGCGCCCTTGGTATCAAAGCTGCCCGCACGGGCGCCGGTCACTACGCCATCAATGTCCTGAGCATTCTTGGTAATGATGTTAATGACGCCAGCATAAGCGTCTGCGCCGTAGAGCGCTGAGCCTGGCCCACGAATCACCTCAATGCGACGAATGGCTTTTACCGGCATACCGCCCCATACGTTGCCACGATTGCCAAACATTGCAGTTGTCGCAGGGATGCCATTGATCAACAGCAGAGCCTGGGGGTTGGAGCTGGTGGTAATGCCTCGGAAGACATACTTGGGTGCGAAGGCCTGGTCTGCGCGATTCACGTGCAGCCCTGGAACCGTTTCCAGAACTTGATCCAGCTCCGTTGCACCCATCGCTGCAATATCCTCAGCGCTGATTACGGACGTAATAGCAGCGGCTTTATCCAGCGGAGTTGCCGAGCCGGAGGCAATGGACACCACGCGGATCTGGCCCAGCTCTTCCAGGGGAATGTCCCAGAAAGGGTCATCGTTCTGATTTGCAGAAATAGGCGCAGAGGCAGCCAGGCAAGCCAGCGCCGAAGCCCGGAGATGCTGTCGGGCTCTGGTTCTGAACATAGATGGACCGCTTGGGTGGATCATGACCGGGCCTCAGTGCTACGACGAATCGGGTTGGAACTGTTGGTGCAATTCTTATTTTGTTAACAACAGCCAGGTGCGCGAAACAGCCGGAGGTCTGGTGGATCCCTTGGCCGGGCATAGAGAATTACTGGCTAAACCGCAGTTTAGTCCCATTTAGGGCCTAAGCAAACTGACACCAAGGATTTGATCTGATTCATTTTGTTACACAGTTTGTCTCGGCTGCTTGAAACGTATCCAGACAGTGAAAGGCGTCACATTTCCGTCGAATCGATGCGCGCACAACACGCTCAGGCTATAAACTGATCAAAAAACGTCACATCCGATTCGGGTGGCTGAAACGGTTAGGGTTGAGAGCATGGATAGGCGTATGGGTGTTGGGGCAGTCAGGGGCTTGGCCGCGCGGCGAGGAATTGTTGCGTGGGGGTTGGCGCTGTTGGCCATTCCGGTGAGCGTTGGTGCAGAGAGTCCGCTCGTTGATACCGCCTTTGACTACGAAGAGCGTTCCACTATCGAGAACATCCCGCTGCGCTCGATAGAAGAAGACGTGCTTGCCAGCACCGTGATTGAGGGTGGGCTGGCGGCACCCGCTGCCGGAGTTCCAGTAACGCCGGCTACTGACGATGATTTTTATCTCGATCCACTCGCCTTGCAGCCTCGCGACAGCCGAACCGACCTGGGGCGCTCTGAAATTCCCGTTGAGATCCGCTTCAGCAACCCGAAATCCATCCCCGGGCAAACTCACGGCAATAACTACAGCATTCGCCCTCAGGCAAACCGTAGCTATGATGCTCTGAATATCAACATGACTGAGCGCTGAGTCGCGCGGTCTCAGGCTGCGGCGGTGTCGCCGATATCGGTTTTGCCCAGTACGTCCTGATAGAAGAAGGTCAGCGCCTGGCTGGCCTGGTTCAGGCGTGCTCGCGATAGCTGAATACGGTCACTGAGATAGGTGAGAAACTGCTGGCGGTCTTCGCCGGCCAGAGATTCCGGATCTTTCAGATCGTGGAAAAGCACAAAGCGGGTAATCCAGTGCAGATAGGTTTGCTCTGCACGCTGGTGCAAATCCTGCTCACGAATAGCGCTTTTGACGCGGCCAATCAGGCCGGGTTGGGATTGTTCAAGTGCCTCGGTGACATCCATGAGTAACTGCGTCCAGTGGGTTCTTTTTGTTAGAGTGCGCGCATCTTATGACAATCGTTTGAACGTCGCAAAATTTCTGACAAAAAAATAATCCCGGTCAGATCGACCGGGATTGGGGGCAGGCGGCGGGAGTTATTTCAGGGCGTTCAGCTTATCAATGTACTGCTGCATGGCTTCTTCACTGGAGGTGCCTTTCAGCTTGTCCCACGCGTCAAACTTGGCGCGCCCAACAAAGTCCATCATGCCCGGGCGCTTGCCGGAAACGTCGCCTTCGGTGGCCTGCTTGTAGAGGCCATAGAACTCAAGTTTCATCTCGTTTGAAGGCTGAAAATCGCCTTCGGCGTTCTGGATGTAGTTCACCGCTTCGTCAAACTGGGTTTTCAGGTCGCTCATCTCAATCTCCTTATGGTAGGCATTGGCTGTAAAAAGAGTTCGGCCGAGTATAGCCACCGCACGGGCCAACGTCATTGGCCAAACGTTCCTTTCCTCCGACGAATGGGGTATTGTCCTCAGCCAAAAAATTGGATAGAGAGAGTGCCGTTTATGGCCAATGCCAACAAGTTGTCCGGAATAGTAAGTAAAATCAATCGCCTGCCTGATTTCGCCCGATCCAGGGCCCTAACCCTGTTTTTTGGCAAAGTAGTGCCCTTCACCGTCACAACCGGTATCCGTATTGAGTCCCTCGACCAAGAGCGCTGTGTGATCAGTCTTGCCAACAAGCGCCGGGTTCAGAACCACATCGGCGGCGTGCACGCGGTGGCATCACTGGTGCTGGCCGAATCAGCAACCGGTTTTCTGGTGGGCCTGAACGTGCCAGACGACAAGGTACCGGTAATCAAGACCGCTAGCGCCGAATACACCCGCCGCGCCAAGGGCGATATGACCGTGCAAGCGCACCTCACCGAAGAGCAGCGCGAGCGCATGCGCACTGAGGAAAAGGGCGACGTGTCCGTGCCGGTCACCATCCACGACAGCGAAGGCAAAGAGCCGATCGAAATTGAGATGGTCTGGGCCTGGACGCCAAAACGTCGTTGAGGCTGAAAAGCATGTAGCCCGGTAAAACTTTGCCCGGGCTCACATTCTGGCCACTTTTTGCTTGAGTACGAAAAATGCCCTGTGTAGAGTCCGCTGCGTTGCGTGCCAGGAAGGCGCGTACAAGGGATTGAACAACTGCAAATGATTTGCACAGGGAGCAAGCGCATGTCTTCAAAAGACGGATCCGTCGCGCCTAAAGAGCGCATCAATATCAAGTATGTCCCCGCTACCGGAGACCAGCAGGCTGAAACCGAGCTTCCGCTGAAGATGTTCGTGGTTGGCGATTTCAAGGGTCATGCTGAAGAAACCCCCATCGAAGAACGCAAAGCCATTTCCGTTGATAAGAACAACTTCCGTTCTGTCATGAAGGAGTCCGGGCTTAGCATCTCCACCACGGTCACTAACAGACTGGATGAAAACGCCGACGAACTGCCGGTGAACCTCGATATCCAGACCCTGGATGATTTCTCCCCCGATAACATTGCCCGACAGGTACCCGAGCTGCGTAAGCTGGTTGAGTTGCGAGAAGCACTGGTCGCCCTCAAAGGACCGCTGGGTAATGTGCCGTCGTTCCGCTCCAAGATGCAGGAGTTGCTGGACAACGAGCAGGCCCGGGACAAGTTGCTGGCCGAGCTGGACCTGGCGACAGACCAGTAACTCCTGACACCGCGGGAATGCGGTGTAAAACCTCAATTTATCAATTACGTACTGAAGGGATGTGGTATGTCTGATACTGCTGTGCAGCAATCTGCTGCCTCCGACTCCGTTGCAGCCGAGTCCGTTACAGAGGGATCCTTGCTGGATCAGGTCATGGCCAACAGCCGCATGGCCCCGGCCGATGAAGGCTACGACGTGGCTCGCAAAGGGGTAGCGACGTTCATCGCCAACCTCTTGAAGAGCGATGAAAAAGGTCAGCCGGTCAATAAGGCGCTGGTGGACCAGATGGTGGTGGAACTGGACCGCAAGATCAGCGCCCAGATGGATGAAATTCTCCATGCGCCCAAGCTGCAGGAGCTGGAATCATCCTGGCGTGGTCTGAAGCTGATGGTCGATCGCACCGATTTCCGGGAGAACATCAAGGTGGACGTTCTTCACGCCACCAAAGCCGAGCTGTTGGAAGACTTCGAGTTCGCTCCGGATGTCACCCAGAGCGGTTTCTACAAGCATATCTACGCCACTGAATACGGTCAGTTTGGCGGTGAGCCAGTGGGTGCCGTGATTGGCAACTACGCGTTTACGCCGTCCACACCGGACATCAAGCTGTTGCAGTATGTGTCCTCGGTGGGCGCCATGGCCCATGCGCCATTCCTTTCCTCAGTGGGCCCGTCCTTCTTCGGGGTCGACAGCTATCAGGAACTGCCGGCGATCAAGGAACTGAAGGCCGTGTTCGAGGGCCCGAAGTACGCCAAGTGGCGTTCCCTGCGAGAATCCGAAGATGCCCGTTACCTGGGGCTGGCTTCACCTCGTTTCCTGCTGCGCGTGCCCTACGACCCATCGGAAAACCCGGTTCGCAGCTTTAACTACAAGGAAGAGGTCTCCGGTGACCATGAGCACTACCTGTGGGGCAACACCGCTTATCTGCTGGCAACGCGTCTGACTGAGAGTTTCGCTAACTACCGCTGGTGTCCGAACATCATCGGACCGCAAAGTGGCGGTGCGGTTGAAGATCTGCCGGTGCACCTGTTCGAGTCTTTTGGACAGCTGGAATCCAAGATTCCGACCGAGGTTCTGATTACCGACAGGCGCGAGTACGAAATGGCGGATGAAGGTTTCATCGCGCTGACCATGCGCAAGGGCAGCGACAACGCCGCCTTCTTCTCGGCCAACTCGGTGCAGAAACCCAAGCAGTTCCCGAACACCAAGGAAGGCAAGGAAGCAGAGACCAACTATAAGCTGGGCACTCAGCTGCCGTACATGATGATCGTCAACCGCCTGGCGCACTACATTAAAGTGCTCCAGCGCGAGCAGATCGGGTCGTGGAAAGAGCGTCAGGATCTGGAGCGAGAGCTTAACACCTGGATTCGTCAGTATGTCGCCGACCAGGAAAATCCGCCGGCGGAGGTCCGTAGCCGACGTCCGCTGCGCGCCGCCCAGGTGACTGTCTCCGACGTAGAAGGCGATCCGGGCTGGTATCAGGTGTCGCTGGCCGTTCGGCCGCACTTCAAATACATGGGGGCCAATTTCGAGCTGTCGTTGGTAGGCCGACTGGACAAGGATTGATCCGGTGTTTGGCAGTGCCAAGGCTGATCCCGTGACCGGCCACCGTGGCAGCCTGTTCGAGCGACTCGAGCAGGCCGGCGCACCGGCCGGGCAGGGAATGGCGGAAGCCACTCATGTGGTGGAATCCATCAAACGGCATCTGGTTCGGCTGCTGAATGCCCATCCGGGCAACAGTGCCACCGTTCCTGATCTGGGGTTGCTGGATTTCAACGATGCCACTTTGGGAACCCACGATCTCAGTATTCAGGTTCGCAGCGCTATCCGGAACTGTATTGAAAAATACGAGCCCAGAGTGAAGCGGGTGGATGTGGTGACCCTGCCTCAGGGATCCGACCCATTGCAGCTGCGATTCCAGGTAACGGTGTACCTGAATGTGGGGTCTGAAGCCGAGAAGACGACCATCGATTTGTTATTGGATGACAAGCGTTACTACCGGGTGGTGTAACGAACACGGACGTTAGGGGAGGCCGGAATCCGGCCGCCTCGGGCCCTCGATTGGTGCAGTGGTGTTATGAAGTTGAACCGATTTTACCGAGACGAACTGAGCTTTCTGCGGCTTCAGGGCCGGGAATTTGCGGATGCACACCCGCAATTGACCCGGTTTCTGTCGGAGCAAAGCACAGATCCGGACGTGGAGCGCCTGCTGGAAGGCTTCGCTTTCCTGACCGGAAAACTGCGCGAGAAGGTTGAGGACGAATTTCCGGAGTTGACCCACTCGCTATTGAACATGTTGTGGCCCAATTACCTTCGGCCGGTGCCCAGTTGCACCATTATTCGCTTTGATCCGCAGCTTCATGCGATCAGTGAACGCCAGCGCATTGACCGCGCTACCGAGATAAAAAGTCGGCCCCTGGGCGAGGCCAACCGCCAGACCCAATGCCGGTTTCGGACTTGTCGCGACGTCGAGTTGTTTCCGGTCAGCGTGGCCGGAGCTCATGCTGAACATTCCCGGGAAGTGTCGTCTGTGACGCTGGACCTGGCCGTACATACCGACCAGCCGCTCAATGCCATGGGCCTGAACACCTTGCGCTTCTACCTAGGCGGCGACGATCACACCGCGGAAACACTGTATCTGTGGCTTAACCATTACCTGACCCGCGTCGAGCTGAAGGTGGGGGAGGCCAGTTACAGCTTGCCGCCCTCACTGCTGCAGCCAGTGGGCTTTGCCGGTGACGAGGCTCTGCTGCCGTACCCCAAGAACGCCTACCCGGGTTACCGCATCCTGCAGGAGTACCTGAGTTTTCCGGAGGCTTTCCGGTTTGTGGATGTTTGTGGCCTTGCCGCGCGGCTGCCGGCGGTGCAGGCGGACGAGATCAGCCTGCAGTTCCACTTCAGCCGGATCTTGCCGCCGGATGCCAAAGTCCGGGCGGAAAGTCTGCAGCTGTACTGTACGCCCGCGGTCAATCTGTTCAGCCATGAGGGTGAGCCGGTTGACCTGAGCGGGCGTCAGACGGAATACCGGATCTTGCCGTCCAGTCGATCCCCTGAACATTTCGAAGTGTTTTCCGTGGCCCAGGTCGAGGGTTGGCTGGAGGGCCGATCTGGTCGGGGCGAACCGCGGATCTACACGCCATTCGAGAGCTTTCAGCACGAAGTAGAGCGAGACCGTGGCCGGACCGCACTGTATTACCGACTTCGGACTCGGGAAAGCGTCCGGGGCGATGGTTTTGATCACTACATTGCCTTCGTGCGCGGTGACGAGTCCGAATGTCTGAGCCGTCAGGAAGCGGTCTCGCTGACGCTGACTTGCACCAACCGGCAGTTGCCGGAGCAATTGGCAATCGGTGACGTCTGCATGGCCACTGAAACATCGCCGGCGTTTGCTTCGTTCACCAACGTCACCCGACCCACCGCCACTCTGCGTCCGACCCTGGATGGCAGCCTGTTGTGGACTCTGATCTCCAACCTGTCGCTGAACTATCTGTCGATGTTGGACGTGGACGCACTGCGAACCGTGCTCCGGGTCTATGATTTCCGGGCCCTGATGGACCGGCAGGCGGAGCGGGTTTCGCAAAAACGGCTGGCGGGCATTCTCGACATCGAAACCGCCCCGGTGGACCGGATGGTACGGGGCTTGCCGGTTCGAGGGATTCGGTCGGTGCTGAGGCTGGACCAGGGGGGATTCGCCTCGGAAGGTGATTTATACCTGTTCGGCACTGTGCTGAGCCAGTTTTTTTCGCTCTACGCCAGTATTAATGCGTTTCACCAACTGGAAGTGGTGAATTCTGAAAACCAGGAACGGTACACATGGACGTTACAGCAAGGTCAGCAGCCGCTGATGTAGCCGAGCTGCAACCCGTTCTGGGTAACGCGCGGCGCTACAATTTCTTTCAGCTGGTGGACCTGATTCACCGGCACCATGGCGACGACCTGGAAAGGGCCAAGGATAGCCAGCCCGGCCAGGGCCGGATTCGGTTTTCCGCGTCTGCGGGCCTGGGGTTCCCGGGTAGTGACGTGGTATCGGCACTGTCGCCGGAACATGAGCACGCGCCCTACCAGATGGAAGTGAGTTTTCTGGGACTTCACGGTTCCCAGTCGCCGCTCCCCGGTTATTACCTGGACGATCTCGCCTGGGAGGCGGGCCAGAATCTCGGGGTTCGTTGCCAATTTCTCGATTTCTTTAATCATCGCCTGGTGACGCTGTTTCATCGTGCCTGGCGCAAATACCGCTATTACGTACGTTTTCAGCCCGGGGCCTCGGATGGCTTCTCCGACTTGATCTTTGCGCTCGCCGGCCTGGGCGATAGCCGCCTCCGGGATGCCACGCCGGTGAACTGGTCAAAAATGCTGGCGTACGCCGGGCTGATGGCGGGCCGTAGTCGATCGCCCGAGGTGGTCGGTGGCATTGTTGGTCACTGCTTTGATCTGGACGACGTCAGCATCGAGCAGTGGGTGCTGCGTAAGGTGGATATTGCCCGGGAACAGCAAACCCAACTGGGTGGGGTAAACGCGGAGCTGGGTAACACCACGCTCATTGGAGCCCGGGTGCGTGATCGCGGCGGCAAATTCCTGTTGCGCATTGGCAATCTCAGTCAGGAACGGTTTGCGGATTTTCTGCCCAATGGTCGAGAACATGACCGGCTGGTGAAACTGGTGGAATTCACTACCCGCGAGCAACTCGCCTATGACTTGGTGCTTCAGATGCGTGCCCGGGATGTCCGACCCATGCAGTTGGGGGAGGACGTCCGAATGGGCTGGAACTCGTTCGTAACCCCCGAAAAAGCCCGCACCCGGCCCGCGGTGCGCATTCAGATTCGCCGTTAGAACGGCTGCACAGGGACAACACGTATGCAAACGCGGTCAGCAATCGTATTGAGACTGACGGTCACTAACCCGATGGACACACGGGGCGGTGCAAAACTTGAGCACTGTTTCGACGTTGGGGGTGGCTCCATCGGAACCGCCGACAACGACACCTGGCGTTTGTCGTCCCATCGCACCGGCGTTGTTGCCGGCCATGCCGAGATACGGTTCGTTGACGGTGAGTTCTGCCTGATCGACAGAAGTGGTCGCACCTACATCAACAGCGCGAGTGAGCCGGTAGGGCGTGGGCGCCGGGCCCGGCTAAAACACGGTGATAGCGTGAGCATCGGCCGGTACCGGGCACGGGCCGAGCTAACGGCAGCCTCCAGCGAAGCCGATATGGACGAGCAAGAGACCGAACACGACCAGTTGCTCAATGGCGCATCGGCGGCGCTGGTAACGGCGGGTCCGTCAAAGGCGGACTCCGCCCATCGTGAGCCGCTGGCGGAATTGTCGCCAGACACCGGGGCGGCTGGGGCGCGGGACCCTCTCAGCCACTGGCAAAGCGCTGCCGATGCAGATCCAGACGATTCGTCGCTGCTGGCGGACGGGCCCGGCCTGTCTGCCCGGACAGCTGCGGTAACAGACGAACACAGGGAAAACCGCGATGTAGCGCTGGGGCTCCCGATCAGAAAAACAGGGGGAGACAGGATGTCTGATCCAAGCAAGGTGGCAGAGGCCCAAGAGGCGGCTGACCCGAGTCGGAATTACATAAGTGGCACGCCTTTGATGCGGGCCATGGAGACCGATCTTGATTTTGCCGACAGCGATGACATGCAGCAGTTCCTGGAGGAGGCTGGCCAAACCCTGAAAGCAGCGGTGGAAGGGCTGCTGGCGCTGCACCAGGGCGAGGATCGGCGACATCAGGCCCTGCGCACGCGGCTTCAACCAATTGAAGATAATCCCCTGCGTCTGGGTGAGCACTATCAGGACACTATTCAGACCCTGTTCGCCAGCCAGCGCAGCCCAGTCCACCTGTCGGCGCCCGCCGCGGTGCGGGAGAGCCTGGAGAGTTTGCATCACCATCAGGTCGCGACCCACGCCGCTATCAGTGAAGCGTTGGAGGCCATCCTTCACGCCTTCTCGCCAGATGCCTTGCTCCGTCGTTTTCACGGCTATCGCCGGGGCTTACGCCAGAGTGAAGACGAAGGCCGCTGGGCCTGGGATATGTACCAGCACTATTACCGTGAATTGAAATCCAGTCGTCAGCAGGGATTTGAACGCCTGTTCCAAGAGGTGTTTGACCAGGCTTACGACCAACACTTGCGCCAATTACAGAGGGAAACGCTGTCATGAAGTACTGCAAATGGAGTTTGCTGACGATCGTGCTTGTACTTGCGGGCTGTAGCACTCCGTACAACGCGGTGACCAAAACCGCCAAAGTACTCTGGGATCCGGATATTCCGGTTGGTTATCCGGAGGATCAGCCCAGCCGGGTTGATCTGACCATGGTAGCCGAGCCGAATGTGAATCCGAACGAGTCCCTGGCTCCTACCCCCATCGCCTTTCAGGTGATTGAGATGCGGGACAGCTCGCTGCTGATGGCAGGGGACTTCGATTCCCTGCTGACCAATCTTGAAGACTCCCTCGGCCAGAACTACGTCGATCATAGCGACTATTCGCTGGTGCCGGGGCAGTTCAAATTCGTCGAGCCGTTCGATATCAGCGAGGACACCCGATTCGTCGGCGTGATCGCTTTTTACGCCTACCCCAATCTGTCGCAATGGAAGAAAGTGGTGAAGGTCGATCCGATCGGTGGCCGCTACCACCTGCTGGTTAACCTGCGCGAGCGGGAAATCCAACTCAAGCATTCGGATGAAACCTGATGGCTACCTCGAGTCGAGTGGTATGGAGTGATGGCTTGTTCATCAAGCCCCAGCACTTCCAGCAGCAGCAACGGTATCTCGAACACCAGATCAATGAACGGGCCCTGGCGGTGTCGGATTACCTGTACGGATTCAGTGACCTGGAATTGAATGCCGAATACCTGAGCTTTGGCCGGATTGGCCTGGTTCGGGCGGCCGGCCTGTTTCCCGACGGCACCCGCTTCAGTCTGCCGCAGGAAGACGTCATGCCAGAACCCCTGGAAATCACCGACGCGTCAGTGGCCAATCAGGTGGTCTATCTGGCCTTGCCTTTGGCAAGCGACGCTTTGGCCGAAGTGGCGTGGCCCGATGCCCCGAACGCCGGCCGGTTTCGCGCCCAGAGTGCTGAATTACGGGATCTGCACTCGATTGATGGCGATGCCCACGCCATTGACGTCGCGGGAGTCGCGCCGACTCTGAAGCTGGAGCGGGAGGACCGCAGCGCCTACGCGACTCTGGCTATTGGTCGGATCCTCGAAAAGCGGCCGGACGGCAGCCTGGTGATGGACGCCAATTTTATGCCCACCATGCTGAGTGTGCGGGCAGCGCCGCGGTTGCAGCGATTTGTCGGCGAGATGGCGGGCTTAATGCTGGAGCGGGCCAAGAATATTGCCGGGCGAGTTGGAGCACCCGGGCAGGGCGGCGTCGCCGACGTCGCGGACTTCATGCTGTTGCAGATGCTCAACCGGGCACACCCGCGATTTGCGCACCTGGCCCGCTTGCGCCAACTGCATCCGGAGCGCTTGTACGAGGCATTGCTCGAATTGTGCGGCGAACTGGTGACCTTCACCGATGAAAGCCGCTTGCCGGCCGGGTACGCCGCTTATGATCACGATCTGCCGGAAATCTGCTTCGCGCCGCTTATGCAGGTGCTCCGGCAATCCTTGAGTACGGTGCTCGAGCCCAGGGCGCTGGCGATTCAGCTTCAGGAGCGTCAGTACGGTCTCACGGTGGCCCCGGTCCAGGAGGGCGAGCTGTTGCGTGATGCCGAGTTCATCCTGGCGGTCAAGGCCGACATGCCGCTGGACGATCTGCGCAAGCAGTTCACCCAGCAGTGCAAAGTGGCGTCTGTGGAAAAGATCCGAGATCTCATCAGCCTGCAACTGCCGGGTATCCCACTGGCGGCATTGCCGGTGGCCCCCAGACAGCTGCCGTACCACGCCGGCTATGTGTATTTCCGGCTCGATGACCAAAGCCAGGCTTGGCAAATGCTCGACAACGCCAGTGGTTTTGCCTTTCACGTGGCCGGCAGTTTCCCGGGTCTGGAAATGCAATTCTGGGCAATCAGGAGCTAACACATGGCAGATGCATCGGTTATCGATTCGCCCTACAGCAGTCATAACGCTGACAGCAGTGACATCAGCGAGCTGATGTTTGCTGATACCGGTCGACATAGGCCGGGCGACGCCTCTGGATTTGCCAACGAGCGTTTCCAGCTTCGCGGCCTGGAGGACAATCGCCTGGTGGATGCCGCAACGCCACTGCTGGGCCTGGTTATCCGGGTTCGCCGACTGGCGGAGTTTCGCGGTGTTGAAGACCTTTATCAGCAAGTTGTGGATGAAATCACTGCCATCGACCGCGAGCTGATCGAGCAGGGGTATGAACGCCGGACCGTCGTAGCCTATCGCTACACCCTCTGTGCCTTCATCGATGAAGCCGTACTGGGCACTGACTGGGGGGCACACAGCGTTTGGTCGCAGCATTCGCTGTTGTCCCGGTTTCACAACGAGACCTGGGGTGGGGAAAAGGTATTCGCCATCCTGGGGCGCATGGAGCAGGAACCTAATCGCTACCGGGACATGCTGGCGTTCGTTTACCTGTGCCTGTCGCTTGGCTTTGAGGGGCGTTACAAGGTCATGGAAAACGGTCGGGAAGAGTACCAGCGAATTGTGCGGGGGCTCTACGAACAGCTTCGGGAGCTGGCCGGGGACGATGAGCAGGCACCTCTGGCCGATGCGTTGATGAATGTGACACCGGCCCGCAATCGTCTGCGACGGGGCTGGTCGCTCTGGGGCATTGCGGGTCTATTTTTTGCCGCAATGGTTGGTGTGTATTCGCTCTACAACATGGCGCTGAACGAACGCATCAAGGATGTGCTCAGCGTTCTGGAACAACTACCTAAATAAGGATATCACTGTGATTCGGGTAGAACTGCCGGCGCTGATTGGGCGCCTGAACGAGACTTGCCGGGTGGCCATGGAGGCCTCCGCGGCGTTATGTATCAGTCGTCAGGGAGCGGAGATCACCCCCGCCCACTTGCTGTTCAAACTGCTGGAAACTCCACTCTCTGATGTGCGCCAGGTTCTGGCAAGCACGGGCGTGGACCATCAACAATTGCTGCCGTTGATCGGTGACAGTCTGATGGGGGAGCGCCAGTCTGCGGAGCCGTACCCCGCGTTTTCGCCGCTGCTGATTGAACTGCTTCAAGATGCCTGGCTATTGGCCTCGGCCGAACTGGGCCATTCTGAGCTTAGATCCGGAGCGGTGTTCGCGGCTCTGTTGCTGAACGCCGACCGTTACCTGGTGCCGTCGGTGAGCCGTGCGCTGAGTGACATCAATCGGGAACAATTACGGCGCCAGTTCGATGCACTGACTGAAGGTTCATCAGAGCAGCCGGAATCGGTTGGTGACACAGCAGCGCCCGTAATGCCAGCGACTGATCTGGAAGCGCTGACCCGTTTCGCCACCGATTTCACGCAGTTGGCTCGAGACAGCAAGCTAGACCCGGTGGTGTGTCGGGACGCTGAAATCGACCAGATGATCGATATCCTGTGCCGACGCCGAAAAAACAACCCGATTGTGGTTGGTGACGCCGGGGTTGGTAAAAGTGCGGTGGTCGAGGGCCTGGCCCTGCGTATCGTAAACGGCGATGTGCCCGAGCGACTGGCCAGTGTCGCGCTCTGGACCCTCGATATGGGCGCCCTTCAGGCGGGTGCTTCGGTGAAGGGTGAGTTCGAAAAACGCCTGAAAGGCGTGATTGAGGCCGTTAAAGCCTCGGCCACGCCGATCATTCTGTTCATCGACGAGGCGCATACGCTGATCGGTGCCGGTAACAGTGAAGGTGGTTCAGACGCCGCTAACCTGCTCAAGCCGGCACTGGCCCGCGGGGAATTGCGGACAATTGCCGCAACCACCTGGCGCGAGTACAAAAAATACTTCGAGAAGGATCCAGCGCTCAGTCGTCGTTTCCAGCCCGTGGCACTGAATGAGCCTTCACCGGAGCAGGCCATTCACATCCTGCGCGGTCTGCGCTCTGTGTATGAGGACGCTCACCGGGTTCTGATTGCCGACAGCGCCTTGAAGGCCGCCGCTGAGATGTCTGCGCGTTATCTGGCAGGGCGTCAATTGCCTGACAAAGCCATCGACGTGCTGGATACCGCCTGCGCCCGCATCAGTCTGAACCTGAGTACGCCACCCCGCAGGCTCAGTCATGCCCGCAGCGAGCTGCACCAGCTCACAATGGAGCAGGAACTCCTGGCCCGGGAGCGCAGCCTGGGGCAGCAGGTAGATGCCGACCGGGAGGCAGAGCTTGAGTCCCAGCTCCAGACCTTGCGAGCTGACGCGGAGGAGCTTGAGCAACGCTGGGAAGTCCAACGGCAGCTGGTGACCCAACTAATCGACATCCGCCGGCGGCTGTTGTCGAATTCAGAAGCGGAGACCTTGGCGAACGACCAGGACAGCGCTGAATCGGGTTCCGATTTGAGTCAACAGGCTGCAGCCATTGAGCAGGAATTGGCGACCTTGCAGGCGGACGAGCCTCTGGTGCATCCCCGTGTCGATGCCCGCCAGGTGGCAGAAGTCATCGCCGATTGGACTGGTATCCCGGTGAACCGGATGACCACCGACGAACTGCACAAAATCACCCTACTGCCGGACTATCTGCAGGCTCACATCAAGGGTCAGGATACAGCCATAGATTGCCTGCACCAGCACCTGTTGACGGCGCGTGCAGACCTTCGTCGACCCGGGCGGCCGATGGGCGCGTTCCTGCTGGTGGGCCCAAGTGGCGTGGGCAAGACCGAAACCGTGGTGCAGCTGTCCGAGTTGCTCTACGGCGGACGTCAGTTCCTTACCACCATCAACATGTCGGAGTATCAGGAGAAGCACACCGTATCCCGGTTGATTGGCTCGCCCCCTGGCTACGTCGGCTTTGGCGAAGGCGGCATCCTGACCGAGGCCATCCGTCAGAAACCTTATTCCGTGGTCTTGCTGGATGAAGTGGAAAAGGCGCACCCGGAGGTTCTTAACCTGTTTTACCAGGCCTTTGATAAGGGTGAGCTGGCCGATGGCGAAGGTCGGCTTATCGACTGCAAGAACGTGGTGTTTTTCCTGACCTCGAACCTAGGCTATCAAACCATTGTGAAGCATGCGGACGAACCGGCACAGATTGAGCAGGCGCTCTATCCGGAGCTGGCCGGCTTCTTTAAACCCGCATTGCTGGCCCGTATGGAAGTGGTGCCTTACCTGCCCCTCAACGACGACACCCTCAATCGCATTGTCGATGACAAGCTCGAGCGGCTCGCGGCACAGATCCGTGCCCGCTACCAAACCGAAGTTGTGTTGGAGGCCGGACTGGTTGAGGTCATCCGCGCCAGGGCGACGCGGAGTGAGAACGGCGCCCGGATGCTGGAGTCGATCATTGAGGGCGAGTTGTTGCCACCGGTGTCACTGGCATTGCTGGAAAAGCTGGCAGCCCGGGAGCCGGTTGGCAAGGTAACGCTGAGCGTTACCGACAACTGTTTTTCAGGAACCGTCGAGTAGCGACTAGGGAACAGAATCATGGGACGGATGCAGACGGAGCTGCACACCGGCATTGATCTTGCGGTGGCACTGATCAGGCAGAGCACTTTGCCGACGCTGCTGGAGACAGCCACCGCTCAACTCACGAGAGTCTTCGGCCTGACCCGGTGCTGGGCGCTGGAACTGGATCTAAGCGGCCGCACCCTGCACTGCGCGGAGCTGGCGGAATTGGGCGAGTTTGACTGTGCCGATTTCAGTCACCCCTTCAGCCATGTTCTGCGCTCCGGGCAGGCACGAGAGTTATCCCGGGCTGCCAGTTACCGGCTGGACCATCCGGGGTTTCAGGCGTTGTTTGATGCCAGTGATCGCCCCCGGTCGCTGTGGATCGAGCCGTTGGTTGGAGCAGATGGCCGTACCCTCGGTGTACTGGTGCTGTGTCGGGATGAACCAGAGTGGAAAGGGATCGTTGCCCAGCCACTTTACAACGGCTTGACGACGGTGCTCACCCATCAATGGGTAAGCCAGTTACAAAGCCGCGATCAGGTCTGGCAGCGGCGAATGCTCAAGCGGTCGCTAGATACTCTGAGCGGCGCTGACAGCTTGCGCCGGAGTTGTGAACGGCTGGCACAGGAGTTGGTAGGCAACTCCGTGGCGATGAATCAGCTCAGAGCCCAGATAGTCCGGGCGGCAGGCAGCCAGCTTTCGGTGTTGGTGCAGGGCGAAACCGGGTGTGGCAAGGATGTAGTGGCCCGTGGCATCCACAATCTTTCGGAGCGAGCCAAAGGACCGCTGGTGGTCGTTAACTGTGCGGCCATCCCGGATACGTTGCTTGAAAACGAGCTTTTCGGGCACACCAAGGGCGCCTTTTCCGGTGCCGATCAAGCCAAGGATGGGCTTCTGGCGCAGGCAGACGGAGGCACGCTGTTTCTGGATGAAATCGGCGATATGCCCTTGGCGCTGCAGTCAAAGTTGCTGCGGGTTCTGGAGAATCGAACGTTCCGTCCACTTGGCGCCCAGGCCGAACAGCATTCAGATTTTCGGCTGGTGGCGGCAACGCATCAGCCATTGCAGCGCGGGATCGAAGACGGTCGTTTCCGCCGGGACTTGTTTTACCGGCTGAGTCAGTTTCCGCTGCGGGTGAGTCCTCTGCGGGAGCGACCTGAGGATCTGGAAGCCCTGAGCCGTCATTTCATCCGGTTGTATTCCAGTCGCGAGGGTTCCGGCCCGGTGGGCATCAGCAGTCATGCCCTGCAAAAGCTGCAGGAGTACGACTTCCCGGGCAATGTTCGGGAACTGCGCAACATCATCGAGCTGGCGTGCCTGCAAACCCCCGCCGGAGACGACATCCAGCCGGAGGTGCTGCGTCTGGAGGATCTGTTTGGTGAGGGCAGCGCCCAGGTCAGCGCCGAGGTTGCGCCCAAAACCCGGCCCAGTGGCCCCGATACTGAGGACATTCGCGATCTTAAGGCGGCCGCCCAGGCATTTGAGGCCGCTATTATTCGTCAACGTTTGGAACAGTATGGCGGGAATCGCGCCCAGGCGGCCGAGAGTCTCGGTTTACCCAAGCGCACCCTGGCGCACAAGTGTCTGAAGTATCAGGTTGTCGACCTATGAGACTTTTCACGGTCTGTATCGCGGCGTTGTTCGCCGGTTTGGTGCCGGCGCCAGCGATGGCGAATCTGATGGAGGGCGCTCGCGGCTGTGCCCAGGAGACCAACCGCTTGGAGCGCCTTGCCTGCTATGACGATCTCTTTGGCATGCCCACCGAGACTGCTCGCGAAGCACGTTTACCCCGGGGCTATCAGCCTGAGCGTTGGCGCCAGGCGTTTGCACAGGCTGGGGAGCGACAAGCAGTGGTGTATCGCAATACCGGTGATGCTGCCGGGCACCTGGTAACCGTTGGTGCCCTGGGCACGCAGCCGCCAAGGCCCTTGCTGGTGTTGCAGTGCCACAACAACATTACCGAGCTGGCGCTGATGCTGCCGAGTGCGTTGAATGCCGAGCGGATAACGCTGGATTTAGGCAGCGGGCAAGCCGACTGGCGTGTTCGCGGTGGCGGCTACCTGGTGAGTGGCGGCCGCGGCCTACCTGCAATTCGATCGATCAAGGCCATGGCGTCGGTAGCGGACATCACCCTGACGGCCAACACGTCCGAACTGGATGGCCTGGTGTTCGACCTGTCCGGTTTCAGTGACGCTATTCAACCGCTCCGCTCGGCGTGTGGCTGGTAGAGACATGTGCTTGGCAGGTAGAGGGAGCTGAAGATGCAGGCCGTTGTACAACATCCGTATGCGGAACAAGTGCTGGCACCGCTGAGCGGTGACCTGGCAATGGGACCCAAACTCGAAGACGACGTGGCCCTGGAGTTTCTGGAAAACGAAATAATGAAAATGGGGTCCCTGGCCCACACCGAAATTGACTGGCAGAAGGTAGAAGGCGAGGCGCTCAAGATCCTGTCGGATCGAAGCAAGGATCTGCGCGTCCTTGGTTTCCTGATGTTGGGACTGCAGCGGGGCGGTGATGGCGAACGATTTGCGCTATCCCTGTACCTGCTGCAACAGGTCCTGGAGAACTGGTGGGGCAAGGCCTGGCCCTACCCGGGAGATCGGGGAAAACGGGCGCGCACCATGATGTTTTCCCAGATGCTGCAGCGAAGTGGCAATCATGCCGCGGCACTGTCGTTTGATAGCAGTGTTGGCGATGGCCGTGAATTCTGCCTGGAACTGATTGAGCAGCTGCTTGCCCGAGCTGTAGATCTGCAATTGCCCCAAGACCCCATCGGTGATCTCCGGCGGGCCGTTGAACAATTGCCAAAAGCGAGTGAATCCGCACCCGCCGGTTCTCAGTCGTCGCACACCGAAACACCGGCGCTTGCAAGTGCCGAAAGGCCGGTTCAGGCCGCCGTACCAAGTCTGGGGGCGCTGAGCCTGGATTCCGGCAATGAACGGGCGACCCGGCAAAGTCTGCTCAAGGTCGCGGACTTGCTTACTAATAGTACGCCGCACAGTGCTCTCGGGTATCGGGTGCGGCGATACGCCATCTGGCACGGAATTGTCAGCGTGCCGCCGACCCGGGATGAGGTGCGAACGGACTTGGCAGCGGTCAGCCCGGACCGGGTGGCCGAGTATCGGGAATGCCTGGATAAAGCTCCCGATGCCGACTTGTGGCAACGGATTGAGCAGAGCCTGTCGGTAAGCCCGTTCTGGCTTGATGGCCACTGGTTCAGTGCCCGCACGGCTAGCGCACTGGGTCACGATGCCTGCGCACAGGCTATTCGTGAGGACGTGAAGGCCTTTGTCGAGCGGCTGCCGAAACTGACTGAACTGACATTCAACGATGGCACACCCTTCCTGGGGGACGAGGCAGCTGATTGGCTCTGGGCCGCACCATCGGGAAGTGCCGGTAAGGAGGCCGGCGCAAATCCGTGGGAACTGGCCTTTGATCAGGCCCGGGAACTGGTGTCGAAAAACTCACTTCCTGCGGCCATGCAGTTAATGGATGAGGGGCTGGCGGAGGCCAGAGAGCCGCGCGATCGGTTTTACTGGCGTCTGACCAATGCCCAGGTGCTCAAAGAAGCGGGCCTCGGCGCTCTGGCGACGCAGCAAATTGCAGACCTGCATTCGCAGGTTCAGGAGTTGGCGCTCAATGAGTGGGAGCCAACTCTGATTCGGCAGCTTGATCGGCTGGCCTGATCAATAGAAACATCAGGGAGTTATTGCAGGAATGGAAACCATGTGGAGAAAGGTTTTACTCATTGGCAGCAGGCTGTTGCCTTACCTTCGGAGCGCCGCGCGATTGGCCCTGGCCCTGGGGGTGATTGCGTTGCTGGTGGCCACCTGGTGGCTGGGGCCGAGCTGGCCCATGAATGGCGAGTACCCTCTGGCCGCGTGGCAGATGCGGGCACTGGTAACGCTGGGCGTCATTCTGATGGTCGCAATGGTCTGGGGCTTCATGCTAGCCAGTAGACTGCGCAAAGTGGACGGCGCCAAGGCCGAAGCCGAGCAGGAACTCGAAGACCCCATCTTGCCCTATGAGCGCCGGCAGCAACGGCTGCTGGACCGTCAGCTTGCCTCATTGAAGAACAATTTACCCGGTCGCAAAGGCGTTTATCGTCTGCCCTGGTACCTGGTGATGGGTTTGGAAGACGCCGGCAAGAGCAGTCTGATTCAACGCTCGGGGCAAACCTACACGCTGACTAACGTGACCCGGAACAGCCGCGCAGATCACAACCCCATTGGTTTTGACTGGTGGATTGGCGATGACGGCGTGCTGATTGATCCTGACGGTGAATTGTTGAGTCAGGGCTATGATGATGGCGCCGGGTCAGAGCTTCCTCACCGGCTCTGGCAGCATTTTATCTACTGGTTAGAACGCAACCGCCCGCAAAGACCGCTGAATGGGGTGGTTTTGACCGTGGATGTGGCGAGTCTCAGCGTCACCAGTGAATCCAGGCGCAAGGCGCAGGCCATCTTGCTGCGAACGCGATTGCGAGAATTGATGGAGCAGCTAGGGTCCCGGCTGCCGGTTTATGTCTGCTTCACCAAGATGGACCTGCTTTATGGTTTTGGCCCCCTGGTGAAGGGGCTGAGCAAGGAAGAAAAGGAACAGGCACTCGGCTTTACCTTTGCGCTGGGCGACCGGCTGGACAACGACGACTGGCTGAGCGAATTCGCCGAACGTTTTGCAGCACTGAGCAACCGGCTTTCTCAGCGCTTGCCCGATGTGCTCGCGGATCTTCACGATGCTGAAGACAAGGCTGCGGTGTATTCCTTTACCCGCCAACTCGCTGGTTTGAAGCCGACCCTGGAAGGGTTTCTGGCCGAGCTGCTGTCCTCCGATGCGTTTTCAACACCGGCGCTGGTTCGGGGTACCTACTTCACGTCTGTGGTTCAGGAAGGTGTCCCGGAAGATGCCTTCGTGTCGGCGGCGGCAACCAACTATGGCATGGCTACGCCGATTCAACCGGCACAACGCACGGGACAGAGTGCCAGCTTGTTCGCCCACTCCCTGTTCCCGAACATCATCTACCGGGAAGCGGGTCTTGCCGGTGATAATCACCGAGTCATTCGTCGACGTCAGCACGCAGTTGCCGCGGCAGCTGTCTTGGCCATCAGCGCTGGGGTAGGGATGACAGCGGGCTGGCAGCACTACTTTCAGAAAAACGCCGGTGCTGCTGATCAGGTAGAAAGCCGGGTACGGAGCTTCCTCGACAACTGGCAACCGGTCGGATTTGAGCCGGACGCCACTGGCCGCAATCTGCTGGAACCCTTGAGCGAACTGCGCAAAGCCACACTTGCTTTCGGGGACCATCATGAGGAGTGGCCGGTGGTGACCGATATGGGCCTCTACCAGGGGCACCGGGTTGGACCTGCGGTGGAGACCGCCTATCTTGATATGCTTGCCTACCAATACCTGCCGGCGTTGATGTTTGGTGTCATGGGTGAAATGGGGCAGGTATCCGACGATCACGCTGAGCGCCTTGATCACTTACGGGTGCTCCGAATGCTCTACGACGCCAGCGGCAGACGCAGCGATCTGGTCATTCGTTATATGCGTGAGTACTGGCAGCGCAGCTTCCCCGGCCAGAAAGACCAGCAGCGAAGCCTGCTGGAGCACCTCAGCTACGCCATGGAGCATACCGATCTGGGCGCTCTGTCCCGGGCCGGTGATGCTACAGCCACGATGGCACTGGCGCCTTTTCGTAGCAGCGTGCAATGGGCTCAGCATGAGTTGGGGCAAGTTGCTACGCCCACCCGGGTTTATCACGACCTGCAGGAGAAAGCCGAGCGGGAATACCGCGCGCCGGTCGATCTGGCTCGGACCTCCGGCCCCGCTTTCAGTGCGGTCTTCAGACAGGTGGATGAGTATGGCGAGCCAACGAACCACTCCGAATCTGACCAGCGCGACCCGCTGATGATTCCGGCCCTGCTAACCAGAAACGGTTTGGAGCAATGGTTCCTGAGGGAATCCGGTTCAGTGACAGAGTTGGCCTTGATCGATGCCTGGGTGCTGGGGCGCCGTGATAATGTCGATTTCAGCAAGGCGGACGAGGCGGAGCTCCAGAAAGGTCTGCAAACCCTCTACGCTGAGCACTATGTCGGCGCCTGGCGGCAGGCGCTCAGCCGTCTGGACCTGCACCGTTTGGAAGATCTGAATCACGGTGTGCGGATTTTGGAAAGCCTGACCAGCGGGCATAAACCATTAGCTCAGCTGCTTGGGCAAGTCCGGCAGAACACCCGTCTGTTGCCCGCGAAAGAGGGCGACGAGGCCGCGGCGAGAACCCTGTTGGAACAATCCCCTCATTTCCAGATGCTGGTGGAAATTGACCGTCAGTTTGCCGACCTGAATGAACTCACTCGCAAAATTGGTGAAGAGCCAACCGGGCTGGACCAGATCATGCTCGTGGTTGGCGATCTCCATGAATACATGCGCAATATTCAGGAATCGCCAGACCAGGGCAAAGCCGCTCTTGCCGCTGCACGTGCCCGCCTGGGACTGCAGGGGGCAGACCCCATCTTTACTCTTCAACGTATGGCCGACAACCAGCCTGAGCCACTGAATCGCATGCTCGGCAAGTTGGCAAATGAGAGCTGGCGGGTTCTGTTGGACCAGGCTGTGGCGCAGCTTGAGCGGGAGTGGTACCGGGAGGTGTACCAGCCGTTCCAGCAGAACCTCGCCCGCCATTATCCATTCAGTGCAAGCTCCGGTCGCGACGTTGCCCTGCAGGATTTTGAGCGTTTCTTTGGACCTGAAGGGGTGCTGGATACCTTCTACCGGGACAATCTCAAGCTGTTCCTGGATGAACATCCCGAACAGGTGGGCGACGCCCGTCGCGCCAGTTTGGTGCGCCGTGATGTTCTCAACTCGCTGGAGAAGGCTGATCGGATCCGCAGGGCCTACTTCACCCGGGGCGGCTCTCTGGACGTTGAGTTCGCCCTTGAACCTTTGAACCTGTCGGCGAACAAGCGTCGCAGTGTGGTCAACCTGGACGGTCAACTGGTGGAATTCAGCCATGGTCCCCGCCAGAGCGTTCCCCTGGTCTGGCCAAATACCCTTCGTGATAGCGTGGAGAGCCGGATAACCCTGGTGCCGATCCAGGTGAACCGATCACCCAGGAGTATTTCGGAAAACGGCCCCTGGGCACTGTTTCGCCTGCTCGATCAGGCAGATATCACCGGTGTCAGCAATAGTGCTGTGGACGTACGCTTCCAGGTAGACGATGGCGAAATGAAATATCGACTTCATGCCGCCAGTAATACCAACCCGTTCACACAACAACTACTTGCAGGGTACCGACTGCCCCGCAGCTTGTATTAGACTGGCCCCACTTCCGGGATGACAGGAGGTCACCCCGGAAGTATCGGTTCTGCCCAAGACATGTGGGAGCCCGGAAATTCAGAATGCTTCAAAGGATTGAAGGCATGCCTCAGGCAAATGGATTGCAGTTCACCGTCCGTGTCGGTGAGTTTCCCTCAGACGTTTTTTCTGTAGTCGGCTTTGCGCTGACCGAAGCCCTTTCCGAGTTGTTTCATGGCCGCTTACAGCTGGCCAGTATCGATCCCGCTATTGGCGCCGCGGATGTGCTCGAGCAGCCTGTCGAACTGTTGATCTGGCAGGATGGGGAACCGCTGCGTCGCTTTACCGGTGTGGTCAGCGAATTTGCTCGCGGCGACTCTGGCTATCGCCGAACCCGCTATGAATTGGTCATTCAGCCGCCGTTGTGGCGGTTGGGATTGATGCACAACAGCCGGATTTTCCAGAAGCAACGTCCCGACGCCATTTTGCGCACACTGCTGGAAGAGCGGGGCATTGTGGAGTCGGTGTTTGAACTAAAGCGCGAGCCGGCGGAGCGGAAATACTGCGTTCAGCACCGGGAAAGCGATCTGGCGTTTCTGGAGCGACTGGCGGCTGAGGAAGGCTGGCATTTCCGCTATCAGCATGGCGCGGTGGACGGCAGTGCATCGGCTGGGCTGATCGTTGCTGATCATCACGGCGACGCACCGGTTCTGACGCCGGTCGGATATGACGCCTCTGCGGGTGGCAGTCACCGGCAACTGTCGGTGTTCAAGTTCCGCTACCAGGAGCGGGTTAGGGCTGCTTCGGTGGCGCTCAAAGACTACACCTTCAAGAACCCCGCCTATGCCCTGATGCATGAGCAAGGCGCCAGCGCCCCCAACCATCGTGACGACTACCAGCACTTCGACTACCCGGGCCGATTCAAGGCCGATGCCAGTGGCCAGCCTTTTACCCAGGCAAAACTGGACGCGCTTCGAAACGACGCCAGCACCGCCCAGGGCGAGAGCAATCGCCCGGACTTCGCACCGGGCGCCAAGGTTGAACTCACCGATCATGACCAACCGAATCTGAACCGGGACTGGCTGCTCACTGCCGTTACTCATCAGGGCCAACAGCCTCAGGCTTTAGAGGAAGAGGGCGGGTCGGAACCAACTACCTACCACAACAGCTTCAGCGCCATCCCCGCGAACCTCACCTGGCGGCCGCAGTGTGTTCATCGCCCCATCATGGACGGGCCGCAGATCGCCATCGTCACCGGGCCCGAAGGAGAAGAAATCCACTGCGACGAACACGGCCGGGTGAAGGTGCGCTTCCCGTGGGATTGCTACAGCCAAAATGATGAACACAGCGGCGCCTGGCTGCGGGTTAGCCAGGGTTGGGCCGGCGGGCAATATGGTTTCGTAGCGCTGCCCCGCATCGGCCATGAAGTGATAGTGTCCTTTCTGGATGGCGACCCGGACCAGCCGATCATCACCGGGCGCACATACCACGCCACCAACAAACCACCGTACGCATTACCTGAGCACAAAACCCGCACCACCCTGAAAACCCAGACTCACAAGGGCGAGGGCAGCAACGAATTACGCTTCGAGGACGAAGCGGACAAGGAACAGATCTACGTCCACGCCCAGAAAGATCTGGACCTGCTCACCGAACACAATCGAACCGAAGTGATCAAGAACGACAGTCATTTGACTGTGGAAAACCATCGCTTCAGCCACATCAAAGGTAATGCGCATCGCACGATCGATGGCGAGAAGCGAATGCAGACGGGCAAGGACCACAGTTTCTCGGTGGCAGGCACACTGCGCCTGAAAGCGGGGGCGGCCTGGTTGAATGAAGCTGGCACCGAACTGCACATCAAGGCCGGGCAGAAAGCTGTGATCGAAGCCGGCGCAGAACTCACCCTCAAGGCCGGCGGTAGCTTTGTAAAGATCGACCCCAGCGGTGTCGCCCTGGGAGGAGCTGCGATCAAGATGAATGCCGGTGGGGCGGCGGGTAAGGGCAGTGGACAGAAAACGAAGGTGCCGGAAATGCCCGGGTTGATTGAAAGGGATGGTGAGGCGGTGCCGCCTGTGCAGCTGGATGATGTTGGTCAGCGAATGAATGCCGAGCCAAAGCCAGTGGTAGCTCATCGCCTGAAACAGGCGAGAATGAACAGGTCTGCGGTTGTTCAGAAATGCCAGGAACAGCCTGATGGTTCCTGCCCTCTCAGCAATTGCCCCTGCGGGAAAGCTCAGCAGGTGTAAATAATGAGAGCGCACTTCATGGTTAAAACACCTGAAAAGATGAATAGAACGCGGTTTCTTGTGCTCGAATCTCAGCATAAGACGCCCTTACTTCAGGAGCTGTACCAGACAGCGGAAGCCCCTTCGTGGCTGTACCTGTTTGCAGACACAGAATGGCAAACTTATGTCGAAGAGGGTCCGGTGCTTTTGGAAGCCGGACAGGAAAGTGAGGAATATCGCTGGGCCCTAAAAGCTCTGAAACAAGGTCGTCTTAGCGGACTGATTCTTGAATCACCGCAGGGACTTAATGCAGTAGCCAGATGGTTAAGGGAACGCTTAACCGTAAATATTGGTGGCCATCGTCAGGGGCTTCTTCGCTTTTACGATCCTTTGATCTGGGACCGGCTTGAACCCAAAACAAACGCTGATGCAGAGGTTATAGAGCGGGTGATCTACTGGCATGGAAAGCCCGGGGAACAGCGCTGGATGACCACGGAAAACCCAGAACCCATTGCCATGTCGCCAGTGCCAGCACTGAACGAACAACAATGGTCGGCATTGAATGCAGTCAGCGTCTAGCCATGAATCTATCGTTCTAAGGGAAGGGAAATACAAGGATGTCCGAAGCTACATCTAGCAAAGCAGCAGGAAGCTGCGGCCCCGCATGCGAAGGCGAATCCTTGATCATCGAGGTGATCGGAAAGGATCATCCTGTGGGGCAGTCGTTCCGAATCTTTGACGAGAGCAATTATGAACAACAGGAGTGGTTGGAGAATCAGGTAAAGATTGAGGAACTTGAGGATTCGGTCCTCCATGTCTGGCCTTGGAAAGGGCAGCCGGAGCGGAACGTCTGGCTTGAGATTGATGCTGAAGAAGGTGCCCCCATCCGCGTGCCTTTTTTGAAGCAGACTGGTGCTGTTGACCGGCAAATGGAACGGCAACGCCACGTTATATTGCCAATCGTTCCCGCCACACTTATTTCAGGTGTTGAGGTTAAAGGCAACAATCCTGTTCACCATGTCATGTCACGCGCCGGTTTTTTGTACTTGTTCCTCGAAGGCGTCCTATGGCGTGAGCTTGAGGTAAGAATCGACGAAGCCGGTGTCACCACCTATCACGATGTTCCGCTGCACCAGCACCGGAACCGAAACGACAATGACAAACTGAACCCCGCCTATCGAGACGTTACTGGGGCAGGGTTAAGTGAAATATGGGCCCCGGCCTGTGTCGATGGCAGCTGGTTCACACTGGAAGCGGCGTACAGTGAGTCCCAGTGGCCGGGGGAGCGCGTCAACCACCTCGAACGCTCAGGTGCTGATCGGCGTCACCGGTGTAATCGAATCGACATGCGATTTACCCCAGACAGCAAAGAGAATGTTGAAACCCTGCTGATCAGCAACGGCAACACCACAGCTTTTTTGGCTCGCGAACTTTTGCCACAGCGCCCGAGAAAGCCTGCCGTTGAATGGGGATTTGATCGCCCTGAACAGTATCTGTTGGATACGCAGAGCAGCTATCCAAAATCGGCTATGAATTCGGCTCTGTCCATACATCAGCGACAGGAAGACCCAGATCCTGACGACCCGATTGCAGAAGATGAACGACCGGAGATGACGGCATTGGCGAACTGCCTTCACCAGACAGTCCAGGAAGTGGAAAGTGCAAATGCCCAGCAGTGCTTCGCTGAAGAGAAAGAGCCCTTCACTTGGTATGACACTGAACCGGCGACGAACGACTGCACCGAAAGCGCGAGAACGCGTGCCATTGGCGTGATTCGCCTTGATGACCCTCTCTACCAGCTCCGTTACAACAACCGGCGACGCCAAGTTGCCGCCTGGTTTGCGAACGCCACGACGCGCCGTGCGAAAGCCAGACCCTATTTTGACTCTGCACTACTGGTTAACTCTGTTTTTGAGCCTGAATTCATTGGGGGCAAAGCCAACGCGCTTCACAAACATATGTCCGAAGTGTTCGGTTCTGGGCGGAGAGAGTTCGAACGCTCCATCGCATTATCGGAGCGCAGAATGGCCCGCGACTACCTGGACCAACTTCACACCGACTTGCTCTGTCGCTTGTCCGACGAGCGAACTCAACATGTGTTGACCGATCTGTTCACCCACTACAGCTATGACTACGCCGGGGCGTTCAAATTTGTATCTTCGCTGATTATGGATCTGGTGACGGAGCCGGAGGAGTGTGACGCTCTGGACGCGAGTGTTGAGGATTCCGTTGATGGCAGAGGTAAACGGTGGCTGGAGGGATTATGTGAGGGCAAACACAGCCGAGTTTTGTATTCGCTGCTCTTTCCCTGGTTTTCTTCAGAGGATCAGGAAAAGCCCTACGAGCTACCCTCAGAGCCGGACGCCAATCATGGCAACGGAAGTTTCCGTGGTACCGAACTCGCTGCAATGAGTGATAAAGGTCCGCCCGAGTTCGATGAATTAAAAACAATAGATGGGTTTGAGTTGACCGCTGAGGCCGAAGCCGGCGCCTATGAAACGCTGCTGACATCCCATCTTCGCTACGGTGGCCAGGTGCTGATGGGCGTACATGGCAACATGTGGGTGTCTATTCACCATGCCAGTCAGGCCATATTTGCAAGAAACACCCAGCTCAAAGAGATCAAAGACGAACTAGAAGAACTGCGGCTCGAAAAAGCGACATTGGAGAACCAGAGGTGGGCGCGGGAACGAAATATCAACAACCTCCATGCAAAGGCGCAACAGCTCAGTGATATTCAGGACAAATTGAACCGGTTGGATAACCAACGTGAATCCTTGGCTCGTCAGAGGGACAGCCTGAACAAGAAAGCCATTCTGGGGCAGATGAAGTTGTACTCCAATTCCCTGGAACAGCTAAGGCGCTCTCTCCCTGGCCTGCTTGGCAAGATGGAGCTAATGCGTTTGTCCAAAGCCTTGCAAAAGGATTACTTCGTTTTTGAAATCAGTACACGGCGACCAAGCGCAAAACGGGGCTCAGATGCCATCCGGTTGTTTGGTGATGTCTTCAGTGTTGAAGGTGCGCAGTCGTCTGGTCAAAAGAAGGCAGAGGCGTCGACAAATAGCAGTCGAGCACAGGCCGCAGGCATTGCCTCCGATGTTGCAGAAGACGCCTACGTGCTTGTGTTACCCAAAACCGAAAAAATCGCCCAGATGGTCCAGAAGATCGCAGCAGCTGAATCTCGATATCGGGATTCGGTGCACAAGCTAACGGATATTGAAGACCTGGGCGGCGTGAATCCTGACACCCCTACCGCACGGCGACTGAATGAGGCCAGAGCAGAAGTGGCAAAAGCAGAACAAGGCCTCAAAGACTTTGATCGCGATCTACGGACACAGCGCGACGCCGTTGCTCGCAAAGCCAATTACGTAAGTGATGTCGAGGCGGCAAATGATGCTGCCAATCGAATCGACCAGGCGGAAATCGACAGCAAAAGGTCTGGCAGGCTATATCGAGTGTTGAATAAGCCAGTTTTTCCGGTATTTGTGGGGATGTTGGAGATTTATAATGCGGGGAGTGTTTGGGCTGCGTCTTCTAGCGAAGAGCGAGTCAAGGGCAGGGAAGTTGTTTTTGCAGGCTATGCAAGTGCGGCTTTTGACCTCGCAGCAACGACCGCAGCAATTCGTGAACGATGGGCTCTTGGGCCATCCAAAGTCTTGTCTTTACAGCTGCCAGGAAAGTCGGGTGAGGTATTCACTCGATTGTTTGGCGCGAACCTGACAATTAGAGCTGGCCTCGGTGTTGCGGCTGGCTTTTTAATGGCATTGGATTGTGGGCTGGACTCTCGATATGAGTATCGGATGGGAAACTACAGAGCGGCGACGGGGCATGGGCTTCTCGCTGGAAGCGGTCTGGCCTTCGGCTTTGCTAGCTTGGTAGGCAAGGCGGGTACTTTTCTTGTGCTGGGACCTGGCGCGTGGTTGGCTGTCGGCGCCGCGCTGGCTGTTTCCGGATTGGTTATGGTGTTTATGTTCAGTGACGAACCTTTGGAAATCTGGATGCGTCATGGGCCCTTCGGGCAACTGGACGAAAAACCATTCCTTAAGAAGCCTGCAGAGGCCTATTATCGCCTAGTAAGTCTTCTGATGGGTGTCTCGGTCAGGCTTGAGTACAACCCTTTACGTCGCGCCGCCCAGTTAGGGGAGCTGGAGGAGAGTGATAGCAAAAGGATCAATGCTCTAGCAGCCTCGACGGAGCGGCTGGTAGTGGAAAGTGCAATACCAGGACTTTTCAGTGCCAATGGTATTGTCGACATTATTCCCAAACTCCAGCTAGCGGAAACTATTGCGGTTGCAAAAGGGCGTAGCGCCGATGCTCGGACAAATCGATTGACGGGGGAGGCCGTCAAGGAACTCATCCTTTTGACAGAGCCTTTCGATGCGGGCGTTCATTTGTACCTGAATGCACCCCAGAACAGGCGGCAGGAGATTGAATCCAGCTATTTCTGGCAACCAAACCGGTGGGAAACCAAAACCTACCGTTGGTCTGCAAAAATTCAGGTTAAGGCGCCAAAAACGCTGGGGGAGAAGCAGATGGTTTTTCCTGCACCGCCACCTGAGGACCCATTAACATACAATGCGAAAAACAGCGAACATACTGTGCCTGATTTCGCCACGAGAGATCAGTCCTTCTGGTATAGCGAAAGGGTCCAGGAAAATGGCTGATGTGAACGTCAACGATACATATGATGGAAACTATTACGGAGTCGCCACCTATCGCCCAGATATGTTGCCTCTCCAGAAGGATCAGCACGACGAGCTGAACCGCTCCAAGCTGAGCAGATCTGCCAGTCTGCGTCTCCCGTGGGGCAGCACCAGGGATGTTGTGCCACCAAGCTTGTTCTCCAGCTCTTCACCAAAAAAACTCCGAAAGTTGGAAAAGCGGGAGGATATGGCGAAGAAGATTGGGCTTCAGTCCGAGAATGACCATGAGTGTTTGCGCCATGCTCATATGGCTTTGAGGACGAGATTCTTCGACATGATGAACGTTCTGGGAAAACTCTGGTTTTACCTAGTTACTCCAATTTCATTGCTCGCTTTTTTGATGTTATCTCCACTAGTACGAAGCACTGGAGAGTCCTGGGTGGCGTTCGTGCAAGGTACAACCGAGATAGAATTGGTGCTGTTTTTTGGGGGACCAATATTGTGGTTAGTTTCAGACCTCGCGTTTCGCCTGTTTCCCAGATGGCTTCTCAAAGCAGGCCGCGGCCCAGAATGGGAGTTCAACCGCCGAACCGGCATGGTCAAGGTTTGGCAGTACCCCCGCAAACTGCCGTTGATGCCACGCAAGCCACCCGATGTTATTGAACATCCCTTCTATGAATTCGACGCCTGGTGCTGCGCACGAGTAGACCGCCATGGCAGTTTGTTTGATCTGGTACTGTCTCATCGCTATAGCAAACTGGACGTTACTGTCGGCGACATTCTGGGGTCTCACGGGCACCCAAACATGTGCTATGCCTATTGGGATTTCATCCAGAATTACATGGACGTCACCAGGCCACTTCCGGATTTTCCTTTGCTCGAAAAATACCGCGACATGGATCCAGTGACGGCAGAACACGACCGTGAGGCTGGTCGCCCAGAACGTTATTGGCGTGACATGGACATGGATACTTTCAAGAAAAAAGTCGATCGGATGCATACCGACGTCACTATTATCGACACGGTTTCACGACCGAATTTAATGGAAGAAAGGGTTCGTTACGCGACCTGAGTTCCTCAATCTGAGGCGTTATCGCGTGATCTGTTTTACTCTAAAGTGCAGGATCAGTAGCTGAATTCTGCGGTGTCAGACGGGCCGCGGAAACTAACAACCGGTAGGGATGATCGTTTTGCTCAAGTCGCTCTTCGTTTTGTCGATGGTTTTCTCCATGTCAGTCAGCGCCGGCGTTTATCGCTGGGTCGATGCAGAAGGCCGCACTCACTTTGGTGATCAGCCGCCGGCTGAAGTCGCGCCTAAGAAGGTTAAAGTAGCTCCGCCACCGGTCAGCAACGACGCCTCGGCTCAGGAGCGTCAGCAGCGCATGCAGGATTTCCTCTCGGAACAGCAAAAGGACCGGGAAGCGCGTCAGGTGGATCAGGCGAAAGCAGCAGAGCAGGCAGCTAAGAAGGCGGATTTATGCGCCAAGATGCGGGCTCAGCTAAAGAACATGGAACGGATCTCCACGTTCTACGATTTGGACGAAAACGGTGACCGGGTTTATGTCACCGAAGAGGAGAACGAGCAGCTCCGGAAAGATTTCCGAGACAAGGTTAAGCAAGCGTGCGGCTGAGCCGCTCACAAAAAAGGCGCCCATGAGGGCGCCTTTTTCGTTACTGCAGCAGTATTCGGCGTATCACTGCTTAATTTTGATACGAGCCTCAACCCGGCGGTTAGTCGCGCGGCCTTCGGCCGTGTCGTTGGAGGCGATGGGCTGTGTTTCGCCATAACCTGTCGCGCTGACGCGTGCCGGGTTAACCCCGAGGGCATCGGTCAGGCGTGCGGCGACGGCTTCGGCGCGCAGCTGCGACAGGTTCAGGTTGTAGTCCGCAGCGCCGGTGCTGTCGGAATGGCCGGCAATCTCAACGATGGTTTCGGGGTTGGCTTTCAGGAAGTCCGCAACCCGGCGAATTTCGTCATCGTACGAATCACCGATTTCGGCGCTGTTGAGCGGGAACTGTACTTCGATTTCGAAGGTTTCGATGGTCTTGGTGATACCTTCGCAGCCTTTGGCATCTACCTTGGCGCCGGCAGCGGTGTTCGGGCATTCGTCGATGCTGTTCACAACGCCGTCGTTGTCGCTGTCGAGTTCACAGCCGCGACCATCCACTTTTGCACCGCGGGGGGTGTTGGGGCAGGCGTCACGGGCATCGACAACGCCGTCCTGGTCGCCATCAAGCTGGCAGCCGGTACGGTTCACTTTGGCGCCGGCAGGCGTGTTGGGGCACTGGTCTGCGCTGTCGATAACGCCGTCGTTGTCAGCGTCGGGCGGCGGGGGCGTGGCGTGTACGAACGCCAGGCTCAGGCCCAGGGAGATCTGGGTGTCAAAGGTGCTGTCTTCAACGCCGTGGAATTCCCGCAGGTCGGCGCGCAGGGACACGATGTCGGTGATGTTGTAACGCACACCGGCGCCCACGTTGAACCGGGTTTCATCGTGGTTGCTGCCCGCGGTTCGTGGCGCTGCTGCGTTGGTACCGAAATCGGCATGACCGGCACCGGCTGACAGGTACGGGTTCCAGGCTTCTTCAGGCCCGGCGAAGTAGTAGATGGCGTCCATGCGGATTTCTTCGAAATCGGAAGAACCCAGCGCACCCTCGCGATCGGCATCGGCCCGGGAGAACAGCGCTTCCACAGCCCAGTTCGGGGTAAAGCGGTATTCAGCACCCACGCCAAACGTACCGGTCTCGCTGAGCTCACGCTCATTGTCGAAGATCTGGTAGGCGGCAAACGGATTGATGTAGGTGGTAGCCTGGCGTTCTTCAGCCATTGCCGGTGATGCCAAGGTAGCCGCGACGGCAGCCATAGCACATGATCGCATGATGCTCATGCAGAGTCTCCTGTTAGGGTGGGTAGTAAAGAGCCGCGAGTGCGGAAAAGCCGGGCGATCCGGAATTCGGGTCAGTACAGCAAAAAAGGTAACTGGCACTGAGGGTTATATCCCTACTAGCACGAAACGGGAGGCCATTTGGTTCCAGTCGTTTTAGGCCAGGCGGATAAAGCTTGAGGCAAGGCTGAATAATCAAAGAGCGCCAGGGAAAAGCCAAAAAAAAGCGCCCACGGCAGTGGGCGCTTTTTGTTTGCTGAGGTGTTAGCGCATTAACGCTGTACCTGTATGCGGGCCTCTACGCGGCGATTGGCTGCGCGCCCTTCGGCGGTGGTGTTGCTCGCTACGGGTTCAGTTTCGCCGTAGCCCACTGCGGTAACGCGCTCGGGATCAATGCCGAAGGCGTCGGTAAGACGCTTGGCAACGGCTTGGGCACGGCGCTTGGACAGCGTCTGGTTGTAGTCCGCATCACCACGGTCGTCACTGTGGCCACCAATTTCGACCACTGTTTCCGGATGAGCCTTCACGAAATCGGCTACGCGACGAATTTCGTCATCGTATTGGCTGCCAATAACGGAGCTGTTGGTCGGAAACTGTACCTCTACCTCGAAGGTTTCGATGGTTTCAGTCACACCTTCGCAACCGGTCGCATCGACATCCGCTCCTGCCGTGGTGTTCGGGCACTGGTCGGCACTGTTGACGACACCATCGTTGTCAGCGTCCAGCTCACATCCGGCAGTGTTCACGGTTACGCCAGCCTTGGTGCCAGGGCACTGGTCACGGCTATCGATCACGCCATCGTTGTCGCTATCTGCCGGCTTCGCGGGAACCGGGGCAGGAGCCGGAGCAGAAGAGGGGGATGTCGTGGTTCGGGCGAACGCAAGGCTGAAGCCCAGGGAAACTTGGGTGTCGAATGTGCTTTCGTCGATACCGTGGAATTCACGCAGATCCCCGCGCAGCGAGAACCTGTCTGTGACGTTGTATCGCACACCGGTGCCCACGTTCACGCGTGTTTCATCATGGTTGCTGCCGGAGGTGCCCATGCGGGATGAGTCGTTACCGAAATCGGCATGCCCGGCACCGAGCGATACGTATGGGTTCCACTTTTCTTCCGGGCCGGCAAAGTAGTAGGTGCCGTCCACACGAACTTCTTCAAAATCGAAATCGCCGCTACCGTATTTGTGGTCGGCATTGGCCCGAGAGTACACGCCCTCAATCGCCCAGTTCGGCAGGAAGCGGTATTCCACGCCAAAACCGTAAGTGGCGCTCTCATCCAGGGCTCGTTTGTCATCAAAATACTGAAACCCCGCAAACGGGTTAATGTAAATCGTGTCCCGGCGCTCTTCGGCTATAGCTGGCGTGACCAACGTCGCGGCAACCGCAGCCATGGCACATGATCGCATGATGCTCATGCAGAACCTCCTGTCCGACTTTTTGAGTTGAGTTCGCAGGTGCGAAGCGGGCGCAGTTTGGCATAAAGCTGCCGCAGATTTTAGTATTTGAGCGCCGGATATTGCTCGTAAGCCATTAATTTTACGTAAGAAATTGGTTAGATGTTCTGGTCAGGTCAGGCTAGAGGGGTGAAATACAGGTGCGCACTTTTCTTGCTGAAGTTCAGGGTGTCGCCGTTGTCGAAGCGTACCTCGAACGCGCTTTCGTCTTCGCTGACCACGCTGCCGGCACCGAAGATGGCGTGGCTCAGGCGTTGCCGGTGCCAGAGCACGCTTGTGGAGTCGGTCTGGGTTACTTCAGACCCGTTCAGGGAAATTCCCTCTCGTTCGGCGTAGCGCAGACTCACGGGTGTAATCGGAGCCGCCAGTTCGATGGCGGTGTCCGTATTGTGGTTGCCTTCATCAAGTAGGCGCCCGAGTTCGTGGGCCAGATCGAAGCAGAATTCTTCAACAAATCGGCTGGGACCCTGATCGCCCTCCAGGTGGGGTTGGGCACTCACCGGTCGGCTGAGCAGGTGTAACTGCTGGCGGGAACGGGTCATCGCCACGTACAGCAGGCGCCGTTCGCTTTCGAGGATCGCCCGGGCGTCGTCTTCGGCCCTGGGGCTGTAGGGCAGGTACTTTTCCTGAAGGCCGGGGATGATCACCCGTGGCCACTCGAGGCCCTTGGTGCGGTGGATGGTGGAGAGCAGAACACCGCCCTGCGGGTTCTCGCCCGCCTGCTGTTTCAGCGTTTTCAGATGATCCAGGGCACCATTGGCATCCACATCGAGGCTTTTCAGGTACTCGCGAAAACCATGCACGGTGTCGATCCGCTCTTCGGCGCTCTCGTGAGTCAACGCCAGGCTTCGAATGCCTTCATATAGGTCGGTGTGCTCAGCATACACACTGATCAGCCCCGCTACCGGGCCCTTATATCCGCGCAGCTGGCTCAACACCTCGCCCAGCTTGCGCAGCTTGCGCCCGGCCATGGGCGACAAGGCATCGAAGTCCATGGCCAGCAGGCGTTCGTGCCAGTCGTTGGCGAAGCCGGACAGGAAGCGGGCCAGCTGTTCCAGTTCCGGTTCTTTCAGGCCCACGTGCGGGAAACGCAGTAACTGTCGTGCTACCTCTAGCCGGTCGGTGTCGGGCAGGTTGCTCAATCGGCCGGTCACTACCATCAGCACGGAGATGATGGCCTGAACCTCCCGGCTGAACAGGGCGCCCTTGCCGGCATCGATGCGGTAGGGAATCTGCCGGGCCAGCAGTTTCAGCTCAATCGGCACGCTCTGGCTCCAGACCCGGAACAGGATGGCGGTGTCGCTGAGGTTGGCCTCGGGTGTCTGCTGCAGAATCCGGACCACGGCGTCGCTGTCACTGTCGACCCGGTGCAGCTCCACTTCAGTGGCGGGTGTCGAGGGATGCGAGTGGCACAGCACATCTTTGCGACCGGTGTTGTGGCAGATCAGATGGTTGGCCAGCAGAGCCACCCGGTGGCCGTAACGGAAGGTGTAGCTGAGCGTCTGCTCCAGCGGGCTCTCGAATTCGTCGCTGAACCGTTTCAGGATGAATTCCGGCTTGGCACCCCGGAATTCGTAGATGGTCTGGTCCGGATCGCCAACCACGGTGACCCGGGCTCGGTCACCGGCTACATAGCGCAGCAGCAAATGCTGGATTTCGTTGGTGTCCTGGTACTCGTCGACCAGGATCAGGTCCATCTTGTTACCCACCAACCGCTGCAGTGGCGGATTCTGGTGAATCGCCATCACCGGCTCGTAGAGCATGTCGGCGTAGCCGATGCGGCTCTGGCTTTTGCGCCATTGCTCGAAGCTGTGGAACAGGTCGATCAGGTAACGGTGCTTGTCGGCGTACCCAAGCTCTTCGAACACGATTTCCGCTGGCGACAAGGTCGTTTTCACCAGATCAATGAAGCCGGTGGCGGTTTCCACGAAATCCTTCTTGTTGCGGCGGATCTCGCCGGCCAGGTCCTCGGGCGCCAGGCGGCGGGTCAGTTGCCAGGCCTGAAAGCTGATCTCCTGTTCGGTCAGGATCTTGTCTGAAAAGCCCGGCAGGTAGCCTTCGTGGACGAACCGTTTGTACAGCCGCAACCCCATGGCGTGATAGGTGCGAATCTCCGGCAGTGCCAGCCCGCTCTGGTGGCAGACCTCCTGGAGTTTGCGCCCGAAATCCACCCGCGCACTGCGGTTGAACATCAGCACCAGCATGCGATCCGGGTCGTGGCCTTGCTGCAGCAGGTAGCGAATGCGCCAGGCGAGGGTAGAGGTCTTGCCGCTGCCGGCTACGGCGGTGATGACGGAGTGCTCGTAACCGGCGGTGATGATCGCCCGTTGCTCGTCGGTGAGAAAATCTGGCAGATCGAGGGCGGCGTGTTGGGGTTTGGTTGGCATAGGGCGTATTGTACTGGCCAACTGGTAGAGCGGGTACCCGTCCCGCATAATTGAAAAAACCTATTCAAAGTCATTTAACTACAACTCCGGGACCTGTCGCAGCCCTTTGATTTGGCTTTCCAAAACCCGCTCAAGCACGTCCATGTGACGCTTGAGCTCCGCCATCCATGGCTCCGCACAGTTTTGGAAAGCCAAACCAAAAGCCTGCTCACTTCTGGAGATAGAGGACAAATCCATGCAAATATCCGAATCCGTCAACGTACTGGGCGAAAATCTGGAAACCTGCGGCACTGATCCGCAAACAGGGTTCTACCGGGACGGCTGCTGCAACACCGGGCCGGACGACCTGGGCTTTCACACCGTGTGCGTGGTGGTGACCGATGAGTTTCTGGAATTCTCAAAAGCCAAGGGCAACGATCTGAGCACACCCCGGCCGGAATTTGGATTTCCGGGCCTACGGCAAGGTGACAGCTGGTGCCTGTGCGCGGCGCGCTGGCAGGAAGCTTTTGAGGCCGGAGCTGCCCCGCGCGTGCGGTTGCGGGCGACTCATCAGGCCACTCTGGAAATGTGCGAACTGAACGACCTGAAACGTCATTCGGTGGATCTCAGCTAATGACTCCGGGTGTGCTCACGGCTGAAGAACTCAACGCCTGGCAGTTATTCCAGCGTGGGCTGAGGCTGCGTGGCGAGCGCCGTCTTGTGTTGATTGAGGGTGAGCGCGCTCATGCCCTGAGCTGGCTGGCGACGCTGTTGCCAGCGCTGGCAACAGCGGCTGGTGTCTGGGTGGGGCCGGACGCGGACCGGCCTGATGAGGCGTTAACGCCCATCGCACCCAAGCAAATTCGGCAGTGGCTGGGCCGTGAGACTTCGGTGGTGGTCTGGGATGGCTGGCACGGCAATCCGCCCGATGCCTTTGCTGCTCTATCCGGAACGCTGCGGGCCGGTGGCCTGCTGTTCTGGCTGATGCCGCCGTTGGATCAGTGGTCGAATTTCCCCGATCCAGATTACGCCCGAACCGGTCTGGATGACCTTCCCGAGCACCCGTTTGCCGCGCGAATGGCGGATTTGCTGGCGGCTGACTCTGAGGTAATTCGGGTCAAATCCGGCCAGTCGGCGTCAGTTGATCTGCCCGTGCTCGTGGAACCAGATCAGCCATTTTCGGTGCAGACGACCGATGATCAGCGTGACCTGATTGATCGGCTGGTGCGGTTCGGTCTGGGTCGGCGTCGCCGGCCGGTGGTTGTCACGGCGGACCGGGGCCGTGGTAAATCCGCAGCCCTCGGGATGGCCGCGGCAGAATTGCTGCGCCAGGGCCGGCGCCAGATTCTGGTGACTGCGCCTTCCCGGGATAATGTGGCAACGCTGTTTCGTCACGCCCAGCACAGTCTTGGTGACGATATCCTCACCGCCTCAGAATCCGCGCTGGAAACCCGTGCGGGTGGCAGCCTGCGGTTCCTGACTGTTCGGGATCTTCTGGCGGAGAAGCCGGAAGCCGAGGTGGTGCTGGTGGATGAGGCGGCAGCCCTGCCGGCGGCGCTATTGAAGCAGATTCTGTTGGGTTGGCCGCGGGTGGCTTTTTCGTCCACCGTGCATGGCTATGAGGGTGCAGGCCGTGGTTTTGCTATTCGGTTTCGGCAGGTTCTGGATCGGGAAACACCGCACTGGCAAGCGCTGACTCTCAGTGCGCCCATTCGCTGGTCCGCCACCGATGCCCTGGAGCCCTTAATCTCCCGCCTGTTCCTGCTGGCGGCTGACAGTCCTGAGCTGGCGCCCGAGACCGTGGACGCAGCCGATGTCCTTATCGAACCCTTTGAGCCCCGGCAGTTGGACGATCAGCAGTTGTCGGAGGCGTTCGGGTTGTTGGTGGACGCGCACTACCGCACCACGCCCGCGGATCTCCGGCAATGGCTGGATGCGACAACTGTGCGCAGTTGGCGCGCCCGGGTGGGCGACACCACCGTGGGTATTCTCTGGGGTGTTATTGAGGGTGGCATCAGCCCTGAACTGGCGGAACAGATAACTCTCGGTCAGCGACGACTTCGTGGTCACCTGTTGCCGCAATCGCTGGCCAGTCACAGCGGGTTCCCGGAAGCAGCCAGTCAGCAATGTCTGCGAATTACCCGGATTGCCGTGGCTGATCATGCCCGCCGGCTGGGTGTTGGCTGCCGATTGGTGGCCGCGGCCAGGCAGGCTGCCGTGCAGGAAAACCTGGATACGGTGGGCACCAGCTTTGGTGGCAGTGAGGAATTGCTGCAGTTCTGGCGTGCCTGCGATTTGGTCCCCGTGCGCCTGGGCCTGAACCAGGAGGCTAGCAGTGGAGAGTACCCATTACAGATGCTGGCCGGGTGCAGTGCCGGTGGGCAAGAGCTGGTTTCACGCCTGCAGCAACGCCTGGCCGAACACTGGCCAACCCTGTTGCCGTTGGCCTGGCCGGCGCTGAATGCCCGGCTGGCGGCAGCCCTGAGTGCTCAATTGCCGGCCGCCAGTCGCCTCAGTGACGATGATCGGCGGGACCTGCACAGTTTTGCCCACGGTCATCGTGGCTTTCTGCTCTCGTTGCCCGTGCTGCGTAAGACCTGGGCCGTGCCGGGCGTGCTCTCCTGGTTGCAAGCTCAAGACGAGTTGTTGCTTTGGGTTGCCGCAGTTCTGCAACAGCAGAGCTGGCAAACACTGCAGGGGCAAGGCCTGTGTCTGGGGCAGCGCGATGGAGAAGATCGACTGCGGGCGTTGGTTCGTCAACTTCTTCAAAACGGCCCGGAGTTGTGACCCGCTCGATTTAATTCTGCTGCGCTGCTGCCCAGAATAGGCTCACTCCAAACCGATTGAGACCGTTTTTTATGGCCAAGGGAACCGGCTACTCTCGCTGTCTGATGTTGTCCTGTGTTGTGATCCTGGCTTGGCTGTCCGGCTGCGCCACCCCCATGGAACCGACCAACCTGACCCATGAAACCTCCACCATTGCCGCCACGCCGTTGATGGCGGCGACCGCCTCCGGAAATCTGGATCGGGTGGTGGCACTGACTGAAGCGGGTGAATCACTCAATACGCTGACCGAAAACGGCTCGCCACTGATGGCTGCGGTTGCAGCCAAACAGGATCGGATTGCCTGGTACCTGCTGTCTGAGGGGGCAGCGCCGGATCTGGCCGCGGCGGGTGCCCAGACGCCGTTGATGGTGGCGTCGGCGCAGGGGAGTCGGCGTCTGGTACAACTGCTGTTATCGGCCGGAGCCCAGGTCAATGCCAGCAACGCCGATGGCTATACTCCGGTCATGCGTGCCGCTGAGCAGGGCCATTTGTCCGTGGTGAAGGTACTGCTGGCGGCGGGGGCGAACGTTAATGTCAGTCAGGGCGGTGAGTCGTTGCTGATGAAAATTGTTGCCAGTGGCGATTTGCTGACCGCAGAAATGTTGTTGGCCGCAGGCGCGGATGTGAATTACCGGTCGCCGGAAGGCCGCACTGCGCTGGATGTGGCCCGGGCCAACAACAGCCAGGATCTCGATATGCTGCTGGTCCAGGCGGGCGCCAGGCACTGAGCCTCAGCCGAGCTGCATGGGGTCGGTCTGGTCGTCCCATTCCGGCTGGAAGTGTGCCTCCACTACCTCTGCGGGAACGTCGCTAACTGAGTTGTACGACCAGGTTGGTCGTTGATCCTTGTCCACTAATCGCGCCCGGATGCCTTCCGGCAGATCCGGGCGCCGAGTGCATTCCATCGCCATCGCCAATTCCATGCGCAATACATCCTTGAATGACATCTGCTGGGCTTTCTGGAGTTGGCTCCAAACCAGCCAGGCCGTAACCGGGCAGCCTCCCCGCAGGTTGCTCATGCAGGCATTCCACCATTCGCTGTCAATTTCCGCTGACAGCAGTTGGTCGACAATCTCCGGCAGTTCATCACCTGCACTCAGCCGGGCGATGTGCTGTTCGTGCTGCTCCAGATTGCTGCGCTGAAGGCTGCGGTAGTCCGGAGCATGCATCTGGCTTAATAGCCGGAACAGCCGGTTGTCATCTGCGGCTGCCTGGCCGGTCCAGCGTTGGTCCTGCAAGGTGCCAATCATGAGATCCCGGTCTTCCGGCAGCAACACCATATCGGCAAGGCCAATTCGAATGCTGTCGGTGATGTTCAATCGGGCCCCGGTCAGGCCCATGAACAGACCGATCCGGCCCGGCAGGCGGTTCAGAAACCAGCTGGCGCCGACGTCGGGGAACAGTCCAATCGAGATTTCCGGCATCGCCATGGTCACGTCCGGCGTCGCCAGCCGGTAGCGGCAGGCGGACAACAGTCCGAGACCACCACCCATGACCGCGCCGTGGGCCACGCCCACCACAGGTTTCGGAAACCGGTGCAGGCTGTCGATTAGTCGGTACTCATTGGCGAAAAAGCGTGCCGGTGCATCGGGTTCGCCAGCGCCTTGGAGAGCGCTGTACAGATTGCGGATATTGCCACCGGCGCAAAATGCCCGCTCCCCTTCGCCCTGAAGCACCACCAGGCAGATCTGGTCGTCCTCCGCCCAGCCGTCCAGAGCGCACTGGAGGTCATTGACCATGGCCTCTGTGAGCGAATTGAGTGAGGCGGGGGCATTCAGTGTCAGCAGGCCAATTCGGCCTTCCAGGCATTCAAGTTCCTGAACTGCTATGGACATTGAGGGAGTCTCCGGTGTTCGAGAATCATCTGGGCGCAAAAGCTATTGTTCTAACGCGTTTGGCTGGGCCGTGCTCTGTGTTATAAGAACACAGCAGGTTTTAAAACCAGTATCCACTACCGGTGGGCAAATACCAAAAACGATGAAGAGAGGGTAAAGACAATGGAACTGAAACACTACGCCGTGGCGGGAATTTTTGCGCTCAGTGCTGCCATTCCGGGCTTCGCCACTGCGGCTGACGCTGCTGCAGGTAAGGCCAAGGCCGCCGTATGTGCTGCCTGCCATGGCCAGAATGGCATTGCCCAGATCCCGACATACCCGAACTTGGCGGGTCAGAATGAGCAATACCTGGTTTCTGCCATCAAAGCCTATAAGAACAAACAGCGCACCGGTGGCCAGGCGGCCATTATGCAGGGCCAGGCGGCTGCCCTAAGTGACACCGATATTGCTAACCTGGCTGCCTATTTCGCCAGCCTGCCGGCAGATGGCGGCAAGTAAGGCCGCGCCTCCGAAGGCAGTTGAAAGGTCAGTGTGGCGGCCTAGGCCGCCCCACTGACGATGCGATAGCTAGGCCCATAAGCCGAGGAGCCGGGTAGTTTCATCCGGTTCTGCGCCACAAACTGATCCAACATCGCTTCCAGGGGTTTGATCAGGGTCGGGTCGCCGGAAATTTCGAAGGGCCCCTTGGCCTGCACTTGGCGAATCCCGTCCTCTTTGACGTTGCCAGCCACAATACCGCTGAAGGCCTTGCGCAGATTGGCCGCAATCAAGTGCACGGGCTGGTCGCGATGCAATTCCAGACTCCGCATGTTCTCGTGATTGGGGTGGAACGGTAGCTGGAATACCGGGTCGATTTTCAGCATCCAGTTGAAGTAATACGCGTCCTGCATGGCCCGCCGGAAGGTTTCCACATCCTTCATGCCTTTTTTCATGGTCTGAGCTACCCGGACCGGATCATCAATGATGATTTCGTACTTCTTGGCCGCTTCGTCGCCCAGGGCGTTCCGAATGAACTTGTCGATCATTTCGAAGTATTCCGCATTTTCCTGCTTGCCGGTAAAGACCACCGGGAACGGCAGGTCGGCATTGTCCGGGTGCAGCAGAATGCCGAGCAGGTACAGAATCTCTTCGGCAGTACCAACGCCACCTGGGAACACGATCACCCCGTGGCCGCAGCGAATAAAGGCTTCAAGCCGTTTCTCGATGTCGGGCATGATCACCAGTTCGTTTACGATCGGGTTCGGCGCCTCGGCACCGATGATGCCGGGTTCGGTGATGCCGATGTAGCGCCCGTTTTTCACCCGCTGCTTGGCGTGGGCAATGGTGGCGCCCTTCATCGGGCCTTTCATGGCGCCGGGGCCGCAGCCGGTAATGATGCTCAGTGCCCGCAGGCCGAGTTGATGGCCCACTTCCTTGCTGTACTGGTACTCCTCGTGGCTGATGGAGTGGCCACCCCAGCACACGACCAGGTCTGGCTGGCGTCCGGATTCCAGAACCCGGGCATTACGCAGAACGTGGAAGACCAGGTTGGTCAGGTCCTCGGGATCGTCGCGGCGGAAACCACTGGCGGACTGGGGGATGGAGTGGGAATAGATGATGTCCCTCAGTACCGAGAACAGATGCTCTCGGATGGCCCGGAGCATTTCTCCGTCGACAAAGGCGTGGGCTGGCGCGTTAACCAGTTCCAGTTTCAATCCCCGCGGTTGCGGGACCAAGTGCACGTCAAAGTCAGCGTGGGCTTCCATCAGGGCCTTACAGTCGTCGGTCTCTACGCCGGTGTTGAGGACCGCCAGGGCACATTGGCGGAACAATCGGTACAGGCCGCCCTCGCTTCGGTCCTTGAGGCGATTCACCTCATGGTTGGAGAGGATTTCAAGGCTGCCTTCTGGTGATACCAGAGCATTGATGGTGGGTTCTTGCATGAACGAAACAACTCCTGAATGTTTCCGGCCGGGCGGGGATGGATGCCTATCGGGCCGGTGTCTCGGCTATGCCTGATTTTGAGGCATGGTCATTAAAAGGTAGACTAAGTGCTTTCCGCCTTATACGCCACTCGACAATATTCTGATTATGAAATTACTTATTCGTCCCGCCCCCGAAGTCGCCATCAAGAGCAAGCCGGTCCGCCGACAGCAGATGCGGCACCTGCGGCAGAACATCCGAAAGCTACTGGTTCAGTTGGATAGCACCATTGTTGTCCAGGGTACTTGGGATCGTGTAACGGTAGAGGTTCCCGATGATCGCGGGTTGTCCGGGTTGGTATTGGACGCAGTGCTGCGCATCCCTGGTATCTCTACCATCCAGGAAGTCGGCGTGTTCCCGTTTGTGGATCTCGATGACATCGCCGAAAAGGCGGTAGAGGCCTTTGCTGAACGGTTGAAAGGGCAGACTTTTGGGGTTCGGGTTCGTCGGCACGGTGAGCACAAATTCCGCTCTAATGAATTGGAGCAAATTGTCGGCTCGGCCCTGATGCAGGCCTCCGAGGCCGCAGGTGTGAACCTGAAATCGCCCGACGTGGAAGTGCGGATCGAGGTGCAGGATGACCACTTTCACATCGCCCACCGGAAACACCGTGGGCTCGGCGGCTATCCCCTGGGCAGCGTTGAAACTGTGATGACGTTGATTTCCGGCGGTTACGACTCCTCGGTAGCCGCCTACCTGATGATGCGTCGAGGCCTTCGCAGTCACTTTCTGTTCTTCAATCTCGGCGGTACTGCCCACGAGGTGGGTGTACGCCAGGTGGTGCACTACCTGTGGGAGCAGTATGGCGCGTCCCACAGTGCCAAGTTTATTTCGGTGCCCTTTGATGGCGTGATTGCGGAAATCATGCGTTCGGTCAATCACCGCCATTGGGGTGTCGTGCTGAAGCGCCAGATGCTGAAGGCGGCCGCTGAGATTGCGAAAAAGAACAACGCCATCGGCCTGGTGACCGGGGATGCGGTGGCCCAGGTGTCGAGTCAGACCCTGAGTAACCTCAACGTGGTGGATCGTGCCAGTGATGAGGTGGTGCTGCGCCCGTTAGTATCCATGGACAAGGAGGCCATCATCAACATTGCCCGCGAGATTGGTACCGAGTCATTCGCTCGCAACATGCCAGAGTACTGTGGGGTCATCTCCCAGAAGCCGGCGACTCGCGCCAAGTTGCACAAAGTCGAAGCAGATGAGGAAGAGATGGACGCGGCGGTTCTGGCCAGTGCGGTCGAGGCCCGTGAAGAAACGGCCATCAGCCGCCTGCTGGATACCACCACCACGCCAGAAGATGTCGAGCTGGTGGAAACGCCGGGCGTGGAGGATGTGATCATCGACGTCCGTCACCCATTCGAGGGCGAGCAGTCACCGCTGAAGCTGACCAATAACGAGGTCATGCAGATTCCGTTTTACGAACTGAATCAGAAGATTGCGGAATTGCCCGGCGACCGCCAGTACCTGTTGTACTGCGATCGCGGAGCCATGAGCCGGATGCACGCCGGCCATCTGAAGGCTGAAGGGCACGCCAACATCAAAGTGTACGCGCCCGCCTCCTGAGGTCTTAACTCAGCACTTGAAGCTGAGCTCCCTCCCTCAGCCTGGTACGGTTAGCCGGCCAGGCCCTTGAAGAACTGCTGGACGTTTTCGTTCAGCGTTTCCAGGTCATAGCCGCCTTCCTGCACCACCAGCGTTGGTAATCCCAGCTGGCGGATGTGGGTGCTGAGCCGGCAAAAGCCTTCTGACGTAACCGAAACTTTCGCTTGCGGGTCGTTCTGGTAGATATCGAAGCCCAGAGCGAGCACCAGCACGTCGGGCTGGTACAGCTTGAGCGCCGCCAGTGACTCGTCCAGTTTGTCGAAGAAATCGTCTTCCGAAGCGCCGTGAGGCATGGGCATGTTGATGTTGTAACCGAAGCCGTCGCCTTCACCCCGTTCGTTTTCAAAGCCGGTCACCACCGGGTAGAAATTGGTCGGATCGCCGTGGATCGAGATGTACAGCACGTCACTGCGATCATAGAAAATCTCCTGGATACCCTGGCCGTGGTGCATGTCCGTATCGAGGATGGCGATGCGCGGGAACCGGGGCTTCAGGTGCTCAGCGGCAATGGCGGCATTGTTCAGATAGCAGAAGCCGCCGGCGGCGTCCTTACGGGCGTGGTGTCCCGGCGGGCGACATACCGCGTAGGCGGTGCGCTCTCCGGCAATCAGGGCGTCAGCGGCGCCGAGTGCGGTTTGCGCGGACCAGTAGGCGGCGTGCCAGGTGTTGGCGCCAATCGGGCAGCTGCCGTCGGCCTGGTAGCGGGCGGCTTCGGCCAAAATGCCGGTCAGGTGGTTCGGTGACCGCACAAAGATGTTGGAGATCACTTCCTCTCCCCAGTCATCCATCTTCATCCAGCGCCGGTGTGCCGATTCCAGAAAGCGCAGGTAGCCGAGGTCGTGCACCTTGGAGATCGGGCCAGCACCCTGATCGGCCGGCTGCAGAACCGGAATCCCCATCTCTTTCAGGCCTTCCAGCATCTGGCCGGTGCGATCGGGCACTTCCTGAGGCTGACGCATCTGCCCGCGAGTAAAGTAGGTCTGCGGAATATGCTGATCCTGAGCGGGATGGAAAAACGCTTTCATTATCCGATCTCCTTGGTTCTACAAGCCCCTGAGCATGGGTGCGTCAGGGCGCGATCAAAAGCCCGGCCATCGACTTTACAGCCAGTGATTCAGCATCCACTATGGAAGACATATTGAACCTACGCAACTGTGTCCCGCAGGGGATATGGCTACTGACAGGAGAGGAGCCAAGATGATCGAGTCACCACTGCTGGAAAAGCTCAATGGCTATATCGGCGGTCGCTGGACAGATAATGCTCAGGGCAACACCTTTGATGTTTACAACCCGGCGACGGGCGATGTGATCGCAAAAGTTGCCTCCATGTCCGAGTCCGAGGTGGAAGATGCCGTTGCTGCCGGCAAGTCGGCTTTGCGCCTGACCAGCCCCTACTCCATCGAAACCCGCCGCAAGTGGCTGGAAGACATCCGGGATGCGCTGAAGGCGAACAAGGAAGAGGTCGGCCGGATTCTGTGCATGGAACACGGCAAGCCGTTGCACGAAGCCCAGGGTGAAGTGGATTACGCAGCGGGATTCTTTGATTACTGCTCCAAGCACATTCAGGCGCTGGACGCCCACACCATTCCGGAAAAGCCGAAAGACTGCACCTGGACGGTTCACTACCGCCCAGTGGGTGTGACCGGACTGATTACTCCGTGGAACTTCCCGATCGGCATGATCGCGAAGAAACTGTCAGCCGCACTGGCGGCCGGTTGCCCGTCGGTGATCAAGCCGGCCAGCGAGACCCCGCTGACTATGATTGCCCTGTTCTCCTTGATGGACCAGCACACCGACATGCCTGATGGCATGGTCAACCTGGTGATGGGCAAGGCCAGCGTGATCGGCAAGGTGCTGTGTGAGAGTCCGGATGTGCCGATGTTGAGCTTCACCGGTTCCACCGAAGTTGGCCGGAAACTGATCGTCGACACCGCCGAGCAGGTCAAGAAACTTGCGCTGGAACTGGGCGGTAACGCGCCGTTCATCGTCTTCGACGACGCTGACCTGGATGCCGCCGCCGATAACCTGATTGCCAACAAGTTCCGCGGTGGTGGCCAGACCTGTGTCTGCGCTAACCGTATCTTTGTGCATGAAAAGGTGGCTGACGCCTTCGGTGAAAAACTCGCCGAGCGCGTTAACAAGATGACCGTGGGTGATGGCATCAACGGTGATGTAGATCTTGGCCCGCTGATCAACAAGGCCGGTTTCGACAAAGTGAAGCGGCACCTGGAAGACGCGCTCGAGCAGGGCGCCAGCCTGGTGGCCGGCAAGCAGCCGGGCGATCTGGGTGATGGCCTGTTCTTCCCGCCGACGGTCATTACCGACGTCACCCGGGATATGTGCTGTTACCGCGAGGAAACCTTTGGGCCGCTGGTGCCGATGGCACTGTTCCGCACGGAAGAGGAAGTTATTGAGGCCGGTAACGACACCGAGTTCGGTCTGGCCTCTTACGTGTTCACCGGTGACGCCGATCGCGCCCAGCGCGTGGCTGCCGGCCTGCGTTTTGGCCACTGCGGCTGGAATACCGGAACCGGGCCTACGCCGGAAGCGCCATTTGGCGGTATGAAGGCCTCAGGCACTGGTCGCGAAGGTGGTCTGGAAGGTCTGTTTGAGTTTGTCGAAGCGCAGACGGTACCGCGCGGTTTTTAATTAAAGAGCTGCCTCCGAAGTAGAACAGCACGAGGGCGGGGCGCCTTTCAGGACTGTGCGGGGCCATGGATGGCCCCACCCAAGCGCACATGGATGTGCTTGTAGCGTGTCCTGAAAGGCGCCCCGCTCTTGTGCGATTCCCCGGAACTAAGAGGGCCAACCCAGGCCCGCGGAAATCCCTTTTTTCTCCTGTTATACTTCCACTCCTGTTTATTTAACCAGTAGCGAACGTTTTCCTATGGATGTCTCTCACATAATCGACCCTCTCAATGATGCCCAGCGCGAGGCCGTCACCGCCCAGAATGATCACTTGCTGGTGCTGGCCGGTGCCGGCAGTGGCAAGACCCGGGTGCTGGTGCATCGAATTGCGTGGTTGATGACGGTGGACCGGGTCCCGCCGACGGGCATCCTGGCGGTGACCTTTACCAACAAGGCTTCCAAGGAAATGCGTTACCGCATCGAACAGATGATGGACATTCCGGCTCGCGGCCTCTGGTTTGGCACCTTCCACGGCATTGCTCACCGATTGCTGCGTTCGCACTGGCAGGACGCAGGATTGCCGGAGAACTTCCAGGTGTTGGACAGTGACGACCAGCTGCGGATGGTCAAGCGGGTAATGCGGGAAAACCAGATTGATGAGAGCAAGTGGCCGCCCAAGCAGGCGCAATGGTTTATCAACAGCCAGAAAGATGAAGGCTTGCGGGCGGATCACATCCAGGAAAATCCGGGCGATCACTTCACCTCAACGATGCTGAAGATCTATCGCCAGTACGAAACCCTGTGCCAGCAGGGCGGCCTGGTGGATTTTGGGGAACTGCTGCTGCGCTCCCACGAACTCTGGCTGCACCGGCCGGAATTACTCACCCATTACCAGAAGCGGTTCCAGCATATTCTGGTGGACGAGTTCCAGGACACCAACACCATCCAGTACGCCTGGCTGCAGGTGCTGGCTAGCCAACAGGTTCCGCTGACGGTCGTTGGCGATGACGATCAGTCCATCTATGGCTGGCGCGGCGCCAAGGTTGAGAACATCCAGCAGTACCAGCGCGATTTCCCCAATGCCCGTTTGGTGCGGCTGGAGCAGAATTACCGATCCACACAGATGATCCTGAAGGCGGCCAACGCGGTGATCGCCAACAACCAGGGCCGGCTGGGCAAGGAATTGTGGACCGACGGCCCGGACGGCGAGCCCATCAGCCTGTATGCCGCTTTCAACGAGCAGGATGAAGCTAACTACATTGCCGATAGCATCTCGGCCTGGGTCCAGGACGGCAACCTGCGCAGCGAGTCGGCCATTCTCTATCGCTCCAACGCCCAGTCACGTGTGCTGGAAGAAGCGCTGATGCGCCAGGGTATTCCGTACCGGGTATACGGTGGCCTCCGGTTCTACGACCGCCAGGAAATCCGTAACGCGCTGGCCTACCTGCGCCTAGTGCAGTATCGCCGTGATGATGCCGCATTTGAGCGGGTGGTGAACCTGCCTCCCCGGGGCATTGGTGCCAAGAGCCTGGCCGAGCTGCGAGAATACGCGACTGAACAGAGCATTTCGCTCTGGGAGTCAGCGGAACGCCTACTCGAAGCCGGGCAGGTTAAAGGCCGTGCCAAAACCGGTTTGCAGTCTTTCATCGCGATCATTGAAGGTCTGTCCGGCATGGTGGGCGATGCCAGCCTGCATGGCCTGATGAAGCAGACCATTGAAGATAGCGGCCTGAAGAATTACCACGCCAGCGAGAAGGGCGAGAAAGGTCAGGCCCGGGTGGAGAACCTGGAAGAACTGGTCAACGCGCTGTCAGATTACGAGGTAGAAGACGGTGTCGACCCAATGGCCGAGTTTATTGCCCAAGCCGCCCTGGATGCGGGTGAGGCCCAGGCCGAAGACCATGAGGACAGTGTTCAGCTGATGACGCTGCACTCCGCCAAGGGCCTGGAATTTCCGATGGTGTTCCTGGCTGGCGTTGAGGAGGGCCTGTTTCCCCATGGCATGTCGCTGGAAGAGCCGGGACGCATGGAAGAAGAGCGCCGCTTGGCCTATGTCGGTATCACCCGGGCCATGCAAAAGCTGGTGCTCACTTACGCGGAATCCCGCCGCTTGTACGGCCAGGAGAAGTTCAACGCGCTGTCCCGATTCGTGCGAGAAATCCCTGGCGATTGTCTGCAGGAAGTCCGGTTGCGCAATACGGTTACGCGCCCGGCGATGCTGGAACGCCCGAACCAAAGCATGTTCAGCCAGGATTCCGCCCAGCAGTCCGGATTCAGTCTGGGCCAGCGGGTGCGGCACCCGAAGTTTGGCGAGGGTGTGGTGATGAATTCGGAAGGAAGCGGGCACCATACCCGGGTGCAGGTGAACTTTGACGACGGTGCCAAGTGGTTGGTGCTGGCGTATGCGCCTTTGGAAGCCTGCTAGTTTCGGGCTATTCGGAGATCGCGCAGGCGTCGGGTAAAGCTTCCCAAAACTGTGCGGAGCCATGGATGGCGGAGCTCAAGCGTCACATGGACGTGCTTGAGCGGGTTTTGGGAAGCTTTACCCGATGCCTGCTTCCCCAAGGTCGGGCTCAAGACCTCACATCAAGACCGCGTAAATCACACCCGCCAGAACAATTCGATAGATCACATAGGGCCACATGCCCACGGTGTTCAGCCACTTCAGGAAGAAATGGATGGCGGTGATGGCCATGATAAAGGACGTCACGCCGCCAAGCAGGAAGCCGCTCCAGTCGACAATGACATCCGAGGTGGCCACCTCCAGCAGTTTAACTGCCGACGCCAGCACGATAATGGGTATGGCCAGCAGGAAGGAGAACCTTGAGGCAGTGTGACGGGTCATGCCCAGGAACAGGCCGGCGGTGATGGTGACGCCCGAGCGGGAGGTGCCGGGTACCAGCGCCATGGCCTGGGCGATGCCGACCACAACGGCGTCTTTCCAGTTCAGTTGATCCAGGGTGCGCTGTCGTTTAGGAAGCCAGTCGGCGATACCCAGCAGCAGGCCAAACACCAGCGTGGTGGTGAAGATCACTTCCACGGCCCGTAATTCATTGTCGATCATGTCCAGCAACGCCAATCCTGCCAAACCGGCCGGGATGGTGCCTATCACTAGATAAAATGCCAGCGCACCCTGACCAACCAGCTTGCGTCGGGTTACCGACAGCAAACCATCCCGGGCTATGCCGAATACATCGTGTCGGAAGTAGAGCACCACCGCCAGCAGAGTCCCCAAGTGCACCGACAGATCAAACCCCACGCCCTGATCGGTCCAGCCAAAAAATGCGGGTGTCAGGATCAGGTGAGCGGAACTGGAGATCGGCAGGAATTCGGTCAGTCCTTGTAAAAGGCCGAGAAAGAGGGCCTGAAAAGCATCCATATGGCAAATCCGTTGTCTGGCTGGGGCGGTGTTACAAGCAGGCACGGATAGTAGCAGGGCACCCCGAGGCTGAACAGTCCAGCCCGGCGAGCCTGGAAGAGCCAGGCGCGAGCACTCAGCACGCAAAGTAGGGTATGGTCGGGTTTTCCAGGACCAAAGGCTGGCGCTCGCCGGCCAATGTTAAAGATCGGACTCTATGATTGCACTGCTTCGTCGTTACCCCTTGGCCGTGATTGTGCTGGCCCAGTTGTTCGGAACTTCGCTCTGGTTCAGTGTGAATGGTGTCTGGCTGTCGCTGTCGCAAGAACTGGGGCTCAGTGAGACCGATCTCGGGTTGTTGACCCTGGCGGTGCAGGCGGGCTTTATTGCCGGCACTTTAACGCTCGCGGTCACTGGTCTGGCCGACCGGTTTGGGGCCAGTCATATCTTTGCGGTGTCCAGCCTGCTCGGGGCATTGGTCAATGGCGGCTTCATCTTGGTGGCTTCGCACCCTCCACTAGACCTTTTATTGCGATTTGCGACCGGGCTTTGTCTGGCGGGTATTTACCCTTTGGGCATGAAAATGGTCATTGCATGGACACCAAAGCATGCCGGTGTGGCACTGGCGTGGCTGGTGGGCATGCTCACACTTGGCACCGCGTTGCCGCATCTGATGCGCGGAGCCACTTTGGGTATGCCCTGGCAGTGGCCGTTATTCGGGGCCTCCGCCCTGGCGCTGGCCGGCGGTGCCCTGGTACTTCTGTTGGGTGAAGGGCCCCATCTGCCCAAGGGCGCTGGGCGCGTGCCCCTCAGGCAGGGCCTGGCTGCTCTGCGAGCACCCAAGTTTCGGGCGGCTGTCGGTGGGTATGTCGGTCATATGTGGGAACTCTATGCCTTCTGGGTGCTGGTGCCCTTGTTGGCCGGGCGCGAGTTGGCGCGCTTGGGCATGGGAGATGATTTCGTGCCCTGGTTCGCCTTTGCCATCATCGCCTCGGGCGCGGCCGGCTGTATTGTCGGTGGCTGGTTGAGTCGGCGACGGGGTAGTGAATGGGTGGCACGGACGGCACTGGCTACATCCGGGCTGGTTTGTCTGATTTACCCGTTTTTATCCGGATTTTCCCCAACCCTGCTGGCACTGTTATTGATGGTGTGGGGTGTTGCGGTGGTGGCTGATTCGCCCCAGTTCTCGGCGCTGGCAGCGGCTCGGGCGCCACAAGCCTTCGTGGGGTCATCGCTGGCGGTCATGAACGCCATTGGCTTTGGCGTGACTCTGCCCGCGATCTGGCTGACCAGTTGGCTGTGGGAATTCCAGGGCGTTTGGGTGGTGTGCCTACTGCTACCCGGGCCAGTTTTCGGGTTGCTCGCACTGACCGCGCCAGAGCGCCGCGCCCGGAAACTGGCCGGCTGAGCCTGAGTAACGATTAAGCTCGGATCAGCGGTTTTGTTCAGGCACTTCCCGGATGCGGCCGTGCTCGTCAATGGCCACGTAAACGAACATACCCTCAGTGACCTTGCGCGGGTGCTTGGCAGTGCGGTCCCGGGTCCATACTTCCACCCGGAGCTTCATGGAGCTGCGGCCAATCTCCACCACGTCACAGTAGCAGCCCACCTGCGAGCCCACGCGCAGCGGTGACAGAAATTCCATGCGGTCCATCGCCACGGTCGCGTTCCGGCCCTGGGAAATGCGGCCGGCCATTGTGGCGGCAGCGATATCCATCTGTTTGACCAGCCAGCCCGCGAACACGTCGCCGTTGGGGTTGGTGTCAGAGGGAAGGGGTACGATCTGGAGGGTTAACTCACCGCGAGGGGTGGGTTTGTCATCGTCTAAAGCCGTCATGAAAGTCTGCCTTGGTGTTAAGTCTCGAATTGTTATATCCCGCATGTTAGCGGCGTTAGCTAGGGCTGCAAGCAGATTTGCACTTTTCCAACTATATTTCCGTATCTGTAACAAAGTTGTCATAGAGCTTCATTACTCTTCACTCATCGGCAAAGTTCATTCATACAAATTGTGCAACCGATCTTGGAGACTCAACGTGATTAAACTGAACAAAACACTCGCAACTTTCGCACTGGCTGGCTCTGTAGCCGCGATGTCCGCACCTGCCATGGCTCGTGACACCATCAGCATCGTCGGTTCTTCTACTGTTTATCCATTTGCGACGGTTGTTGCAGAGCGCTTCGGTACCAAGACTGATTTTAAAACCCCGAAGCTGGAATCAACCGGTTCCGGTGGCGGCATGAAGCTGTTTTGTCAGGGCATCGGTACCCAGCACCCGGACATTACCAACGCTTCGCGTCGCATGAAGACTTCCGAATATGAGCTTTGCCAGAAGAATGGCGTGACTGACATCACCGAATTCCGTATTGGTTCTGACGGTATTGTTATCGCCAGCTCCAAAGATGCCGAGAATCTGGACATCACTCTGGAACAGCTGTTCCTGGCCCTGGGTTCCAAGGTGCCGGTCGATGGTAAGTGGGTAGCCAACCCGAACAAAAACTGGAGCGATGTTGATTCCAGCCTGCCGAACAAGCCGATTCGTGTAATGGGCCCGCCGCCGACCTCCGGTACCCGTGACTCGTTTAACGAGCTGGCACTGGCTGCTGGATGCGACGAACTGCCGGAAGCGGCAAACCTGGGCAAAGATGAGCACGGAGCTATCTGTGAAAGCGTGCGTGAAGACGGCGCCTTCATTGAAGCTGGTGAGAACGACAACCTGATCGTGCAAAAACTGATCGGTGATACCGACATGTACGGTGTGTTTGGTTACAGTTTCCTGGAAGAGAATGCAGATCGTCTGCAGGCCGCCACCTTGAACGGCATGGTTCCGACCGCCGAAGACATTGCGGCTGACAAGTATCCGGTAGCTCGCTCCCTGTTCTTCTATGTGAAGAAGGCGCACGTTGGCGTGCTTCCAGGTATCGAGGAATACGTTAGCGAATTTACCAGCAACGCCGCCATGGGCCAGAACGGCTACCTGAAGGACGTCGGTCTGATTGTCCCGCCGCGGGACCAGCTGATGAACCTGATGGACAAGTCAGAGAATATGCCCAACCTGGCGATGGAAGAACTGAAGTAACCCGAAGGAATCGGGATTAAGCAAGGGTGCGGGTCCTAAAAGGGCCCGCACCCTTTCGCACGTTCAGGATGACCATCTGGTGTAACGCGCTGTTCCAATCTGTAAACTAGGCCCCTACTTGAGGTCGTAGACAGGATTTTTCATGCAACCGGCTAATTTGTTATTGCTCACCCTTGTGTTCGCCGTTGTGGCTTATGGTCTGGGATATGCCCGGTCACGGTCACTGGCTGCGCCACTGGGCGGCATTCGGCATCTGAAATCCCTGCCGTTCTATTATGGCGCGCGGGCCGCGCTGTGGAGCGGTATCCCCGCCCTGATCGTGCTGGGCTGTTGGGCTGCTTTTCAGGGTAAGGTGATTCAGCTCATTATTGTTGGCGGCCTGCCGCCGGAGCTGATTCCCGAAACTGAAGGCCAGGCCAGCCTGCTGCTCAGTAAAATAAGCAACGTCGCCAGTGGCGCCCTGCCAGCGGGCTTTGTAGAAGCGCCGATCGCGGAAGCGGCGGAACGCCTGGAGGCACTCCGGGCGCAAAGCCGGTTGCTGATGTCGGCGCTTGTCGTTTCGGTCTCGGTGCTTGCCGGGTTCCTGGGCTGGTTGCGGATTCGGCCACGGCTGAATGCCCGGTCCCAGGTTGAGTCCATTCTGAAATGGCTGTTCTTCGCCTGTGCGGCCCTGGCTATTCTGACCACGGTAGGCATTATTTTCTCGGTGGCCTTCGAAACCTTCCGGTTCTTCGGCAAGGTTCCGTTCACCGAGTTTATCTTTGGTTCCCAGTGGAGCCCCCAGACCGCCCTGCGAGCGGATCAGGTGGCCGCCGAGGGCGCCTTTGGCATGATTCCGCTGTTCACCGGTACCCTGCTGATCTCAGCCATCGCCATGGTGGTGGCGGTACCGGTTGGTCTGCTCTCTGCTATTTACCTGTCGGAATATGCCAACAAGAATGTTCGCGGCGTAGTGAAACCGTTGCTGGAAATGCTGGCGGGTATTCCGACCGTGGTTTACGGCTTTTTTGCCGCGCTGACAGTGGCGCCATTCATCAGCGATCTTGCCGCCTCCCTTGGCATTGAAGCCTCGTCCCAGAGTGCACTGGCCGCCGGCGGTGTCATGGGCATCATGATCATTCCCTTTGTATCTTCGCTGTCGGACGACGTGATCAACGCGGTGCCGCAAACGCTTCGTGACGGTTCGCTGGCCCTGGGTGCGACCCAGTCCGAGACCATGAAAAAGGTCATCTTCCCGGCTGCCTTGCCGGGAATCATGGGCGGCGTGCTGCTGGCGGTGTCCCGGGCGATTGGCGAAACCATGATCGTGGTGATGGCCGCTGGCCTGGCCGCAAACCTGACCGCCAACCCGCTTGAAACCGTTACCACCGTGACCGTGCAGATTGTGACCCTGCTGACCGGGGATCAGGAATTCGACAGTGCCAAGACCCTGGCGGCCTTTGCACTGGGCGCCATGCTCTTCCTGTCCACCCTGCTGCTCAACGTAATAGCCCTGAAAATCGTGCGTAAATATCGGGAACAGTATGACTGACCAACGTTCACAGGCGGAGATTGTCCGCCAGTCGCTCAAACGCCGGTATCGCAAGGAGCGTCGATTCCGCGCCTACGGCATCCTCGCCATTGGTGTCGCCCTGTCGGCGCTGGTGATCCTGTTTACCGATATCATCGGTAAGGGCTACACCGGCTTCATGAAAACCACCATCACCATGGAGGTGAACCTGGATGGGGACATGATGTACCTGGACGATCCGACCGACAGTCGCCAGCTCAAGATGGCAGACTTTGTCGAACCGCTGGTCCAGGCGCTGATCAAGGAGATTCCAGGCGCCACCGAGGAGGATCGTGAGGATGTTCGCGGGCTGATCAACCCGTACGCTTCGGTGACCCTGAGGGACGACCTGAAGGCCAATCCGGACTGGCTGAACACTACCCGGACCATGACCTTCTTGTCCCACACCGACGTGGACGTGTATGTAAAGCACGCCGGCGATGCCGCCTATTCAATCAAGCTCAACGACCAGCAGAAAGCCTGGGTTGAGACCTTGCTTGAGCGCGGCGCAATCGACACCTCGTTCAACGACACCTTTTTCAGCGGTGGTGATTCCCGGGATCCGTCCAAGGCCGGCATCCTGGGTGCCATTGTCGGCTCCCTGTTGACGATGTTTGTCACTCTGATCCTGTCGTTCCCGATTGGTGTTGCCGCGGCCATCTATCTGGAGGAGTTTGCGCCCCAGAACAAATTCACCGATTTCATTGAGGTGAACATCAACAACCTGGCGGCGGTACCGTCGATTATCTTCGGTCTGCTCGGTCTGGCGGTGTTTATTAACCTGTTCGGAATGCCGCGCTCGGTGCCGGTGGTCGGCGGGCTGGTTCTGACACTCATGACCCTGCCCACCATCATTATTTCCAGCCGGGCCGCGATCAAGAGTGTGCCACCCTCCATCCGGGAAGCTGCGGAAGGCGTTGGCGCCTCGAAAATGCAGGTGGTGCTGCACCACGTGCTGCCGCTGGCCATGCCTGGCATGCTTACCGGTTCCATCATCGGTATGGCCCAGGCCCTGGGTGAAACAGCGCCGCTACTCCTCATTGGCATGGTGGCCTTTATCGTCGACGTGCCCGGTGGATTTTTCGACTCTGCAACGGTTTTGCCGGTGCAGGTGTTCCTGTGGGCCGGCAGCCCTGAATTGGCTTTCATTGAACGCGCGTCAGCCGCCATTATGGTGCTGTTGGCCTTCCTGATCAGTATGAATGCATTGGCCATTTGGCTGCGCAAACGCCTCGAACGCCGGTGGTAAGGAGAATTGAGATGAATAGCATGAACCAAAGTATCGCCAATGAAGTGCCCTCAGAGGATGAGTCAGTCGCACCGGTGGCAGAGAGTCAGCCCGCTGATACTGTAATTGAGGAAGGCAAGACCGTCGGCAAGCCGTTCGCAGACAACGCCAAGTTCTCCTTGCGCGATGTTGAAGTGTTCTATGGTGAAAGCCGGGCCATCAAGAAGATTAGCCTGGACATTGCCCGGAACCAGGTCATGGCGTTTATCGGGCCGTCAGGCTGCGGCAAATCCACGTTCCTGCGTTGCCTGAACCGGATGAACGACAGTATCGACATCTGTAAGGTCAAGGGCTCTTTGGAGCTGGACGGTCAGGATATCTACGACTCCAAACGAGACGTGGTGGAGCTGCGCGCCCGGGTGGGCATGGTTTTCCAGAAGCCCAATCCGTTCCCGAAATCGATCTATGACAACGTCGCCTACGGCCCCCGTATTCATGGCCTTGCCAACCGTAAGGCCGACCTCGATGAAATCGTCGAAAGCAGCCTGCGCAAGGCGGGTCTTTGGGAAGAGGTAAAGGATCGGCTGGAGGCTAATGCCACCGGCATGTCCGGTGGTCAGCAGCAGCGCTTGTGCATTGCCCGCGCCATTGCCGTGAACCCGGAGGTGGTGTTGATGGATGAGCCCTGCTCAGCGCTGGATCCGATCGCCACTGCAAAAGTTGAAGAACTGATTGCCGAGCTGTCCGAGAGTTACACCATTGTGATCGTAACTCACTCCATGCAGCAGGCCGCCCGGGTTTCCCATCGCACGGCTTACTTCCACCTTGGGCACCTGGTGGAAGTGAACGAGACCAACAAAGTATTTACGTCGCCGGAACACGAACTGACTGAATCCTACATTACCGGTCGCTTCGGCTGATCCCGGCGCAGAGGAACATTGGAGAACAAGCGTATGCCTACAAAGAAGGACGATGTTTACGGGGATCATATTTCCCACAAGTTCAATGACGAACTGATGGAGCTCAAAACCGAGTTCCTGAAAATGGGCGGAATGGTCGAATCCCAGGTCGAAAATGCCATTCAGGCTCTGATGGACAGCGATGGTCACCTGGCCGAAGAGATTCGGGCCAAGGATAAGCGGGTCGACCAGATGGAAGTGGCCATTGATGAGGAAGCCACCCTGATCATCGCGCGTCGCCAGCCGACCGCGCGGGATCTGCGCCTGGTGATTTCCGTCATCAAGATGGTGGCAGACCTGGAGCGCGTTGGTGACGAGGCCAAGAAGATCGCCAAACTGGCCATCAAGCTGTCAGAGGAAGGTCAGGCCCCGCGTGGCTACGTGGAAGTGCGCCACATCAGCTCCCACGTATTGACCATGCTGAACGACGCGCTGGATGCTTTTGCCCGTCTCGATTCCGAGCAGGCGCTGCGGATCATGAAAGAAGACAAACGGGTGGACGAAGAGTATCAGGCTGCGGCCCGCACTCTGCTGACGTTCATGATGGAAGACACTCGCAACATCTCTCGCTGCATGTCAGTGATGTGGGTGCTGCGCGCGTTGGAGCGGGTTGGCGATCACGCCTGCAACATCGCTGAGAACGTGATCTTCATGGTGAAGGGCGAGGACGTCCGTCACACCTCGGTCGAAGAAGCCGAGCGGGTGGTGGGGCGCTAAGCCCCACCCAGTCCCTGTTATTTCTGACTACGCCTGCTTCATCCGGTCGGTGTAGGGCGGCCAGCCCATGGGTTTGCCAGCCAGCAGGTGCAGATGGATGTGAAACACCGTCTGCCCTGAATTCTCTCCGCAGTTCATCACCGTACGATAGCCGTCTTCGGCGAACCCCATCTCTTTAGCCAGTTTGCCAGCGACCCAATAGAGGTGGCCGACCAGTTCGCGGTCGTCTTCACCGATGTCGTTGATGGTGGCGATGGCTTTCTTAGGGATCACCAGCAGGTGCACGGGTGCCTGGGGGTTGATGTCCCGGAACGCCAGGCTGATGTCATCTTCGTAGACGATATCCGCCGGAATTTCCCGATTGATGATCTTGGTAAACAGCGTTTCTGACATGGTGGCTCCTGAATGATGCTGGGTTTGCTCGTGAGCGTGAATAGTGCTGTGTTTCCGGTCTCAGAGCTGACGCAGGCCGGGAACCCGGTCGATCAGCTGGCTGAGCCCGGGCGGTAACCGTTCATCAATGCCCATAGCATAGCGCGCCACCTGATTGCGGGCGAAGGGTAGGGCGCGGGCGGCGCCGAGACCCAGGTTGCGCAGCAGGTGCAGCGGTGGCACGCGATTGCTGAACAGATGATAGAACAGGTCCATGGTCATCATCATCCGCCGGTTGGCCGGACGCCGCTGAGCTTCATACTGCTGCAACCAGGCCGGATCGGCCAGGTCCGCGTCGGCGCGGCGGGCTTCCTTGAGCATATCCTGCAGGCACTGGGCATCCTGAAAACCAAGATTCACGCCCTGGCCCGCCAGGGGGTTGATGGTGTGGGCGGCATCGCCGGCCAGTACCACCCGGCCCGAAAAGTAGCGTTTGGCGTGCTGGCGCGCAATGGGAAAACTTGCTCTGGCCTCGAGGTGTGTGAGCTGGGGCAGTTCCGGTGGAAACGCCGCCTGGATGTCCCGCAGTAATTGCTCCCCTGGCAGCGCCTTGAGGCGTGCCAGTTCCTCGGGGGAATCGTACCAGACCAGTGACGCCCAGCTTTCGCCCGGATGGTCTGCTCCGGCGCTGTGCAATGGCAGGAAGGCTCTGGGGCCGCTCGGGCAGAAACCCTGCCAGGTAATGTCATCCACCGGACCCTGGTAGCGCACCGACATCACCATGGCCTGCTGCGCATACTGATTGCGGTTAATGCCAATACCGGCCAGTTCCCGGATTTTCGATTGTGCGCCGTCGGCCCCCACGACCAGTTGTGCCTCTAACTGCTGGCCGTCATCCAGAATCAAGGTGACGGTGGTGTCGCCCTGCTCCAGCGCGACTACGCTCAATCCGGTCAGTGCAGTGACGTTGTCCTGCGCTTGCGCTGTTTGCCAGAGCGCCCGCTGGGTCACCGAATTTTCGACAATGTGGCCCAAGTGGCTGCCGCCCAGGCTGGCAGCGTCAAATTCGACGCGGGTTAGTTGGCGGGGCATCAACTTGCTGAGCGGGTGGCGGGTTTCGTCCCAGACGGCGAGTCGACGGTAGGGCGTGCTGCGCATGCTGGCGATCTGGTCCCACGCATCCAGGTTGTCGAGATAGCGTTGGCTGCCGGCACTGAGCGCCGACACCCGAATGTCGGGCGCTGCGTCTGGGTCAAAGGCCGGGGCTTCCAGGCGGTCGATCAAACCGATCCGGAAACCTTGTTGGCCCAGGCCGGTGGCGAGGGCGGCGCCGACCATGCCGGCGCCAACCACCACTATGTCAAATGCGTGCGTCATATTGGGTTCCTGTCTGAAGCCATCAGTTTACGCGATGGCACAGCTCAGACAAGCGACCCGAGGGGTATCAGTCGTGTGGCTTTAGTAGCCGGCCACAGTGGGTTCACTGGGTCGCAGATCTTCAGGGTGGCGCCGACCTTTCGCCAGCCAGGCGGGTTTCTTGGTTCCAGGCTTGTTAAAGCCCTGATTTAAGACCATCGGCTGGACCAGAGTGAGGAAGTCGGACGTTTTCATGTGTACCGATTCGGTGTGACTGCCGGCAGCAAAGGCCAGCTCCGGTTGTTCGGTCATCGCCTCACTGCAGTATACCGACATGCCGAACAGTTTGCCGAAGGGTGGCATGGCCCCCACTTCACAGTTTGGGAAGCGATCCTTGAACTCTTTTTCGTCAGCCAGATCAATGAAGTCGGTGTCGAGGATTCGGGATAAGCGATCCCAGCGAATGCGCCAGGTCGCGGGCATGACCAGCATGGCCATCTTGCCGTCCAGCTCGATGATGACCGTTTTCACAACACGGTCGCCGGCTATTTTTACGTGGTGCGCCAGTTCCTGGGCGGTAAACGCGGGGGGGTGGGAGAGGCACATGTACTCCACGGCGGCCTCATCGAGAAAGTCCTTCAACTGCTGTGCGGGCATAGTGACAGCCTCCTACCAGCAATGACAGCGTTTCGGGGCCGTTGTGATCTCTGTGACGGGCCCGGACGGCCTGGTGGAGCCCGTAAACTCCACCATTAACCGTCATCTTAGTCGAGGATCCGCGGTTTGCGAGTTACCGGATGTATCAAAGCGCAACGGTGTTTGCCGATTGCTCTTGCTGATCACTCGGCCTTGTACATGTGCACGTCTCGCTGCGGGAACGGAATGGTGATGCCTTCGGCGTCAAAGGCTTTCTTCACTTTTTCCTGCATGTCCCAGTAGTACGGCCACAGGTCATCAGTAGGTACCCAGACCCGGAACATCAGATCGACGGAATTGTCGCCGAGCCCACCGACGCAAATACGGGGAGCCGGATCGGTGAGACTGCGATCATCTTCTTCCATCAGGCGCTTGAGGATCGTTTTGGCCTTGTCGATATCGTCGTTATAACCGATGCCGAAGGTCATGTCGCAGCGGCGATTCTCATAGATGCTGACGTTCACCAGGGTGGCATTGGAAAGGCTGCCATTGGGTATCACGATGCGACGGTTATCAAAGGTATTAACGATGGTGTATAGAATGCTGATCTCGTCAACGGCACCCAGGAATCCCTGAGCTTCGATGGTGTCGCCCACCTTGAACGGCTTGAAGATCAGGATCAGTACACCGCCTGCGAAGTTGGAGAGGCTGCCCTGCAGGGCAAAACCAATAGCCAGGCCGGCGGCACCAATAATGGCGACGAAGGAGGTGGTAGCAATGCCCACCATAGAGGCCACGGAAATGAGCAGAAGAATCTTGAGGACGGCACTGATCAGGCCACACAGGAACTTGTTCAGGGTTGGGTCTTTCTTGCCAAGCTTGACGTCGAGCACGCTGACAAAGCGGTTGATCAGCCACAGACCAATGAACAGCGTAACGATGGCCAAAAGGACTTTGGGTGCGTAGGTCATTGTCAGGGAAATGGCCTGTTCGATCAGCTCTGAAGCACTGCCTTCAGATCCGAAGAGGTCTTCCATAGGGGGACTCCTTGTTCGTTAGTTTTGAGATTGTCCCAAGGGTAAGGGAAATAGGTTTATGAAAAAAATGAGTTTTCTGCATTGTTTATAGCAGACAAATGTTTTACCGGCCTGCCCGCAGGATTTTGGCAGGATTTTGATAGTGCCTTGAATGAACCTTCAGAAGATCCCGATAGGAACCCGATAGAAACTTGGGGTAGCGCCGGGTTTACGCAGTTGCGCCAGAATTGGCCCACTCAATAATGGTTTTCGGGCCTCCTCGGACAAGAATCTGACCTTGTTTCTTGCTCAACTGGTAGTCGTACATGGGGTCGTAGTAGTCCTGTAGCAGTGCCTGAATCCAGGTATCGTGGCCGCGCAGGTCGTTTTGGCGCTGCTGAAGGGTCAGGGCGTCTTCCATCACCCTTCTGAGCTGTTTATGGCGTTCACCGCCGAGGCGTTTGCGAATGCGGTCAAGGGCGCTAAGCAGATACTCCTGGAAATTCAGCCAGCCATTTTCCTCGCCGTCGCGGGCAAGGTAGTCGGCACACATGCCCTCGACGTAGTCCTCGCGGATGATGGCGGTGCGTTCTTCCAGTGAGCGTTCCAGTACCAGCAGGGGCGCCTCTGAAATCCGCTCGCGCAGAGTCTCCGGCAACGCACAGCGCCCTACCAGGCGGCTCTCGTCTTCCAGCTGCACGGAGCCGGTCTGGAAGTGATGGGCCTTCAGCATGGCAATCGCGAGGCGGTTTTCAAAATCGATCTGTGACGGCTGCGGGGTAACCTGGCGACCAAAACTCGAACCGCGATGATTGGCCAGGCCTTCGAGATCCACCGGATTGGGCAGTTGCTGCAGAACGCGGGTTTTGCCGGTACCGGTCCGGCCACTCAGAACCTGGAATTCCCCGGCTGCAAGGCGCTGCTCCAGGCTGTCGATGAGAAAATGCCGCAGCGCCTTGTAGCCACCCTGAACCAGTGGGTAGTCAATGCCTGAATCCTTGATCCACTGTTGGGTCAGGCGCGAGCGCAAACCGCCGCGAAAACAGAACAGGTAGCCTTCCGGATGTTGTCTGACGAATTGCTTCCAGGCCTCAATCCGCTCGGCCTTGATGTCGCCGTCGACCAGCTGGTGCCCCAGTTCGATCGCCTTGTCTTGCCCCTGCTCCTTGTAGCAGATGCCCACTTGGTGGCGTTCGTCATCATTCATCAGCGGGGCATTTTCGGCGGTAGGAAAACTGCCTCTGGCGAACTCTACCGGTGCCCGGACGTCCATCAGCGGGACATCGTTCAGGAACAGTGACAGGTAGTCGTCGGTGTCGGGTCTGGTTGCCATTTCAGGGTGTAACCGGTTGCGAAAAATGAGGCGCCAGTATAGCCGAACTGGCGTTTTTCTGCTCGCGGAGCGCTGTGCCACCCCCGAGAGCTGGGTACAATAGCGAGCCCAAGTAACCAATCAGTGCGGAGCGCGGATGTCCCCCGAGTGTCTTGATCAACATTTGCGAAAAACCCTGAGCCGGGGCCGGGTGGCGGTGTCGCGGCCGGCCGGGTGTTCAAGGATTCCGCTGCATCTTTTTGATCCGTCGGTGCTGGATGGCCCGCTCAGCCACGATGAAGCCCAGGCGGTGGTGGCAGAACCGGCGTATTGGTCGTTTTGCTGGGCCAGTGGTCAGGTTCTGGCAAGCTGGATACTGGATAACCCCGGCTGGGTGGCAGATAAGCGGCTGCTGGATTTCGGTTCGGGCTCCGGCATCGTCGCGATCGCTGCCGCCCTCGCCGGTGCTCGAGAGGTGATCGCCTGTGATCTCGATCCGGCTTCCCTGGATGCAGTGGCAGCGAATGCGGATTTGAACGAAGTGTCGGTGACCTTGTGCAACGACTGGCAAGCCCGGCCCGATGGTATTGATGTGATGACCGCAGCAGACGTGCTGTACGATCCTGACAATCGACCATTGCTACAAATCTTTCGAAGTGCGGTGCCAACGGTTCTGCTGGCGGATTCAAGGGTCAGGGATCTGGGTGACAATTGCTATGAGCAACAGACTATCGTGGAGGCGCGAACCTGGCCGGATCTGAATGAGTTTGAAGAGTTCAACCGGGTGCGGATTTACGTGGCGCAGCAATGATTCTGGCGAGGAAAAAATAAAGGGCAACCCTCGGGCTACCCTTTTCAATGCTTTGTCGAAACAAGTCGGCGCTTCCTTGCGCAAAGGGCAACAACCTTGTTGCGAGTCCCTGTGCCGCTCCCTGGTGCTGGCGTCCTAGCCGGCGTTCCGAATATACCCTTTAAGCGAGGCGTCCATGTGTCCCTGCCTCTCCCTGCAATCCTTGCGGGGGTGCGTCCAATGCGTCGTCCTTATCCTTCACATCCTTGATGTAAACACTATAGCAATTCCAGCTTTACAGACTTGTGACGCGAGTCTGTATGCATTTGATACGAATTTGGTGCTGTGGAATTAAATTACCGGTATTCAATTAGTTGGCGCCCTCTTGGCTGGCGGATTTCCAGGCTGCGTACGTGATTTCGCTGTATCGTCTTACATACATGTAAGAAATATCTCACAAGGATTCGGGCGAATCTCTCAAATCTCGGTTTTCGGCTCGTCGTAGGCCCGGCCAGGGCAACAATCCGAGCGCGATACCGACGCCGTCAGCGGCAAGGTCCGCTAATGAAAACTCCCGGTAGGGTAGGCCGGCCTGGATACCTTCGATCGCCAGGCCAAACAGCAACAGTGCCGGGGCGAACCACAGGGCCTTGGCTTCGGGCCAGGACAAGCGTGTAAGCAGGGTCAGCTCGAGGAAGGCAATCAGATGGTTAACCTTGTCGCTGGCCGAGGCCGGCACGGGGTAGGGGTTCGCCGTGGTGGCCAGAAACAGGATGGCCGCCACGGAAATGAGCAAGGCAATTCGCCATAGCAGCTGGCAGCGAAGAAGGGTCAGAACGTGGTGTTTCAAATCTGCCATGGGGGAATTTCCGTAGGCGGCCTCGGGCTGTGGGAATGGTGGCAACATGATATGCTTTGCGCCCCGTCACTGTCATTGAAGCGGAGGGCCTACCGGAATGCTCAAGGGTAATTTTTTTCGAGGACTGGGCTATCTGGGAGAAGGCTTCCGGCTGATTCGACAGCCCGGCCTGCGCCTGTTTGTCATCATCCCCCTGGTTATTAACGTCCTGCTGTTTGGGCTGCTGTTCTATTTCATGGCCGAAATGTTCGCCGGACTGATTGCCGTTGCTATGGGCTGGCTGCCTGACTGGGCCTGGTTGCAGGCGCTGGATTGGTTGTTCTGGCTGCTCTATGGCGCGGTCATCCTGCTGATGCTGGCCTACGGTTTTGTGATCGTGGCCAACCTGATCGGGGCGCCTTTTTACGGCTACCTGGCCGAACTCACCGAAAAACACCTCACCGGTCAGGAAGTGACCACCGAAGACAGCTGGGCTGCCATCGTCAAGGACATCCCGCGAGTGCTGCTGCGCGAGGTGCAGAAAATCCTGTACTACCTGCCCCGGGCCCTTGGGTTATTGATCATTGGCCTGATCCCGGTGGTGAACCTGGTGGCAGCCGTGCTGTGGTTCCTGTTCAACAGCTGGATGATGGCGTTGCAGTACGTCGATTATCCGGCCGACAACCACAAAGTCAGCTTCAAGGCGTTGCGGGGCCTACTGGGTGATACCCGGTTGTCGGCGTTCGGTTTTGGTTTGCCGGTTGCCCTGGCGGCCATGGTGCCGGTTCTTAATCTTGTGGTCGTGCCCGCGGCGGTATGCGGTGCCACGGCCTACTGGGTGCGCGAAAACGGCGCTACCCGACACTAATTTCTGTTTGGAGGTTTCTTGGATACGTCGGAATTTGTCATCGGTCAGCGTTGGGTCAGCCACAGTGATACCGCTCTGGGATTGGGGATCGTCACCGATATCTCAGGCCGTCGGGTCACCCTGGGCTTCCCGGCCGCCGACGAGGAGCGCACCTACGCCATCGACAATGCGCCCCTGTCCCGGATCATTTACCAAATGGGCGAGGAGATCGAGACCTACGACGGCGAACACTATGTCGTGCAGGCCGTTGAAGATATCGGTGGTGTATTGATGTACCACGCCGATGACGGTGAAAACATCCAGCAAATTTCGGAAGTTAAGCTGAGCAGCTCGGTGAACTTTTCGGCGCCTCACCAGCGCCTGTTTGCCGGCCAGTTCGATCGCAACGGCGCGTTTCGCCTTCGCATGGCCACGGTTCAGCACCAGGAGCGGCTTCGTGCCTCCCCGGCCCAGGGCCTGATCGGCGCCCGGACTCAGCACCTGCCACACCAGATCTACATCGCTCACGAAGTGGCCAAGCGACACGCGCCCCGGGTGTTGCTGGCGGATGAAGTTGGCCTGGGTAAAACCATTGAGGCCGGCCTGATCCTGCACTACCAACTGCACACCAACCGAGCCAAGCGGGCACTGGCGGTGGTGCCGGATTCGCTGCTGCACCAGTGGTTGGTGGAAATGCTGCGCCGGTTCAACCTGCGCTTCTCGCTGATTGACCAGGAGCGCTACGACGCGCTGAAGGACGATCAGGACGACGTTGATGCCCTGATGAGTCACATCTTCGGGGAAGAAGAGGCCGTGAATCCGTTCGAGACCGAGCAGCTGGTGCTGTGCAGTCTGGATTTCCTGGCCAGCAACGAGCAGGCGCAGAAAGACGCGGTGGCTGCGGGCTGGGACCTGATGATTGTCGATGAGGCTCATCACCTGGCCTGGAGCCCGGAGGAAACCAGCACCGAGTACCAGGTGGTTGAGGAACTCTCCGCCGCCAGTCGTGGCTTGTTGTTGCTGACCGCGACCCCGGAACAGGTCGGCGTGGCCAGCCACTTTGCCCGATTGCGGCTGCTGGATCCGGCGCGCTTCCACGACCTCGAGACGTTCAAGCAGGAAGAGCAGCAGTACGAGGCCATTAATGCCGTGGTCCGGCGCCTGCGGGACGAAGGCTCGGAGATGACCGCGGATGACCGTGCTGCGCTTCAGGCCTGGCTCGGGGATGAGCTGGATCAGCTGTTGGCCGGTGACCAGCCGCATCAGGCCATCATCGATGCGCTGCTGGACCGTCATGGCACCGGTCGGGTGCTGTTTCGCAACACCCGGGCCGCGATCCAGGGCTTCCCGGATCGTCGCCCTTTGCCGGCACCGCTGCCGTGCCCGGAGATGTATCAGGGCCAGGCCTGGGGCCAGGATGGATTGGCGCCGGAACAGGCCGTGGAAGAAGACCAGTGGTTGGCTGACGACCCCCGCGTGGCCTGGCTAGAGAAGACACTGGCGGGCCTGCGTCCGGCCAAGGTGGTCGTGATCTGTGCCCGGGCCGAGACCGCCATAGCGCTCGAGCATTACCTGCAGCTGCGCGCAGGCATCCGCAGTGCGGCCTTCCATGAACACCTGAACCTGATTGAGCGGGACCGGGCGGCAGCCTATTTCGCCGATACCGAGCAGGGCGCCCAGGCGCTGATCTGTTCCGAGATCGGTAGTGAGGGCCGTAATTTCCAGTTCGCGCACCACCTGGTGCTGTTCGACGTGCCGGCCAACCCGGACCTGCTGGAGCAGCGCATCGGTCGTCTGGACCGTATTGGCCAGACCGACACCGTCGATATTCACATTCCCTACCTTCAGGGTACCGCCCAGGAAGTGCAGTACCGCTGGTTCCACGAGGGTCTGAATGCCTTTGCCGAAAGTTGCGCCGTTGGCGTAGCCGTGCAGGAGAAGGTGCAGAGCCAGTGGCAGCAAGCCCTGGACGGTGACACTGCCCAGCTGGATGGCCTGGTGGCGGCCACGGCCGAAGAAGCCGCGCGCCTGCGCACGTTGCTGCAGAACGGCCGTGATGCCCTGATTGAGCTGAATTCGTGCCGCCGGGACGTTGCCGATCAGCTCATCGACGATATCGACGCGGAGGAGAACTCCGCCCAGGTCCGTGACTACATGATGGAAGCGTTCGACATTCTGGGTGTGGATGTCGAGGATCACAGCGATCATTCCGATGTCTTGCGTCCGGGTGAGCAGTATCACGCCGGGCACGTGGCCGAGCTGCCGGAAGAAGGCATCACCGTGACCTGGGATCGGCAGCAGGCCCTGGAGCGCGAAGACCTGGCGTTCATGAGCTGGGAACACCCGATGGTGACCGGCGTGATGGACTCGGTAACCAGTTCCGGCCTGGGCAAGGCCGCCCTGGCCAACCTCTCGGTCAAGGCATTGCCGGCCGGCACGCTGCTGATGGAAGCGCTGTATACCGTGCACTGCCCGGCGCCAGAATCGTTGCAGCTGTCGCGCTATCTGCCGGTCTCGCCCCTGCGCCTGCTGGTGGATGTGAATGGCAAAGAGTTGTCAAAAGCATTGCCCCATGAGCAGTTGAACAAGCTCAGCTCCAACATCCGGCGCCGGACCGCCCAGGCCATCGTGCCGCAGATCCGGCCGCAGGTTGAAACCATGGTCGATCATGCGGAGCGCCTGTCGGAGCCCCATCTCGAGCCGTTGAAAAAGCAGGCTCTGGAGCGGGTAGAGGCCAGTTTTGAGCCCGAAATCCGTCGATTGGAGGCGTTGAAGGCGGTAAATCCGGCGATCAGGGATGAGGAAATCGATTATTTTCGCACTCAGCTTAATGCCGCCCGGGATGCCATAGGCAGCGCCAGTCTGGCGCTTGAGGGGATTCGGGTGATCGTTACCTCCTGATTTGGTATGAGGCAGGGATAACATACTGATTTGCGACCGCTGTTAAGCGCTCATCTGATGTTGTAGTGTGGGCGTACCTACTTTCGTCTTAGTATGTTACGAACCATGGATGACTGAGAGAACCTATGATGACCTTCATTCTGTTTGTTGTGGCGTTGGCCGGCCTGCTGGTCGTGATGCGTCGTGAATCTGGTGCCACGCCTGCTATTGGCGTGATGGTTGTGACCGGCCTGCTTTCCTGGATTTTCGCCTCCGGTTGGCTGGCGTTGATCTTGTTTGTCGGAGCAGGTGTCACTGCTGCGGCAGGCCTGCCGGGCTTCCGGCAGAGCTGGCTGACACCGAAAGTCTTCGCCACCTTCAAGAAAGTGGCGCCGAAAGTGTCAGAGACTGAGAAGGTCGCCCTGGAAGCGGGCACCGTCGGCTGGGACGGCGAGCTGTTCACCGGTCAGCCGGATTGGCACAACCTGTTGATCAACCGCCACACCGGATTGAGTGAAGAGGAACAGGCGTTTGTCGACAACCAGTGCGCCCAGGCTATCTCCATGTGCAATGCCTGGGACCTGGCGGTCGAGCGCGCCGATTTGCCGAAGGAGCTGTGGGACTTCCTGAAGAAAGAGAAGTTCTTCGGCATGATCATTCCGAAGGAATACGGCGGTCTTGAGTTTTCTGCGAAAGCCCAGACTGCGGTGCTGCAGAAACTGGCCGCCAATGAAATGCTGATGGTGTCGGTCGGGGTGCCCAATTCCCTCGGCCCAGGCGAGTTGCTGCTCAAGTACGGCACCGACGAACAGAAGAACCATTACCTGCCGCGGCTGGCCGATGGCCGTGAGATTCCGTGCTTCGGCCTGACCGGCCCTCGCGCCGGATCGGATGCCACGTCGCTGCCGGATGTCGGCATCGTCTGTAAGGGCGAGTTCAATGGCAAGGAAGTGGTGGGCATCAAGCTCAATTTCGAGAAGCGCTGGATTACCCTGGCGCCCATTGCCACGGTGGTGGGTCTGGCGTTCCGCATGTTCGATCCGGATGGTCTTCTGGGCGAGCAGAAGGATTATGGCATTACCTGTGCCCTGATTCCCCGTGACACCGACGGCATGGAAATTGGCCGCCGGCATTGCCCGATCGGCACGCCGTTCCTGAACGGTCCTATCAAGGGCAAGGACGTATTCATCCCGCTGGAATACATCATCGGTGGCCAGGAAATGGCAGGCCAGGGTTGGCGTATGCTGGTTGAGTGCCTGTCCGTCGGACGCTGCATCACCTTGCCGTCCGGTGCCGCAGGCGCAGCCGCCTATTCGGTGGGTACCGCTGGTGGCTTTACCCGTATTCGGCGCCAGTTCAACACTCCGGTGGCCGACATGGAAGGGGTTCAGGAGCCGCTGGCCCGGATCGCGGGCAAGACATACATTTCTCAGGCCGCCGTTAACCACACCGCGAACATGATTGATCGGGGTGAAAAACCGGCGGTGCCGTCAGCGATCCTGAAATACCACCTGACTGAGTTCCAGCGTGGTGTCCTGTCCGACGCCATGGACGTGCACGGTGGCAAGACCGTCACCCTGGGGCCGCGCAACTATCTCGGCATTGGCTTCAGTGGTTCGCCGGTGTCGATCACCGTTGAAGGCGCGAACATCATGACCCGCAGCCTGATGATCTTCGGTCAGGGTGCCATCCGCTGCCATCCATACGTGCTGAAAGAATTGGCGGCCAAGGACGCCGATGACATTCAGGCGTTCGACGAGGCCTTCTTCGGTCACGCCGGCCTGATCTTCGGCAACGCCGCCCGAGCCTTTACCCAGGCACTGGGTCTGGGTAAGGCCGACGTACCGTTCGACAGTGCCAGTCGCAGGTACGCCCAGGCAGTGGCTCGCTTCAGTGCGGCCTTCGGTCTGTGTGCCGATGCTGCCATGACGACGCTGGGCAGCGAATTGAAGATGCGCGAGCTGATCTCTGCACGCCTCGGCGACATGCTGTCGAACCTCTACCTGGCCTCCATGGTGCTGAAGAACTGGCACGAGGGTCAGCCGGTTGAGGGCGAGAAAGAGGTGATGGAATACAGCCTGGGCTTGCTGCTGTACCGCACCGAAAACGCGCTCGATGAGTTCCTGCAGAACCTTCCGAGCCGCCCGGTTGCTCTCGCTCTACGCGCGATCACCATGCCGCTGGGCCGCCGTTGGGATGCACCGCACGATGACCTGTCCCGGAAGTTGGCGCGGGCCATCTCCACCGACACGCCAATCCGCAACAAGCTGATTGCCGGTGTCTGGACCGAGGACGGTGAAGGTTCGGTGGAAAATCCGCTGGCGCAGTACAACGGCTTGCTGAAGGATTACGACAAGGCTGAGCAGTTGTACCGCAAAGCCACCAAGGCCTACGCCAAGGGCGAGCTGCCAATGACCGCCCTGCATCCGGAAGAGCGTTTTGAAGCAGCGCTGGAAGCTGGCGTGTTTACCCAGGAAGAAGCGGACTTCATGCGGAAGTACGAAGCGGTGGTGCTGGAAATGCTGACCGTGGACGATTTCCCGTTTGATGCGTTTGCCCGCAACAAGGAAACGGTCATCGACCACAACCCGGCCTGACCGGGCCAGCTGAACCGGACTAGCCGGAACAGTTGAAATGAAAAGGGGCGCATACAGGCGCCCCTTTTTTATGCCGGACCTCAAGTCTGTAGGGCAAACAAGGCCTTAACTTGCCTGGTGATTGTCGGCATACTCAGGACAGGTCGTTCGTCAGTGGCGTGGCCGATTTCAGCGAATGAGGAGATTCCGAGCGGATGTGGCTTTCAGTTCTGGCAGTGAGTGCCGGCGCCGTTATCGGTGCGAACCTGAGGTGGGGCCTGGGGCTCTGGCTCAACAGCACCTACCATGCGGTGCCCTACGGCACCCTGGTGGCCAATCTCAGCGGCGGCTGGCTCATCGGTTTGCTAATCGGCTATTTCAGTCATGGCAGTACCCTGGCACCGGAGTGGCGTTTGTTTGCTATCACTGGTCTTTGCGGCGCGTTGACTACCTTCTCGACCTTCTCGCTGGAAATGTTCGCGGCCCTGCAGCAGGGCCGGTGGGGAATGGCGGTGGCCGGCATTCTGGCCCATGTGGTGGGGTCGTTGCTGATGACCGCATTCGGGATTTACTGCTTTGGATTGGTGCGCGGTTGACCAACGATTGAGCGCCCTGTGGGTGGGTACCACTACTTACTTAAATTATTGAAAATCCACTTGGCAACTCAAAAAATCAAGAGTACAGTTATTCGCGTAGGAAAGATTCAGTAAAGCATTTCATGAATAAGACGTACCTCCGCAGTTAGTAGTGACCGTCCTGTTTTTGATTCCGCGAGTTCTGTATTTCCGTAAACGCCAGCCTACGCCACGAGGTGTACGGCGGCAGATTAAATGATTGATTTCAGGAAGTTTAAGTATGTCTACTACTACCGGTACTGTTAAGTTCTTCAACGAAGCTAAAGGCTTTGGCTTTATTACTCGTGAAGGCGGCCCGGACGTATTCGTTCACTACAGCGCAATTCAGGGCAGCGGTTTCAAGACCCTGGCAGAAGGCCAGCAGGTTGAGTTCACCGTTACCCAGGGCCAGAAAGGTCCTCAGGCGGAGAATGTTACTGCTCTGTAATCCTTTACGGATCAGGCATTAACAGAAAAAGGCAGCTAAGGCTGCCTTTTTTTGTGCCTAAAATTCGGTCATATTGACCCGCTTTGTGATTTTGTTCCCGCTGTGTAATCTTAGTGCCCCTGTTGCTCGTTAAAATGGACATCGAGGAATTCAGGACCCTTTCATGCTTAAGACCCTCAAGACTATCTGGATTTTCTTCTGGGCCATTCTGCTCACACTGCTATTATTTCTGCCCATCGTTGTCGCAGCCCTGACCGGCAAACGCGGAAATGCGGCCTTTCATGGAACCCAGGTTTTTGCTTGGGGCATGCTCAAGGTTTGCGGTATCCAATTGCAGGTGCGTGGCTTGGAAAATATTCAGCCCCATCAGCGCTACGTCATTCTGAGTAACCACGCCTCTTACTTTGATCCTCCGGCACTGGTCCTGGCGCTGGGGTTGCAGTATCGCTGGGTGATCAAAAAGGAGCTGCGCAAGGTGCCGCTGTTTGGTCTGGCGCTGGAAACCTCCCGCAACCTGTTCATCGATCGATCCAAGGGCAGCGCTGCGTTGGAGAGTATCAAGCAGGGTGTTGCCCAGTTGCCCGATGGCACTGGCATTCTGATGTTTCCGGAAGGAACCCGGTCCTGGGATGGCCAACTGCTCCCGTTCAAGAAAGGCGGGTTTGTCATTGCCCGGGATGGCCTATTGCCCATATTGCCGGTGACCGTGCGGGGTTCCCACGATCGCCTGCCCAAGGGTAGCGCCGACTTCAGTCCGGGCGTGATCGAGATTGTCATTCATCCGCCCGTGGAAACGGCCGACGTACCCCTGGATAAATTGATGGGCCAGGTGCGCGACGCCATCGCCAGCGCCCTTTAGTCGGATGGCTGGTTAAAAATCTCCTGATAGAAAGCCATGGTGCCTTGCCAGGAACGGGTCGCCGCCGATTCGTTGTAACCCAGGGGCATGTCAAACTGGTCGGCAACGGCGTCTGCGCCCGGGTTGGTAAAGGAGTGCTGGACGCCGGGGAAGCTGACCAGGGTCAGGTCTGCCTCAGCCTGCTGCATTTCGGTTACCAGGCCAGCCACCTGCTCGGTGGGCACGAACGGATCGGCGCCGCCGGTGTAGACCTGTATCCGTGCCTTGATCTGGCCAGGCTCAGCCTTGATTGGGCTGGCCAGAGAGCCGTGGAAACTGACCACACCGTCGAGATCCAGCCCCAGCCGGGCCATATTCAGCACTACGGCACCGCCAAAGCAGTAACCCTGTGCTGCAATTCGGCTGCTGTCGACACTCTCATGGTTTTGCAACAGTTCCATGGCGGCGACAAACCGCGCTTTGACCTGTTCCGGTTGTCCTGTGGCTTCCTGCATGAACTGCTTGGCGGTGTCGGGGTGCTGCGCCAGCTTGCCAGATCCGTACATGTCCAGGGCGAAGGCGGTGTAGCCGGCTGCGGCAATCTGCTCTGCCTGTTCGCGCACAAACTGGTTATGGCCCCACCATTCATGCACCAACAGAACCCCGGGGCGTTTCTGGCCGTATTCGGTATCCCAGGCAAGGTACCCGGTAAAGGTCTGGTCGCCCACCTTGTAGTCGATCGTTTCCGTGTGCATCTCCGCCCCCGCCTGCGTGTGGATGAGCATAAAGGTTAAAGCAGTCAAAACTGCCGTGCTAAGTGGATGGCGCATGGTCAGGAGCCTCCTTGGCTCAGTGGTGTTGGCTAGGTCTCAGTAGCCATCTTGGACTTAAGTGCGACTGTTTCGGTAATACCCTTCTACTACACTTTAGCAACGTACAATCGAGTGTGAACAAACTCTGGGGGTTAACAGTGAAAATTGGCGTACCGAAGGAAATCAAAAACCACGAGTACCGAGTGGGTATGACGCCAGCCGCGGTGCATGAACTGTGCAACCACGAACACAGAGTCTATGTGGAAACTAACGCTGGTGCGGCCATCGGTTTCACCGACGAGGATTACCGGCAAGCGGGGGCTCGCATCCTGGATACCGCGCAGGAGATTTTCGATGCGGCCGAGCTGATTGTGAAGGTCAAGGAACCGCAGGCGGTGGAACGGGCGATGCTGCGGCCGGATCATACCCTGTTCACCTATCTACACCTGGCGCCGGACCAGGCGCAGACCGACGATCTGGTGAAGTCTGGTGCCACTTGCATCGCCTATGAAACGGTGACGGATCGGACCGGCCGGTTGCCTTTGCTGGCGCCAATGTCGGAAGTGGCCGGCCGCATGTCGATCCAGGCAGGTGCTCATTGTCTGGAAAAAGCCATGGGTGGCCGCGGTGTCTTGCTGGGCGGTGTGCCCGGTGTCAGCCCCGCCAAGGTCGCCATTATCGGCGGTGGTGTCGTTGGTCAAAATGCACTGGCCATGGCGGTTGGCATGGGCGCTCAGGTGACTGTATTGGACCGGAATATGGATGTGCTGCGTATGCTTGATAACCTCTACGGTAATCGCATCAGTACGCTCTTTTCCACAGCCCAGACGCTGGATCAGGCGGTTACCGAGTCGGATCTGGTGATCGGCGGGGTGCTCATTCCCGGTGCCTCGGCACCCAAGCTGGTGACCCGTGACATGATCAAGCGGATGCCTGAAGGCAGCGTTATTGTTGATGTGGCTATCGATCAGGGCGGGTGTACCGAAACGTCCAAGGCAACTACCCATGATGACCCCACGTACGTGGTCGACGGTGTGGTACATTACTGCGTGGCCAATATGCCCGGTGCCGTGGCACGCACCTCAACACTGGCGCTCAATAACGTCACCCTGCCGTTCGTGGCAGCGCTGGCGAACAAAGGCGCGGTGCAGGCCATGAAAGACGATCCGCATTTGCTGGCCGGGCTCAATGTGTCCGGTGGCAAGGTAACCTACAGGGAGGTGGCGGAAGCAACCGGGCACCCATACACAGACCCGAAATCCCTGCTGGGATCCTGAGCTGTAAAACCCTCGGAGAAAGCATGAAACTGATTGGATCAACCACTTCGCCATACGTCCGACGCATTCGCATCCTGCTGGATGAGGAGCACTACGACTTCATCAATCTCAATATCTATGGTGAAGGCCGGGAAGAGCTGCGGAAAACGAATCCGACCCTGAAAATCCCGGTTCTGGAGGACGATGGCCAGGAAATCTTCGACTCCCGGGTCATCGCGCGCTATGTCAGTGCCAAACAAGGTCGTGACCCGCTGACCTGGGACCAGCAGAACCAGCTGACCCTCATCGACGGTGCCAACGATTCTGCTGTCACCCTGCTGCTGTCGGAAAAATCCGGCATCGATACCAATCAGGACGTGATGTTCTTCAATCTCCAGAGAGAGCGCATCATGACGACGCTGCGTACTCTGGCGGCGATGGTTGACGACGGACAGTTTGAAGCCTGGAACTACCCGGCCATCTGTCTCTATTGCCTGGTGGATTGGCTGGAATTTCGCGATCTGGTGGACTGGACGGGGGTTGAAAGCCTGCTGGCCTTCCGTGACAGCCGGCAGGATAAACCCTGGGTTGCCGAGACCGATCCGCGTCTGAGCTGATCCTGTTGAGCTGAGCCCGTGAGGCCACCACCGGCAGCCTGCCGGGGTGGCCTGATTTCGACTGCCCCAGTCGGAACAAAAATCACCAATTCCGCTTCCCCAATCGCTGATCTTGACTATAGTAAGGGAGAAGGACGGCGTTCGATCCGAGCTGATCGGCGGAACGTACCTGACTATACTAAAAACAGCGATCCAAGGGGGTCATCCATGCTCCTGTCTCATGCATTTGGTCTATTCACTCACCCCGATGATGAGTGGGCTTCCATTCGAAAAGAACACCACACTCCGCGGCGCCTTTACGTCGCCTATGTTTTCATTCTTGCGGCCATCGGCCCGATCTGCGCGTACATCTCGACCGCTCACTTTGGCTGGACCATCGGCAATGACCGGCTGATCAAGCTGACGGAAATCAGCGCCCTGCAAATGAGTGTGCTGACTTACATCGCCATGCTGGTGGGTGTGTTTGCGCTTGGTTACGCCGTTAACTGGATGGCGAAGACCTACGGGGCCAGGGAAGAGCATGTGCCGTCGTACGGCATTGCGCTGGCGTCCTACTCGTGCACGCCGCTGTTTCTGGCGGGGTTTGCACTGCTGTATCCGGTGCCCTGGTTCAATGCCATCGTCTTCCTGATTGCGGCCTGTTACGGCGCCTGGCTGATGTACGACGGCCTGCCTATTGTGATGGGGATTGATAAGGACCGGGCCGTCTTCTACGGCGGGGCTCTGCTGACCGTGGCTTTGGTTATCCTGGTCTCTACCCGGGTTGGTTCCGTGATTCTCTGGAACTTCGGGGTTGGCCCGGTATTCGTCAGTGGCTAGTGCTCTGAGCTGAAGTGACGTGACCATCGTTCAAGATTCGGGGCGGCCGGTAAAGGGCTGTAATAGCCATTGCCGGCCGGCGTCGATTCTGCCAGCCTGAAGCACATAAAACAGTGCAACAGGAGAGGCAACGATGACCGAGGACAAACGTCGGCGCTATTCGTCCCCAGTCGTGGACGGTATCGGAAAATCTGCCAGCCGGGCCATGCTGCGTGCGGTTGGTTTCAACGATGACGACTTCAAGAAACCCCAGGTGGGCATCGCGTCTACCTGGAGTAATCTCACCCCCTGCAACATGCACATCGATGGCCTGGCCCGGCAATCCGCCGCGGGTGCCGATTCGGCCGGCGGTAAGTCCCTGATCTTCAATACCATCACGGTCTCCGATGGTATTGCCAACGGCACCGAAGGCATGAAGTATTCCCTGGTGTCCCGGGAGGTCATTGCCGATTCGATTGAAACCGTCGCCGGCTGTGAGGGCTTCGACGGTCTCGTGGCCATCGGTGGCTGTGACAAGAACATGCCCGGCTGCATGATGGGACTGGCGCGACTAAATCGCCCCTCGGTCTTCGTCTACGGCGGTACCATCATGCCGGGTGAGAATCACACTGACATTATCTCAGTGTTCGAAGCTGTCGGTGCTCACGCCCGTGGTGATCTGGACCTGATTGAGGTCAAGCAGATCGAAGAAACCGCGATCCCCGGCCCGGGTTCCTGTGGCGGTATGTACACTGCCAACACCATGGCCTCGGCGATCGAAGCCATGGGCATGAGCCTGCCCGGCAGTTCCGCTCAGAATGCGGTGTCTGAAACCAAGGAAGCCGACTGTCGTGCTGCCGGCGCCGCCGTGCTGACTCTGCTGGAGCAGGACATCAAACCCTCCGACATCATGACCCGGGAGGCCTTCGAGAATGCCATCGCAGTGGTGATCGCCCTGGGCGGCTCCACCAACGCGGTGCTGCATCTGCTGGCCATGGCCAGTACTGTGGGTGCCAGGCTGGATCTGGAAGATTTTGTTGAGATTGGCAAGCGCGTTCCGGTGCTGGCGGACCTGCGCCCCAGCGGCCATTACATGATGTCCGAACTGGTGGCGATTGGCGGTATCCAGCCGTTGATGAAAATGCTGCTTGAGCGGGGGCTGCTTCACGGCAACTGCCTGACCGTCACCGGTCAGACCCTGGCTGAGAATCTGGCCGACGTTGAACCCTACCCGGAAGATCAGAACATCATTCACGCCTTCGACAATCCGATCAAGGCCGACAGCCACCTCCGCATTCTCTATGGCAACCTCGCTCCCACTGGCTCGGTGGCCAAGATCACCGGCAAGGAAGGCACCAGCTTTACCGGCCGGGCGCGGGTGTTCCATTCCGAGGAAGAAGCCCAGGAACGAATTCTGGACGGCACCGTGGTGGCCGGTGATGTGCTGGTGATTCGCTACGAGGGCCCCAAGGGTGGTCCGGGCATGCGCGAGATGCTGAGCCCGACCTCCGCCATCATGGGTAAAGGCCTGGGCAACGACGTAGCCCTGATTACCGATGGCCGATTCTCAGGTGGCAGCCACGGTTTTGTTGTCGGCCACATCACCCCGGAGGCGGCCGAGGGCGGCCCGATTGCGTTGGTTGAGGACGGTGACACCATCACCATCGATGCGGTCAGCAATCGAATCGAGCTGGATGTGTCCGAGCAGACTCTTGAACAACGGCGTCAGAATTGGCAGGAACCGGCGCTTCGGTTCGAGCGCGGGGTGTTGGCCAAATACGCGCGTACAGTCAGTTCTGCGTCCAAGGGTGCGGTTACCGATCTGCCATGATTGCGCTGGCTTTTGGCTGGTATAATCAGGCCAGATTTCATTCGGGCGGGTCGAACACCTGCCCGGATTAAGCCATAGAACACAGGAACGGAACCATTTTGAACTCAGGTTTTGCACGGTCCGGCGTGCGCGACGTGATGACTTGCGTCGTCTATCTATTGTTACTTGTGGTGCCCACGGCGGCTTCGGCCCAGCAGGGCCCGAATCTGGCCTCGGTCAACGCTGCCGCCGCCCTGGTGAATGAGGATGGCCTGCTGTTTGGCAAGCACGCCAACCGCCCGGTGCCCATCGCTTCGCTAACCAAGGTGATGACGGCGCTGGTTGTACTGGATTCCGGTGAGCCGCTGGATGAATGGCTCACCTTCAAGAAACGCCATACCCCCGCGGCCGCCAACGCCTACAGCCGGATACGGATTGATTCTGAGATGCGGCGCTCCGCGGCGCTGCGCATAGCCCTGATGTCGTCCGAAAATTTCGCCGCCTACACCCTGGCCCGAAGTCACCCTGGGGGCTTTGATGCCTTTATTGAGGCCATGAACGCCAAGGCCCGGGAATTGGGCATGACCGGTTCCCGCTTTGTCGATCCCACCGGGCTGTCGGTGGACAATGTCTCCACCGCGGCCGATCTCGTCAAGCTGGCAAAGGCGGCGCTCCGGCACCCGGAGATTCGCGAGTACTCCACCACCGGCTATTATCGGGCGTGGTTTCGTAGCCCCCGCTATAGCTTGTCGTTTGGCAATACCAACGCCCTGGTTCACCGTGAGAGCTGGGGTGTAACCCTGAGCAAGACCGGCTACCTCAGCGATGCAGGCCGGTGCCTGGTGATGGTCTCGAAGATGAATGGCAAAGAGGTGGTGACCGTGCTGCTGGATTCCCTCGGCACCCGCTCACCCATGGGCGATGCAGGCCGCATCAAGCGCTGGCTGGATACCGGCGCCCAAGGCCAGGTGGCCAAGGCGGCCCGACGCTATGAACAGTCAAAGAATGCGGCCTACGCGGCTGCCAAAAATAACTCCGTCAGCACTAACTGACGTCAACAGGAAACCGAGCCGTCATGATCCAGATCTTCACCACCGGTGGCACCATCGACAAGGTGTATTTCGACGCCAACAGTCAGTTCGAAGTGGGGGCCTCGCTGTTGCCGGAGTTGTTGGCCGAGTCCAATATCCACGACGGTTACCGGGTGCAGGAACTGATGCGTAAGGACAGCCTGGAAATGACCGATGCCGATCGGCAGGCGGTGCTGGAGGCGGTGTCCGCCTCCGAGTGCGACCGGATCCTGATCACCCACGGCACCGATACCATGCCCGACACCGCAGCGGCATTGGCCAAGCTGGCAGGTAAGACCATCGTGCTGATCGGTGCCATGCAGCCGGCTCGGATGCGCCGCACCGATGCCCTGTTCAATATCGGTTTTGCCTGGTCAGCGGTGCAATTGTTGTCGCCGGGCGTGTACATCGCCATGAACGGCGAAGTGTTTGAGGCGGGGTCTGTGCGTAAGAACCTGAAAGCCCAGCGGTTCGAGCGGACCTGAGCCGCGTCTAGGCGGAGCCTTAATCTTAGCCGGCTGAGGTCACTTCCTCAGCCGTCAACTCCCGGAACTCGCCGGGTTTCAGCGTCGGGTCGAGCGCAATGCTGCCGATGCGACTGCGATGCAGAGCTTCCACGTGATTGCCCACCGCTGCCAGCATGCGTTTGACCTGGTGGTAGCGGCCCTCCGAAATGGTCAGTTCAATCACCTTGTCCTCCACCATTCGAACCTGTGCTGGCCGGGTAGGGCTCGGGTCATTACGCAGCAGCAGCCCCTGTTCCAGCTGGCGGGCAGCCTGCGGGGTGAGCGGATCACTCAGCCTGACCCGGTAGGTTTTCGGACATTCCACCCGTGGCGAGGTCAGCCGATGCGACCACTGGCCGTCGGTGGTCAGCAGCAATAACCCCGTGGTGTCCATGTCCAGCCGACCGGCGATGTGCAGGGTGTGCGCAATGTTGCTTGGCAGCAGGTCCAGAGCGGTGGGATGGTCGCTGTCCTGAGTGGCACTGACCACGCCGGCCGGTTTGTTCAGCATCACGTAGCGCTCGCCAGGCAGCGTGCAGGCCTGCCCATCCAGCGTGACCTCAACCGTTGCCGATATCTTGGTGTTGGCCGATTTACAGGGTTGGCCATCAAGGTGCACTCGCCCGGCACTGATGGCGCGCTTGGCCTCCTTCCGTGACAGCTCGGTGCTGATGGCGATGAACTGATCCAGCCGGGTCATGATCAGCAGCTTTGACCCGGTGCCGGTGTGGCCAGGTCGGCCAGGCAGATAACCGGTGCTTCACCGGTGAGCCGCGCCCAAAGCAGGCCGAGGGCCTGCGGGTTAATCGGCGGTCGCGGTTGTTGGCTGCTGTTTACCGGTTGCAGGGCACTGCCGTTTTGCTGCGCCAGCACAAAGGTAAATGGATGAGCACCGGGAATGCCCAAGCGAATATCGGTAGCGGTAATCTGGTTGCCCATTACGCTGTATTCCAGAAAGCCCTCGGTGAACCACTCCAGTCGCTGAGCCTCGGGAAAGTCGGCTACGGCCTTGGCCAGGTCCGGACGGCGTGGGAAATATTCCAGATTCAGAGGCGTATTGCCGTCAAAGAATCCGGTGACAATCTCCACGTGATCGCGTTCGGTGAGTGCGGTAGCGCGCCAGAGCACGGTATTGAAGGGCATGGGCTGGACCAGTACACGGGAATCCTGCAGTCCGGCCTCGGCCAGCGCCGGCTGAACCCGGTCACTGATGATCTGTTGCGCGAATAGGGTCCAGCCCAGGTACAGGCTGGATAGCACCAGCCCAGCCGCGATGGCGCCGGTGGCCGGTGGCCGGAGCAGAAAAGCCAGGCAGCCGGCCAGCAAGGGCAGGGTGTAGAGTGGATCGATAATAAAGATGCTGCTGAGGGCGACCGGCCCACCGAGCGGCCAGAACAGCTGGGTGCCGTAGGTGGTAAAGCTGTCCAGTAGCGGATGGGTGACCAGCACCAGTATGGTCAGCGCCAGCCAGCGCTGAAAGCTGAGCGCAGGTCGCCAGCGCCAGAGACCCCAGGCGAGCGCAATCGCCAGTGGAATCAGAACAAACAGGGAATGGGTAAACCCGCGATGTTGGGTGAAGTTGGCCACCGCCGAGCCGTAGTCCAGCACCACATCCAGATCGGGCAGGGTGCCAAGGGCGGCCCCGGTAATCAGCGCGGTCCGGCCCAGAGTCTTGCCGGCGACCGCGCCGGCAATGGAGGCACCCAGTGCCATTTGGGTTATCGAGTCCATGGTCGGTTACCGGTCGGTGGTGATCCCCAGTTTGTCGAGCACTGTCTGCCCAGGATAACCGTCGGCGACCAGGCCAGAGGCGGACTGGTATTTCCGGATGGCTGAGCGGGTTCCCGAGCCAATGATGCCATCGGGTTTACCGCTGTCAAACCCGCGTTCGTTCAGCGAGCGCTGCAGGTCGAGAATGGCGTCCCGGGACAGGGCGGGCACGTCTTCCGGTGGCGGACTCTGCAAACCACCGGCGCCAGCGACGCGGTCGGCCAGGTGGCCAACGGCAATGGCGTAAAATTCAGAGCGGTTCCAGCCCATGATGACTTTGAAGTTGTGATAGGCCAGGAAAGCCGGCCCCTGGTGCCCGGCTGGCACCACCAGTGAGGCTTCGATGGGCTCATCGGCCAGGGCATTGCCAAAGGCATCGGTGATGCCCAGTTCCCGCCATTTGCTCAGCGGCAGACGGCGGCCATCGGCCAGGGCGTAATCAAACTGCTGGGGCAGTAGAACTTCCCGGCCCCAGCGATAGTCCGGGTTCCAGCCCATGGATTCAAGAAACTTACCGGCCGACATCATGGCATCTGGCAGGCTGTGCCACAGGTCGCGTTTGCCATCGCCATCGGCGTCGACCGCGTGCTTGAGAAAGACCGTGGGCATGAACTGCACGTGCCCCATGGCGCCGGCCCATGAACCTTCCATCTGCTTGGCCGGAATAGCGCCTTCATCAATGATGCGCAGGGCAGCGATCAGCTGTTCGGTAAAAAAGCTGCTGCGCCGTGGGTCGCAGGCCAGGGTGGTCAGGGAACTGGGCACCGACATCTTTCCGAAGTAACTGCCGAAGTTAGTCTCCAGACCCCAGAAGGCAACCAGGTAGGGGGCCGGTACGCCGGTTTCTGCCGTAACCCGGTCAAGAAGCTCGCTGTGTTGCTCGAGCAACATCCGGCCCTTGCTGATGCGGTCCTCGTTCACCCGTCGGCCCAGGTAATCGGCGAAGGTGGTGGTGAACTCTGGCTGCCGACGGTCCAGCTCAATGACCCGGTCCAGGTGTTCAACGTCGGCCATGACGGAATTGGCTGTTTGCTGGCTTACGCCGGCCGCTATCGCCCGGTCCGCGAGCCGTGCCTTACATTCGCCGAAGGCGTCGGTGTTGGCTGAGGTGGTGGTGTCCTGACCGAAGGCGGGCAAAGTCAGGGTGGTCAGCAGACCGGTGATCGACAAGCGAAAAACGGTACTCCGTTGGGGCAGAATCCTTGCAAACGCGTTCAGCACACAAAACCTCGGCACAATTACGATGGTGTGAAATTCCCGGGGACCATGGTAGCGCGTTTTGGAGCGACAGAAATACCGTCCGGGGCCCTTCCGAGTGACAATTGTTTAACGTCGGGGTTCCGCTGTTTGGATCACTCTGTGCCGTTTGTCGTCTTTTTGTTGCTGCGGGGTTTCCGGCGCCGCCCTTTGTTTTATAGTGGAGCGACAACAACGAGCCTGTGGATAAGGTAAGGTCTGAATAATGGCAACGCTGAAAGCGCTGGTGGTAGATGATGCCAGCTTCGTAAGGGATCTGGTCAAACGCACAGTGCGTCAGCGGTTCCCGGTCATTGAAACCACCGATGCCCAGAATGGTCGGCGTGCCCAGTCATTGATGTCCCGCACGGCCTTTGATCTGGTGCTTTGTGATTGGGAGATGCCGGAGATGTCCGGGTTGGAGCTGTTGCAGTGGATGCGCCAGCAGCCCCAGTACCAGAAAGTACCCTTCATCATGATCACCAGCCGAGGCGACAAGGATCACGTTATCGAAGCGGTCAAGGAAGGTGTGTCGGAATACCTTGGCAAGCCCTTCAGCCCCGAGGGCCTGAGCAAGAAGATCATCAAGGTGATGGGCAGCAAGCTGAAAAGTGCCATGGAGCGGGGCGGTAAATCCATGGAGAGCCCGGCGGATGCGTTCAAGGAATCGGCGACGCTGTTGACCCAGAAGCGGGAGCCGGCCCCGGAGCCCGTTGCTCAGTCTGCCCCGGAGTCAGCGTCGCCGTTGCTGGCGGGTAGTGCGGGGAGCGCCAGTCGCGCCCCAGTCCGAGCGTCGTTGACCCTGGCCTCGGTGCGGTTCTCAGACAGCACCCTCAAATCTGTGATCAAGGACATTAATCTCACTGAAGTGCGGGTGCTGGCAAAGCGTGATCAGGCGTTCCCGGGCATTCTGGACCAGGCCGTCGTTGATATCGAGATCGCTGAGGGGCAGATGGCCCGCCTGAACGGCTATGTTCATCAGTTGCAGGCCGTCGATAAACGCCAGGACACCGATTTTGTCAGTGTCACCATCCGGTTTGTCGATGAAGACCCCAAGAAACTGGAAGACCTGTCCCGCTTTGTCGCCCGTTTCCGGGCCGGTTCCCGTTAGGCGTTAGGCGTTAGGCGTCGGAATCGGTCTTCTCGGGCACTCGCTCAACCAGGCGCTCACGGGGAAAGTGGCAGATAAATTCGCTTCCGGAGCCAATACTGCTGCGAATGTTCAGGGCGCCATCGTGGTTTAGCAGCACATGCTTGACGATGGCCAGGCCCAGACCGGTGCCGCCGGTATCTTTGTGGCGGCTGGGATCGGCCCGGTAGAAACGCTCGGTCAGCCGGGGGATATGAATCGGGTCAATGCCGATACCGGTATCCTTGACCGACAGATGGGCACCGTCGCGATCGCTGAACCAGTTGACAGTGATCTGGCCCTTGGGCGGAGTGTATTTCACCGCGTTGAAAATCAGGTTGGAGAACGCGCTGCGCAACTGGCTCTCGTCCCCTCGTAACAGACGCCGATCGGAAACCTGAACCGAAAGCTGGTGCTGCTTGTCGCCACTCAGGGCCTGGGCATCTCGGCAAATCTGCTCCAGTAGCTCCTCAACATCGGTCAGGCTGTCGTGGACGGTCTGTTCCCCGGTTTCGATCTTGGACAGCAGAATCAGATCGGTAATCAGTGCTTCCATTCGCGACGACTGGGCAGACATGGTGTTGATGGCCCGGCGCCATTTCGGCGGCAAGTCTTCAGCATTGTCCACCAGGGTTTCCAGATACCCGCTGATCACCGTGAGTGGCGTGCGCATCTCGTGGGAGACATTGCCGACGAAGTCGCGGCGCATCTGCTCAAGCTGGTACAGGCGGGTCACATCCTTGGCGACAATCAGCCGGTCGTCGTCGCCAAACAGGCTGATCTGGACTTGCAGGTGGATATGTGGCTTGGCCGGTGAATTTATTTCCAGGGGCTCGCGGTAATCGCGGGAGTCAAAATAGCTCTTGAACGCCGGTGTTCGAATCAGATTGTGGATGAGCTGGCCCTGATCGGTGGTGCGGCGGAAACCGAGCAGGTATTCCGCGGAGCCATTCCACCATTCCATGGTACCTCTACTATTTGTCATCACCACGCCGTCGCGCATGGCGTTGGTGGATTCCTGAACCCGATTGATCTGGGCGCGAAGCCGATCCTGGGTGCGCAGGTGAGTCTGATGCAGTTTGTGCAGGTAGTCGAAAATGTCGCCCCATAAGCCAACACTCTGGGGCGCTTGTTCCGACGCATTGGGGTTCCCTAGCCATAGGTACAGACGACGGATCTGCTTTAGTGTCCACCAGAGATACACCGCTACGGCAAGAGTAAATCCGTAAACGGGATAGCCCAGGTACAGGCCGATCAGCGTTGCGCCGATGATCCCGCTAATTATCAAACGGACATGCCGTGACCAATTGTGCTGCATCAAACGCTGCCTTATCTAATGAACGGAGCTGATGCCCGAGCGAGCTAGGCGGCCCTGGTTGAGAACCGGTAACCCGTTCCCCTTACCGTCTGGATAAGGTGATCGTACCCGTCTCCCAGTGCCTTGCGCAGCCTGCGAATATGGACATCAACGGTTCGCTCTTCTACGTAAACATTCCCACCCCAGACCTGATCCAGGAGTTGGGAGCGAGTGTAAACCCGTTCCTGGTGCGTCATGAAGAACTGGAGCAGGCGATATTCCGTCGGCCCCATCGTCAGTTCGCCGTCGCCGGTGCTCACCCGGTGACCGACCGGATCCAGGGTGAGGCCCTCTACTTCAATGGGGGTGTCGACACCCGGCGGCGTCGCCCTTCGCAGTACCGCTTTCAGTCGTGCGACCAGTTCGCGGGGGCTGAACGGTTTGGTGATGTAGTCATCCGCGCCCACTTCCAGACCCTGGATCTTGTTGTCCTCTTCCACCTTGGCGGTAAGCATGATGATCGGAATATCTGCGGTCGCCTCTTCTTTTTTCAGGCGTCGTGCCAGTTCAACGCCGCTGGTGCCAGGCAGCATCCAGTCCAGCAGGATCAGATCGGGCAGTTTGTCGACGATCAGGGCGTGGGCTTCCCGGGCATCCTTTGCCTCTATGTAGTCGTAATCCGCCATTTCGAGGGCCACCGCGATCATTTCCCGGATGGGGGCCTCGTCATCGACGATCAGGACAGTTTTTCCAGACATAAGCTAAACCTGTGTCAGACCTTGTTGTATTGCTGTCTCATTACACAGCGACAATATGACAAGTATATGACAGTCTCAGGCAATCATCAGATCAATGACCAGTCCGGTAAATACTGAGAATCCGGCCCAGTTGTTGTTCAGGAAGGCTTTGAAGCAGCCTTCCCGGGATCGCTCACGGGCCAGGAACTGCTGGTAAATGAACAGGCAGGCCATGCCCACCAGGCCCAGGTAGTAAGCGCTGCCAAGCTCCGCATGACTGCCGACAATCATCAGAATCAGCACCACCATGGTTTGCAGGATAGCGATGATGACCCGGTCGGCCTCGCCAAACAGGATAGCAGTGGATTTGATGCCCACTTTCAGATCGTCGTCGCGGTCGACCATGGCGTAAAAGGTATCGTAAGCCACGGTCCAGAGCACATTGGCGGTAAACAACAGCCAGGTAATCTGGCTCAGCCCGTCGGCCTCGGCCGCCCAAGCCATTGGAATGGCCCAGGAGAAGGCGGCGCCCAGAAACAGTTGGGGCAGGTGGGTGTAGCGCTTCATGAATGGGTAGATGAATGCCAGCAGCGCGCCGCCGAAGGAGAGGTACAGCGTCAAAGTGTTGGTGAACAGCACCACCATAAGAAACGAGATCAGACACAGGCCGGCGAACAGGGCCACGGCCTCCCAGGCTTTGATGCGCCCCGCCGTCAGGGGACGATCTTGGGTGCGTTTGACGTGACGATCCCAGTCCCGGTCGGCGAAATCGTTGATGGCGCAACCGGCGGCCCGCATGAAGAACACGCCCAGGGTAAACACGATCAGGTTGCCAATGGCGGGGCTGCCATCGCCGGCCAGCCACAGCGCCCAGTAAGTCGGCCATAATAGCAGCAGGCTGCCAATCGGGCGGTCTATCCGCAGCAACCGGGCGTAGTCGGCAAGCCGGTTCTGGAGATGATCGGGCATGGCGTCGAGAAGCATAGGCTTTGTCCGTGTGCTGATGCAGGTGAGCGGGTGATGCCCGGATTATAGCCAGTGGCGGGTGGCGGATGAAAGGCGGCGGTTAGTTGAACAGGTCGGGAAGCAGGTATTCACCGACCAGCAGGCATTGCTTGCGGTGGCAGAACATCGAGCGCCGGGCCATGGCCGGCTGGCCACTCACAACGAGGTTGCACAGACCGGTTTCCAGCGGGCCACGCTGCCAGTCCGGGCTGCTGAACAGATAGGCGCCCAGTGGGCGGTTGCCAAGGTGGCGCAGGCGCCGGCCCCGGCCTTCCAGACAGGACAGTGGGATTATGGTTCGGGCCAGCACCCAGGGCTGGCCGTCGCCGCAGAGCCGAACTTCGCGAATCCAGGCCCGCTGCCGGGCCGGTAGGCCCAGATGCTGTGCTTCTTCCCGGGTGGGGACCGCAAAACCTTCGTGTTGCACCTCAACGTGGAAGGTCTCGGTGCACTGGCGCTGCAGGGCCCGGGTAAAGGAGCCCTCCACCTGCAACCAATACCTGGCCGGGCCATGCACCTGGGGATTACGGAGCCCGGCAGCGGCCAGTGAGCGGTACCAATCCGTCGGGGGGATAGTCAGGCGACGCGTGTCAGAGCGACCGGAGCTCGGGTGGGCGCCGGTGTCAAAGTCCTTTGACGGCATAAATTCCAGGCGCGTTGCGCCAGTAGCCCTTGTAGTCCATGCCAAAGCCGAACAGGAAGCGGTCTTCCACTTCCAGGCCAGTGAAATCCGCTTTCAGCCCGGGCTGGGCCTTACGATCGTGCTGCTTGTCGACCAGAACCGCGGTCAGAACTTCCTTGGCGCCATGAGCCCGACAGTAATCGGCTATGGCACACAGCGTCGTACCCTCATCAAGAATATCGTCAACGATGACAATGGTGCGGTCCTGCATGTCCGCTTCCGGACGCAATTTCCACTCGAGGATGCCCCCGGTGGTTTCCTGGCGGTAACGGGTGGCGTGCAGGTACTCGGCCTGCACCGGAAATTTTAGCTGGGTCAGCAATTGGCCGGTCAGGATGAGACCACCGTTCATGACACAGAAAAGCAGCGGATTGCTGTCTTTCAGGCGGTCGGTAAGCGCGTCAGCGAGGTTGCCAATGGCGGCGTGCACCTGCTGTTCATCGACCAGGCAGTCGGCTTCGGCCATTACCTGATTCATTTCGGCGACGGTATCGGTCATAACGGTCGGTCCTGTCGTAAAACGACCGATTATACCGGAGAGGGGCTGTCGAAGGGAGGGGCAGTGTTGGGCCCGATGTCTGTATTTATGGCTATTGGCAGAAAACCCCGGAGGTGTCCGTCGATGCCGGCATTGGTCAATCCCGGGGTGATGGGTATGATGGCTGCCTGACAAAAGCGATGGGCGGTGCCGTGGCAGCGTCCGCTGTAAACCAGTTTAAACAGTTGCGCGCATAATTGTCGGACAATTATCATCGCGTTCTGATCAATCGGGAGAGTCGTAATGAAGAAGTGGCAGTGTGTGGTGTGTGGCCTGATCTATGACGAAGCTGAAGGCTGGCCGGAAGATGGTATCGAGCCCGGCACCACGTGGGAAGATGTGCCAGAGGACTGGGTTTGCCCGGACTGTGGCGTGGGCAAAGAAGACTTTGAAATGATTGAGATTGGCTGATCCCCTCGGAGTACGGATATGACTGAACAGGCCCCCATCGTTATCGTCGGTACCGGGTTGTCCGGCTATTCGCTGGCGCGGGAGATGCGCAAGCTGGACAAGGAACAGCCCATTATCATGGTGACCGCCGATGATGGCGTCAGCTACTCCAAGCCCATGCTGTCCACGGGCTTTACCAAGGGGAAGGACGCCGATGGTCTGGCCCAGGCCTCTACCGATGCCATGGCGGAACAGCTAAACATCGAGCTGCGTACATTCGTCACAGTGACAGGCATTGATACCGAGGCTAAGGCACTGTTGCTGGGTGATGAACGGCTCGAATACAGCAAGCTGGTTCTGGCCTGGGGCGCTGATGTTATACGGCTGTCGATCGACGGCGATGGCTTTGAGCATGTGTTCTCAATCAACGACCTGATGGACTACCGGGCATTTCGCAAGGCGTTGGCCGGCGGCAAGCGGGTGGCGATCATGGGTGCGGGTTTGATTGGCTGTGAATTTGCCAATGACCTGCGCAATGGCGGCTACGAGGTCGATGTGATTGCACCCTCGGATGTGGTCATGCCTGGCTTGCTGCCAGAGCCGGCGGCTGCGGCCGTCCAGCATGAGCTGGAAAACCTGGGCGCGCGCTTCCATCTGGAAACCGTGGTCGAGCGCATTGATCGTGCAGGGCAGGGGGTCTCACTCACGCTCGCCAACGGTGAGGTTGTGCCCGCGGATCTGGTGATTTCCGCGGTTGGCCTGCGCCCGCGCACCGAGCTGGCCCACGCTGCCGGCATCGAGACCGGACGCGGTATCACGGTCAATCGCGCGCTGGAAACCTCGGCTCAGGATGTCTACGCCCTGGGTGATTGTGCTGAAGTGGACGGCCATGTGCTGTTGTATGTGTTGCCTCTGATGGCCTGTGCCCGGGCTCTGGCGAAAACCCTTGCCGGCGAGCGCACGGAAGTGAAGTACGGCACCATGCCCGTGATGATCAAGACACCTTGCTGCCCGACGGCAGTGTGCCCGCCGGCACCGGAGGCCGACGGCGAATGGCATGTCGAGGCCGATGGCCCGGATGTCAAAGCCCTGTTCCGCAGTCCAGAGGGTGAGGTGCTCGGATTTGCCGTGACCGGGCGCTTTGCCCTGGAGAAACAGGCACTGTCCAAGGAAGTGCCGCCCATTCATCAGTGATCCCGCGGCGCGGCACTCAGCGTCTTCACAGAGTAGGAAATTGACAGGAGCAGGCATGCTTGAGGTAACGAAAAAGCTGGTCGATCTGCTGGATCTGTCGCCGATCGGCGATGACCACTTTCAGGGTGACAGTGAAGACCTGGGTTTTCCCAATGTCTTCGGCGGCCAGGTACTGGGCCAGGCTCTGATGGCGGCCAGCCGCACCGTTGAGGGTCGGTTGTGCCACTCACTTCATGCCTATTTCCTGCGCCCGGGCAATCACAGCATGCCCATCGATTACGAGGTTCAGCGAGTGCGGGATGGCGGCAGCTTTTCCGTGCGCCGGGTGATTGCGCGCCAGGGCGGCAAGGAGATCCTGACCGGCTCCATGTCCTTTCAGGTTGCCGAACAAGGCTTCGAACACCAGCTGACGATGCCCGACGCCCCAGACCCCAATGCCCTGAAGTCCGAGCACGAGTGGGGCCAGATAATGGCGCCGAAAGTGCCAGAGCGCATGCGTGATTCGCTCACCCGCGACCGGCCCATCGAAATTCGCCCGGTTGATCCGATGAACCCGTTTCAGCCGGAGAAGCGCCCGCCCCATAAGCAGAGCTGGTTCCGGGCCCAGGGCCAGCTGCCAGACGATCCGGTATTGCACCGGTGCTTGCTGACCTACGCCTCGGACTTCCAGTTCCTGGGTACCTCGCTCAACCCTCATGGCGTGACCTTCATGAGCAAGAACATGCAGGTAGCCAGTCTGGATCACGCCATCTGGTTTCATCGGGACTTCCGCATGGACGAGTGGCTGCTGTATGACAAAGACAGCCCCAGCGCCTCAGCAGGACGGGGTTTTAACCGTGGCAACTTCTTCAATCAGCAAGGTCGCCTGGTGGCTTCGACCACGCAGGAAGCCCTGATCCGTCAACGCTGATTCGCCCGTACTTCCGGGAACTCTGACATCTGGCTGGCCGACTGGCGCAGCCAGTCCAGGGCATCGTTGAAGGATAGCGGCCGGGACAGCAGGAAGCCCTGAATCATGTCGCAGCCCATTTCGCGGAGAAGCTGGGCGGTGTGCTCATCCTCAACGCCTTCCGCCACTACCGAATAGCCGAGACTGTGACACATGTCGATGGTGGTCTGGACGATCACCCGGTCTTCGGCCCGGGTGGCCAGTTCCGCGATCAGTGATCGGTCTATTTTGATTTCCTTGGCAGGCAGCTGCTTGATATAGGACAGCGACGAGTAGCCCGAGCCAAAGTCGTCGATCGAAACGGGAATGCCATTGGCGTTCAGCTGCTTAAGTGCGGTCAGGGAATTAGCGGGATCTTGCATCATGGAGGTTTCAGTAACCTCGAAGGTTATGCGGCCCTGGTGCTTCGGGAAACTGCGCATCAGGCGCTGCACGTAGCTCGGAAAATCCGGCTCCCGCAGGTTGTTGGGGGAAATGTTGACGGCAATGCCGATGTTCCAGCCATGTTCCAACAGCCCGCTGCGCATGGCCATGGCCTGTTCCAGAACCCAACGGGTAAGAGGTTTGATCAGTCCGGTCTGTTCCGCCAGTTCGACCACTTCGTCCGGGCGCAATTGGCTCTGTTTGTCTGGCCAGCGAATGAGTGCTTCCATGCCGACGACGTCGCCACTGGCCAGCGACACCTTGGGTTGCAGGTGCAGCGCCAGGCTGTTGTTGATCAGGGCCTGGCGTAATTCCGAGACAATGGTCAGTCGGTCGGCACTGAATGAGTCCCGCGATGGCTTGTAGTAGGCCATGCCGCGCTCCTTCGCCCGCTCGGAGCCAGCAGCGATGGCTGCGCGGCGGATCAAAGTGTTGGCGTCGGTGCCATGGTCAGGAAAAACTGCAACGCCCAGGCGGGCATCCAGCGGCACCTGCATGCCCAGGTAGTCGATCGGATAGCGGATATCGTCGAGCGTTCTGACCACCTCGCGAGGCGTTTGCCGGGTAACTTGCGCATCCACCACAAAGGCGAAGGTCTGCGGGTCCAGAAAGGTCAGGAAGTAACTGCGTTCGTCGGTCAGTTCCGTGGCGATGGCGCCGGGCAGATTGCGAATGGCGGCGTTGTAGTGCTTGGAGGCTAACGTCAGAATGTGATCGCTGTTGCGGTGGCCCAGGGTCTTGGTGACCGAATCCTGGTTGTTCAGGTGAATGACGGTGATGGCGTAGCGTTTTTCCGGGCTGCGCGTCATCAGGTCGTTCAGCATCATTTCAAAACTGCTACGGTTGGGCAGCCCGGTCAGGGGGTTATGCAGGGCCTGGTCCATCAGCTTGAGTTCCGCCGATCGACGGGCTGCCATGGCTCGCAACTCAGCTTCTCGCGCTTCTACCTTGTTCTGCCGTTCCTGAAAAATGCGTACCGCCAGGGCCATGGCCAGCAGGACCGCTTGCACCGCCGAGCCAATCTGCATGCCGTAGACCGTCACGAAGTTATTGGGTAGCAGACCGTATTTATTCGCGGCCGTAATAGCAGTTCCCAATGTTAAAGCGCCCCAGGCCAGTGAATAATAGGCCGCCTGTCGGTTACCTCGCAGCCACTGTTGGGGGCCAATCAGCGTAAGAACCAGGTTGGTGGGGATGGACAATGCCACCACCAGACGGATGGCTGTGCTGTAGTCGGCCACGAAGGTAGCCAATGCTGCTGCGGCGTTCACCGCCATGGCCAATGCCAGTGTGCGCTTCAGGGCAACGCTGGCTTTGCCAAGGTTAAGAAACGCTTGGGAGAACCACAGGGTAAAAATCATGGCGGCAGGAACACTCAGCAACATGGCGCGGTTCTGAATGTCAGGGCTGGCAGGCCAGAGTACCTGAAAAGAAATGCCGTTCAGGGTGGCAATGAGCAACAGGTAACTCAGGGTCGACAACACGTAGAGTAGGTAAACCCGCTCCCGCAGAGCCACAAACACAAACAGGTTGAACAGAATGGCGGTGATCAGGATGCCGTAGTAGATCGCATGTACCTGATCTTCGATGAAAGACCCTTCAAAAAACGACTGGTCATTCCAGAGGGTAAGGGGGACCTGCATGGTGCCGCTGGTACGAACTTCCAGCAGAATTTGGTATTCGGCGTTGTTTGGCCGTTCAAACGGGAACAGAAAGTGCCGGTGCAGAATCGGGCGTTGCTGGAATGGGAAGGTGTCGCCTGTGGTGACGGTGCGAACTACGGTGCCGTTTTCGATCAGAAAAAACCGGATCTGGTCGAGGTGCGAGTAACTGATTTCCAGCAGGTTCAGGTTCGGCTGGTCAGGAACTGGCAGTTTTAGCCAAAGGGTATCGGGGATGTAGCCGAAATTCGGACTCTTGTCTGTCAGCGGCTGCCATTGGCTGGAGACCAGGAGCTCGCTGGCGGACGTTTCTGTGCCTGGCGGCACGGTCAGGTAGCTGGTCTGGGGAGATTTGATAACGTCGGCCCCCCAGCTTGGCTGGGCGATCACGAACAGCAACAGCAAGGTTGCACAGAGTCTTGACCAAAGGGTAAATGTCACGCAGTACCGCTGTCTTGTTTTCGTTATGGTTGCGAGTATGGCTGCTCACGGACCCGGGCTCAAGACCTGGCACCGGTATTGGTCATCGTTTTACAGCCATTAGCTCAGATTTTTCCCAGCCACTCCCTAACCCATGGCAATGCCTCGGCTTCCGGTTCGGTGGTCTCCAGTGCATCGATGCGCAAGGTGTCGCCGACTTTTCGTGCGGCGGTTTCGAACAGGGCTTCTTCCATCAGGTCGCCAGCACCGCAGAACGTATCGCCGTAGGAGCTGTCACCCAGAACAATCACGCCGAATGGCCGGCCCGGCTGCTGGGGCAACTGATCGCGCAAGGCTACGTAAAAGGGCAGCAGGTTGGCGGGGACTTCACCCTGTCCGGTGGTGGACGTGCACACCAGCAGAGCGTCGTCATTGCCGGTAATGTCCTCAAGCGCCGGGTTTTCAAGCACCGTTATAGTATGGCCTTCGGCATCCAGGGCTTTTTTGATGTCCCGGGCGGTCAGCAGGGCGCCCCCGTACACACTGCCCACCAGAATACGTATAGCTGTCATTGCGGTTCCTGTTTGCTGGTAATACCCGGTACGGGTCGACGAAATTGGTTTGGATGTCGATCATAAAGACCGTTGTCGGGTCACTCAACCATCAACGTCGGTAGTCTTGCTGGTGTCCCGGCTGCGAACCCGGGGGGCGATGCGGTTACGGCCATCTTTCTTGGCGCTGTATAGATAGATATCGGCCTGTTTCAGCAGCTCGTCGATGGAGCCAGTCTTGGCGATGGAGCAGACCCCGGCGCTGATGGTGACCGGTAACTCGGTGCCACGGAACCGGAACGGTGACTGGGCGACTTCCGAACGCAGCCGTTCGGCCAGCGTCAGCGCCTGAAGCAAAGATGTGTCGGGGAGGAGGATCAGGAATTCCTCACCACCCCAGCGAGCCGCAACGTCGGTTTGACGGATAACGGTTAGCATCAGGTCCGAAAACGCCTTAAGCACTTCATCGCCGGCGTCGTGCCCATGGTTGTCGTTGATGCCCTTGAACAGGTCCAGGTCAATCAGGGCAATGGAAAAATGATGCCCGGAGCGCTGATAGCGGGACAGCTCCGCGCTTAGCCGGTTGTGCATGTCGCGGCGGTTGGACAGGCCGGTCAGTTCGTCGGTCTTGGCCGCCTGTTCATGGTTCTGTGCCAGTGTAACCAGTTCGTTGCGTGCCTTCAGGCGACTGGCTTCAAGTACGAAGCACAGAACCGACTCGAAGGTCAGGGTGGCGAAGAAACGAATCTTGAAATCGAGGCTGTATTCCGCGCTGACCATCGGCAACGCGGGGAACTGGAAGACAATAACGGCAACCAGGTAGCAGAACAGCAGCACTGCGGTTCCGGTCTTCAGGCTGGTCAGGTAGAACAGCAGTGGCGGAAACACGTAGAACCAAAGCGGCCCGGTGTTACTCTCCCCGCCCGAGGCAATCAGGTAGGTGAACAGCAGCCAAACCATCAGCAGCAGGCCGCCTTTCTGAGCGGCCCGATTTCCCGTCTGGGCGAAGTGAGCCATGTTGACGATCACCACCAGGGCGAAAAACCAGAGCACCCAGGCGTGACCGTGATGCTCGGCATACCAGGCCTTGGCGCCAATGCCGACCAGGAACAGGATGGCCATAGCCGACAGCCAGGTGATCAAGCGTGATACCTGGGCGTCTTCGCGCTCGCCATTGGCGAGCTGGGCTGTGATCGACTGGTTGGGCATGGGCACCTTGCGACGGGTTTTTGTAATTTTGGCGCATATTCCCAGATTATGAGCCAATTAGCCGTAGGTTTGCATCTATCAGCTGGTCAGAATGTGATCTGGGTGAACAATGACCGTTTTATTTCAATTTGATGGCAAAAAATTTATAGTTGCGCCCGGTAAACAACGTCAATTTCCCATTCAGACCAAACGAGACCCAATCTCTTATGGCCCGTTCAACCGGACTTTTGGATACTCTCCTCACCAGCCCCACCACGGAACGGTATAGGGTCGGATTCAGCCTGCTGTTTCTCCTCGGCGTATGGCTGACCGTTGGTTCTTTCAGTCAGGGCATGCCCAATAGCATGTTGCTGATGGCGGCAGCCGTTATCGGCGGTTACATGGCGATCAACATCGGTGCTAACGATGTCGCCAACAACGTCGGCCCGGCAGTTGGTTCGGGCGCCCTATCTCTCGGCGCCGCTGTCATTATAGCCGCAATTTTCGAATCGGCCGGGGCGTTGATCGCCGGCGGCGATGTGGTCTCCACCATCAAGGGTGGCATCATCGATCCGTCCTCGTTGAGCGACAGTCAGGCCTTTGTCTGGTTGATGACGGCTGCACTTCTGGCCGGCGCGCTCTGGCTTAACCTGGCTACCTGGATGGGTGCACCCGTTTCCACCACGCATTCTATTGTTGGTGGTGTTCTGGGTGCCGGTATTGCTGCCGGCGGCTGGGGTATTGCCGATTGGGCCGTGATGGGCAAGATTGCCGCCAGTTGGGTGATCTCCCCGGTTCTTGGTGGCGCTCTGGCGGCACTGTTCCTGTATGTGGTCAAGAGGACCGTGCTCTATCGCAAGGATGTGATTCCGGCCGCGCGCACTTTCGTGCCGGTACTGGTGGCGATCATGGCCTGGGCCTTTGGCACCTACCTGATGATCAAGGGCGTAAAGAAAGTGGTGAAGGTCGACTTCCTGGACGCCGCCCTGATTGGCCTGCTGGCGGCTGCGATCGTCTATTTCGCGGTCCGCACCCTGGTCGGTCGTCGCGCGGCGACTATGGAGAATAATGCCACCGGCGTGAACACCCTGTTCACCTGGCCATTGATCTTCGCTGCCGCGTTGCTCAGTTTCGCCCACGGCGCCAACGACGTCGCCAACGCCATTGGTCCGCTGGCGGCCATCAACGATGCGTTGTCATCCGGTGGCGTAGTGACCTCCGCGAGCATCCCGCTGTGGGTGATGATGGTCGGTGCCCTGGGCCTCGCGGTTGGTCTGATGCTGTTCGGTCCGCGCCTGATCAAAACCGTCGGCAGCGAAATTACCGAGCTGGACAAGACTCGCGCTTTCTGTGTCGCGCTCTCGGCTGCCTTGACCGTGATCGTGGCGTCCCAGCTGGGGCTGCCGGTTAGCTCCACCCACATCGCCATTGGTGGCGTGTTTGGTGTTGGCTTCCTGCGGGAATACCTGAAATCCAATTATGCGACCCAGCTGCACAAGATCATGGAACACCATGATGAAGACGAGCAGAAGCGTCTGAAGCCGTTCCTGGACAACTTCCGTGACGCCTCCGTTGAGGAGATGGAAGATCTGCTGAAGCAGGCCAAGAAGCAAAAGCAGGTGCCGCTGTCGAAATCCGAGCGCAAGCGCCTGAAGAAGATTTATCGGGAAGAGTTGGTCAAACGCTCGCACCTGTTCAAGATCGCCGCAGCCTGGATTATCACAGTTCCGGCCTCTGCAATCATGGCCGCCCTCTTGTTCTTCACCCTTCGTGGGCTGATGATCTGATCCGGTAAGCTGGCTGTCGCTGGCCACTTTGGCCATACTATTTAGCAAGAACGGGGGCGCGTCTGCGCCCCCGGCAACCGATTATCCGTGGAGTGAATAATGAGTACATCTGTTGAAAGCCAACAGGCCAGGATGATTGATGAGCTGAGGGTGTTCATCAAGAAAGTCTTGAGCGAGCCGACCATCGCCGTTAAGTCCATGGAAATTGCCCGCAAGTATCGCAACGAGCCCAATGCGAACGAGATCATCGCCCGGGAAATCAGCGCGAATACGACGATCCGGATTCCGGAGAGCTGGAGCAAGGCGGACCACATGTTTCTCGATATCATCCACGAGGTGCTGGATGACGAAGAGGCGTTGTATTGAGGTTGGCCACGATTACTGAGCTTTGAGCGCGGCAGGCAAACGCCCGGGCAAAACCGTGCGGAGCCATGGATGGCGGAGTCGAGCGTACAGGGACGTATTTACAGCGTGTTTTGACTAGGCGTTTGCCTGCCTGGCACCCCGTTCGTGCTGCTTCAGCACCGCATCGGCCATCTGATGCAGAATCTGTATTTCGTCCTCAATCCCTTCTTCCGCTGAAAGCTCCCGCTGTTCGATCAGGATGTCGCTCAGGATTTCCCGCGTGGTTAGCGGGTTCGCCAGAACCACCCGGAACACGATGCACGGGAAATGGTAGTAGCGTGAAGGTTCCAGCCGGGTCCGTGAGACAAAGGCCTTGCCCCGCTCCCGCTGGGTTTTCTGGATGAACTTGGTGATGCGGTTCAGGCAGGTATTGAGCTTTTCCGCTTGCAGGGGATCTGCTATTTCCAAGGCGTTCTGGACAGATTCCGGGCAGTAGCGGTAGGTCAGGATGTTCAGCTCGGGCTTGGTGATCAGCTCGAAATCTGGCTCGGCATTGATCATCGCAGCAAAGGTCTGGGCTTTCTCGATGCCCTGATCGATCAGGATCTCATAGCCTTCCCGCGCCAGAATCTTCAGACCCGAGTGAATCAGCATCGACATGCCCGGACGTGAGCCTTCCAGGGTGGTGCTGCCAAGATCCCGGGAGCCCTTACGGATGATGTACTGGGCGTGATGCTCGACGGCACTGGCCAGGCTCGGATCCTTGAACACCACCAGGCCAACACCCATAGGCACATAGAGCTGCTTGTGGGCGTCGAAGGTTACGGAGTCGGCCTTCTCGATGCCCCGCAGCAGGTGCTTGTGGGTCCGGGAGAACAGGGTGGGGCCACCCCAGGCAGCGTCCACATGGAAATGGGCGCCGAATTCCCGGGCGATGTCTGCCATGCCATCGAGGGGGTCAACGTTGCCGGTTTCGGTGGTGCCCGCCACGCCACAGATGGCCATGACCTTGATCTTCTGGCGGTGCAGTTCTAGGCATTTGTCCCGCAAAGCGTCGGTCTGGATGCGGTTGTCATCGTCGGTGTCCACCGGTACCAGGGCTTCACGGCCGAGGCCGAGTACGTCGGCGGCTTTGCGCAGGGAGTAATGCCCGCGTCGGGACACCACGATGGCGGCACCCTCGTAGCCATAGTATTTCAGCGCTCGGAACAGGCCTTCCTGATGCAGGCCGCGGAAGCTGCCCTCGGCCGGGAAGGCGCGGTTACGCGCGACCCACAGTGCGGTCAGGTTGGCAACGGTGCCGCCGGAGCACATGGCGCCCAGGGCATAGCGGGGGTTGTGCATCCACTTGCGGTAGAAGGCACCGTCTTCTTCATAGACCAGGCGGTGGATCATGCCCAGGACCTGACGCTCCATGGGCGTAAACGCCTTTGAGGTCTCGGTTTTGACCAGGTTCTGGTTCAGCGCAATCATGATTTTCGACAGCGGCAGCATGAAGTACGGCAACGCGGACGTCATGTGACCGATGAAGGCGGGGGAGGCGGTGTGGACTGAGTTGGCCACCAGTTTGTCGAGCAGGAATTGCGCCTGCTCGGACACGAAGACGGGTTTTTCCGGAATGGCGTAGTCGGAGAAGTTTTTTTCGACGTCCGACAGGTCCCGTTCAACCGCAACGATGTGTTCCTGCAGAAAACCGGCAAGGTTACTGGAGATATTCTGGTCGATCCGGCTCAACGTGGATTCCGGAGCCTCGGGCACCGTGAACACGCGATACATCGCCTCAACAGAGGCTTGGGCGGATTTTTTCTTTCCGGTCATAGGTGCCACACATGATCAGCGGTTATCCGCTGGGCCGGTTCCGGGTGCCCGACGGATATGGCCGGAGTGTCGGTCCGGCGATTCAAAACTGGCCACCTGCGATCAGCAGGCGCTCTGACATCCCTGAGGAGCAGTAGTATACGGGCTGTCGAAGCCATACGCTACAAGGCCCCATTGCAGTGTAGATAGTGGGTCAGAGAATTTCCCGGTGCACGTCCAAGATGGCCGCGTCGACGCGCTCTTCGATGGCTTTTTCTATCTGGTCAAGGCGCTGGGTGATCTGCTGGGAGGAGGTGCCCAGAGCCGCGATGGTCCAGGTCGCACAATCCAGTGCGTCCAGGTCGGCGGTCTCGGCGACAGCCAGGTCTGGTTCTTTGCCCCAGACTGCGCGCAGGGCGGTAAAGACCTTGCGCTTGGCCTTGAGGTCTTCGCAGCCATAGAGCTGGAAGTGCAGGGTCAGCACACCCACGTGCGGGGTAATCACCGGCGGTGCAGTGGACTGGTTCAGGAGTTTTCTCAGGGCTTCAGACATAGGCCTATGTGCCGGAACCGCTGGGCGTGCCTTTCCAAAATACGCTTTGAATACATCCATGTAGGCTCGGCTCCGCCATCCATGGCTCCGCACGATTTTGGAAAGGCACACCCAGCGGTTCGCGTACCTTATTAGTGGAGTCTCAAAGTCCTTAGCCTACTACAGGTGTTGCCCGTTTGATAATCGCCGCCGCATCCGTGCCCGAAGGCAGGTTGCCATAGTTCATACCGCCGGCTGATTGCAGGCGGGACGCGCAGAAGGCGTCGGCAACCGCCGGGTCGGAGTGGCGTAGCAGGAGCGATCCCTGCATGACCAGGGCCATGCGGTCGACCAGGTTGCGGGCCCGGTACTGAACGTCGCTGATGTCGCCGAAGTCCTGCTGCAACTGGGCCAGGAACAGATCGAAGCGGCGGTCGGCGCCTATGGCCTCGGAGGCTTCGCGGAAGAACGCATCCAGGGTTTCCGGTTCTTTTTGCAGTGCGCGGAGGGTGTCCAGGCACTGAACGTTGCCGCTGCCTTCCCAAATGGCGTTGACCGGGGATTCCCGGAACAGTCGCGGCATGATGCAGTCTTCCATCACGCCGCTGCCGCCGATGCACTCCATGGCCTCGTAGGCGTGGTTGGGGGTGCGCTTGCAGATCCAGTACTTACCAACCGGTGTAGCCAGGCGCGCCAGCAGGCGTTCGTGTTCCTGGTCCTGATTGTCCAGGGCGCGGGCGATGCGCAGGGTGTAGGCCAGAGCCGCTTCGCTTTCCACCGCCAGATCTGCCAGGACGTTTTGCATCAGGGGTTGTTGGTTGAGGCGGTTGCCAAATGCGCTGCGATGGCGGCAGTGGTGGGTGGCCTGTGCCACCGCCTGGCGCATGCCGGCGGAGCTGCCGATCATGCAGTCGAAGCGGGTCATCGCCACCATTTCAATGATGGTGGGCACGCCTCGGCCTTCTTCGCCGACCATCCAGGCCAGGGCGCCGCGCAGTTCGACTTCGCTGGAGGCGTTGGCGACGTTGCCCATCTTGTTTTTTAGGCGCTGGATCTGCCAGGGATTCTTGCTGCCATCGGGGCGCCATCGGGGCATCAGGAAGCAGGACAGGCCGCCCCGGGAGTGGGCCAGTACCAGGAAGGCGTCGCACATGGGCGCCGAAACAAACCACTTGTGGCCAACCAGTTCATAGGCCTGACCGGGGCCCTCGATGCCTGTCGCGAAGGCCTTGGTGCTGTTGGCGCGGACGTCGCTGCCGCCCTGTTTTTCGGTCATTGCCATGCCGATGGTGACGGAGGCTTTCTGGCTATCGGGTATGTTGCGCGGGTCGTAGCTGTTGGCAAGGATGCGCTGCTCCCAGTCCCGGGCCAGTTCGGGCTGTTTCCGGATGGAGGGGATGGCGGCAAACGTCATGGTAATGGGGCAGCCGTGCGCAGCTTCTACCTGGGAGTGCATGAAGTACTTGGCGGCTCGGGCCACGTGGGCACCCTTGCCGGGGTTGGTCCACGGGCTGCTGTGAAGGCCATGTTCCAGGGCAATGGTCATCAGGTCGTGGTAGGCCGGGTGAAATTCCACCTCGTCGGTGCGGTGACCGAAGCGATCGTGGGTCTGGAACACCGGCTTGTTGCTGTTGGCCTTGAAGCCCAGATCAATAGTGGCCGCAGCGCCTGCAAGCGCGCCAAACTCTCTCAATTCCGGCGCAGCAGCCTCGGCGCCCTCCCGGATGACCGCTTCCTGCAGAGCAGTGTCCTGCTCGAACAGGTTGTAGTTCTCCAGCGCCGGGGGCTGGTTGACCACTTCGTGGGTGCTGGCCAGGTATCGGTCTTCCGAGCCGTTGGTTGGGGTCTCGGGGTGTGGCTGCCGCGCGTTCATGGTTATCTCCTGGTGCCGGTCAGTCCCTGCATGCAAAAGCGAATGATGGAATTGACCAGTGCATCGGTGTTATCAGGTGTCGCCGCCGGATTCTGGCCGGCCTGAGTTGGTGACAGTGGACCTACAAGGCTTTCCGCAATGGCACCCACCAGACAGGTACTGCTCTGGCGGGCGTCCTGATCCGGCAGGCAGCCTTCGGAGATGCCTTCGCGAATCGCCGTTTCGAACAGGCTGGCGTAGGCCTTGCGGTACTTCAGTCGTTCTTCTTCTACTTTCGGGTCGACCGGCTCTGCAATCAGCGACCATGCCATCATGGGGCCGCGCAGGGCGCGTTCGGCAAATTGCCGTAATGCCGTTTCCAGGCGGGATGCGGCATTGCCCTCGGTTGCCAGCGCTTCCGCGACCTTGTCGACCTCGCGCTGGGTGGCCAGCCGGAACACGCCGGCAAACAGGTCTTCCCGGGATTCGAAATGCCGGTAAATGGTGCCCGTGGCAACGCCTGCGAGATCTGCAATTCGGGTAATGCGAGCGCTTCGGAACCCGCCATCCACAACGCACTGGAAGGTGCAGTCAACAATCCGTTGCCGCGCCTCGGCCTTGCGCTGGCGCATCTTCTCCGTTTCACGATAAGCCATGCCGGCTCCCTAGAAGTAGTGAATCACTATTCATTCTTTGTGTCAATTTCATTGGCTCCTAATTGAGTCCTATTTTGTCACATAAAATCAGTGCTTTATTGGTGGTTACAAAAAATTACAAAAAATGGGTTTGATTGAAATAGCGCGGTCACCGAAACAGGATTATAAAGACGCCAAGACGACGCCAAAGCCGGCCGTTCGTCGAGACTGAGTGTAGTTGCCCTGCGGGGCGCGCCGGCACTCGATTCTCTGTTTTCGTTGATGGGGAGAGCATTATGAGTGAATTCGACGAAAGCAATCTTGAACAACCCGGAAACTGGGGCCACGACAGCGATGACAGTCATTCCATTGCTGGTCGGGCACGGGTTCGGGCGCAGCTGCAGGCTGATATCGAGGCTTACCTGAGTCAGGGTGGAGAGATCCATGAGATTGATACCCTCTTCCGCTCAGACGCACCGCGTAAAGTTGCTGTAGGTTTTAACAACCGATCCTTGTGATTAATGCCAATTCAGGCCGGGGCGATTAGCCCCGGCTCTGTTTTTGACCCCGTTCTCGGCAGCTGGTCCCGCGCTGGTCTATCCTCGTGCCATTCCTTTCTGGCGGATTTGAATGAATACGCCCGCACCCAAACACCACGGATTCGCGCAGACCATGAGATCGCTTGCTCGCCCGCACATTCTGATTCCGTTAATCCTGTCTCTGCTGGTGATGTTCGGCTGGTATTTGCTGACGTCACACGCTGCTGCTCCGGCGCAGACCTCGACCGAATTCCGTCCCTCTGAAACCGAATCCAGCACTGGCCTGGCATCTGCTTCCACGGCCACGGTGCCATCAACGCTGGTCGGCCAGGCTAAAACTGTTTCGGTGCCGGAGCAGCTGCCGGCCTCGTTGGTGGGTACCTCGGTGCCCGGTGGCTGGAACCAGGTGGACAGTGTCGGCGACCTGATTCCAACGCCGGCACTGCGACAGTTGTTTGAATACTATCTATCGGCGCTCGGGGAGGAATCGTTGGAGCAGTTAGTCGCCCGTATTGAACAAACACTGCTGGCGCTGCAGGAACCCGCACGAACCCAGGCCCTGGATACCTTGCGCGCCTACCTTGATTACAAACTGGCGATTTCCGATCTAGAGGCCGGCTATGGCGGCGGCACCGAGCTGGATGCGGTGCAGATGCACCAACGCATGCAGGAAATTCAGGCCCTGCGCCGAACCTGGCTCGACAGTGCCACCGCCGACGCATTTTTTGCCCAGGACGAGGCGATCGATCGTTTTCAGATCGAGAAACTCCGGATCAGCCGCGACCCAAACCTGACCGAGGAACAGCGCCGGGTGGCCCTGGCGCAGGCCGAAGATGCCTTGCCCGACCCATTGCGGCAGGCGCGTCGGGAAACCCGCCGGTTCAGCGACTACGAACAGGCGCGCCAGGAACTGGCCGATGACCCCGAGGCGCTGCAGAACTGGCGGCGCGAGGCCTTCGGCATCGAAACGGCGCAACGGCTGCAGGTCCTGGAGCAGGAGCAGGCGAATTGGAATCAGCGCTGGCAAGCTTACTCCGCCCAGCGCCAAAGCCTGCTGACCTCCGGGCTGGCCGGGCCCGAGCTGAAGCAGGCCATTGCCGATCTGCGCGATCAGCACTTTACGGATACGGAGCGGGTTCGCGCCCAGGCCCTGGATTCAATCCGGTAACCGGAATGTCATGGGCGCTTCTTAACCTGTCGAGGGAGTCTGCAATGGGTGGCCCGTGCCGTGTATGATGGTGTGCAGGGCGCCAATCCGGCGCTGCCAGCAGTCTTTGAATGTCCGGCCATACCATCCAGGAGGTTATCCGTGCCGAGTCCGACTCCCCGTGCCTTTCCCGCCACGCGTCTGCGTCGCAACCGCGCCAGTAGTTTTTCCCGTCGATTGGTGCGGGAGAACCAGCTGACACCGGACAATCTGATTTACCCGGTGTTTGTCCTGGAAGGCGAAGGCCAGCGCGAAGCTGTGCCTTCGATGCCGGGGGTAGAGCGTCTGAGTGTCGATCTGCTGGTTGAGCAGGCGGCGGAGCTGGTCGAGCTGGGTATCCCGGCGGTGGCGCTGTTTCCGGTGGTGGCGGCGGACCAGAAAAACCTCTCCGGTTCAGGTGCCTGGGACTCGGATGGCTTGGCCCAGCGCGCCGTGCGGGCGTTGAAGCAGGCACAGCCTGAGCTGGGCGTGATTACCGATGTCGCGCTTGATCCGTTCACCACCCACGGCCAGGACGGCATCATTGATCAGGCCGGCTACGTGCTGAACGACGTCACGGTGGAAGCTCTGGTGAACCAGGCCTTGTCCCATGCCGATGCCGGCGCGGACGTGGTGGCGCCGTCGGATATGATGGACGGGCGCGTAGCCGCCATTCGGGAAGCGCTGGAGGCGGCCGGACATGTGAACACCCGAATCCTGGCCTATTCTGCCAAGTATGCCTCCAGCTATTACGGTCCGTTCCGGGATGCCGTCGGCTCCGCCAGTAATCTGGGCAAGGCCGATAAATCGACCTACCAGATGGATCCCGCCAATTCCGATGAGGCGTTGCACGAAGTTGCCCTGGATCTGGCCGAAGGCGCGGACATGGTGATGATCAAGCCGGGCATGCCCTACCTGGACATTGTGCACCGGGTGAAGACCGAGTTGCAGGTACCTACTTTTGTGTATCAGGTCAGTGGCGAATACGCCATGCACATGGCCGCGGCCGAGAACGGCTGGCTCGATGGCGACGCAGTGATGATGGAAAGCCTGATGGCCATGCGCCGGGCCGGCGCCGATGGCATCCTGACCTATTTTGCAGTGCGCGCGGCGCGCCTGATGAACCAGCCGCGACGATAGAACCACGGACGACATGATTGCGTGGCCGGTGTCCGCCGCTCACGCCACAGAACGGAATTGAGGAACTATGACTACGGAAACCGCCAAGAAGCTTAAGGCTGACCCCGACCAGAATGTGCCGGCCCCGGTGGACATGCCGGCGCTTGGTGAGAGTCTCAATCTGGACGCCAGTGAGAACTACTTTAATCGGGAAATCAGTCAGCTGCAGTTCAACTACCGGGTCCTTAAGCAGGCGCTGGATACCACCCACCCGTTGATCAACCGGCTGATTTTCTGCTGCATTTTCAGCAGCAATATGGACGAGTTCTTCGAGATCCGGGTTGCCGGTCTGCGTCAGCAGATGAAGTATGGCCGGGAAACCGTGGGCATGGACGGCATGATGCCGGAGCAGGCGCTGGCCGAGATCAGCCGGGTTGCTCACGAGTATATCCACGAGCAGTACGACATTATCAACAACGTGCTGATTCCGGAAATGGAGCAGCAGAACATCCACTTTGTCCGTCGCCGCGAGTGGACACCGGCCCAGGCCGAGTGGGTGCGTACTTACTTCGAAGAAGAGATTCTGCCGGTGGTCAGTCCCATCGGGCTGGACCCGTCGCACCCGTTCCCACGTCTGGTCAACAAGAGTCTGAACTTCATCGTTGAGCTTGATGGTAAGGACGCCTTTGGTCGGGAAACCGGCATGGCCATCGTGCCGGCCCCGCGATCACTGCCGCGCCTGGTGCGTCTGCCGGACGATGTCTGCGACGGTGGCGAGAATCTGGTGTTCCTGTCATCGATGATCCACGCCCACGCCGACGAGCTGTTCCCGGGCATGGAAGTGAAGGGCTGCTATCAGTTCCGCCTGACCCGGAATGCCGACCTTGAGCTCGAGGACGATCTGGACGACCTGGCGTCAGCGCTCCGGGGCGAGCTGCTCAGTCGTCGCTTTGGCGATGGCGTACGGTTGGAAGTGGCAGACAACTGCCCGGATGAACTGACCCAGTTCCTGTTGACCGAATTTGGCCTGACTGCGCGGGACCTGTATCAGGTTCACGGACCGGTTAACCTGACCCGGCTGATGGCGGTGGGTGGTCTGGTGGATCGCCCGGACCTGACTTATTCCGGTTTCTCGCCTTCGATCCCGAAGCCGATCCGCAGCAAGGATTCGATGTTCGACAGTATCCGTAAGCAGCCGATCCTGTTGCTGCATCCGTATGAGAATTTCAGTCCGGTTGTGGATCTGCTGCGCCAGGCCGCCAAGGATCCCCAGGTGTTGGCGATTCGCCAGACCCTGTACCGTACCGGGGCGGATTCTGAGATCGTCGAAGCGCTGGCGGATGCTGCCCGGCGCGGCAAGGAAGTGACGGCGGTAATCGAATTGCGGGCGCGGTTCAGTGAGGCCGAAAACCTGGAGCTGGCAAGCCGGCTGCAAGAGGCGGGTGTGATCGTGGTGTACGGGGTGGTTGGTTACAAAACCCACGCCAAGATGATTCTCATCGTCCGCCGGGAAGAGGGCAAGCTGCGGCGCTATGTGCATCTGGGTACTGGCAACTACCACGCCGGGAACGCCCGCCTGTACACTGACTACAGTTTCATGACCTGCGACGATTCCATTAGTGATGACGTCAACAAGCTGTTCCAGCAGCTGACCGGCATGGGCAAGGCGCTGAAGATAAAGAAGCTGTTTCATGCCCCGTTTACCTTGCACTCCAGGCTGCTCAGTCTGATTGATCGTGAGGCCGGCTTTGGCGATAAGGGGCGGATCATTATCAAATTCAATGCGCTGACTGAGCCACAAATGATCAAGGCGCTGTACCGGGCCTCCCAGGCGGGCGTGAAAATTGATCTGATTATCCGCGGGATATGCTGCCTCAGACCGGAGGTCCCGGGTCTGTCTAATAATATCCGGGTCCGCTCGATCATTGGTCGTTTCCTGGAACATACCCGGGTGTACTACTTTGGCAACAAGGGGCGCCCGGATGTGTACTGCTCCAGTGCCGACGGTATGGAGCGGAATTTGCTCAGCCGGGTAGAGACTGCGTTCCCGATTGAGGATCCGGCGCTGGTGGCTCGAATGCGTGAGGATCTGGATACCTACCTGGCGGACAATTGTCAGTCCTGGGCGTTGCTGTCAGATGGCAGTTACGTGCAGAAACAACCGGCCGAAGGTGAAGAACGGCTGGCATCTCAACTGGTGTTGCTCGAGCGACTAACCGGTAAATCCTGAGACGGAGACAGGTCTTGCAGAAAAAATGGATAATCACCGGCGTTGCGGTGTTGGCGGTAGCTGGGGCCATGCCCTGGGTTGTCGGCTTTGTCACGGAGCAGCAGTGGCAGCAGGCGACCGAGGAGATGAATCGTGCCCAGTCGTTCCTGAAGATGGAAACCGGCGCCTATCGTCGCGGAGTCTTGGGCTCGGAGCTGACCGGGGCTCTAGTGGTGCAGAATCCGGAGACCGGAGAGTCACACCAGGTCGAGTATCGGGCCAAGGTGACCCACGGTGTCACCGGCAGCTTGCTGAATTTCGAACCGGTGGGCGGTTGGTCGCCGGAAGGGCGTGACTGGTTTCCCGAGGCCAAACCGAAGCTGACCCTGGAAACCCGTCTGTGGGGAAGTGCCACGCTGGAGCTTGAGGCGCCGGTGATGACCATGACCAACGAGGTCACTGGCGAAACCCTGAACACCAGCGGTGGTCTGGCGCGTATCGAAATTAGCGATACGGGCTCTCAGGCCGACGCGCTGATGGTATGGCCGACACTCAGCCTGTCCGGCCCTGAAATCGATATCCGTATGGCCGACATTCATATGGAGCAAAGCCTGAATCACCTGATGGCGGACGTCTGGACGGGTGCCGGTGAGCTTGAGGTTGGGTCAATGACGGTGGTCCATCGGGCCGATCCGCCGGTTGAGTTCCGGGACTTCAGTCTGTCCAGCAGCACCGAGACCAACCCAGAGCAAACCCGCCTGGATTCCCGTGTGACTTTAGAACTGGAGGAGATCATTCGTGGTGGCCAGGGCTACGGCCCCCACCGGGTGGAATTCGCTCTGGAAAATCTGGATCTGGCTAGCTGGAGCTCTCTTACCCAGGGCATGTCCGATCTGCAGACTGTGATGCTGCAAAACGGAACCTCGGCGCCAGCGGAGCCGGAGCAGCAAATGGCGGCCATGCAGCAGATCAATTTGGCCTTGCGCGAGCTGGCCTCGGCCGGATTTTCGGTGGGTATGCCACAGCTGAGTCTGAGCACCCCAGAGGGCGTGGTCACCGGTAATGTCACTATTCGTCATCCGGAACTCAGCGCCGACGAGCGCGCGGGCATGTTGATGGTGATGCAACGGCTGACCGGCGACATGCAGCTGAGCGCGCCATCAGCGTTGGCTGAGAATTACCCGAGTGTACGTATGCAGCTCGCGCCGATGATCAAGCAGGGTCTGCTGATCAAAGACGGCGACCAGCTGGTGATGAAGGCGGTGATGAAGGATCTGATGGTGGACGTGAACGGCATGGAAATTCCGCTGCCACCGTTGCTCTAAGCAACGTTAAACGTGACCGGGCCCCGGCCAGGGCCTGGTCACTCACGCCACCGTTTCCTCAGGCTGATTCGAACTTCTGCTTCATGGCCGCCTCAACGGCGGGATCGACAAATTCTGAGACATCGCCACCCAGGGAGGCAATCTCCCGGATCAGGGTCGAGGAAATGTACGACAGGTGGTTCGCCGGGGTCAGGAATACGCTCTCCACCTCCGGCGCCAGCCGCCGGTTCATATCTGCCAGCTGGAATTCGTACTCGAAGTCAGACACCGCCCGCAGTCCACGCAGGATGACCGTTGCGCCCTGTTCCCGAACAAAATCCGCAAGCAGGTTGCTGAAGCCGGTAACGGTGACGTTGGGAATGTGGGCGGTGGCCTGGCGGACCAGATCGCAGCGCTCTTCCAGATTCAGCAGTGGCTGTTTCTTGGGGTTGTAGGCGACGGCAACCACGATGTCGTCGAACATGCGACCGGCACGCTCGATCAGGTCGGTATGACCATTGGTAATCGGATCGAAGGTGCCCGGGTAGATGACTTTCGGCATGCACAGCTCCTTAATTCGTGAGGCCTTAGAATAGCAGCTTGTCGGCCATCCCAAAATGGCGGGCACTCAGCTCGTCAGCTTAGCTGCCAGCCGTGCGCTGTTCCGAGCTGCCAGGGCATAGATCGACAGCTGTGGGTTGGCACCAATGCTGGTCGGGAACACCGAAGCATCGTGTACGCTCAGGTTGCTGACTTGATGGTGCTCACCGAAGCCGTTCACCACCGAGGTTTGGGGATCCTGGCCCATGCTGCAGCCGCCCATCTGGTGGGCAGTAAACAACCGCACCCGGTGCGGTTCCATGGCAATGCTGTTGATGGCGGCCCTGGCTTCGCCCCAGCTGGTGTACCAGTTTGAGTCGAGGTGCACCAGCCGGACCTTGCTTGCGCCGGCGGCAAATTGAATCTCCGCCATGGTCAGGTAGGCCTGTTTCAGCCCATGCCAGAGGTAATCTGTGATCGGGTAGTCCAGAACCGGTGAGCCGTCGTCGCGCAGGGTCACCGTGCCCCCGGGGCTTTCGGGATGGAAACCGTCTCGCATCAGGGCGATAACAGACTGGGTCCAGGGTAGGCCCGCCATGGCGTCAATCTGTTCCGGCCCGTGGCCCGGAATCACGCCCGCCGACATGCCCGGATGCAGTGGCGGAACCTCCAGCTTGAAGCCGGCTGGTCCATCCACGCCATTCTTGAAGTTGAACTCATCTGAGTAGATTGACTGGGGCGCACCGTAAAACGGATCCACTTTTTCCGGCATCTGGGCAATGGTGGCGTTCACCGGATGGATGAACGAGCGCTTGCCAACACGGGCGTGGGGATCCGGAATGTCCGAACGTAACAGCAGACCTGGCGAGCCGATGGCGCTGGCGGCAACCACAAAGTGGCGGGCTTTCAGGGTCACCGTGACACCGGACGGGGTAATGCCGTCCGCGCCCATGGCGCTGGCTTGCAGGTGATCAATACGGTCCTGGTCCATGACCAGCCGTTCTGCCCGGAGCCCGTGGAAGAGTCGGGCCTGATGATCGAGGGCGCCGGGAATGGTGGTCATCAGCGCGCCCTGCTTGGCATTGGTGGGGCAGCCCACGCCGCAGTAACCCAGGTTCCAGCATCCTTTTACATTCCGGGGAATGGTCTGCCAGCTGTAACCGAGCTGTTCGCAGCCCTGACGCAGGATGTCGTTGTTGACGTTCGGGGGTGTCTGCCAGGGCGCTACGGTGTGCCGCTGTTCCCGGCCTTCAAACCAGGGGGCCATGGCCTCGGGGCTAAGGTTGTCCAGGCCGAAATTGTCGGCCCAGTAGGTCAGGGTTTGATCCGGGGTGCGAAAGCTGGAAGTCCAATTCACCGTGGTCGATCCACCCACACAACGGCCCTGAAGAATGGCGATGGCGCCGTCCTGGGTGGTCCGGCTCATGCCCTCCTGATACAGACTGGCGTAGGCGCTGTGCTCATCCATGGTGAAGTCTTTCTGGTAGTACAGCCGGCCTTCTTCTACCAGGATCACGGACAGCCCGTTCTTGGCCAGGATTTCAGCGGTGGTGCCACCGCCGGCGCCAGTCCCGATGACGATCACATCGGCTTCGTGGGTCTGGTGGTCGGTCAGGGTGGTGGCATCGGTTACTTTCCAGCCTGCTTCCAGGCCCCGGGCAATGCGATCGGTTAACGACATGGATAGCTCCGTTACTGAGCGTGGAATCAGGCAGTCTTGAATTGGGGTAGGGCGTCAACCGCCCACTGGGGCGGTCCCGGATAGCCCGACAGGTGCCACTGGTCATGGCCGCCGTAGAAGGCGACGTTGCTGATCTTGGTCAGGGCAATGTAGCCATTGTTGAACAGGCCGATACCGCTGGTGCGCCAGCGTTCCAGAAAGGCGTTGGCGTCGGTGGTGCTGACATTGGGCCAGCGGGACCAGACACGGGCGATGGTCACCCGGGTGAAACCAAAGGTCAGCAGGTCGAACAGCCGACGCAGTTCCTGTTGATTGGCCGGCCCGAAGTTTTCAATGCCGGCATCGATACGCTCAATGGTGCCGGCAACGGCCAGACGCCGCGCCTGAGGTTGTTCCGGCAGGGCCGGGCCAAACATGGCAGGCAACAGGGCCTCGAACAGCTCGATATCGTCCCGGGTCAGGAACCGGAACTGGTAGCTGGTTTTCATTTGCGTGTCGACAGCGTCCAGCTGACCAGCCGGTGCTGTTGCGCAGCCGCTCAGTCCGGCGGTGGTGCTGACCGTGGCGAGAAACAGGGTGCCGCCCAGTCCGCTTTTCAGAAAGCTGCGGCGATCAAGCCGGGCAAATTCGGTGTCGCCCGATCGGGCGGCGGACGGGTCAAGCATGGCGAGTTCCCTTCTTGTTATTGTCCTTGGGGCTTTGGATGGCGGGGGCATTGCTTGCCCCCGCGCCAGGTCTCAGCGGATGAAGAGCTTGTATATCATCTTGTGGGCAGCGGTGCCGTGCGGTGCGTACACAAATTTGCCGCTGTTGAATTTCTGTTTGGCAAAAATTGCCCGGTGGTGGGAGAAGGTCAGGAAGCCTTCCTTGCCATGGTAGTGGCCCATGCCGGAGTCGCCGACACCGCCGAATGGCAGATCATCCTGAGCCACATGCATGAGCGCATCGTTGATGCACATACCGCCGGAGTGGGTGTTGTCCACCACATGCTGCTGCTGGCTCTTGTCGTAGCCGAAGAAATACAGGGCCAGCGGCCGAGGCCGATCATTGATGTAATGCAAGGCCTCATCCAGGCCGCTGTAACTGACCACCGGCAGCAGCGGGCCGAAGATCTCATCCTGCATCACTTTCATGTCCGGTGTGGTGTTCAGGATCAGGGTCAGCGGGATTTTCCGGGTACCATCACCCAGGTTTTCCCGGGCCGGGTTGATTTCGATCAGCTCGGCACCTTTGGCGCGGGCGTCTTCCAGGTAACCTTGAAGGCGGTCGTATTGGCGCTCGTTGATGATGGCGGTGTAGTCGTCGTTGTCACGCAGGCTGGGGTACATGTCCGAGAACCGGGTGCGGAATTCATCCACGAAGGCCTGTACCCGGTCAGCAGGACACAGCACATAGTCCGGGGCAACGCAGGTCTGGCCGGCGTTCAGGGCCTTGCCGAAGGCAATGCGCTGGGCTGCGTCTTCCATCGGCACCTCGGGCGCGACAATGGCCGGGGACTTGCCGCCGAGTTCCAGGGTGACCGGGGTGAGGTTTTCGGCCGCAGCCCGCATCACCAGCTTGCCAACCGAGGTCGAGCCCGTGAACAGCAGGTGATCGAAGGGCCGGGCGGAGAAGTCGGCGGCGACATCGGCCTCGCCGGTAATGACGGAAACCAGTTCTTCCGGGAAAGTAGCTTCAATGATTTCCTTGAACAGCGCCGAGGTGTGCGGGGTGAACTCGGACATCTTGATCATGGTGCGGTTGCCGGCCGCCAGTGACGCCACCAGTGGTCCCACCGCCAGGTACAGCGGGTAGTTCCAGGGCACGATAACCCCGACCACGCCCTTGGGCTGGTAGTGCACTTTGTTGCTGGCGGGCTGGAACAGCACCGATACGTGCCGTTTCGACGGCTTCATCCACTCGCCCAGATGCTTCAGGGTGTAGTTGATGCCCTGGATAGACGGCATCACCTCGGCAATCAATGATTCGTCCCGGGACCGGCAGCTGAAATCCCGGTCAATGGCCTCGAGCAGGCGCTCTTGATTGGTCAGCAGGGTACGCTTCAGGCGCTTCAGGTTTTCCTTGCGCTCAGTGAGCGAGGGCATGGGGTTGCTACGAAACGCCTGCTTTTGATCCTGAAAAACCCGGTGGGTGTGCTGGATCTGCTTTTTACTTTCGGTAAGCTGAACGACCGTGGCTCCCATACTCTGCTCCCTCCGTTCACTGCCGGCGTATCGGGCCAGTAGTGTGCGGTTCTGTAGTGGTGAAAATGTGCGCAATTTGCGCTTAGCGGTATTATTAGAGTATATACTCTAGGGAGTCAAGCAGGGTACGGTGGCCTATCAGGCCATCCTCAAGGCACCTAACAACCGCCGGCAAGTTTATGAAAACAAGAGACAAGATTCTGCTCTCAAGTCTGGAGCTGTTTAACGAACGGGGCGAGCGTAACGTCACTACCAATCATATAGCGGCGCACCTGGCGATTTCGCCGGGTAATCTGTATTACCACTTCCGCAACAAGTCGGACATCATTTACGAAATCTTCCTCGAGTACGAAAAGCTGGTGGATTTCTACCTGGATATCCCGGAAGACCGGGCCATGACGCTCGCCGACATGACTTTCTACCTGGAGTCGGTGTTCGATGGCCTGTGGAGTTACCGGTTTTTTCACCGCGATCTGGAATACCTGCTGGACAGCGATCAGCGCCTGCGCCAGGACTACCGGGAGTTCACTCAGCGCTGCCTCACGGCCATCAATCGCATTTTCGAGCGGTTGGCGGAGGCGGGCATCATCGAGGCACAGCCGGAGGCTTTGCGTGCTGCCATGTCGCTGAACGTGTGGCTGGTAGTGACTAACTGGATGGCATTCCTGAAAACCGCGCACGCTGAGGAAACCTACGCCAACCTGACCCTGAACGAACTCAAGCAGGGCATCTACCAGGTGCTGACCATGGAGCTGCCATACCTCACGCCGGCCTATCGGGACCGGGTGCTGGCGTTGCGGGAGCAGTACCGGCCAACGCTGTCGACTCAGGAGGAGGCGGCACCTGAACTGAGCCGGGTGGCGAGCCGCTAGGTCTGTTTAAAAAGCAACCGCATCAGGGAACTTTCATTAACGCTTGCCGTCATAGGAGTGGACGTAGGAAATCCGGACATTTCTTGCGTCTCCTGAGTGAGTTCTCAGGTTTTAGCACGTCGCAAACCCTGACGTTTCACCGGTCTGTCTCTGGCAGACCGGTTTTTTTATGTTTTTTTCTCTGCTTCTGCCGCCTGCCTATGCTTGCCAGCACTTTTTGTTTTAACTAGACTCGCAAATGTTACCGGTAACATTTACCGATACAAAAACAACCAGGAGTCCCACGTATGTTTACCAAAAGACTTGCCGCTGGCCTGATCTCGGCCACTTTCGCGCTTCACGCCGCTGCCGCCGATTTTAATTTCAAGTTCCAGTCGTCAGACCCGTCCGGCGTCAAGAACTTTGAGGTCCAGCAGGAGTGGGCCGACCGGGTGGAAAAAATGTCGGGCGGACGGGTCAGCATTGATCTGCTCCCGGTTGGCAGTGTGGTCAGTCACACCGAAACCCTCGGTGCCATGAAAATGGGCGTGCTCGATGGCCATATCTCAGTCACCGGTTACTTTTCCGGTCAGGACCCGGCCTTTGGCCTGATCGGTAATACCGTGGGTGCCTGGTCGAGCCCGGACCAGCTCATTGACTACATCAACCATGGCGGTGGCTACGAGCTGATGAACGAACTCTACCGCCCGTACGGTGTGAAGTTTGTTGGCGGTGGTGGTACTGGCCTGGAATCGTTCGTCTCCAAGAAGCCGCTGAACGGCGTTGAAGACCTCAAGGGTCTGAAGATGCGCGCCCCTGAAGGCCTGGTACAGTCGGTGTTCGCCGCCGCTGGTGCCGCACCGGTCAATCTGCCGGGCTCTGAGGTTTACACCGCGCTGGGCAAGGGTGTGATCGACGCCGCTGACTACACGGTGTTCTCCACCAACCACAACGCCGGCCTACACGAAATTGCCGCGCATCCGGTGTATCCGGGCTTCCACTCCCTGCCGCTGATCGAGATCGCAATGGGTCTAAAGGCTTGGGAAAAACTGCCGGAAGACATCCAGACCATCATGACGGTATCGGCACGGGATTTCGCCCAGGACATCAGCACCCAACTGGCCATGGCGGACAAGACCGCGGTCATGGAAGCACGCGCCAACCCGGAGATTACCGTCCACGACTGGTCAGCCGAGGAGCGCCGGAAGTTCCGCACCATCGCCCGCGACCAGTGGAAAGCGTACGCCGAGCAGTCCCCCAACGCCGAGAAGGTCTACAACTCAGTGACAGCCTACCTCGAGTCGCAAGGCTTGCTCTGATCTGATTCCGTCCCCTACCGATACCCTCCGGCCCCGTGTTCAGGGGTCGGAGTCGGGAGTTTCTAATGTCTGCTGAACATGAACCAACAGGGCGGGCGCCAGGTGATCTGGTGCCGGAGCCCCCAGAGGATGTTGGCTTTACGCCACTGGATCGCGCCATCGTGTGGTTGGGCAAAAAGTTGAGTCTGGTCTTTGCCCTTATCGCTGTGGTGTCCCTGTACGAAATTGTCCGCCGCTACCTGTTCAACTCGCCCACCCTGTGGGTGCATGAGACCGTCACCTTTGCCGGTGCCACGTTGTTCGTGCTGGGCGGGTTGTACGCACTGGCGACGGACAAGCACGTTCGCATTGTGCTGGTGTACGACTCGGTGTCGCCGGCCGTCCAGCGCTGTCTTCGGGTTGTGCATCATCTTCTGGGGTTGTTGTTCAGCAGTCTGCTGCTCTATGCCAGCTGGTTCATGGCCCAGTCGGCAGTCGTCGCGCCCTGGGGCGGCTGGCGGCTTGAGACCTCCGGCTCGGCCTGGAATCCGCCATTCCCTGCGTTGCTGAAGGTCATCATCTTCGTTGCCGTGGCCATTCTCACGCTGCAATTTCTGCTGCACCTGATTCGCGACCTGCGTAATAAACCCACGCCTGACCAGGCTTCGGACGACAAGGGAGAGCGCAATGTTTGAACTTGCTTCCATGGGCATTGGTTACGGCAGCCTGCTGATGCTGGGGTTGCTGATCCTGTTGTTGCTGACAGGGATGCAGCTGGCGTTTGCCACCGGTCTGGTGGCTCTGCTGTTTGCGCTGGGCTGGTTTGGCCCGGACGCACTGCCGATTGTCAGTAGCCGGCTGTACAGCTTTATTGGCAATTATGTGTTCCTGGCGGTGCCGATGTTCGTGCTGATGGCGTCGCTGCTGGACCACTCCGGTATTGCCCGGGACCTGTTTGACGCCATGGCCCGCCTGGGTCGTCGCCTGCGCGGTGGTGTTGCCATACAGACCCTGGTGGTGGCGGTTATCCTGGCGTCCATGTCCGGGGTGATTGGCGGCGAAACCGTGCTGCTGGGCATCCTGGCACTGCCCCAGATGCTGCGCCTGGGCTACGACCGCAAGCTGGCCATTGGTACTACCTGTGCAGGCGGTGCCTTGGGCACCATGCTGCCTCCAAGTATCGTGCTGATCATTTATGGCCTGACCGCCAACGTCTCCATCGGTGACCTGTTCAAGGGTGCCTTTTTGCCGGCGCTGCTGCTGGCCCTGCTGTACATGGGTTACGTGCTGATCCGGGTCTGGCTAAAACCGGAGATGGCGCCGCTGCCATCCGATCAGGATCAGCCGGACACGCCGGCGCCCAATTTCTTCAAGGCCCTGCTGTTTCCCATCCTGTCGGTAGTAGTGGTGCTCGGTAGCATCTACGGTGGCGTTGCTTCGGTGACCGAGGCTTCGGCCCTGGGTGTGATCGGTATTGCGCTCAGCACCTGGGTGCGTGGTGAGCTGTCGCTGGACATGATTCGCAAAGCCACCATCAGCACCCTGCGGGTGTGTGGCATGATCATCTGGATCGGTATCGGTGCAACCGCATTGGTGGGTGTATACAACCTGATGGGCGGCATCGACTTTGTCCGGGACATGGTGTTCGCGGTCAGTGGCGGCGATGCACTGCTAACCATCCTGTTCATGATGCTGATCCTGCTGGTGCTGGGCATGTTCCTGGACTGGGTCGGCGTGGCCTTGCTGACCATGCCGATTTTCGTGCCGATTGTGGTCGAGCTGGGGTACAGCCCGATCTGGTTCGGGGTGGTGTTCTGCATGAACATGCAGGTGTCCTTCCTGTCGCCGCCATTCGGACCGGCCGCGTTCTACCTGAAAACGGTGGCGCCGAAAGACATCTCCCTGGGTGAGATCTTCCAGTCACTGCTGCCGTTCATTGTGCTTCAGATTATCGCGCTGGGGCTGTTGATCGCCTTCCCGCAACTGGCACTGTGGTGGCAATGATGGCGAGCGTACCGAAACTGGTTGTCATGGGGGTGTCAGGCTGTGGCAAGAGTCTGGTGGGGAGTCTGCTGGCACAGGAGCTGGCGGTTCCCTTCTTTGATGCTGACAGTTACCACAGCCGCGCCAATGTCGAGAAGATGGCCAGTGGCATCCCGCTGACCGATGACGATCGGGCCGACTGGCTGACCGATCTGGCTGAGTTGGTCCGGCAACAGGACGCCGGTCTGGTGCTGGCCTGCTCGGCACTGAAGCGAGCCTATCGCGAGCGCTTGCGGTCCGACAACCCGGAGCTGCGCATCGTCTATCTTCAGGGTGACTACCAGACCATCTGGGCGAGGCTATCGCGGCGTCAGGACCATTACTTCAATGGTCAGGCCATGCTCGAGAGCCAGTTTCAGCTATTGCAGGAGCCCGAGCCGGACGAGGGTGCCGTCACCCTCGATGTCACCGGTCGTCCGGAGAGCCTGGTGCGCCAGTGCCTTGCGGCGCTGGCCCCAACCGGGGAAGATGCCAGGGGCTGAAGCCGGTGCCCGCACCGGCGTCTATTCGAATCTTCGCCAGCCGCCTCTCTGTCGTAGCAGGAATCATGCATGGGTAAGAACAAGCGTCCGACGTTGCAGGACATTGCCGACCGGGTTGGCACCACCAAGATGACGGTCAGTCGCTGCCTGCGCGGTGGCGATAACGTGTCCGAGAAGATGCGGGAACTCATCTTTGCCGAAGCCGAGGCCCTCGGTTACATTCCGAACCGGGCACCGGACCTGTTGTCCAAATCCAAGAGTCACGCCGTCGGGGTGCTGCTGCCTTCGCTGACTAACCAGGTGTTCGCTGACGTCATCAAGGGGATTGAGTCGGTCACCGAACAGGCCGGGTACCATCTGATGCTGGCCCACTACGGCTATAGTCCGGAGATTGAGGAGCGTAGCCTGGCGTCGCTGCTGTCCTACAACGTTGACGGTGTGATCCTGTCCGAGAGCCAGCACACCGATCGAACCTTCCGGATGCTGGAAACCGCCGGCGTGCCCACGGTCGAGATCATGGATACCCACACCCGGCCGTTTGAGCAGGCTGTCGGCTTTGACAACGTTCAGGCCGCCTACGATATGGTGCGGGAAATGATTCGCCGGGGCCGCACCGCCATCGTCTACCTGGCGGTGCGTCTGGATGCCCGAACCCTGCAACGGCAGGAGGGTTATGTCAGGGCCATGACCGAAGCCGGTTTGACGCCGGTGACCCTGCGTAGCGAACAGCGGTCGTCGTTCAGCGTCGGGGCCACGCTGTTAAAGCGTATCCTGGCGGACAATCCCAACACCGATGCCATCTTCTGCACCAATGACGACGTCGCCATCGGTGCTTATTTTGAGTGTCAGCGTCAGGGTATTGCGGTGCCACAGGGCATCGCCATTGCCGGATTCCACGGCCACGATGTCGGGCAGGTGATGGTCCCGCGCCTTGCCAGTGTCATTACCCCGCGGGAAGCGGTGGGGCAGCGGGCGGCCCGGGAACTGCTGGCGCGACTGTCCGGTCAGCCCCAGGGCGAAACCTGTATTGATCTGGGCTACCGGATCGAGTGCGGCGGCACTCTTTAACTGAACGCGGCTAATCTCTGTTTGGCGGGCTGACGGCTCAGTCGTCGGCCGGTGCCTCCAGCCAGTTCGTCAGCGCCTCCCGGCACTCATCCACACCCCGTTTCGATGTCGCTGAAAACATGATCAGATGATGCACGCAACTGAACGGTTTCAGGTCTTTGGCGATGCCCATCATGGCAGTTTTGGCCTGGCCGAATTTCAGTTTGTCGGCCTTGGTGGCCAGAATCATCAGCGGAAGGTTGTTATGTTCACACCATTCCACCATCATTTGGTCGAATTCAGTGAGCGGGTGGCGGATATCCATCACCAGCACCAGACCGCGTAGGCAGCGCCGGTCGTTCAGGTAGTGGCCCAGGTGTTTTTGCCAGTCGTCTTTCAGATCCCGGGACACTTTGGCATAGCCATAGCCTGGCAGGTCCACCAGGCGGCAGCCCTCGCGGTTCAGGGTGAAGAAGTTGATCAACCGGGTGCGGCCCGGTGTTTTACTGGTCCGGGCCAGCTTGCCATGGGCGGTGATCGCATTGAGTGCGCTGGACTTGCCGGCGTTGGAGCGGCCGGCGAAGGCCACTTCGGCACCAAAATCCGGTGGGCATTCGTCCAGTCGGGAGGCGCTGATCAAGAAGCGGGCACTGTTGAAAGAGACGGAGTTCGGGGTCAGATCAGGGTCCACAGCGGTTGGCTTTCCTTTGGATTTCAGTTATCAGGGATTAATGTATAATGCTACACCAAATCCGGGCGGCGCGCTGAGCGCGACCGCTGTCAGTCCCGGTTTTGCGCCTGATTGGTCAGTGCCTGCCGGCTGCACAACGAAGAATACCTTTAAGATGAGAGAAGCGGAGCGAGCATGAAAAAACTGATCGCAGGAGTTGTTCTCGGTGTAAGCCTCACAGCGATGGCGCACGGGGCAGGAGATCCTCAAGCAGGCGAACAGAACGCAGCGGTATGTGCCGGATGTCATGGCCAGGCCGGCCAGAAGCCGATCATGGGTAGCTATCCCAAGCTGTCTGGGTTGGGTGAAAAGTACCTGTACAATCAACTGGTGGCAATCCAGTCCGGCGATCGTGCGATTGCCGAAATGACGGGTCTTCTGAACGGTAAATCCGAGCAAGAGCTGCAGGATCTGGCCGCTTACTTCGACGACCAGGACATGCCCCTGAGTCAGGCCAACCCGGATCTGATTGAGCAGGGCGCGGCCCTCTACCGGGGTGGCAACATGGCCTCCGGTGTGCCAGCCTGTGCCGGTTGTCACAGCCCGCAGGGCAAGGGCAACGAGCCGGGTGGCTACCCCCGCCTGAGTGGCCAGAACGCCGAGTACATCAGTAAGCAGCTGAAGGCTTACCGTGGCGGCGAGCGGGCCACTGGCTCCAACGCGGCCATCATGATGGACGTGGCGGCCAAGCTGACCGACGCCGAGATCGAGGCGGTTGCCAACTACGTGTCTGGCCTGCACTGATTGAACAGCGTCTAGCCGAGACTCCAAAGACCCCGCCTCAGGCGGGGTTTTTTATTGCTTACGGCTCTGTAACCCGGCGATTTACTCTGTCTGTGGAACTTTTTCCGCTGGCTGGGTCATAATCCCTCACACTTACGACTTCACGATATCGGAGATGTCCAATGATCAGAACACTTGGAGCAGCAGCTTTCCTGGCTGCGATGTTTGCCTTTGGTGCCCCGGCCAGTGCCGAAACCTGGGAAGAGGGAACTCACTATCAGAAACTGGATACGCCGGTTCGCACCGACGACAACGGCAAGATCGAAGTGGCTGAGGTGTTTTGGTATGGCTGCCCGCACTGCTACAACTTCAAGCCGGTGGTTGAGGCCTGGGAAGAAGACATGGCCGACGATGTCGAGTTCGTGATGTTGCCGGCCGCCCTTGGCCGTTCCTGGGAGCCCCATGCCCGCGCTTACTACGCGCTTGATGCCATGGGTGAGCTGCACAAGGTGCATGACGCACTGTTTGATGCCCTGGCCGGCGAGCGCCGTCAGCTGAACACTCCGGAGGCACTGGCGGACTTCGTGGCCGGCCATGGTGTCGATGGTGAGGCGTTCCTGAAGAACTACCAGAGCTTTGGTGTGAACGCCCGGATGCAGCAAGCCCAGGCGAAAATTCGTGGGGCGCGCATCACCGGTGTTCCAACTATGCTGGTAAATGGCAAATACAAAGTGAGCGCTTCCATGGCCGGCAGTCACGAGGCAGCCCTGGACGTTGTCGATTACCTGGTCGCCAAGGAGCGTGAAGCGAAGTAACGGGGTCGTCCGCGGCCTTCGGGTCGCGGAATCTTCGCCTTCGGGTTGCGGAACCTTCGAGAGAAGAGTGGGGCAGGCAGCATGTACAAGCGAATCCGTAAGCAGTTCAGCGGGACGGCGAAAGCGGTTGATACGTCTCGCAGTACTTGCTCGGGCTTTGAGCATGTTCCGGAGTTTGAGCCCCACCGACACATCCGGTTGCTGACCTTCAATATCCAGGTTGGCATCAATACCTCATCCTATCGGCACTATCTGACCCGCAGCTGGCAGCACATCCTGCCTCACCGCAACCGGATTCAGACCCTGGACCGCATTGCCCATCTGATTGGTAACTACGACGTGGTCGCGTTGCAGGAGTGCGACGGCGGCAGCCTGCGCAGTGGTTACATCAATCAGGTTCAGTATCTGGCCGAAGCGGCGGGTATTCCCTACTGGTACCAGCAGCTGAATCGCAATCTCGGGCAGATCGCCCAGCACAGCAACGGTTTGCTGAGTCGTTTCCGGCCGCTGGATGTCACCGAGCACAAATTGCCCGGATTGATTCCGGGGCGAGGCGCCATTATTGCCCGCTATGGCTCTGAGGATGATCCGCTGGTGTTGGTGCTGATGCACCTGTCGCTGAGTAAGGCGGCGCAGCAGCGCCAGCTCGGCTACATTCGCGAGCTGATCGCCGACTACCAGCATGTGGTGCTGATGGGGGATATGAATAATCACGCCGAAGAGTTGCTGACCCAGACCCCGTTAAAGGAAACCGATCTGATCCCGCTTCCGGAGTCGGCGCACAGTTTCCCAAGTTGGCGGCCGGAAAAGGCGTTGGATCATATTCTGGTGAGTCCGTCGCTGGAAATCCGCCGGTCAGAAGTGGTGAGTTACCCGGTTTCGGACCACCTGCCTATCGCTATGGATGTGGCGCTGCCGAAAGGGTATTTGGAGACTTTCTAGTTTCGGTTCAGGTATAGAATATCAGGCACAAAAAAACCCGGCGCAAGGCCGGGTTTTTTTGTGGATGCCGGATCAATGATTACTTGATCTTGGCTTCCTTGTACGCAACGTGCTTGCGGACAACCGGATCATACTTTTTGATCTCGATCTTTTCCGGAGTGTTACGCTTGTTCTTTTTGGTCGTGTAGAAGTGACCAGTGCCTGCTGATGATACCAGCTTGATTTTCTCGCGCATGATGCGGCTCCTTAAAATTTCTCGCCGCGGGCACGAAGGTCTGCCAGCACAGCGTCAATGCCTTTTTTGTCGATGATGCGCATGCCCTTGGTGGATACGCGCAGCTTCACGAAACGCTTCTCGGACTCAACCCAGAAACGGTGGTTCTGCAGATTCGGCAGAAAACGACGACGAGTGTGGTTCATCGCGTGGGAAACATTGTTACCTGATAGCGGACGCTTACCGGTAACCTGACAAACTCTGGACATACTTGCCTCCGACCTGAGCAATGGTCTCTATAGTACAAATTCGTTTTAAATGCGTCTCTGGTTGCTAAGGAACGCTAACGCCCCTGTTTCGCGCCTCTAAACTGAACGCTGCTCGCCAGACGCCGCCAGAAAGGGACGCTTTTATACCAGAACTCGCCCCCCAACGCAAAAAATTGTTGGGAATTTGGCCAGTTTCCCGGCGCAATGGTTCGGGCAATTACATCAGCCCCCGTTCAGCCAGTGATACTACCTCACCGTGGCCGACAACCATATGGTCAAGAACCCTGATATCGACCAGAGTCAGTGCCTCTTTCAAGCGCCGGGTCAGGGCCACGTCCGCCTCGCTCGGTTCGGCCACCCCGGACGGGTGGTTGTGGGCAAAGATAACAGCGGCGGCATTGTCCTCCAGGGCCTGGCGCACCACCTCGCGGGGGTACACTGCGGCGCCGTCAATGGTGCCACGGAACAGCTCCCGGTATTGGATAACCCGATGCCGGTTGTCGAGAAACAGGCCGGCGAAGACTTCGTGGGGGTAGGTGCCGAGCCGGCTGGTCAGGAATCGCCGGGTGTCGTCCGGCGAGCGCAACGGGTCGCCCTGGCGTAGTGGTTCATCCATCACCCGCCGGGCCATCTCCATGGCGGCCTGGACCTGGGCGTATTTGGCGGTACCCAGTCCCTTGGTGTCACAGAATTGGCTGCGGGAGGCGGTCATCAGGCCGCGCAGGCTGCCAAATCGGTTGATCAGAGTGCGTGCCATAGTCATCACCGGTATGCCGGTGGTGCCGGTGCGCAGGAAGATGGCCAGTAGTTCGGCGTCCGACAGGCTGTCGGCGCCATGGGCGAGCAGCCGTTCCCGGGGGCGCTCGTCCGGGCGCCAGGAGGAGGTGTTCATACGCTTTCCTTGCAGGTTCTTGGTGGCTCCAGACGCATCCTGCGTCGGCCTCGATTTGAGGTTACAAAGGTTACTTTAAAAAGTAACAATCGGTAAACGACGGGCCACGCTTGCAGGCTGTCTGTGGCGCCTGAGCATGCTATCTTATAAGCCTTTCTTTTTATGAAGATACGGAGCCCCTATGGCCGCCAAACGAATTCTGCTGGGCATTACCGGCGGTATTGCTGCCTATAAGAGCGCAGAGCTTGTTCGTCTGCTGAAAAAGGCTGGCCACAGCGTGAGGGTAGTCATGACCCGCGGTGCCGAGGCCTTTGTCACTCCGCTGACCTTCCAGGCCCTCAGTGGCGAGCCGGTTCGGACCTCGTTGCTGGACCCGGAGGCCGAAGCCGGCATGGGGCACATCGAATTGGCGAAATGGGCGGATCAGGTGGTTATCGCACCGGCCTCGGCGGATTTTATCGCTCGCCTGGCCAATGGCATGGCCGATGATCTGCTGACTACCCTGTGCTGTGCCACCGAAGCGCCGATTGCTGTTGCGCCGGCGATGAATCAGGCGATGTGGGGCAATCGCCGCACCCAGCGCAATCTCCGGTTATTGCAGGACGATCCGCAGATTACGCTGTGGGGGCCGGACCAGGGTGAGCAGGCCTGTGGCGATACCGGTCCGGGGCGGATGCTGGAGCCGCTGGTGCTGGCCGGATTGGTCGCCGGCCAGCCGTCTACCGGTGCCCTGACGGGCAAACGAGTGGTGATTACCGCCGGGCCGACTCGAGAGCCGATTGACCCGGTGCGCTACATCAGCAACCACAGTTCCGGAAAGATGGGCTACGCCTTGGCCGCGGCCGCCCGGGATGCTGGTGCAGAGGTGGTGCTTATCAGCGGTCCGGTTGCCATACCGGCGCCGTCCGGTGTCGAGGTGCGCAATGTGACGACCGCTGCGGACATGCTTCAGGCGTCGTCAGACGCGGTCGATGCCGGCTGCGACCTGTTTATCGCCAGTGCGGCGGTCGCCGATTACCGGCCACAGAGCTGCGAGCCCGACAAGATCAAGAAATCCAGCGAGCAGATGGCGCTGTCGCTGGTGCGTAATCCGGACACCCTGGCCACCATTGCCGCCAGGGCCGATGCGCCCTTTACCGTGGGCTTTGCCGCCGAAACCACCGACGTGGCCCGGTACGCCATCGACAAGATGCAGCGTAAGAAGCTCCGGATGATTGTCGCCAACGACGTCTCGGTGCCGGGGCTCGGCTTCAACAGTGACAACAACGCGGTGACGGTGTTCTGGCCGGAGGGGCAGGCGTCGATCGGGCCGGACAGCAAGCAACGAATTGCCGATCGCCTGATGGCATTGGTCGGCGAACATCTTCACCAGGCGGCGGGCTGAGCTCGAACCGCTTCCTCTTTCAGTAATAGGACGATTATGACCACCAAAAAACTTCAGGTGCGGATACTGGATGAACGTATTGGCCAGCAGATTGCGTTCCCGGAATACGCCACCGATGGCTCTGCCGGTCTGGACCTCCGGGCCTGCCTCGACCAGCCTCTGACCCTTGAACCGGGTCAGACCCAGCTGATCAAAACCGGCTTGTCGATTCATATCGGGGATCCGGCCCTGGCGGCGATGATCCTTCCGCGTAGCGGACTCGGTCATAAGCACGGCATCGTACTGGGTAACCTGGTCGGGCTGATCGATTCCGACTATCAGGGTGAGCTCATGGTGTCCTGCTGGAACCGTGGCCAGACCACGTTCACCATCGAGGTGGGAGAGCGCATTGCCCAGCTGGTTCTGGTGCCGGTGGTGCAGGCGGATTTCGAAGTGGTGTCAGAATTCGATGCCAGTGACCGCGGTGAGGGCGGCTTTGGGTCGACCGGTACCCACTGAGTCGCGGCCCTGCCACGCACAACCCCAGACCGGCGTCTATACTGAGCGCAACGTGCGAGTTCAGGATAAAAAATACAACAGCAGGAAGGATTATGAAGCTGGGTAAGAAAAAAACCGACGACGCTTCCGGTGATGAAAAACCTGCCAAGAAGGCGGCCAAGAATGACAAGAAGACAGCCGCGGGATTAAAGCTCAAGAAGCTGAATTCGGTGGCCACCAGTCAGGCGCTTGTGGTGGTGCTGGCCGGGGTTGTCGCGGCAGTCCTGGTGCATTTTCTGGTAGTGCAGCCAGCCGCGATCGAACGGTTCGAAGCGGAAAAGGCTGTTGAGGCCGAGTCGGCGGCACTGCGGGTGAACCAGTATCTGAACTTGATGCAGGCCAGTGTGAACGGTCTGGCCGCCCGCCCGGATGTTATTGGGGCGGTATCTGAACCCAGCAGTATCGTAGCCACCGAGCAGAGTTTGGCCAGCGCACTGCCAGGTATTCAGGGGGTGCATCTGTTCCCGTACAAGCAGATTCCCCGCACCGCCAATGAACGGGGCGCACTCGGGTTTGCTGGTATTGAACTGCTGCGGCGGGCGGAAAATAGCCAGCCACTGCACCCGGACGCGTTTCCCCGGGATAACCGCTGGCTGGTCCAGATGGCAACGCCGGTACGTAATCCGGTTAGCAATGCCGTGATTGGCAGCCTGCTGGTGATTTTTGACGCTGCTCGCTTGCAGCCGCTGTTGCAGGTGGTTAACGACGATCTGGGTGGCAAGCTGGAGCTGACCCAAACTGTGGCCGGTACTACGCGCGCGATTGTCAGCCAGGGCAGTGGCTCTGGTGCGGCAGAAACCCGGTCACTGGCGAACCCCGACTGGTCTGTTGCCTATACCCCCGCCAAGGCGCCAACTGCTCCGGTGGACATCGTAATGATCGCCATCCTGGTCGGCGCGCCGATCCTGCTGGCAGCGATTCTGGTATGGGTTCTGCTCAGTCGTGCGCAGCAGAGTATCCGTCAGGACGTGACCGCACTGATTCAGTGGGCGCATAAAGTATTTGGGGGCGACCGGGTCAAGCTGCCACCGCTCCAGTGGGACATGGTGGCGTCCACCGGCGAGGTTTTGGCCCGGCTATCCCAGGTAGTGGAGAAGCGCGTGTCCAAGGCCCTGGAAATGGCGCGACCGAAAAAACCGGCGGGCACCAAGCAGCCGGCAGCGGCCGGCGACGACGAACCCCTGTTCCAGGATAAGGACATGCCCGACATCGACATGCTCGACGGTGACGAGGATGTCCTGGGCTTTGGTGGCGATGATCTGCTGGGCGGTGATCACCTGGAAGTGGAAGAAACGCCGGAACCAGCTGTGGAGTTATCCCCTGACATCTTTCGGGCCTACGATATTCGCGGCATCGTTGGCGAGACACTGTCCGCTGATGCGGTCCAGCTGATTGGTCAGGCGATTGGTTCGGAAGCCGTGGAGCGGGGCATTGGCGCCCTGTGTATTGGTTACGACGGCCGTCATTCCAGCCCCGAACTGGCTAATGCCCTGGCCCGTGGCGTTATGGCCACTGGGTGCGATGTGATTCATGTTGGCGCAGTGCCTACACCGGTGCTTTATTTTGCCACTCAGGAGCTTCAGACCGGTTCCGGCGTGATGGTGACCGGCAGCCACAATCCGGCCAATTACAATGGCCTGAAGATCATGCTGGGCGGCGAAACCTTGTCCGGGGATGCCATCCAGAAACTGTACCAGCGCACTCAGGCTGCCGATTTTGCCAGTGGCCAGGGCGGTCAGTCGTCGGAAGATGTCCGGCGGGCCTATCTGGATCGCATTGTCGGCGATATCGCCGTGGCCGCGCCGTTGAAGGTGGTGTTGGATGCCGGCAATGGCATTGCCGGCGAGCTGGCACCGATGCTGGTCGAAGAGCTGGGCTGTGAAGTGGTGCCGCTGTACTGCGAAGTGGATGGCGATTTCCCCAACCATCACCCGGATCCAGGCAAGCCGGAAAACTTGGTCGATTTGATTGCACGGGTGAAGGAAGAGAAGGCCGATATTGGTCTGGCGTTCGATGGCGACGGTGATCGCCTGGGTGTGGTGACCAACACCGGCAAGATCATCTGGCCGGACCGGTTGCTGATGTTGTTTGCCCGCGATGTGGTCTCACGCAACCCGGGCGCCGACGTGCTCTACGACGTCAAATGCAGCCGTCGCGTGGCCGGAGTCATTTCAGAAGCCGGCGGACGTCCGATCATGTGGAAAACCGGCCACTCGCTGATGAAGGCCAAGATGAAAGAGACCGGCGCCCAGTTGGCTGGTGAAATGAGCGGGCATATTTTCTTTGGCGAACGCTGGTACGGCTTTGACGATGGCCTGTATGCGGCCGCCCGCCTGCTGGAAATCCTCGGCATTGAAGACCGTCACAGCGACGAGGTGTTCGCGGACTTCCCTGAAGACGTCAGCACGCCGGAGCTTAATGTCGAAGTGACCGAGAGCAGTAAATTCGGGATCATGGAGCGGCTGGGCCAGGACGGACAATTTGGTGACGGTAATATCAGCACTATCGACGGCATCCGCGTGGATTACGCCGACGGCTGGGGACTGTGCCGGGCGTCCAACACCACGCCGGTTCTGGTGCTGCGCTTCGAGGCAGAAACCGATGAGGGCCTGGAGCGGATCAAGGGTATTTTCCGGGAGCAGTTGCAGAAAGCAGCTCCGGATATCGCAGCGGACTTCTGACCGCTGTTTATCGAACGTTTTTAACCACGTATTTGGAAGGCAACAAGATGGCGTTGGATCGTGAAACAGCAATGCAGGTAGCTTCGGTTCTGAGCCGGGGCCTGCCGTATATTCAGCGGTTTACCGGTAAGACCGTGGTGATCAAGTACGGCGGCAACGCCATGGAAAATGAAGATTTGAAGAGCAGCTTCGCCCGGGACGTGGTGCTGATGAAGCTGGTGGGAATCAATCCTATTGTGGTGCACGGTGGCGGCCCCCAGATCGGTGAGCTGCTGGAACGCTTGAACATCAAGTCGCGGTTCGTAAACGGCATGCGGGTGACGGATGCTGAAACCATGGACGTGGTCGAGATGGTACTCGGTGGCCAGGTGAACAAGGAAATTGTCTCCCTGATTAACGCCCAGGGTGGCACCGCCGTCGGCCTGACCGGTAAGGATGCCAACCTGATCCGGGCCCGCAAGTTGGAAGTGGTGGACCGCTCACCGGAGCTGGAACGCCCTGAAATCATCGACATCGGTCATGTTGGCGAGGTGGCCAGCGTCAATGTTGATGTTATCGACATGCTGACCCGCAGCAACGTGATCCCAGTGATTGCGCCCATCGGCGTCGGTCCGGATGGTGCCTCTTACAACATCAACGCCGACCTGGTGGCCGGCAAGGTCGCTGAAGCCATGAAGGCCGAGAAACTGATCCTGCTCACCAACGTGTCCGGGCTCAAGAGCAAGGACGACAAGGTGCTCACCGGCCTGACCGCACAGCAGGTCAATGACCTGATTGAAGACGGCACCATTCATGGTGGCATGCTGCCCAAGATTCGCTGCGCCCTGAACGCGGTCGAAAATGGGGTTCGGACTTCGCACATCATTGACGGCCGAGTGGCCCACGCCTGCCTGTTGGAGATCTTTACCGACGAGGGTGTCGGCACCCTGATTTCCCGCAATTAAACGCCTGGTACGAGGAGTCTCTGGATGAAGCGCCTGCTGAAACTGCTGGTTGTGCTCGGCCTGGGCGGCTTTGTGGTGTTCAAGGCCGGGGTCTGGTGGTTGACCGACCAGCGTCTGGCCGAGGCCCGGTCCGCTCTGGAGTCGTACGGCGTGATCGAGCGCGGCGCCATCAGTTCGGGCATTGACGGCCGGGTGGTGTTGTCCGGCAGCAGTTGGCAGGATTTCCGGTTGACCCGTCCCCTGGAAATCGGTCGCCTTGAGTTCGATGCTGGATCGCCTCTGGATCTGGCTTCGGCCCTGATGGACCCGGGCACATTGCCGAACAGCTGGACCTTGCAGGCCGACGGGCTGGGGTTGGTACTCGAGGCCACCATGTTCCGCAACTGGGTCACAGCCGAAGGTCAGAACAGCAGGGGTGAGCCCACGCTGATGACCCTGTCCTGCGCGCCGGATCCCCGCCAGCAGCTGGGCAGTGGCGACCTGATGCGTATGGGGATCACCGCATTGGGCGGCGAAGTCCTGATTCGGCAACGCGCCGACGGTGTTTACGCCGAGCTCAACACGGCGGGTACCGGTAGCCTGGAGCTGCAATGGCCCGATGCCCGTATTGATGTGATTGACCCCGAGCGCGTACTCGATAGCACCGCAGAGGCCATGACCGTGACCCTGCGCGATGGTGGTTTGATGCGCCGGGTGGCTGCCTACTGCGCCCGTGAGGCGGGACTGGAGCCCTCAGCCTGGGCCGACCAGACTCTGGCCGCCTTTCAGCAAGGTCTCAAAGCTCGGGGCCTGAGCGCGAGCCGGCAACTGCTGGCGCTGTATCGGCAATGGCTACTGGAAGGCGGCGAAATGACGGTAGCCGTGCAGCCGCAAGCGCCCGCCTTTGGCATCCCGATTGTGCCCGTGAGCGAAGAGCCTGAGGGTGCGGGTTGGACCGTGGCGTATAACGGCGCCACAGTGCCCGATGTGTTCCTGAGTGAAGCCGAACCGGTGCTCGCGGAGCCTGATCCGGGTGCTGTTGAGCCCGCCGAACAGCAGGAGAACCCGGAGGTGCAAGGGTGGTATGCTGCTTCGGTTGAGAATGCCAGTCAGTGGATAGGGCGCCAGGTGCGCGTCACCTTGTCCAATGACAACGTGGTTGAAGGCCGGCTGGTCAGCGTTAGCGAGCGCGAGCTTGAAGTCGCTCGGGTCGTGGCTGGCGGTGAAGTGGCGTATCCAATGCTGGCGCGTGCCATTACCGGTTTTGAGGTGTGGCGTCGCGGCCGCAAACAGTGACCCGGATCGGGTCCGAGGGGAGTGTATGTCGCAGTCTGAAATAAATGTTGCGTCGGTGCCGGGCGTCAAGGACATGTTGACGCGTTTGATCTCCCTGCCTTCCATAAGCAGTGCCTCGGCCAAGTGGGATCACAGCAACGAAGCGGTGGTTCGGATCCTGGCAGAGTGGCTGGAGCCGCTGGGCTTTGCTGTCGAAATCCTGGAAGTGCCGGGCATGCCCGGCAAGTTCAACCTGATTGCCACCCTGGGCAGTGGCCCGGGAGGGTTGGTGCTGTCCGGTCATACCGACACGGTACCCTATGATGACCAGCGCTGGACCAGCGATCCGTTCACCCTGACTGAGCGGGATAACCGTTGGTACGGGTTGGGCACCTGTGACATGAAAGGCTTTTTTGCCCTGGCTATCGAAGCCGCCCGGGAGTTTGCCGGTTCGCCGCTGAAGGAACCTCTGATTCTGCTGGCGACCGCCGATGAGGAAAGCTCCATGAACGGGGCCCGGGCTCTCGCCGAGGCGGGCAAGCCCAAGGCCCGTTACGCGGTGATTGGCGAACCCACCAGCCTGAAGCCGGTGCGTATGCACAAGGGCATCATGATGGAGCGCCTGAAGTTCGAGGGCCAGTCTGGTCACTCCTCGAACCCGGCGCTCGGTCGCAATGCCCTGGAAGGGATGCATGAAGCCCTGTCTGAACTGTTGACTCTGCGCGGTCAGTGGCAGGAGCAGTACCGCAACCCGAACTTCGAGGTTCAGGTGCCAACCCTGAATCTCGGCTGTATTCACGGTGGCGATAACCCCAATCGCATCTGCGCCCAGTGCGAGCTGCATTTCGATCTGCGGCCACTGCCGGGCATGGACATGGAAAGCCTGCGCCAGGCCATTCTCAGCAAGGTTCAGCCGGTAGCCGAGCGCCGCGAGCTGACCATGGAGTTCGAGCCGCTATTCGATGGCGTGCCGCCGTTTGAAACGCCGGCCGATGCTGCCCTGGTAAAGGCCTGCGAGAAACTGACCGGTCATACCGCCCATGCGGTGGCCTTCGCCACTGAGGCGCCCTGGCTGCAAAAACTGGGTCTGGAAACCCTGGTAATGGGCCCTGGCTCCATCGATCAGGCCCACCAGCCTGATGAGTACATTGAGCTGGCCCAGCTGGAGCCGACGATTCGGATCCTAAAGGGTCTGATCAGACAATTCTGCTTGTAAACGCCTGCAACGACTGACTTGGAGACCGGGTTGAAATCGAACGAATGGCTGCACGGATTCCGCCACTCATCCCCCTACATTAATGCCCATCGCGGCCGTACGGTGGTGTTGACCATTCCCGGAGATGCCATTGAACACGGCAACTTCATCAATATCATCCACGACATCGCGTTGTTGAGCAGTCTTGGGGTGCGATTGGTGGTGGCGTTTGGTGCCCGTCCGCAAATCCAGACCCGCCTTGACGGTGCCGGTGCCGAATCCTCGTTCGCCCAGGGCCTGCGAATCACCCCGGAACAGCAGCTGCCGATGGTGATGGAAGCCATTGGCGGTCTGCGCGCGTTTCTGGAAAGCCAGCTCTCCATGGGGCTGGTGAATTCCCCCATGCACAACGCCCGTATTCGGGTCAGCAGTGGTAACTATGTCGCGGCCCGGCCGGTGGGCGTGCTCGACGGCATCGATTTCGGCTACACCGGCCGGGTCCGGCGGGTGGACGTGGCCGGGATCGAGAAACTGCTGGAGTTGGGGCACATCGTGTTGCTGCCGCCAATGGGCTATTCGCCCACCGGCGATGCTTTCAACCTGTCTTACGAAGACGTTGGCAGCCAGGTGGCGGCGGCCTTGCAGGCCGAAAAGCTACTGGTGTTTATCGACGACCAGGGCTTGCTGGAAGAAGACGGTAGCCTGATCCGTGAACTCTCCGCCCGACAGGCCTCTGAGCGCCTTTCCGCCGGTGCCGTGACCGGCCACGACGCGGCTCTGCTGCGAGCCGCCTGCGATGCCTGTGTGAAAGGCGTTCGGCGCGCCCATATCATCAGCTATGTGAACGACGGCGCCCTGCTGGAAGAAATGTTCACCCGGGACGGCTCGGGCACGCTGGTCAGCGGCGATAACTACGAACAGATCCGGCAGGCCCGGGTTGAAGACATCGGCGGTATCCTGGAGCTGATCCAGCCGCTGGAAGAGCAGGGCGTGCTGGTACGCCGGTCCCGGGAAATGCTGGAAACCGAGATTGACCGGTTTGTGGTCGCCGAACGGGACGGTACCATCGTTGGCTGTGCGGCCCTGTACTACTATCCGGAGGAGCAAGCCGGCGAACTCTCCTGCTTCGCGGTGAACCCGTCCTACCGCCGGGCCGGCCGCGGCGACGATATCCTGGCCATGGTTGAAAAGCTGGCGAAGGCGCAGGGTATCCAAAACCTGTTTGTGCTGACTACGCAGACCGAACACTGGTTCCGGGAGCGGGGCTTTCAGATCTCGTCGGTACAGGCGCTGCCGGGGCCCAAGCTGGCGTCCTACAATGCCCAGCGCAAGTCAAAAGTCTTCGTTAAACCGCTCTGACATCGTCTCCAGGGTCTGCTGACGTTCGCTGCGCGGGCGCTTCGACAAGGCCTCGACGGCTCGGTAAAAGGCCGGGAAGTCGTGATTCAACTCCAGCAGCAGTTGACGGAATCCCGGTACGTACTGGTTGTACTGCCGGAACAGGGCCAGATTGGCGTTGTTCAGGCTTGTGGGGTTGGCACCAAATGGGCCGGGTTGCTGCCACTGTTCGGATAAGCGCAGGTAGGCCTGCACCAGTTCGCCCAACACTGTCTCTTTTTGCTGGCGCAGGACCGCCACCGGCATCTGCCCTTGCTGCTGGTACAGGGTTTCGAGCTGTTCGGTGGTTGCCCGCACTACGGTCAGGGTCTGTTCCCGTTGGTGCAGGCGCTCCCGGGCAAGTTTGAACACCTCGGGGTTGTCGTTCTGCCTGGACCAGAGTTTCAGGCCCTCCAACTCCACTGCGGTCGCAAAGCTTTCATTGAAAGTGGTGTCGTCACTGACGTACAGGACCTGGTGCGCCAGCTCGTGAAATATCAGTGCCACCATCCGGCCGTCGCTAAGGTTGGTGAAGCCGGAATGCAGGGGATCGTCGAACCAGCCCAGGGTTGAATAGGCGGTCACGCCGCCAATGAAGGTGTCGTACTGATCATCGTCAAACTTGGCCTGTTCCCGCCGCGCGTCGTCCAGGCTGAAATAACCCCGGTAAGCCTGACATCCCAGCACCAGATAGCACCAGCGGTGAGGTTCAAGCGAGAATTCCGGTACCGCGACCAGGTTGACCACGACCCAGGGGTGATCAAGCGTCACATACTCGGAATAGGCGTCGCCGACAGGCAGGCTCAGGGTTTCGCGGGCAAACTGCCGGGCCTGTTGGCTGGTTCTCAACTTCGCTTTCAGTTTCGCCGATGTGGTGTCACGGGCGATCAGCTGGTCGACCGGTTCGCCCGCCATCATCAGTGAAACATGGCCTGACACCGCCTGACTGTAATAGCCAATACTGGAACATCCGGAAACACCGGCTATAAGTAGCAATAGGAAGTAGATCTGACTAAGCTGTTTCATGGATCAGGATGTTATATTGGTAATGGTTGCCGGTTGGGACCAGGCCGGTATATTACAGACATGGTTCCCAATAGTAGCAGGTGGCAATTGCCATCGTTTCCAGGGACGAAGGCCAGATGGGGCGGAAGCAATTGCTCTCTCGTTCTGGTTTTACGATTGATCAGGTAGTTAATGGATCCGAGAGAACGTCGCAGTAGCCCGCGTAAGCCCATCAAACTGGCAGCCCAGATAGATCTGGGTCGGGGCGAAGCTTGGCCATGCCAGATCGCGGACTTCTGTGCCGAAGGTCTGTTCGTCCGTTATTCAGCCGAAACTTCCCGCAAACTTGATCGTGCCCTGGCCGACGGTAATCCCGACGAGTTGGTAGTGCGTTTCCGGAGTCTGGACGGTCGCAGTCGCCATGAGCTGCACGTCAGTATTGTCCGGCGCATTGATGGCGCCATGGGCGTTCACTTTACCCGCTCTGCGCCCGAGGCAGTCGATGCTATGTTGCAGCAGTGGGGTGGTTCACGGGATCAGGATCGCGCCTCGCTGAAGGCACCTAATGACCGGGTTCAGTATGTCCTGCACCAATCCGCCAAGGCCGTTATCCAGTTCATCGAACCCTTGATGGATGAATGTTTTGCCAAGATGGTCGAGGGTCTGAAGCAAGCCGCCCAGCGGGCGCCCAACGATCAGCAGGCCAACGAATTCATGGATGCCTCGGGCCAGCTCCAGGGGCGTCAGCGGGTGATCTGGCACCAGATGGCACGGACTCTGGAGTCGCCGTTGAAACCGGCACCTAAAGGATTTCCGGGCTCGGAATTGTCGGTGGTCGACAAAGGCGAGTTCGAAGACTGGCTGACCATTCGGGTGATGGTGACCAAGGCCGACACCCAGTTCCGTGGCGACTTGCTGCAGCTGAAACTGCGACTCGACAAGCTCGGCATTGCCAACAGCACTGGTCACCACAATCCGCTGGGTCCGTCCCTGGTCTGTGAAGCTTTCCATAGTGGGCTGAGCCAGTTGAAGGCGTCTCGCGAGGTCGAGAAAGTCTGCCTGAAAGTATTTGAACAGACCGTACTTACGCAGTTGGGGCCGCTCTACCAGGAGCTCAACAACATCCTGATTCGTCACGGTGTGTTGCCGGACCTGGATCTGAGCAAATACCTGAGCGATCAGGCCACCACCCAGCCTGAGTCCGGCCCGACGCCGGCCGCTAAGGCCACGCCGCAGCCCGCCGTTCAGGAACAGGAGCAGCGTACCGGGACGAATGGCGAGAAGAGCGCGGAACAGCAAAAGCCGAAACCTGCTCGTAGCCGGGGCAGTCGCAGCAGCGGCGAATTCCGCGGTTATGCCCAGGCGGCACAAACCGCTTTTGCCACAGTTCGTAATCTGCTGACCACACTGACTGCCAGCCGCATCTCTCGCGGTGACCCGGAGCCATTACCCTTCCCAGTGAACGCCCGGCCGCTGTCCAGTGGCGAATTGCAACGCGAGCTGCAGCAGCTTCAGGTGGCCGCCATTGAGGCGTCGGCAGCCGAGACCACCCTCAAGGAACGGGTGGTGGAGAAGGTTCGTGCCAGTGGCGACAGCAAGTTGGACGAGGAGCAGCAGGGCACTCTGGATGTGGTCGACCGATTTTTCCGGTCGGTGGTGGAAAGCCCGAAGCTGAGTGAATATGCCCAAGAGCGTATCCGGCAACTGGAAGTGCCGGTGCTCAAGGTGGTGATGCGCGATCCGGCGTTTTTTGACGATCTCGACAGCCCGGTGCGGGGCGTGATGAACCGGCTGGCACAGCTTGGAACCAAGGGCGGGCGCATCAATCCGGTGGTGCAGCGGCGGGTGGATGAGTTGATCCAGCGCATTACCACCGAATTCGAACAGGATACCGGGGTGTTCGAGCAGACTGTTCAAGAGCTCGATTCCCTTATTGATCGCCAAAACCTGGTTTACCGACGCAATGTTGAGCGGGTAGCTGCCGCCGCCGAAGGTGCGCAGAAAGTGGCGGAATCCAAGCAGGCAGTTGCCCAGGTGCTGGATGCAAAGCTGGGCGGTCGGAAGGTGCCGAGGGCCGTGCTGAGCCTGCTGGATGGCGGCTGGCGCGACCTGCTGTCGCTGACCTGGATCCGCCAGGGTCCGGATAGCCAGCTTTGGCACGATTACCTGGCGGTGATCGATTCGCTGCTGTCGTTTGCGGCCGATCCGGACAGCACCTTGAACCTGCCAGAGCTACTGCGGGTGATTCAGGACGGTCTGTCGTCGATTTCCAGCAATCACCTGCCGTCGTCGCAGATTCGTGATGAGCTGAAGCAATTCCTGGTGCGCAGCCCGGAAAAGGCGCCAGATCTGGTTGAGGTACCGCCGGCGCAGCCCGAGCAGAAAACCGACAAGGTACTGTCGGAGCGTGAACAACGAAGCCTGCAGCGCTGGATCAACCGGGCCCAGAAGCTGCGGACGGGTGATTGGTTGCGGGATCAGGATAACCCCGATGAGCCGCAGTACATTCGCCTGGTGTGGATTGCCCGTGGGTTCAGTCGGTTCGTGTTTGTGAACCATCAGGGTATGCGGGTGGTGGAATTGGATCTCGAGGCTTTGGCCCGCCACATGCGCAAGGGCATCATCGTGCCGGACAACCAGTACGAACGGCCGCTGGTGGATGAAAGTATCGATCGCATGGTGCGCAAGGTCTACGATCAGTTGTCCTGGGCTTCCACCCACGATGAGCTGACTGGGCTGCTCGGGCGTCGAGAGTTCGAGCGCATGCTGGAGCAGCAGCTAGCTCGCCGCGAAGACGAACGCACGCTGGTTCGGCTGGACCTGCGCCGGTTCCGCCTGCTCAACGATACCGCCGGCTACCAGGCCGGCGACGCAACCCTGAAGCAGGTTGCTGAACTGCTCGGTCGCGCGGTGGAAGACGGTATGCCGCTGGCGCGCCTGGCCGGGACTGAATTTGCCCTGCTGGTGCCGGCGGAGCACGCCCAGCAGACCGCCCTCGATCTGATCAAATCGGTGGAAGCGGCAAAGTTTGAGTTTGACGGCCGGACCTACCGGCTGTCGGCCAGTGCTGGGGTCGTTGCGGAGTTGCCGGGCCTGGTCAGTGCCGAGCGCTGGTTGCGGGCTTCAGAGCAGGCTCTGGCTGCAGCCAAGCAGGAGGGTCACGGTAAAGTGAGCGAGTACGCCCTGGATCCGGACGACCAATCGCGACAGGAACAGATTGCCGCCAAGGTGGCAGGGCTCAGCGATCTCAACGAAGAGCGTATGCTGTTGCGCTGCCAGAAAATCATTCCGCTGCATGCCCAGGCTGCGATGGCGCCTCAGTATGAGGTGCTGATCAGCATGTACGATGACACCGGCAACCTGATCACCGGCCGTGATTTTGTGCGGATGGCCGAGCGGTATGACCGGATGCAGGCAGTGGATCGCTGGGTAGTCGGCCACATGCTGGACTGGTTGCGCGAGCGGGCGCCGGATCCCCGCCACATGGGCGGCATCTGTATCAATCTGTCGGGTCACTCCCTGAACGACCAGTCCCTGCTGGAGTTCATCTACGAAAAACTGAGTGAGAAAGACGCGCCGATCGAGCGGCTCTGGTTCGAGCTGACCGAAGCTTCTGCCATCAACGATGTTGAGGCCTTTGCTGATTTCATGCTGGAAATGAAGGAACTGGGGTGTCGCTTCTGCCTCGGTAACTTCGGCAGTGGTCCCAGCTCGTTCCAGTTTATGCGGTCATTGCCGGTGGATCTGATCAAGATTGACGGTTCGTTCACCAGTCAGCTCAGCACCAGTGAAACCGACCGCGCCATGGTTAAGTCCATGGTAGAAATGGCTCACTACATGAAGCGGGAAGTAATTGCCTCTCAGGTTGAATCCCGCGACATCCTCGATATGCTGACTGAGCTGGGCGTCGATTACGCTCAGGGCTTCGTGGTGGAAAAACCCCGATTGCTCACCAGTCTCACCTGATCTCCGGACCCTTTCTGTATGTCCAAGCGTCACCCGATCATTGCGGTTACCGGCTCCTCGGGCGCTGGTACGACCACCACCGGCCAGATTTTCAGCCGGATGTTTGCCAGTGAGGAACTGAATGCCGCAATGGTCAGCGGTGACAGTTTTCACCGCTACAACCGGGAGCAGATGGCCAGGTTGGCGGCCAAGGGCCAGTTCGGTGAGCGCAACCACTTCGCGCTGGCGGCCAACCATATCGATAAGCTGGAAGCGCTGTTCTACGACTACGGCCATACCGGCAATGGCCGCTACCGGCAGTACGTGCACGACGAGGATCGTGAACTGATGGCGGCGGGCCACAAGCCCGGTACCTTCACACCTTGGGGACCTTTGACGGCGGAGAGCGATCTGTTGTTTTACGAGGGTCTGCACGGTGGTGTGGTCAGTGAAACCTACAACATCGCCCAGTACGTCGACCTGCTGATTGGGGTGGTGCCAATTGTGAACCTGGAATGGATCCAGAAGATCCACCGGGACACCAACAAGCGGGGCTATAGCCAGGAAGCGGTTGTAGAGACCATTATCAACCGGATGGACGATTACGTGCACGACATCGTGCCCCAGTTCTCCAACACCCATATCAACTTCCAGCGCATTCCCCTGGTCGACACCTCCAATCCGTTTGTGGTCAGAGATGTACCGACTGAAGATGAAAGCATGCTGGTGATCCGGTTCAGGGACCCCTCGGAGGTGGATTTCCCCTATCTGCTGCAGGTCATCGCCAACAGTAGCCTGTCCCGTCACGACACCCTGGTGATTCCGGGCACAAAAATGGCGCTGGCCATGGATCTGGTGGTACGACCCATGGTCCAGCGCCTGATGGCGCGCAAGCCCTTTGCCTGAGGCTGTTCAGGCGGTTAGTTTGCCATCCCGACCGTCGTCTACTGCGCGCCACACTTAACCTAAGGCTTTTAAACGAAAAATCATGGAGTCTCAGAAAGGGGGTGAGTGTACATACCAGAGCATCATTAATTTGGATAGGACAGCGATCCTTGCAGTCAATGTTGATTAATCCAACGCCAATTCGCCACGAAAATTTATCGCGGACACTCATCTCGATACGAGCGTCCGCAATCAGGATGCGGTGTTAGTCGCAGGGGTTCGCAGTTCTAGAATTATAAACCTCACCGCTTGCGAATCGACTGTAACGCCTGAGCCCATTTTTCCAGCTCCTCAAGCATAGTTTTCCCAGAATCTTCATGGTGCTCACTTGCCTGGAAGTTCTTATTCTCGTCCAGAAGATTCCAGGGCATTTGCACCATCACACCTTCCATCATCGGCATCATCTTCAAAGTCGTTACCAACTGTTTTGCGAGCTGCGCCGAGCGAAGGCCTCCCGATACGCCACCGTAACTCACAAAGCCGCAAGGCTTGTAGTTCCATTCCGTGTACACATAATCCAACGCGTTTGTGAATGAAGAAGGGGGGCAGTAGTTGTATTCGGGAATGACGTATACGTATGCGTCAGCGTCATCGACGCTCTTTGACCAGGCCTTGGTATGCTCATGTTCATATTTTTGTAAACGCGGATGGTTTGGTTCGTTGTAGACCGGTAGTTGAAAGTCTGCCAGGTCGACTAGAGTGGACTCGAAATTGCCATTAGCATTGGCGAAGTCATTGAACCATTTGGCAATCGATGGCCCGACTCTCCCGGGGCGAGTGCTGCAGATGATTGTTTGAAGTTTTAGTGCCATAGTGAGATCCCTCAGCCTTAGTTTCTTGGTGTTGCAACGAACTCGACAGAATAGCGATGTACTTGTCGACGTTGTCGATTTGGTCATTCTCTCCTAATAGCTTAGTAGGTATATCTGATTCCTATCCGTCCGTAGGTTTGGCGTTTTCGATCCGTGGGGTTTTCCCACGGTACTGTGGTTTTAGCGATTGAAAAGCTACCACTCCAATTGCCTGATCGGGCGTTCAGACCGAGATAGAGTCGGGCAATGCCTGGGTCATAATCCACGGACATACTGTCTTTAAACGTGTTGCCATCCCAAAAAATTGCATTTGCGATGTAGGACCCGTTGAGTAGTGCGAACAACCAGAGTCCAGAATGCGTTCCGTAGGATGTGTAGGGGCGAGACCCAATGGTTTCTTCCCCAAAAAACTGAGGAGGGATTCCATAGTCATCTGGTACACCCCACCCAAAACGGGCTCCAACACCCACGGTTGCCATAGACATCAAATTGCCGAGTGTGCCGCCAATTTGGCCGATAACGTCACCTCCCCAGCCGGTCGTATGGCCGAAACGCCAAAGACGCCGACGATGCTCATATGCAGCATTTAGTAGAATCTCATCATGAATTTGATTTTCCCAGCCGTTAACCTGATCTGCTCCAATTAAGCGATGGAACTCGTTCTGCACCTCGTCTCCGCGCGCACTGGGGCCAACTATTCCGTAATAGAAAGTGAACGCATCCATTTTTTCGGCGTCCTGAGCACCGGCTGTTAGTGAGGCAAACAGCAATCCGCTATAAGGAACATCGTTCGTAATTGGTTCTGAAGTCTCGGTGTCGTTGGGTGTAAAAATACGGTGAGAGAGGCTGTGACTGATAAACCGTTGCCGGCCTTGTTCATTGATCGTAGGCAAGAGTTGTAGTGCTCTGGCAACAAAGTCGGGTACTGGACCTTCCTTATAGGATTGAAGGTAGCCAGAAACCCACCCTAACTGTAGGCCATTGGTGTAATGATCGTCCGACTGTGCAAAGGTGTCGTTGTCAATTGACAAAAACCAGGTTCCGCCGACGGTATCCGTGCTTGCCAGACACGGAGGTGTGCCCAATAGAACCAGGAAAAACAAAGAAAATCGCCACCGACCTGAATGGTGGCCACGTTCCGCAATAGTATTCTGCATCGCGACACCTCCTTGATTTCACGGTGCTCTCGCTTCGACGAAAAGCCTCGTTTTACTGTATTTCGCCCCCGGTCCTCTGACTTATCTAAAAAGCCAACCTGCAACGAGTCGAACCACGCGAGGCATGATTAAATAGACCACCAGCGCCACTATGGCGGCCGCCACCAAACCATGACGCACACCCCATAACGCGAGAACTGGAGCTTGCTCAAAAATAGGCTGAAGCACGGCTGGTACGATCAAAGTGAGTGGCCAAATAACTGCGGTTGTAATGAGCCATTGCTTCCAGCGGGTGGGCTGTTTGGTTTTTGACGTGGGTGGTGTGAACCAGTAATCGATGCCAGACTGAATCTCTACTTTTTCTTCAGTGGCCAGTGCCGGAACGATGTCGGATACCAATTCCCGCCGAACATCAGATTTGAGCCAAGTATCGGCCTCGTCCGCATGGGAAAAACGAACCGCTATTTCAAAGGTGTCATGCCCCTCAGGCGGTCGCACGACATGAACGCCTTGGTGTCCGGAAAACTGCGCTGCAGCGGCGATAATCTGCCTGAGCCAGGTTTCATAGCGGTCACGATGGCCGGGTTTCACGCTGTGCTGGATTATGATGGAGCGACCAGTGTTGTAGTGGATGGTTGGGGAGGCGTCACCCTCTTGTTCGTTCATGGCATACCTCCCAGTCAAACCCGGCTTGGGGGAGACTTCCTGTCGCCCCCAATACCAGTGCCTGGTTTTTGCCCCTGTTAGAGGGCACCGAATTGTCCTGATTGAAAGTCGAGCATGGCCTGTTTAATTTGTCCCTGTGTATTCATCACAAAAGGTCCATAACCGACAACCGGTTCATCAATGGGTTCCCCACTCAACACGAGCAATCGGGCATCATTGTTGGACTCAAGCACAATCTCTTGCCCTTCACGGTCCAGGTTCGCAAGCTCAGCATTTCGCAGTACATCGGTCCCATTGACTAAAACCGAACCGTTAAGTGCTGCCACTAAGGTGGTGTGCCCCGTGGGTACCGGTAAATTCACTCGGGCGCCAGGCTCGAGCTTGAGATCCCAGACATTAATTGGCGTGAAGGTTCTCGCAGGCCCTTTATGTCCGAGATACTCGCCAGCGATGACACGTAGCGTTCCACCATCATCTCCAAGGAGTACGCGCGGGATATCTTCATTGAGCAACGTTTGATAAGCCGCAGGCGTGTCCTTCGCTGATGCAGGCAGATTGACCCAAAGCTGAACCATCTCCAGCAAACCACCTTTTTCTGTGAACTGCTGTGAATGAAACTCTTCGTGCACGATGCCTGCGCCAGCTGTCATCCACTGGACGTCTCCTTCACCAATGAGTCCGCCTGCGCCCGAGGTATCCCTATGTTCCAATTCTCCGCTGTACACAACTGTGACAGTCTCAAAGCCTCGATGAGGGTGTTGACCAACCCCCCGGGGTCGTTGAGCCGGGGGGAATTCTGAGGGCCCGGCGTAATCCAAGAGCAGAAATGGCGAGATATTCGGTGCGCCCATTCGATCGTATGAGAAAAGCGAGCGAACCGGAAAGCCATCACCTACCCAATGACCGCGAGGGGGACCGTACGTTGTCAGAATCTTTTTCACTTTCGTCTCCTATGGGTCCATTGACCCAACATTTTTTGCCTCAATGTGAAGATAAAACAGCGTACGGGTCCTGAATAGATGGCAGTTTCTGCACTCAGTGTCCTATTTTTGAAACGATAGCTGCTCAACCCTATCGTTCGCCATATGGACAACAAACGTGGACACATGCCGCCCTACACATCGGTGCCGGGCAGGATCATGTGATTAGATCGATTCATTACTGTCAGTTCGAATCCAGCGCTTCATTGTCTTGGACCACCTGTTGCGCTCTGGAGTAACTTTCGATGAGCAATTGGTAGGCAGGGAAGATGTAGGTATAGGCTTCCGCCCATGCCTGCGCATCATCACGATGCCAGGTTTTTTGTAGCTCTGATGCGACCGCAGCCGTGTCCATCGGGACCACGCCGGCTTGGACAACTCGAGCCATGGTGATTTCTTGGGCCATTTTGCTGTAGGTGCCGGATGCGTCGACGACCGCGAAGACTTTATAGCCTTCAGCAACGGCGCTAATCGCGGGGAAGGCCATGCACACGCTAGTAATTGTCCCTGCAATAATCAGCGTTTTTCGACCGGTTGCTTCTACCGCCGAAACAAAGTCCGGGTTATCCCAGGCATTGATTTCCCCTTTGCGTGCCACGTATTGAGCATGGGGTGCGTTTTCGTGAATCTCCGGTATCAGTGGGCCGTTAGGACCCTGGGGAACAGATGCCGTGGTGATCACGGGAAGCTTGGATAGTGTGGCAATTTTAGCCAGTGCGGTGGCACGAGCTCGAAGTTCGGTCATGGGCATGTCACCGATGGTCTGAAACAGACCGCTTTGGTGATCAATCAGAAGCAGGACGGCGTCGTCTGGATCAATAATCGGGCGCTGACCGTTAAAGTTTGCGGGAGAAGTCATGATGATATTCCCTGTATAAAGGTTCGATGGGTTGGGGGAGGCATTCGCTGGAAGGACACGAATACCTCGTCATTGCGCTACTGCTTCTCGGGCAGCGTGTTGTAACTGGTAATCAAGTTTCGGTAGTCAGGGATGTGGTTTGAGAATAGGGCTCCTAGGCCCTCAATGTCATTGCGCCAGTCACGGTGCAGCTCACAAGCCAGCCCGAACCAGGTCATCAGTTGGGCACCGGCTTGTGACATCCGATCCCAAGCGGAGTGCCGGGTCAGTTCGTTGAACGTGCCGGAGGCGTCCGTCACCACGAATACGTCATAGCCTTCGGCCAGCGCCGAGAGTGCCGGAAAAGCGACACACACTTCGGTCACAACGCCGGCGATGATCAGTTGTTTCTTGCCCGTGTCTTTGACGGCCTTCACGAAATCCTCATTGTCCCAGGCGTTAATCTGCCCCGGACGGGCGATATAGGGAGCGGAAGGAAACTGTTCTTTCAGTTCCGGAACCAATGGGCCGTTGGGGCCGGTTTCAAAGCTGGTAGTCAGAATGGTCGGAAGCCCAAAGTATTGAGCCAGGTCACCCATAGCCAGTACGTTGTTCTTGAACTTGTCCGGATCGATATCCCGGACCAAGGAGAGCAGGCCGGTTTGATGATCTACCATCAGTACCGCAGCGTCGTTTTTATCGAGTCGAACATAGGGTTTACTCATGACATTCTCCTGTTTCTTCACTAGAGCGGTGCGTAGCACCAAGAATGTTGGTCGCTTCCCCTTTGCTATTTTTGACAAGGGGTAAACTCAACGTTAGTTCAGGAGGGATAGTGTGAGTAGGTACGAAAACTTATACTTTGGGTTCTACATATAGGACGATCGAATATGCAGGATCTGAACGATCTATTTTACTTCGTGAAAGTGGTTGAGTACGGCGGGTTTGCGCCGGCAGGCAGAGCGCTTGGCGTCCCCAAGTCGAAGCTCAGCCGGCGGATTGCAGAGCTTGAGAAGCGTCTTGATACTCGGTTGATCAATCGGTCACCACGAGTTTTTACCGTTACTGAGCTAGGCAAAGACTATTATCGTCACTGCGTGGCTATGCTCGTTGAGGCCGATGCGGCGCAGGAAGTAATCGATCATTCCCGCTCTGAACCAGTGGGCTCGATACGAGTAAGCTGTGCTCCGGGCGTTATCTACTTTCTGGTGGCTCCTCTGATTGTCCAATTTATGCAGAAGTACCCGAAAGTAAGGGTCGAGATGGAGGCCACGAGCCGGCGAGTCGACGTTGTCAGGGAGGGGTTCGACGTGGCTTTGCGAGTGAGATACCCTCCGCTCGAAGACAGTGACTTAACAATGAAAGTACTGTCCAAAAGCCCCCAGTGCTTGATGGCAGCGCCCGAGGTGGTTGCGCAGTACCCAACGGCAATTACGCCCGATGACCTATCAAAACTCCCCAGTATCGATTTTGAACAATGGGATGGTCAGCATGTCTGGTGTCTGGATGGACCTGCAGGTGCGGCCGTTAAAATCCATCACCAACCGCGACTTGTTACCGACGATGTCTTTACCTTGCTCAAGGCAGCTGTGGGCGGTTTAGGTGTGGTAAAAATGCCGCTCATCGTCGGTGGGCAGGACTTGATTGAAGGAAACCTCGTCAGCATTTTACCGGACTGGCGACCGCGTGGAGGTATCTTCCACGCAGTTTTTCCCTCTCGCCGCGGGTTGCTTCCTGCGGTAAGAGCATTTTTGGACTTCCTGGCGGACTCGCTTGACGATGTCGATTTCAGGCTGCCTGAGGACAACTAGTTCGCTCGGTGTTTAATGCCTCGCCATGCGATTGCGAATGATCTGAATTGTGTCAATGTCAGCAGCGATATACGCTTGCTGGACAAACAAATCATAGGGTAGTTCGTCACTGAGATCCTGAAGGTAGCGCGCACAGTAGCTGAAGCGTACAAGTAGTGCCTCAGGTTCTGGTTCCTCAATGCGCATACTGAGACTGCCCCCTGCTAAGGAAGCCGTTGGAACAATCTCGTAGTGCACAAGGCGATCCCTGTGGAAGGTAACCAAATCATCGACAAGAATCCCGGGCAATTCGAGTTTGCGCTTGAGTCGGTCATCATCCAACCATTCCAGCTCATACGCCCCCAGGCCAATTACAAAATCCTGAGGTTCCGTAGCTCTTAAAACCAAGCCGTCCCATAGTTGGTCTCTAGAGAGGTTGGAAATGGATGGGTCAGTCAGGTCGTTCACCTGAACCACATGTTCAAACTTCATGCGAAGCTCCGTTTCTTCAACTGGGTCGTTATCGGCAATTTCCGATTGGGAAAATGATACATCTAGGGCGGAAGGCTAATCTGGAAAAGGAATGAATTCCTTTTCATCGCCAGGGACAACTGGGAACCGACCAGCTTTCCAGTCCTCCTTGGCTTGTTCTACACGTTCAGTCCGGCTGGACACGAAGTTCCAAACCATATGCCTGGGCCCCAAGGGTTCGCCGCCAATCAGCGCAATTCGAGATTCCTCCTGAGCGATGACTTCAACGCCGTGTTCCGGTGTCAATACTGCCATGCAGCGTTCCGGAATATAGGTGTCCCGTGCCTTTAGTGAGCCCTGCGCAACGTAGATTGCACGTTCTTTGGCAAAGGGGAGCGTCAGCGATTGGCCTGGCTGAAGGTGTGCTTCAACGTACAAGGTGTCGGAAGAAAGCTTGACCGGGGAGTTAAGTCCAAAGGCACAGCCCATGATGACCCTTACCGGCACCCCATTAATGTGTGTCGCCGGTATCGTTTCGCTAGGGTAGTGAAAAAACGCCGGAGCACTTTCTTCTGCCGTTTCGGGGAGCGCCAACCATAATTGCAGGCCATGAAGTATGCGATCTCTGCGCGTCGCCTCGGGGCGCTCTCGTTCCGAATGAACAATGCCACGTCCCGCCACCATAAGGTTAATGTCACCAGGGCGGATGGGTTGAACGCTTCCGAGCGAATCACGATGGAGAATCTCACCTTCAAAAAGGTACGTCACCGTCGCTAGGTTGATGTGGGGATGAGGGCGGACATTAATGCCATCTCCAGGTGGAAAATGAGCGGGTCCCATATGATCAAAAAAGATCCAGGGGCCGACCATTTCTCTTTCCTTGTTGGGAAGCACGCGCCTCACCGAAAATCCCCCGAGATCTTTCTCTATGGGCTTAATGATCAATTCGATCGCCCCGCAGTGTTGCGCGATGTCACATTCGAATGCCACGGACTTGGTTGGATTGCTCATCATCAATCTCCGAGAATCAGGCCCAGCTGGGGAAAAGCGAGGTATGCAGTGTGCTTTTTTAAACCTAGCTGAAGTCTTTGGAGATAGGTAGACGAATATTCGCAACGATGTGTTCTAACGGTGGAACGGCTTGCAGGTTTTACCCTTTTACTGCGGACATTCCTAAAAAGAGGTTGGGCTTACCCCGGTCCGCTTCCTGGAATGAAGACTCTAATCTTCGACAAAAAGGCAGTTCAGTTGAGGGGGGACTTTTGAAAAGTTTTCTGGCTTCACGAACTGGTCAAACGGAACCAGCCGAATCGCCGGCGTCTGTCTCAGGGAACGCTTGAGGAGAACGCCGGCGCCGTCATCAGGCGGTCAGGGTTTCGATGTTGCGCTGGGCTTGCTGCAGCGCGTTGGCTTTGGGGTCGTCGCCCATGTTCAGGCCTTCGGCGTACACAAAGTGCAGGTCCTTCAGGCCCAGGAAGCCCAGGAAGGAGCGCAGGAACGGGGTCTGTGAATCGTTCGGGGTGCCGGCATAGATGCCGCCGCGCGCCGCCAGAATATAGACCGGACGATCTTCCAGCAGACCTACCGGACCGTTCTCAGTATAGCGGAAGCTGATGCCCGCCCGTGCGATGTGGTCGAAGTAGGCCTTGAGTACAGACGGGACTCCGAAGTTGTACATCGGCACGCCAATGACAATGATGTCGGCTTGTTTCACTTCGTCGATCAGCGAATCTGAATAATCTACGACACGCTGTTGTAGGCTATCGCGGTCGTCTGCGCCGGTCAGGAAGGCGCCGAATCGGTCGGCGTCCAGATGCGGCACCGGCTCTGCCGCCAGGTCACGCTGTTGGATGTTAAGGTCGCCGTGGCTGGCCCGCAACTGCTCGAGAGTACGCTTGACCAGCTGGGAAGATTGGCCGTTGTGACCAAAGATGCTTGCGGTGATGACGAGGATATTTTTCATGTTCAATGGCTCCGATGTTTTTCGACAAGATGGAGGTATTGAACTGCGCTGACGGAAAAGATGAAATCGGAGAATCTTGGAAGGTTTGTTCAGAAATTTTGACTAAACGCTAGAGCCCGGATTTGGGCGGGCTCTAGCGCGCAGTTACAGGCGTTACTCGACGTTGCGGGAGTAGAAGATCTCCAGCATTTCCCGACGCAGGCGGTCTTCGATGGACTGGGCTTCCCCGGGGCCGAGGTCGCTGGCGTTAACGCCAAACACGTAGTTATCCAATTCGAAGTTCTTCAACATCATCTTGGTGTGGAACAGGTTTTCCTGGTACACGTTGACGTCGATCATCTGGTAGGCGGCCTGGGTGTCCTCGGTCAGATAGTTCTGGATCGAGTTGATGTCGTGATCAATGTAATGCTTGGTGCCATCCACGTCACGGGTAAAGCCGCGCACCCGGTAGTCCACGGTCACCACATCCGAATCAAAGCTGTGGATCAGGTAGTTCAACACCTTCAACGGTGAAATCAGGCCACAGGTAGAAACGTCGATGTCGGCCCGGAAGGTGCTGACGCCGTCGTGGGGGTGACTCTCCGGATAGGTGTGAACGGTCACGTGGCTCTTGTCCAGATGGGCGACGATGGTGTCGGGCAGTGGTCCCGGCGATTCCTCGTTATCCGGCTCCTCGCCGTCGGTCAGTTCGTGCTCTGCAATCAGCATGGTGACCGAGGCGCCGTGAGGCTCGTAATCCTGACGGGCGATGTTCAGCACGTTGGCGCCGATGATCTTGACGACATCGGTCAGAATCTGGGTCAGACGCTCGGCGTTGTACATCTCGTCGATGTAATCGATGTACGCCTCACGCTGTTCTTCGGTCTGCGCATAACAGATGTCGTAAATGTTAAAGCTCAGGGATTTGGTCAGGTTGTTAAAACCGTGCAGCTGGAGTTTGGATTCCATGCTCAGCCCCTCCGTATCGTGGAGATGAATGACTGCAGACGTGTGTTACACGTTCTGCTAAGGCCGCCACCGATTACTGACCCGGTTGTTCACCTTTTGCGCAGACCGGCGGAGAGGGTGCGTATTATGCACACCGACGATGACGTTGAACAGTACACGCATGGCATTTCACTGGCCCTGACGGCGGGTTTTAACCGGCGTCGCGGATTTCATGGCTGTGGCTGATTTCAACACCGGCCTGCTCAAGCATGATGGACGCAGAACAGTACTTTTCAGCCGACAGGCTGACTGCCCGTTTGACTTGGTTTTCTTTCAGGTTGTGCCCGGTAACAACGAAGTGTAGATGGATTTTGGTGAACACTGCGGGCACGGCGTCAGCGCGTTCGGCTTCGAGTTCGGCATGACAGGCGGTGACCTCCTGACGGCTCTTCTTAAGGATGCTCATGACATCGAACGAGGAGCAGCCGCCCAGGCCCATCAATAGCATTTCCATGGGCCGTGGTCCCAGATTTTCACCGCCGTGATCGGGCGGGCCATCGAGTTGCACGCTGTGACCACTGCCACTGGTGACCTTGAAGCTGGCGTTGCCGGTCCAGTCAACGGTTGCTTTCATGGGGGTATTCTCCGTTTCTGTCTGATCAGTGCCGAATTCGTCGGCGTCTTGAGAAAATGCTTGGCAGGATGCTAGCACAGTCACCCTCTCGCGGCAGCCGGACAGGCCGTTATCTGGTTCACCTTGTGTGTTGTTTCCGGTTGCCCAAATCAGGCCTTCTTGCTATAAGTTGCCGTGTTTTTGAATAAAAAAGAACGAACCCGCAGGGAAAGCTGGGTGCATAACAATCATTGGGATCCGCCAGTATTTAGGAGGCACGACTCGCACTATGGCCACTATCGTCAAGCCGGTTGAGCAAAAAACCAAACATCTCGATTATTTCCTTTCGCAGTGCCATCGACGCCGTTACCCGGCGAAGAGCACCATTATTTATGCCGGCGACAAGAGTGATTCGCTGTTTTACATCGTTAAAGGTTCGGTCACCGTCATCATCGAAGATGACGACGGCCGGGAAATGATCATGGCCTACCTGAACGCCGGAGACTTTTTCGGTGAAATGGGCCTGTTCGACAACATGGATTCCCGTAGCGCTTGGGTTAAGGCTAAAACCGAGTGCGAAGTGGCGGAGATCTCCTACACCAAGTTCCGGGAAATCGCCCAGCAGGACCCTCGCGTACTGTATTTTATTGGCGAGCAGATGGCCTCACGTCTGCGTCAGACCACCCGCAAGGTCGGCGACCTGGCATTTCTGGACGTTACCGGCCGGGTTGCTCGCACTCTGCTGGATCTGTGCAAGGAACCGGATGCCATGACGCATCCCGATGGTATGCAGATCAAAATCACTCGACAGGAAATCGGCCGTATTGTCGGCTGCTCCCGCGAGATGGTGGGTCGGGTTCTGAAAACCCTGGAGGATCAGGGCCTGGTTCGGGTGAAGGGCAAGACCATGGTGGTCTACGGAACGCGCTGAGCTAACTAATCCGTTCCTCGGCCAGAAAAAGACCGCTGACCTCAGCGGTCTTTTTTTTGTCTGCTGACGGACACAGGGAGAGGATGAATTCACGAACCTCCTCGCCATTGGTCTCATTTAACATCTCGTGGCGGCCGCCTTCGAACAGCCTCAGGCTCACCCGTTCAACACCGGCGTCGCGGATGGCCTGGAAATGACGGGTAATCCCTTTGCCCATTTCTCCCACCGGATCGTCAGTGCCGGCAAACAGGTGCACCGGTAGATCCTTGCGCCACCGAGTGGGGTTGATGGTCAACATGCCCCGGACAAAGTCGTGCCAAAGTCCGGTGGTGCAGGCAAAGCCGCACAGTGGGTCGGCAACGTAGGCGTCCACCTGGGCCGGGTCCCGGCTTAACCAGTCGCAGTCGGTTCGGTTAGGTCGGAACAGCCGGTTGAACTTGCCAAAGGTCATTCGGGCGATGAGGGGGCTGATGTGCCGGCCGTCGTAGAGTCGGCTCAGGCCGCCAATGATCAGCCGGGACACCAGCAGGTGGGGCCGGTGAATTCGGTTGGTGGCGCTCAGGATCAGCGTGTCGAGCGAGTCAGGATGCTGCTGGGCGCAGCTCTGGGCAATGAAGGAGCCCATGCTGTGGCCCAGTAATAACACCGGCAGCCCCGGAAACAGAGCCCGGCTGTGGCAAAGCACCCGGTGCAGGTCGTCGGTGACCTTGGCCCAGCCGTGGTTGTCGCTGTAGTGTCCGCGGTCCTGTTCCTGCGTGGCTCCGCCATGTCCGCGATGATCATAGGTGACGACGGCGATACTTCTAGCGTTCAGCCACCGGGCGAACCCGGAGTAACGCCCGGCGTGCTCGGCCATGCCATGGGCAATGACCAGTACGGAGTTTGGCGCATCTGGCTGGAATACGGTGCCGCGGATGCTGTGCTCATCCTGGCTGGTCAGTGTGAACGGGTGTTCTTGCATGGGTTGTCCCTGAATCGTCCGATGCCGGGCGTTCCCATTCCGGCGGTTTCCAAAGGTGTCTGAGTCGAGACCATAATCCGCCAGGCCGTGCCATGTCGCGGAACAGGTCCACGTATTCGTGTGTCCACAGCACCAGCAGGTTATTAGATGGCACCGGGCGGGTTATGCCGTACTCGGGCGGATCCTGGGCGTTTTCGTCAACGAAAGAGCCGAACAGGCGATCCCAGATGATCAAGACGCCGCCGTAGTTACGATCAATGTAGCCGGGGTTGCGGCCGTGGTGTACCCGGTGGTGGCTGGGGGTGTTGAATACCCACTCGATCCAGCGCGGCAGACGGCCAACCAGTGTGGTGTGGATAAAGAACTGATACACCAGCGACAGTGCGTAGGCGATGCCGATCCAGACCGGGTTGAAGCCCAGCAGCGCCAGCGGCAGGTAAAACAGCCACACGCCGTTGAAGATGTTGGTGGCGTTCTGGCGCATGGCGGTGGAGAAATTCATCCGCTCGGAGGAGTGGTGTACTACGTGGGCAGCCCAGAACCAGCGCATCCGATGGCTGGACCGGTGCATCCAGTAAAAGCAGAATTCCACGCCCAGGAACGTGAGAAAGGCCGTCAGCCACGTAAGTTCCAGCTCAAAAAGCCGGTAGTGGTAGCAAAGTGCAAACACCGGAAACGCAATGATGCCGGCAAACAACAGCTCCGTGGTCTGGTAGCCGGCACCGAGGGCAAAATTGCGAATCGCCTCCCGGGTGTCCATCAGGGCCGGGTTGTGACGGATGCGAAGGTATTCCCACAGGGCCACTGCGATAAACACCGGGGTGGCGATGACAAAGATGAGCTGGCGCTCGTCCAGCGCGAGCCACGGCGAAACAGCGTCCCATAGGGGCCGTAGCCCGCTGTCTTCGAGCACCGCCAGCAGCATGTCGGTCAGATTCATATCAGGCCTGCCAGTTTTGTTATTCATCTGGTTCTATTCTGGCATGGCCTTGGGTTTGGCACGGTGTCGGTTTCCGACACCGGCGCTAGCGATTTCCGACATCGCAGGGTCGCTTTTAGTTCGTCTTTCGGTGTTGCTCGTACAGTTCCGAGAGTGGCTGGATTTGCTCCTGCCACTGGTCGAGCCAGGCCTTGATGTCCTTTGGGATCTTGCCCGGCTTAGGCCAGGGCACCGGGTACTCGGCGGGCTGGAACATGGGCGCAAAAATGGCCGCCGCAGTCAGATCGGCCCGGCTAAAGCTGTCTCCCACCAAGTAGGGCTTAGCACCATACGCCTCGGCCAGATCGGTCAGCAGGGTTTCCATGACCTGGCGCGATTGTTCGGAAGTTTTCTCGTTGATCTTCATCCACTTGCGCATGGTCTCGTCGACCCGGCTGAACACCAGGCTGAGCAGAATGCGGTTGTAGAAGGGCGTGCCGGCGGCCAGCATCGGCACCACCACTTTTGGGCGCTGCAGGAAGTGGTGGTAGGCGTAGCACCGCACGGCCGGGCCGGCTTCCTCATCCAGGCGTCGCTCCCAGGCCAGGGCCTGCTCCCGTTGCTCGGGGTCGGTCGGGGTAAGGGGGCGGTCTGGGAAGGTCTCGTCGAGGTAGTCCAGGATCTGAGCCGAGCCCTGCACGCAATGACCGTCGTGATCCAATACCGGAACCGAGGTGCACTTGCGCCCGGTGAGTTGCTGGACAGTCTTGATGTGCTGTCCCGGCAGCAGAGTCACGGTCTCATAATTGAGGCCTTTGTAGTCCAGAGCCCACCGGATCTTCTCGCAGTAGTGGGAAATGGCGAACTGATAGAGCTTGAGAGCCATGAAAATCTCCTTGTTGTAGGTGCCTAGCATAGTCCCGAATCGCCGCCAGAAGAAGCCGGCGGACAGGAGTGTGCGGCAGCCGGTGGTCATGGCCGTGCCAGCGGCTTACACTGTCGCGCCAGGATCACAGAAACAAAGGACGTTGACCATGTATCCACACCGTGCACGGCTAGTGCCTGTCATCGCCGCCGCCGGCTTGTTGGTGTCGGCCTGCACCTCCTCGCCGTCAGACACCGAATCCAAAGCACCTGCCGTTGTCAGTCAATACGCCTGCGGGCAGCTGAACATTCGTGTCACCGCCGATCCCGATCGTCGGCTTTTGGGCATTGATTACCGCGACAAGCGCATCCTCCTGAAGCCTGACAGCGGCGCCGCCGAAGCTCTGTTCGTGGCCCCGGGCGATAGCACGACCCGATTCCGGCGTCAGGGCGAGCAGGCTGAACTGACCATTCGCGGCGAAACCTTTCCCGATTGCCTGCCACCGGGTGCGCTGGAGCGTCCCTTCACCGCCCAGGGCAGTGACCCGATTTGGCAGGCCCATGTGTCGAGTGCAGAGCTGGTCCTGAATCCGCCTTACGAAGATCAACAGTCGCTAAGGCTGCCGAGTGAGTTGGTTACCGCCAACCGTCACGGGCGGGAATTCGTGGCCGAAGCCAGTGGTACCCGGGCGACACTGACGGTGGCAAACCAACTATGCCAGGACCCGGTAACCGGAGCCCAGTATCCGAATCAGGTTCGACTCACCATTAATGGCCAGAGTTATCAGGGCTGCGGCGGTAATCCGCTGCGCCTGATTCGGGGTGCCGAATGGGTGGTGGAGGATCTGGCTGCCGAAGGGATCATCGATCGGTCACAACTGACCCTGAGGTTCATGGATGACAATCGGATTGCCGGCCAGGCTTCGTGCAATCGCTACACCGGCCGCTACCAGCTGACCAATGAAGGCGGTATCGATGTCAGTGAGCTGGCGATGACACGAATGGCCTGCGCACCCGCACTCATGGCCCAGGAAGCCCGTTTCATTGAGGCTTTGGAACGGGCATCCAGGGTTCGGATCGGGCCTCATGGTGAGCTTCTGCTGTTAACCTCAGAGTCTGGGTTGCTGTCGGCTTTTCAGTCGGACCACGACACGTTATAACGCGCCAGAATCTCATCAAGGCGGCCACTTTGCCTGAGCTTGCGTACGCCCTCGGTTAACAGGGTGGCGTACTCCTCAGATTGGGGGCGAGCCTCCGAGAAGGCAATGTAGACGGGTAAGCGTTCCAGCTTGGCCACCATGCGCAAACTGTCCTGCTTGCCCAGTTGCCCGAGGGTCCATTGCATCACGTCGAGGTCTTCAGGGAGAACATCTGAGCGGTCGTGCTCCAACATTTCTATGGCCCGGTTCAGCGGCGACGGGCCAGATAAAATCCAGACTCGTTCCGGGTTATCCCTGTGCTTGTCGATGTAGGCATCAAGCTCCGATGAGTAGGAATAGCCATTGATGGTCACCAGGGTCTGTTGGCGCAGCGATTCTATGCCTTGGTAAGTCCAGTCACTTTCAATATGGGTAAAAAGAGCGGTGCGCGCATAGCCGATGGCTTCTTCGGGATACACGAAACCCGTTGAATCCCGGGTGAAAGCACCGACTACCGCATCAATATAGCCTTCATCGGCCAGCTCCAGTGCCCGGGCCCAACTCATGTTGACGTACTCGACCTCCAGACGGGCCAGGGCGAACGCCTCACGGGCGATCTCGATCATATACCCCTCGCGCTGGGCACCTGCCGTACAGTTGTGCGGACACCAGGGATCGGCTGCAATCGTGATCGTGCGTTGTTCTTCAGGCGGTTGGTTTTCGGTAGTGGCAGAGGCATTAACGGAGGTGGTTTGTGCTGCAACAGGGGGAGATTCTTCTGGTGGCGAGCACGCCGTCAGGCAGGTAACGCAAATCAGGAGCAAGGCTCTCAGCATCGTTTTTTGACCAGGGTGCCGCCAACACGGCTCAATCCCAATCATAGACGGTACTGAGAGCTTTGTATCCTGTTTGGACCTAATTGGCCCGGTTGTCCCTCTCGCTGGAGGCTTCAGTAGGGACCAGTGCCCGAGTCAGGTCCTTCATCGTCAGAGCGCCAATCTGTTCGCCATCCCTCACCACCCGAAAGGTCAGGGAGGTGTCGCCCTTGGAGCGGGACAGTACTGTCTCCAGGTTATCCTTTTCGGTGATGTCGCCGGCGTACTCGATATCATCCCGGTCTGGCTGGGTCATGATCGAGCGAACCCGGAGCACCCGGGCCCGGTTGATGTCGCTGATGAAGTCGATGATGTAGGGGTCATTCGGATTCAGCAGGATATCCTGGGGATCGCCCTGCTGGATCACCTCACCATCTTTCAGGATGACCAGATGGTCGGCCAGTTTCAGCGCCTCATCCAGGTCGTGCGTAATAAAGACAATGGTCTTTTTCAGCTCTTCCTGAAGCTCCAGTAGCAGGTCCTGCATATCAGAGCGAATCAGCGGATCGAGCGCCGAGAAGGCTTCGTCCATCAACATGACCGGTGCGTTGGACACCAGCGCTCGGGCAATGCCCACGCGCTGCTGCATGCCGCCGGACAACTGGTGCGGGTACTGGTTTTCGTTGCCTTCCAGGCCAACCCGGGCCAGCCACTTGCGGGCTTCCGCTTCGTAGTCCTCGGTTTTCTTGCCGCGCACATCCATCGCCATGCCCGCATTGTCCAGTACCGTTCGGTGCGGCAGCAGGGCGAACTTCTGGAACACCATCGACATACGCTCGCGCCGGAGCTTGCGCAGCTCGGTTTCGTCGTACTGCATGACGTCTTCGTCGCCAAAACGAATCTCGCCGGCGGTCGGTTCAATCAAGCGGTTAAGGTGTCGGATCAGCGTTGATTTGCCGGAGCCGGACAGTCCCATGATCACGGTGATTTCGCCATCACGCATATCGACGTTGATGTCGCGTAGGCCCAGCACGTGGTTCTGCTTTTCCAGCAGGTCGGCCTTGTTCATACCGCGGCGCACGTATTCCAGCCCGACATCCGGTGTCGGGCCAAAGATCTTGTACAGGTTCTTGATGGAAATCTTGATGTCTTTATCCACGTCTCTGTCCTCAGTGCTTTTGGGAGGCATTGATGCGTGCCAAAGAAGCTTTGGTGACCCGGTCGAGGATCACGGCCAGAATCACGATGCCGAGGCCGGATACCAGGCCCACGCCCAGTTCCAGGTTTCGGATGCCGCGCAGTACCAGAACGCCGAGACCCGGTGCAGACACCAGGGAGGCGATCACGACCATGGCCAGGCTCATCATGATGGTCTGGTTTACCCCCGCCATGATATTGGGGAGCGCGAGCGGGATCTGGACCTTGAACAGCTTCTGTCGAGGCGTCATGCCGAAGGCATCGGCGGCCTCAATCACGTCTTTGTCCACCAGTCGGATGCCAAGGTTGGTCAACCGGATGACCGGAACAATGGCGTACAGGATGATGGCAATGCCGTACAGCTTGGACTCGGTCACGCTGAACAGGAAGATCAGCGGGATCAGGTACACGAACGGTGGCAGGGTTTGCAGCATGTCCAGCACCGGGATCGTTATGCGTTGCATTAGGTCGCTTCGGGACATGGCAATGCCAATGGGGACCCCTAGCAGGACGCAGAGGAAGGCGCAGACAAAAATAATCGCCAATGTTTGCATGGCGTAGGTGTAGTAGTCGATGAACGCCAGGGTAACGAAGCTGGCGGCGACAAAACCGACCAGTTTCCAGGACTTGCTCACCACGAACACCACCACCAGCAGCAACGGGATGACAATCCACCAGGGGGCGCTGAGCATGGCGTACAAGGTGCCATCCAGAGCCCAGCTCAGCGGTTGGGTGATTGGGTCAAGGACCACACTCATGCTGTCCTTGACCGCAAGGAAGCCTTCTTCCAGGCCTTTGGTCAGTTCCCGGGATTGAGGGAAAGCCGAGCAGGCTTTATTCAGGGCATCCATGGAAGGAAAGGGTAGGTCCCACAAAGAGGTTTCGGTGGGTTCCCCGCCTTTTGTTTTTGACAGCAGCTGTGCCATGGACATTGGGGCGTCACTCTTGCCCTCGGAGCACCAGTCTTCCAGACCGAGTGAAGAAAATAGAGCGTCGTAAGTAGCCATGATTCGTCAGGTTCCTGCGCGTATCTCCGCCAGGTCAACGGACATCGGATTAGTGAGTGGAAGGTAGGCAGGGCCGGTGCGGGCCCTGCCTCAAACGGAAAGTATTACTCGCCCAGGATCGCCGCGAGACGCTCACGAGCCGAGTCGTTCAGCCAGTCTCTCCAGGTGTCGGTGTTGTTGCTCAGGAAGTAGACCGCAGCTTCTTCGGCAGAAGCGTTGTTGTCGCTTTTCCACGCCAGTACCTGGCTCATGGTTTCGGTCTTGAAGGTCATCTTGCCCAACATCTCGGCAATTTCCGGTTCGCGCTCCTGGAAGCTCGTGGTGACTGCGGTCAGCACCGGTGCGGCCGGGAAGTCGGAAACGCGGGGGTTGTCGATGTCCTTGTTGCCGTTGGCGGCGTGGGCGTCGGCATCGTATTCGCCAAGGTCAATGCGGGTCATGTCGAACTTGCCCAGCGGTACGGTCGGGCCCCAGTAGTAGCCGAACCAGGGCTCTTCGTTCTGTACAGCTGAAGCCATGGACGAGGCCAAGGTTTCACCAGAGCCGTGATTGAAGACTTCGATACCGGAGTCTTCGAGGTTCAGGGCGCGGATCAGGTTGTCGTTCACAATCCGGCAGCCCCAGCCGTCCGGGCAGTTGTTGAAGCGGGCTTCGACCAGCTCGGGGTTGGCCATGATGCCGTCAATGGTTTTCAGTTCCGGATGCTCGTCGACCACGTAAGTCGGAAGCCACCAGCCTTCTACGCCGCCGGGTGATAGCACTTCACCAAGGCGAACGATCTTGCCTTCTTTTTCCAGGCGGTTGAAAACTTCGCCAGTGGAATTAACCCACAGCTCGGTCACAATGTCCGGCTCACCGTTTTCAGCAACGGAGGTGATCGCAGGTACGGTGTCGGACGGAACCACGGCCACTTCGCAACCGTAGCCCTGTTCCATCACGAACTTGGCGACGTTGGTGACCACGGAGGCAGAGGCCCAGTTCATTTCGGTAATGGACACTTCGCCACATTCATTGGCTTGGGCAAGTCCTGGGGTGGCAGCTGCACACAACAGCGCAGCAGACATAATCTTGCGCATAGTCACTTCTCCTTATCGGGGTTGGCTAATTAGTTGCTTGTACATTGATGATAGTCCACGAATTACGGTTCGGGGGCCGTAACAGATCGGAGTGGGGGCAATATTTTTTTTCTTGGATCTGGTAACCAAAATCAGTAGGTCTCTGACATTACATACGGTTCAGGATAAAGATCTTGAGCAGGGATACAAGTTTGATCCTAAATATATGTCCGCTTTGGCTACTCATTAGTTGGTGAGAGCGGTCAGCCTGTCAAAGCTTTGTAGCATTCTCCGATTAAACTCCGTCCGTTTAGGGGGGAGCGCATCATGACAGAATTGCGGATACTGACACCGCACACCGCCATCTCGGCAGAACAAGCCACCCGAGACAGTCGCCAGCGTCGTTTGCTGCGATCGTTCCTGCCAGAGTTGGTGCAGTTGGAACGCCTGTTGGCGGAGGCTCCGACGTCGGTCACCACCCGGATTCTTGATCGCATACGGGTTGCTGAAATGTCATTGCCCATCTATCGGGTGGATTTGGGCTCCGAGCGACCCGACGCGCCATCGGTGGTGTTGGTTGGCGGGGTGCATGGTCTGGAGCGCATTGGTACTCAGGTGGTCATAGCCTGGCTGGAATCAGTCCTGGCCCGGCTGCGCTGGGATGACAGTCTGCGACAGTTGCTGCAGACCGTGCGGGTGACCATTCTGCCAATTCTCAATCCCGGTGGCATGTTCCTGAATCAGCGCAGCAATCCGGGTGGCGTAGATCTGATGCGCAATGCCCCCATCGTGGCTCAGGAGCGCAGTGCGTTCATGCTCGGCGGTCAGCGATTGTCAACCCGGTTACCCTGGTACATCGGAGACCCGGAGCAGGGCATGGAAGCCGAGAATCTGGCGCTTGAGTCGGTGATCAACGATGTGGTTCCCGGTCGGCCGTTCAGTGTGGCGTTGGATTGCCACTCCGGCTTTGGCTGGAAGGACCAGATCTGGTTTCCCTACGCCTACCGCCGGCGCCCAATGCGGCGCATCGCCTCGGTGATGGCGCTGAAGCTGATCTGGGAGCAGGCGTATCCCAACCATGATTACCAGTTTGAGCCCCAGTCGCGCCATTACCTGACCCATGGCGATCTTTGGGATTATTTCTACAAGCAGGTGAATCGTACCAGCGACGGGGTGTTCCTGCCGCTCACGCTGGAAATGGGGTCCTGGCGCTGGGTGCGTAAACGGCCGCGGCAGTTGTTACGGCTCGATGGTCTGTTTAATCCCCAGGCTCCGCACCGGCACAAACGGGTGTTGCGTAGTCACCTGGCCTGGTTGGATTTCCTGCTCAGTGCCGCGGCCGCCCATGAAAACTGGTTGCCGGCCCGGGAGGAGGAGTTCATGCTGAGAGAAGCCGCGATCATGCATTGGTATCGGGACGCGCAATAGCATGGACTGGATTCTGTTGCGGGGCCTTACCCGCGAACAGGCGCACTGGGGTGACTTTCCCCAGCGTCTGCAATCGGCCTTTCCGGAACACCGCTTCCACCCGGTCGATTTACCGGGCACAGGTGTTCATTTTCGCGAACCCAGCCCAGACACCATCATTGGTATTCGTGAGGCAGTCCGGCGGCAGGTTGCTCACATCCCCAAGCCTTTTAGTGTCCTGGCGTTGTCCATGGGCGGCATGGTGGCATTGGACTGGGCCCAGCATGCCCCGGAGGGTGAACTCCAGAATCTGGTCCTGGTCAATACCAGCTCGGGGTTCAGCCCGTTCTGGCAACGAATGCGTCCGGGCGCCTGGCCCAGACTGGTTCGGCTGCTGGTCCGTCGCGAATTGTTCGAGCGGGAGCGAGATCTGCTCCGATTGACCTCCAATCGTGTTCCGCCCCTGGAACTGATCAAGCAGTGGTATCGAATCCAGCGCCAGCGCCCGGTCAGTATTCGCAATGCGGGCCGGCAGATTGCCGCCGCGGCCCGCTTTAAACCAGCGTCCAAGAGACCCATGCCCGAAGCGCTGCTACTGGCCAGTCGGGGCGATCGGATGGTGCACTGGAGGTGCAGTGCGGACCTTGAGCAGCGCTGGCAGTGGACGCTGAAACTGCATCCGGATGCCGGCCACGATCTGGTCATTGACGACCCGGACTGGATTATCCGACAACTGTTGGCCTGGCTGTCACGCTAGTATTGGTTGCTTGACGCAACTCTCTGTTCGGGGCAGGCTCAGCCTTTGTCTGCCGCTGGTAGTCACACTCAACCGTCCGGAACGGAGCCAACAACAATGAAGATCTTTGAGACCAAAACCGCCCCCAATCCTCGCCGCGTGCGCATGTTCCTGGCCGAGAAGGGCCTGCTCGATAAGGCCGAATTTGTCGAGATTGATCTGCAGAAAGGCGAGAACCTGACACCGGAATACGTCGCCAAGAATCCTATGAAGAAAGTACCGGTGATGGAACTGGATGAAGGCACCTGCATCGCGGAAACCATGGCGATCTGTCGCTATTTCGAGGAAAGCTATCCGGACAGTCCAAGCCTGCTGGGTGATACGCCGCTTGAGAAGGCGCAACTGGAACAGTGGATGCGTTGGATCGAGCTGTTTTTCTTCATGCCCACCGGCATGTGTTTTCAGCACACCAGCGGCTACTTCAAAGATCGTATGAATCCGATCAAGGAGTGGGGTGAGGACTGCGGCCAGCAGGTTGAGAAATTCCTGCACTTCCTGAACAAGCAGCTTGAAGGCAAGGAGTACATCTGCCTCGATCGCTTCACTGCGGCGGATATCAATGCCTTCACCACCATTGCCTTTGCCCGGGTGATCAATATTCGTATCAAGCCTGAGCAAACCAACCTTCAGGCCTGGTTTGAGCGCATCAAAGCGCGGCCATCGGCACAGGTTTAGTTCCGCTGGTGATGCCCCCCCGTTCATCTGAATAAGGAGAATGCCTTGATTGATCTCTATACGTCGCCGACCCCCAATGGCCACAAAGTGTCTGTATTGCTCGAAGAGATGGGGGTTGAGTACAACCTGATCCCGATCGACCTGTCCAAGGGTGCACAAAAAACTCCGGAATTTCTGGCGATGAATCCCAATGGCCGTATCCCGGTTATCGTTGATCGCGATAACGACGATTTCGTGGTGTTCGAATCTGGCGCGATCATGGTTTACCTGGCTGAAAAATATGGCCAGTTCTACCCCGCCGACCCAAAGGTGCGTTCACAGGCTCTGCAATGGCTGATGTTCCAGATGGGCGGAGTAGGGCCGATGATGGGTCAGGCGAATGTGTTCTACCGTTATTTTCCGGAGAAGATCCAGCCGGCCATTGATCGCTACCAGCACGAGTGTCGGCGCCTGTTCGAGGTGCTGGACACGCGCCTGGGACAGTCCCGCTATCTGGCCGGCGACGAGATCACCATTGCCGACTTTGCCAATTGGGCCTGGGTGCGTACCCATAACTGGTCCGGCGCCTCTGTGGAGGGGCTTGAGCATTTGATGCGCTGGGTCAATGAGCTCTATGAGCGCCCCGGTTGTGCGGCCGGCATTCACAAACCGGAGCGCCCGGGAAGTTCGGACGATCTGGTCAAGAGCGCCCAGACCATGGTAACTCGCTGAGCATCGGGTAAGATCACAGCCTTGATGACAACCGACAGGAGACCGGCATGACCGCCTCGGCACAACTGACCTGTGCATTGGACAAGATTGATGGCGCCAACCGCGCCGACCCGAATCGGGAAACTGTTGATGGCGAGTCGTTGCCGCGGGAGTACGCCTACAGCCAGCACATGACCCGTTGGCTGTTCGCGCTGGAATCGGAGCCCTCCGAGCGGATGCAGATTGCCTGCCGGGCCCAGCACATCGAACGCTGGACCATTCCGCGCACGGATTACCCGGAAGGCCGCAAGGCGTACTACCAATGGCGCCAGGCCTGCGGTCGCATGCACGGGCGCCGGGCCGCCGAGATCATGGCCGACTGTGGTTACGAGGCGGCCGAGTGCGACAAGGTGGAAACGATCTTGACCAAGCGCGAATTGCGTCAGGATGCGGATACTCAGCTGCTGGAAGACGTCGCTTGTATGGTGTTCCTGGAGCGTTACTTTGCCGATTTCTATGAAGAGAAAGCGGATTATGATCGCGAGAAGTGGCTGAGAATCGTACGTCGAACCTGGGGCAAGATGTCGCCACGGGGGCATGAGGCGGCGCTTAAGCTGGCAGAAGGAATGCCGGCGCATCTGCTGGAGCTGTTGCAGGAGGCGCTGGCGGGTGCAGGTGAGTGACGTAGGCTTTTAGCTTTGTGGACGGGGCGGCTCTACCCGCCGCCCCGTTCGGGCATTTGAGTGAGCGCCCTTAGAAGAACAATTCCTGCAATTTCTTGCCGGGATCTTCTGCACGCATAAACGACTCACCTACCAGAAAACCGTAGATTCCCCGCTCGGTCATGGCCTGCACATCGGCGCGGGTCATGATGCCGCTTTCGGTGATGCTCAGGCGATCCTTGCCAATGCGTTCGTGCAGGTCGAAGGTGGTGTCGAGCGACACCTCGAAGGTGTGCAGGTTGCGGTTGTTGATGCCCACCAACGGGGTTTTGAGGGTCAGCGCGTCGTCCAACTCTTCTCCGTTGTGCACTTCCACCAGCACATCCAGGCCAATTTCGTGGGCAATGCCTTCCAGCTCCTGCATTTGGTCCTTGGTCAGGCAGGCGGCGATCAGCAGGATGCAGTCGGCGCCGATGGCCCGGCTTTCGTACACCTGGTAGGGCGCTACCATGAAATCTTTGCGGATGACTGGCAGGCTGCAGGCATTGCGGGCGGCAACCAGGTAATCTTCGTGGCCCTGGAAAAAGTCCCTGTCGGTGAGTACCGACAGACAGGCTGCGCCGCCTTCCTCGTAGCTTTCGGCAATGACTGCCGGCTCGAACGGGTCCCGTAATATCCCCTTGCTGGGTGAGGCTTTCTTGATCTCCGCGATTACCGCCGGCGCCTGGCTTTCAATTCGGTTGCGCAGGCCCTTGGCAAAGCCTCGCGTCGGCGCCTGGTCGCCTGCCATCGACTTCAGGTCGTCGATGCTGATCTTCGCTTTGCGATCGGCAATTTCTTCCCATTTGCGCTCAACAATCTTGCGCAGGATGGTGGGGGTGCGGTCGTTGTGTCGGTCAGTCATGGGTGCTGTCGCTCAGAAACACTGGGAAAAGTCGGCCAGTTCGGACATCTTGCCGGCGGCCAGGCCGGAGCCGATGGCGTCCAGAGCCAGTTCTACCCCGTCTTTCGGGGTGGCGGCCAGGCCGGCTACGTAAATCGCTGCGCCGGCGTTCAGGGCGATCAAGTCGCGGGCTTTCTCGGCCATTTCGTCGTGGCCGCGGCCAAAGGCGGCCCGGATCAGCTTCAGGGAGTCCTCGGAGCTGTCCACGGTCAGGCCGACCAGGGACTCACTCTTGATGCCCAGATCTTCCGGGGTGATGTCGTATTCGGTGATCTCACCGTCTTTCAGTTCGGCCACGTGGGTTGGGCTGGCCAGGCTGATTTCGTCCAGTCCGTCCTTGGAGCACACCACCATGATGTGCTCGGAGCCCAGGCGCTGCAGTACTTCTGCCATCGGCCGGCACAGATCCCTGGTAAATACCCCGAGCAGCTGGCGTTTAACGCCAGCCGGGTTGGTCATCGGGCCGAGGATGTTGAAGATGGTGCGGCAACCAAGTTCCTTGCGCGGGCCAATGGCGTGCTTCATGGCGCCATGATGGGCCGGGGCGAACATGAAACCAACACCAATCTGTTCAATGCATCGGGCCACCTGTTCCGGCGACATGTTGAGATTGATGCCGGCCTTTTCGATCAGGTCGGCACTGCCGCTCTTGGACGATACCCCGCGGTTGCCGTGCTTGGCGACAAAACCGCCGGCGGCGGCGACCACGAAAGCGGCCGCCGACGACACGTTGAACAGGTTGGCGCCGTCGCCGCCGGTGCCGACAATGTCTACCAGGGGTTCGGCCTTGACGGTGACGCCGGTGGCCAGCTCGCGCATGACTTCGGTGGCCCCGGTGATTTCATCGATGGTCTCGCTCTTGAGGCGCAGGCCCATCAGGAAGGCCCCGATCTGCGAGTCGGTGGCCTCGCCCTTCATGACGATGCGCATAACCTGTTTCATCTCGTCCCGGGACAGGTCCAGGTTGGAGGCAATCCGGTTCAGAGCTTCTTTCATGTCCATGGTGTTGGGGCTCTCCATTGTCATTGGCTGATTCAGCGTCTCAGGAAGTTGCGCAGCAGTTCGTGTCCCTGCTCGGTCATGATGGACTCCGGGTGGAACTGAACGCCTTCAATGGGCAGGGTCTTGTGTCGCACGCCCATAATCTCTTCGATGGAGCCGTCGTCGTTGCGGGTCCAGGCGGTTACTTCCAGGCAGTCCGGCAGCGTGTTCTGGTCAATCACCAGGCTGTGGTAGCGAGTGGCCTGCAAGGGGTTGTTCAGGCCCCGGAACACGCCTGTGTCCTGGTGGTAAACCGGCGATACCTTGCCGTGCATGACGCGCCCGGCGCGGATGACGTCGCCGCCGTAGACCTGGCCGATGGCCTGGTGGCCCAGACAGACGCCCAGGATCGGCAGTTTGCCGGCGAAGTGGCGAATCACCGCCATGGACACACCGGCCTCATTGGGTGTGCATGGGCCCGGAGAGACCACGATACGCTCCGGCTTCAGCGCCTCGATCTGCTCCACGGTAATTTCGTCGTTTCGGTACACCTGAACGTCGGCGCCCAGTTCGGCCAGATACTGCACCACGTTGTAGGTGAAGGAATCGTAGTTATCGATCATCAGCAACATAAATCGTTCCTCCGCCTCAGTGGTCGAAATCGTTGTAGGTCATGGCTACCGCGCGGAAGATCGCGCGGCCCTTATTCATGGTTTCCTTCCACTCAAGGCGGGGCACCGAATCCGCCACCACGCCGGCACCGGCCTGGATATGCAGGGTGTTGTCCTTGATCACCGCGGTGCGGATGGCGATGGCGGTGTCCATGTTTCCGTTGAACGACAGATAGCCCACGGCGCCGCCGTAGACCCCGCGCTTGACCGGCTCGAGCTCGTCGATGATCTCCATGGCTCGGATCTTGGGTGCGCCACTGAGGGTGCCCGCAGGCAGGGTGGCCCGCAGCACATCCAGACAGCTGGTGCCCTCGTTCAGCCGGCCGGTAACGTTGGAGACGATGTGCATAACGTGGGAATAGCGCTCCACGATCATTTTGTCGGTCAGGCGCACGGTGCCGGTTTCCGCCACTCGCCCGGCGTCGTTACGGCCGAGATCAATCAGCATCAGGTGTTCGGCAATTTCTTTCGGGTCGGCCAGCAATTCTGATTCCAGCGCCTTGTCTTCGGCCTCGGTGGCGCCCCGTTTACGGGTTCCGGCGATGGGCCGGACCGTCACTTCCTCGTCTTCCACGCGGGCCAGAATTTCTGGTGAGGAACCGACGATGTGGAAATCGTCCAGATCCAGGAAATACATGTACGGCGAGGGATTCAGTACGCGCAGGGAGCGGTACAGGTTCAGCGGCGGCGCCTCGAACGGAATTGACATGCGCTGGGAGATTACGGTTTGCATGACATCACCGTCGAGCACGTATTCCTTGATCTTGCCGACAGCGGCCTCGAATTTGTCCTGGCTGAAGCCGGAAATGAAGTCGCTCTCGTCCACGGTCTTGCCACGCAGGTGCGCCGGGGTGCGGGGAGCGTCGGCGGTCTGCCGGTGCAGCTGGCCCTCAAGTTCATCGATCCGGGCCAGGGCCTGTTCGTAGGCACCCTCAACGCTTGGATCAGCATGGACAATCAGGTGCAGTTTGCCGCGCAGGTTATCGAACACCACGATTTCGTCCGACACCATCAGCAGGATATCCGGGGTGCCGATCTTGTCCGGCGGGCAGCTCTTGCGCAGGCGCTTTTCGATGTAGCGCACGGTGTCGTAGCCGAAATAGCCGACCAGACCACCGTTAAAACGGGGCAGTTGTTCCAGATCCGGGGCGTTGAAACGGGCTTGATAGTCCTCGACGAACGCCAGTGGATCCTCCACCTCGGCTTCTTCCACCAACTCCCCGCCGCGGCGCACTTCGATGCGGTGATCAAAGATTTTCAGCACCTCGTGGCTGGGCAGGCCGATGATTGAGTAACGGCCCCATTTTTCGCCGCCCTGGACCGATTCGAACAGGTACGAATACGGGCCGCTCGCCAGTTTCAGATAGGTGCTGAGGGGGGTGTCGAGATCCGCGAGAACCTCGCGATAGACCGGAATGCGGTTAAAGCCGGCGTGGGCGAGCTCGGTAAATTGCTCGGGTGTCATGTCTTGTTTCCCTGAAGTCTGATCTGCGTTCGGGCGGCTCGGGAGTTGGGCGGGCCGTCCGGATAGTCGCGTGCTGAACTGGCCATAGCCGGTCAGCAGCCGGGCTGGTTTAGCCGGTGCGCCATCGCCACCATCGTGTCGCGCGGGTAGTGAGAGTGCCTCGCGCTGCAGTCAGATTCAGTCCCTGCACGGCAGGAATCTCCCGAAATGAAGTGATCAAGGTTAAGTCCTTTGAGATTACAAAAGCTCGGCCAGCGAATCAACAACCGCGTCTGCGCCCAGGGCATCCACCGACTGGCCAAAGTTATAGCCATAGCGGACAGCAACGCAAGGCAGGCCGGCCGCCAGGGCCGCATCAATATCGGCCGACGAATCGCCCACCATCACCGTGGTGCCGCGGGTGCCGCCCAGAGTTGTCATGGCGTGCACCAGCGGCGCCGGGTCAGGTTTCTTGACCGGCAGGGTGTCGCCACCGACCGACAGGTCGAACCAATGGTCCAGGCCCATCTGCTCCAGCAGCGGCGCGACAAACTGTTCTGGCTTGTTGGTCACCACCGCCAGTTTGCAGCCGTGCTCCTTGAGCTTGGCGAGGCAAGCCTCGACGCCATCGTACACCACCGCGTGTTGACCGTTGATCTGTTCGTAGGCGTGAAAGAAGATCGCCAGGGCATCGTTGAACAGGGCATCGTCCTTCGGTTGGGCCGGTTCCCAGTCGGTCTGGCGGGCCAGGGCGCGTCGCACCAGCACACTGGCGCCATTACCGACCCACTCACGGACCCGGTCAATGCCGACCGGTGATCGGCCGAGGTGCTCGAGCATCTGGTCCACGGCGGCTGCCAGATCCGGGGCGCTGTCGACCAGGGTGCCGTCCAGATCAAACAGCGCCACTCCAGGCCAACGCGGATTGAACAGGCCCGTCAGACTCATTGGCCGATCGCCTTACGTGCCTGCTCCAGTTCTTCGCGCATAGCGTCGATGGTGGTCTTGTAATCATCGGTGTTGAAAATCGCTGAGCCGGCAACAAAGGTGTCGGCGCCTGCTTCGGCGATTTCCCGGATGTTTTCGGTTTTCACACCGCCGTCGATTTCCAGGCGGATATTGAAGTTGCTGGCGTCGATACGCTTGCGCGCCTCCCGCAGCTTATCCAGGGTGCCGGGAATGAATTTCTGGCCACCAAAGCCCGGGTTTACCGACATCATCAGGACCATGTCGAGCTTGTCCATGACATGATCCATGTAGTGCAGCGGTGTGGCTGGGTTGAAGACCAGACCGGCCTTGCAGCCGCCGTCACGAATCAATTGCAGGGAGCGGTCGATGTGGTTGCTCGCTTCCGGGTGGAAGGTGATGTAGCTGGCGCCAGCGTCGATGAACTGGCGGATCAGGTCATCAACCGGAGACACCATCAGGTGAACATCGATAGGGGCAGTAACGCCGTGCTTGCGCAGCGCCTTGCAGACCATGGGGCCAATGGTCAGGTTAGGCACATAGTGATTGTCCATCACGTCGAAGTGAACCACGTCGGCGCCGGCGGCCAATACGTTATCAACTTCCTCGCCCAGGCGGGCAAAATCGGCAGACAAAATGGATGGGGCAATCAGGTATGGATTCATGATGGCTCTCTCAGGATCTCTCAAAGATTTTGGCGCGCGCATGCGACGAGATGGGCGTGTCGAGCAATCCCTGCCGCACAGAGTATAAAAGGAATGCTAGTCTAGCAGTTTGAAGCGCTTTTTTCGTAGCCAAAGAGTCAGGATCTGTGCGTAGAGTCGGTAGTGAGGTGATCAAACAACTGCTGGGCGGCCTGTTGCTGGTGGGCTGGATGGGCTATGCCGTGGCCGCCGCCGATGGCGAAGAGCCGGCAAGCGCAGGGGCGACAACTGCCGCGACCATCAGGCCGGCGGTGGCTACCGAGCTGGCGGACAATGCATTGAGTCGGTTGCGCCCGGAGGCGGCGGTCTGGCTGGAGCTTGAGAGCGGTGGTCGTACCCTGGGGCTGTTTTATCCGGAACAGGAGCCGCCGGCCAACGGCGCTCTGGTGATTCTGGCGGATGTTGGCGATAACGCCGCCGCCGGTGTCGCCGACGAGCTGAGCCGGCACCTGACGGCCAAGGGCTGGTCGGTGCTGGCGGTGGGGCTGCCGGCGCCTTCGCCGCCGCTGCAACGGTATCTGGAGGCGCAGCCGGAACCCGCTGATGCCGACGCGGAGGACGGTGCCGAAGAGGCCAAGGATGATAGCACTGACGACTCGTCGGTGATGATTGATGTCATGGCCTCGCCTACCGGCGAAAATCCGGAGCAGGTCTATCGGAATCGGGTTCGCGAGAGTCTGGCGGCCGCCGCCGCTGTGCTGACGGAGCGAGGCTATGACCAGCCGTCGCTGGTTGGGCTGGGCAGGGCCAGCAGCCACCTGATGTCGACTGATGGCGAGCTTCAAGGGGCACCGGCATTGATCTGGGTGGCACCGGAATTCTATCCCCGCGATGCCATTGCCTTGGCAGACAAGCTGTTCAGTGGCAGCGAGGTGGCAATACTGGAGCTATATGGCAGCCGGGGGGAGGCCAGCGCGGCAAGTCAGCGGCGTTGGGCCGATTTGCGCCGCGCCGGTGTTGAGCAGCTGGATCGTCAGCCGGTGGCGATTAGTCGACCGCTGTCGGCCCATGGCGCGGGCACCCTTGCTGGTCGCATCGATGCCTGGCTCAAAACCCGCTGAAAACCAGCTCCTATCGCATTGCCCGGTGCCGACGCTTGACTAGTTCCCAGGCCTGTTGGTACCGCAGCAGGCGCTCCTTGGCCAGGGCACGCTCTTCATTGCTGACTTGCTGCTGCGCCAGCTTGTCCGGATGACAGCCAGATACCTTCTTCTTGTAGGCCCGCTTGATGTCGATCAGGGCGTCCCGGCGGGTCACCCCCAATAGTTCACAGGCCTGTTCGTAGCTGGTTGGCTTGGCCAGGTTTTCGGCGTGGCGGATCCAGACCTTGCTGGCGTAGCTGTCGAAAATGTCATCGCTGACCGCCACCGGCAGGCCAATCTGATCAATCGCATCTTCGCAGCGATAGCGGCGCTGTTTGCCAGGGCGGCCCATCAGCTGGGCGGCGTGACACAGGCAAATCGCTACGATTAGCGCCGGTGCGGGCCAGATCCGGTTGCTCAGGCGCAGGGATAGGCCCCGCAGTCTCGGTATTTGCTCCGCGGACTTGCCACGCTGGAACCAGTTGATGGCTCGGCGGCGCTGACGCTGGGAAAGCTTGAGCGCCTTGATCAGGCCCTCGGCGTAGCGAATGTCGGCTTCACTGACCCGGCCTTCGGCCTTGGCGATATAGCCGAGGAAATAGAACAGCGGCAGCCGACACCAGCCTGGCAGTCGGGTGCGCTCGAGCAGGGTCGAGGTTTGATGGCCACAGGACGACAACTCCCGCAGCAGGCTGGTGAATTCCGCTTCGATCCGGCCCGGTAGTAGTGGCTGCTCCGTGCTGTCCACCATAGCTCAGGGCTTCCTGTGTTTGAGGGTCTGGTCCAGGGCCTGCAGGCGTTCCGGCGTACCCACATCGACCCACTGGCCACGGTGTTCGACGCCGCGAACGCGTTGGTCTCTCATAGCTTCGCGCAGAACCGGGCCGAGTTTGCCGGATTGGTCGTCCAGGCCCTGAAACAGCCGGCGGTGCAGCAGGCTGATACCGGTGAAGGTGAGTTTGTCGGGGCCGTCCTCGGTGACGGTGCCATCGGCGTGGAGCTGGAAGTCGCCCGCCGGATGGTGCTCAGGATTGGGGGTCAGCACCAGTAACGCGTCGCAGTCGGCCGGTGGTGCCAGCTCGGAGAGCGGGAAGTCGCACCAGATGTCGCCATTGATCACCAGAAACCAATCGCAATCAGCACTGGTTAATTGGGGAAGGGCGCGAACGATACCTCCGGCGGTTTCCAGTGGCTCGCCTTCACGGGAGTACTGAATCGACAGGCCAAAATCCTCACCGGTGCCCAGCGCTGATTCAATCTGCTCACCCAGCCAGGCATGGTTGATGACCACATTGCGGAAGCCGGCGGTGTGCAGCCGCTCCAGGTGGTGCACAATCAGTGGCTTGCCTCCGGCCGTAAGCAAGGGCTTGGGCGTGGTCAGGGTCAGCGGGCGCATTCGTTCGCCCTTGCCGGCGGCCAGGATCATCGCTTTCACTGCGGGGTTTGCTCCTGATTCGGCGCCGCACCGATGCGTTGTTCGATGGCCGGCATGACCACGGCGCTGAGCCACTCGTGGAAATGGCGCAGGGCCGGTTGCCGGTGGCTGGCGATGATCAGGTAGTTCACCGTACGGGGAATGTCGGCCAGGTAACCTTCCTTGCCATCGCGGATCGCCAGGCGGGCAAAGATGCCAGCGGCTTTCAGGTGCCGTTGCATGCCCATCAGTTCAAACCACTGGCGGAAGGTTTCGGCGTCGGCCCGGTGCAGCCCGGCGTCGGCGCTGCGCTGGCGGAAAAACTCGAGCCAGCGACAAATGGCCTCCTCGGGCCAGTGGATATAGCAGTCCTTCAGCAACGACACAGCGTCGTAGGTGACCGGCCCGCAGACCGCATCCTGGAAATCAATGACACCCGGACGGTCGGTGTTGTCGGCGACCAGCAGGTTGCGGGAGTGGTAGTCCCTGTGCACAGTCACTTCCGGCTGTGCCAGGGCACTTTCCCGCAGGAAAGTGAATGCGGTATCGAGCAGGGCCCGTTCCGTGTTGTCGAGGCTCAGACCGAGGTATTGCTCGAGCAGCCAGTCCGGGAACAGGGCCATCTCACGGTCCAGCAACGGGGCATCGTAGGGCGGCAGCGGATAGTCGTCGGGTGCGGCCAGCTGCTGGATCTGCACCAGCTCGGTCAGCGCGCCGTGATACAGACGATCGGCGTTGCTGTCCTTCAGTTCGGCTAGCATCAGGTTGTCACCGAAGTCTTCCAGCAGCAGGAACCCCTGTTCGAGGTCAGTTTGCAGGATCTCGGGCACGTGGATGCCGCGCCGGTGCCAGTGCCGGGCAATGGCGAGAAAAGCAGTGCAGTCCTCGTGCTCCGGAGGCGCGTCCATGACAATCAGCGGAGTGGGTTGCTGGCGCTGGTCATCGCGCCAGACCCTGAAATAACGCCGAAAGCTGGCGTCACCGGAAACCGGCTCGGCGATGGCTTCGGACAGGCCATTGAACTGCCTGACCCAGTTGGTCAGCAACTTCTGACGGGTATCCATGATGCGGCTGGCTTCCCTGGAAAAAATGGATGATCGATGACAGCGAAAGTTAGCAGACGAGTATAAAGACGGTAAATCGGTTTTGCAGCGGACTTTCCGTTAACAACCCCTTAGGGCACGTGTAAACTAGGCTGCTTTCGTGGTGTTGCGCAGTGATGCGCAGTCATGCCCATAATCATGCCGTCGATTCACTGACCAGCAACAGGAAGCCGTCACCGTGCCAATTTCCGATCGCCATCTGCAAAGGCCTGCGCTCCGGTTCGGCAGGTGTGTGGCGATCGCGATCCTGGGGGCGGCGCCGCTTTCGGTGCTCGCCCAGTCTGCCCCGACTGCGGCGGAAATCGACTGGCGCCCAAGGGCGCAGTTGCCAGAGTCGGCGCGCGAGCGCCTGCCGGTATTCTGTGACGGTGGTTATCTGCCGTCCGGCGCCGACGGCCACGACGCGGGTGCCGGCGCCATGCTCGGCGAATCCGGCGCTGGGCCAGCCCCGGTCGAGGCCAGCGGGCTGAATGCCCGCTATGAAATTGATCGCACGCTCTTTCTTGAGGGCGATGTCCGGGTGCGCCAGGGCGGTTTCGAAGTCAGCGGATCTGAAGCGCGCTACAGTCAGTCTGAAGGTCGGGTTTCGGTTCAGGGGCCGCTGGTCAGCCGGGGCGAGGGTTTTCTGCTCACCGGTGACAGCGCCGAGTACAACGTCGATTCCGGACGGTTCGATATCAACACCGCTACCTTCCTGATTCACCGTGCTGAAATGCGCGGCCAGGCTGGCAGCCTGACGCGGCTGAACGAGAGCCAGGTCGACATCCGTGATGGCATGCTGACCACCTGTGGCCCCCAGCAGAACGACTGGGCCATTGTCGCATCGGATATTCATCTCAATCAGGCCGAGGGTTTTGGTACTGCCAAACACGTGCGCCTTGAGGTGCTCGATGTGCCGGTGTTTTACTGGCCCTGGGCCAGTTTCCCCATTGATGACCGGCGCAAGACCGGCTTCCTGTATCCGTCTTTCGGGTCCTCCAGTGCCGGCAGCGGTGCCTTTGTCTCAGTGCCCTATTACCTGAACCTGGCACCGCATTATGACGCCACCCTGACTCCTCAATATATTCACGGCCGCGGCCTGTTCAACGAAGCCGAGGGCCGGTACCTGAGCCGCTGGGGCGAATCTGTGCTGCAGCTCGGCTACATTGACAACGATTCGGCCTACACCGATGAGAACCCGGGTGAAGACGGTGAGCGTTGGGCGCTGGATGTCACCACCCGCGCCAACATTGGCAGCGGCTGGACCGGCTATGGCGACTATTCGGTGGTCAGCGATGAAGACTACCTGAGTGACCTGAACCGCAGCCTGGAAATCAATCAGGCCACACACCTGCAGCGTCGGGGCGGCGTGCGGTATCGGGACCGGAATCAGTACTTTGAGACCTACCTGAACGACTACCAGACCATCAGTGACAGCATCGCCGACGTCAACAAGCCCTATGCTCAGCTGCCGGAGGTGCTTTACGGTGCCACCCGGGAAATGGGCTGGCTGGAAGCCGGTCTGGAAAGCCAGTACACCGTGTTCTATCGCGACAATGAGAACTTGACCGGGTTGGATCGGGCCAATGGCCAGCGCCTGCGCGCGGTGCCGGAGTTGGCGTTGCCGATGCGGGCGCTGTGGGGCTTCAGTCGGCCATCGGTGAGCGTGGATTACACTCGCTACGAGCTTGAAGATTACACCCTCGGTGACGAGAGCATTGATCGCACGGTGCCGATCGCCGAATGGGATAACGGCCTGTACTTTGATCGACAGTCCAGCCTGTTTGACGTGCCTTACAACCAGACCCTGGAACCTCGGCTCTATTACGCCTGGGCCGATGCCGAAACGGATCAGAACGACATTCCGGATTTCGACACCGATCTGCAGGCGTTTCGCTTTGATCAGCTGTTCCAGCCGGATCGGTTCACCGGTGGCGACCGGGTGGGTGACACCAACCAGCTGACGGTGGCGGTTACCAGCCGGTTCAACGATCTGGTCACCGGTGCCGAGCGAGCCCGCTTCAGTATCGGCCAGGTTCAGTACTTCCAGGATCGCGAGGTAACCCTGTTTGGTGAGGGCGCGGGCACCCGGTCTCGGTCACCCCTGGCCGGTGAGGTGGTTCTGTCGCCGCTGGATACTCTGGATATCCGGTCATCTGGCTTGTGGGATCCGGAGACCGGTGAAACCGAGGAAGGTCGCAGCCAGTTGATATACCATTCCGAGGACTATCGCTATCTGGCCAGCCTGGGTCACACCTACAGCAAGGATGAGCTTGAACAGTCGGACATCGCCGGGGTTTTACCGGTCTCTGATCGTGTTAGCCTGATCGGTCGATGGGTTTATGATTCCAGTCTTGATCGCACGGTTGGATCCCTGGCCGGGCTGGAATACAACAATTGCTGCTGGAGCGTTCAGGTGGTGCACCAGAACTACCTGACCGATGACAGTGAACTGGAAACCCGGTTGCTGTTCCAGATTCAGCTAAAAGGACTCGGTGGCAGTGGTGGCTCGTCTACCCGCATATCCGAGGCTATTTATGGTTTTGAAGAGCGGGAGCGTCGTCGGTTTGGAACTCCCTGACCGGAGTTCGGACTAACACCCGGCCACGGTGCCCGCAGCCCATTTATTATCAAGAGGTGTTTATGAAGGCGACCCTTCGCCATGCTGTACAAACGTTGCTGTTGGTCGCGGCCGTTGCCCTGTCGCTATCGGCGCAGGCGGAGCGCAAGCTGCTTGACCAGGTGGTTGCGATTGTTGATGACGACGTCATTCTGCAGACTGAGCTCAATGCTCGCATCAATACCATCACCACCCGGCTGCGCGCCCAGGGCACGGGGTTGCCGCCTCGTGATGTCCTTGAAGAGCGGGTGCTGGAGCAGCTGATCACCGAATCCATCCAGCTCCAGCGAGCGGATAAGCTGGGCATGCGAATCAGTGACAACGAACTGAACGAAACCATGGACAACATCGTTGAGCGCAACGGCATGACCATGGTTCAGTTTGAGCAGCAGCTGGCGTCCGAAGGTGTGACCTTCCGCCAGGCTCGGGAACAGATCCGCAACGAGATGCTGACCAGCCGGGTGCAGCAGCGCCAGGTTGGCAACCGGGTGCGGGTAACTGATCGTGAAATCGAGAATTATCTGGAGGCGCTGGATGCGTCTGGCCAAAACACCGCCGAGTACCAGCTGGCCTACATTTTCATTGAAGTGGACGATCCGAGTGACGAAGCCTCCGTGGCCGCGACCCGTGAACGTGCCCAGGATCTGCGCCAGCAGATCGTCGATGGCCGTGATTTCCGGGAAGTTGCGGTAGCGGAGTCAGACGCCAGCAACGCCCTTGAGGGCGGTAATATGGGCTGGCGTACCGAAAGCCAGCTTCCGTCGCTGGTGGCACCGGTGGTGCCCGAGCTCGAAGTGGGCTCGCCCTCCGTGGTGCTTGAAAACAACAGCGGTTTCCACCTGGTTATGGTGTTGGATAAGCGCGGCGGTGGCGAGCAGCAGGTCATTCAGCAGCACAAGGTACGGCACATTCTGATTCGCCCCTCCGAGGCGGTGCCCGATGCCAGCGCCGAAGCCAAGATTCGCGATATCTACAACCGGCTTGAACAGGGCGCAGACTTTGCGGATATGGCCCGGGAGTACTCTGACGACCCGGTCTCCGGCTCCGACGGCGGTAATCTTGGCTGGGTCAACCGGGGCCAGATGGTGCCGGCATTTGAGCAGGCCATGCTGGAGGCGAACCTGGGTGAATTGCGCGGACCCTTCCGCTCGCAGTTTGGCTGGCACATCCTGCAGGTGCAGGAGCGCCGTCAGAAGGACATCAGTGGTGACGTGAAAAAAGCCGAAGCGCGCCAGGCAATTTACCGTCGCAAATCGGAAACCGAGCTGCAGAACTGGTTGCGTGAGATTCGGGACGAAGCGTTTGTTGAATTCAAGGGCGAGTACGCCCGTGAAGAAACTGCCGATGGAGACAGCAGCGAGTCATGACCGATCCGGTGATCCTTGCTCTGACCGCGGGTGAGCCCGCGGGCATCGGCCCGGAACTGTGCCTGCAGCTGGCTACGCAGCATCGGGACGAGGGCATTGTGGTGGTTGCCAGCAAAACGCTGCTGGCCGCCCGCGCCGAGCAGCTGGGGCTGGATGTGACCCTGCATGACTGGCAGCCGGGCCAGCGTCCTTCCACCGGGGCTGGTGAGCTCTCGGTCCTCGTGGTCGATGGTTGCGCCAGTACCGAAGCCGGTGTGCTTGATCCGGCCAACAGCAGCTATGTGCTGGAGACGCTGCGTACGGCCGCCCATGGCTGCCTGCGTGGCGACTTCGATGGTATGGTCACGGCCCCGGTGCACAAGGGGGTGATCAACGAGGCCGGCATCGCGTTCAGCGGCCACACCGAATTCCTGCAGGAATTGTGCGGCGTTGAGCGCGTGGTCATGATGCTGGCAACGGAGGACCTTCGGGTCGCGCTTGTGACCACCCACTTACCGCTGAAAGACGTGTCCGCGGCCATTACGCCGGAGCGGCTGTCTCAGGTAACCCGGATTCTCAATGCCGACCTGAAGGCGTTTTTCGGGCTTGAGCAGCCGCGTATTTTGGTCGCCGGCCTGAATCCCCATGCCGGGGAGGGCGGGCACCTTGGCCGCGAGGAAATCGAGACCATTGAGCCGGCGCTTGAGCAACTCAGGGCCGAAGGCATACAGCTGACCGGTCCCTTGCCCGCCGATACCCTGTTTACGCCGCATTGGCTGGATGATGCCGATGCCGTCCTGGCGATGTATCACGACCAGGGCCTGCCGGTGTTGAAATTCCAGGGCTTTGGCCGGGCGGTGAACATCACCCTGGGCCTGCCTATTGTCCGGACCTCCGTTGATCACGGCACTGCCCTGGATCTGGCTGGAACCGGTACCGCCGATGCGGGCAGCCTGCAGACGGCAATCCGCGTGGGCGCACAAATGGCTCGCTGTCGAAATGTCGTTAACCAAGAGAACCGTCCGTGAGTAACAAAGCCGGCCACCAGGCCCGAAAGCGATTTGGTCAGAACTTTCTCCACGACCCTGGCGTGATCGAGCGCATCGTTCGTTCGATCCACCCGAAACCCGAGGACACGCTGGTGGAAATCGGCCCGGGTCTAGGGGCAATCACGGAAGAAATCCTTGCGGTGAACCCCAGGTTGCAGGTAGTGGAGCTTGATCGTGATCTGATTCCGGTGTTGCGGACCAAGTTCTTCAACTACCCGGAATTTCGTATCCACGAGGCCGATGCCCTCAGCTTCGACTTCAGCCAGTTGGCTGACAACGGTCGGGGTCTGCGGATCATCGGTAACCTGCCGTACAATATTTCCACGCCCCTGATCTTTCATCTGCTGGGGCAGGCAGGGGTGGTCAAGGACATGCACTTCATGCTGCAAAAGGAAGTGGTGCAGCGACTGGCGGCAGTGCCCGGTGATAACAACTACGGTCGCCTGGGCATCATGGCGCAGTACTTCTGCAAGGTGCAGCCGCTGTTTGAAGTTGGCCCCGGCGCATTCCGGCCGGCGCCGAAAGTGGATTCGGCCATTGTTCGCCTGGTGCCCCATGACAGTCTGCCGCATCCGGCCAAAGACCTTGGCACGCTGCAGGCGGTGGTTCGCACCGCGTTTAACGCCCGGCGCAAGACCCTGCGCAAGGCACTGGGTAGCCTGATCACCGTCGACCAGCTGCAAAGCCTTGGCATCAACGATGGCCTGCGACCGGAAAACCTCAGTCTTGCCGACTATGTTCTGATTGCCGATCTGCTGGTTGATCAGAAGGCCACAGATGCCGGCTCCGAAGAGGTAAGTAATGACTGACTACGCCATTGGCGATATTCAGGGTTGTTACGACCGCATGCGGGATGTCCTGGCCAAGGTTGAGTTCTCGCCGTCGCGGGATCGGTTGTGGGTCGCCGGCGACCTGATCAATCGTGGCCCGTCGTCATTGGAAACACTGAGATACCTTGAGAGTCTGGGCAGTTCCGCGGTGGTGGTGCTGGGTAATCACGATCTGCACTTGCTGGCGGTGGCGCTGGGCGGACACCCGCCAAAGCGTAAAGACACTCTGGCGGATATTCTCGAAGCCCCCGATCACGACCGGCTTGTGGCCTGGTTGCGCCAGCAGAACCTGAGTGTTCACGACCCGGATCGCAATCTGATCATGGTTCATGCCGGTGTGCCCCACATCTGGAGTGCGGACCAGACCATGGCGTACGCCCGGGAAGTGGAGTCGGTGATTCGGAGCGACGAGGCTGAATACTATTTCACCCACATGTACGGCAATGAGCCGGCCTGCTGGCATGAGAGCTTGGAGGGCATGGACCGTTGGCGGGCAATCACCAATTACTTTACCCGCATGCGCTTTATCAACGCGGACGGGGCGCTGGAGCTGGCGACCAAGGAGTCGGCCGAGCACGCACCCAAGGGGTATGCTCCCTGGTTCACGTATGCCCGGCCAGATAACGTGCGTGTGGTGTTTGGTCATTGGGCAGCGCTGGAGGGACAAACGGGCAGCGATCAGTTCATTGGTCTGGATACCGGTTGTGTCTGGGGTGGTGTGCTCACCATGATGAACCTGGACACGGGAGAAAAGATCCACTGTGAGTGCTGAGCGCGTAAAATCCGGGCCCGGCATCATGCGACTGCCGCTGGGTCTTGGTGCCGGGGCGGCGTTGCTGGCTGTCATGGCCGGAGCCTTTGGCAGTCATGGTCTCAGGGGTACGCTGGATGCGCGCAGCCTTGAGGTTTTCCAGACTGCCGTCACTTATCAAATGAACCACGCCATTGCTCTGGTACTGGTGGCGCTGCTGGCATTAACCTCGCTCAGTCGACGGTTGCTGACGGCTGCTGCGGTGTTGTTTGCCGCCGGTATTGTGCTGTTCAGTGGTAGCCTGTACCTGTTGGTATTGACCGACCTGCGCTGGATTGGACCACTCACACCCCTGGGCGGGCTTTGTTTTATGATGGCCTGGGCCCTGCTGGTTGTGGCCGCCGTGCGCCATCCAAGTCTCCCGAGCCAGGGTTAGTGCACCGGGAAAACAGAGGTAAGCGAACGCTATGCAAGTTGAAGTGAACGGCGATGCGATGGAGCTCCCGGCCGGAGCAACCATTGGCTCCCTGATTGATCGAATGGCCCTGGCAGGCAAGCGCCTGGCCGTGGAAGTGAATGAAGACATTGTCCCGCGCAGTCAGCACCTGAGTTTCGCGCTCAGTGACGGCGACCGGGTGGAAGTTGTTCACGCCATCGGTGGCGGCTGAACTGTCACGCTTTTGGCTCCGTCCGGCTTCGCGCTGCCGGGGCTACAAATCCAAGATTCATTGAAAACCGCAGGTAGGTTATGAGCGACACTCCCGAGATACTGCTTCCCGAAGACAAGCCCTTGGAAATTGCGGGCCGGGTTTACCAATCCAGACTGCTGGTAGGCACAGGCAAGTACCGTGACCTGATGGAAGCCGGTCATGCCATTGAATCCAGTGGTGCTGAAATTGTTACCGTGGCTGTGCGCCGTACGAATCTGGGCCAAAATCCGGACGAGCCCAATCTGCTGGATGTGATTTCTCCGGAGAGCTACACCATCCTGCCCAATACCGCCGGCTGCTACACCGCCAAGGATGCGGTTCGCACCTGTAAGTTGGCCCGGGAACTCCTTGATGGCCACGATCTTGTGAAGCTGGAAGTTCTGGGCGAAGAGAAGACCCTGTACCCAAACATGACTGAAACCCTGGTGGCGGCGGAAGAGCTGATCAACGATGGTTTCAAGGTGATGGTGTACTGCTCCGACGATCCGCTGCTGGCCAAGCGTCTGGAGGAAATGGGCTGTGTGGCGATCATGCCGCTGGGTGCTCCGATTGGCTCCGGCCTGGGTATCCAGAACCGCTACAATATTCGCTTGATTGTTGAAAACGCCGACGTTCCGGTCCTGGTTGATGCCGGTGTTGGCACCGCCTCTGATGCGACCATTGCTATGGAGCTGGGTTGTGATGGCGTGCTGATGAACACTGCTATCGCTCAGGCCAAGGACCCAATCCGTATGGCCAACGCCATGCGCCTGGCCATTGAATCCGGCCGCGAGGCCTACCTTGCTGGCCGCATGCCCAAGAAGCTTTACGCCAGTGCTTCATCGCCCATTGATGGCACCTTCTTCTGATATCGGGCTTTCGCCCAATCGCAAATAAACGAGGGCCGGCGCATAGCGACCGGCCCCGAAAAACGACAAATCAGAGCGCTGTAGTCCTGCCATGACCGATCAAAAACCGAGTCGCCGAGAGGCTATTCTCCAAGCCCTGGTGGAACTCCTTGAATCCGATCCAGGAGCCCGTATCACTACCGCCGGTCTCGCGAAATCCGTGGGCGTTACCGAGGCGGCGTTGTACCGTCATTTTCCCAGCAAGCGGAAAATGTTCGAAGCCTTGATTGAGTTTGCCGAAGACGCGGTATTCTCGCGCTGTCAGCTGATACTGCAGGAGCAGGAGGATGTTCGTGTTCGCCTGCAGCAGTTGGTGCATCTGGTGTTGGTGTTTGCCGAGCGCAACTCCGGCCTTTGCTGTGTGCTCACAGGGGATGCCTTGATGGGTGAAAACGATGCCCTGCGCCGGCGTGCGTCGCAGTTCTTTGAACGTCTGGAGACTCAGGTGCGCCAGGCTTTGAAAGAGGGCGAGATTCGTCAGGGTTTGCGACCGCGCACCAGTGCGGCCCGCGGGGCGGATTTTGTGTTGGTGTTTCTCGAGGGGCGGATTCAGCGGTTTGTGCGTTCGTCCTTTACTCGGTTGCCGTCGGCTGACTTTGATGAGAGTTGGGGGTTGGTTGCTGAGGGTGTTTGGAGCTGAGAGGTCTAATCTCTCTAACCTCATAGTCCGTGCAGGTGATTGACGGGCATAGCCTGCACAGAACCGCTACGAGCACATCCATGTGCGCTTGTTTTCGGCCATCCATGGCCTGCAGCATTCTGTGCAGGCTATGCCCGCCAATCACTCGAACTTCAGTTGTAGCCTGATGCGGTTCGCAATATTTCACGAACCGGCTGCCAAATGTCGGGTGCTGAGATCAGAATATCCTTGCCATAAAGATCAGCCGGGTAGCCTTCCGGCACTTCACCGAAATGACCGGCCGTCGCCCCGGCTTCCAGTGCGATCAGTCGTGCTGCGGCAAAGTCCCAGGGGCTGACGTTCTCGTAGTAAATGTCCAAACGGCCACAGGCCACCCAGCAGATATCCAGTGCGGCCGAGCCAATGCGTCGCAGATCCCGGCATTGATGAATCATCGCATCCAGTCTGCGAACCAGAGGTTCCAGGCTGTCCTTGGTGTAGGGGAAGCCGGTGGCGAACAGGGAGTCCCGCGGTACGGTGGCGCCACTGTGGTTGATCGTCTCGCCGTTCAGTGTTGCCCCGGCGCCGCGGGTGGCGCGGAAGGTTTCGCCCGGAAACGGCGCGTGCACGACGCCAACCTGAACCCTTCCTTTCTCTGCGTAGGCAATCGACACCGCTACCTGCGGGTGGCCATAGGCATAGTTCACCGTGCCATCGATGGGATCAACGATCCACAGCGGTGTATCCAGCTCTTCGGCCTGTGACAGGTCGGGCATGGTTTCTTCGGAGAGTATGCGGTGATTCGGGAAGCGTTCGCGGATGGCGCTGGTGATGAATTCGTCGGCCATTACATCGGCGTGGGTGACCAATTCGGTTTGCTGTTTGAGGTCTGTGCGCAGGGTGTTTTCTTCCCGCTCGTGACGGATCAGCTCACCGGCCTGAAGGGCTAGTTGTTCGGCGAAGTCGGTGATGGCTTGAAGAGAAGATGCAGAATCGGACACGGCGCCCCCATGGTTTACGCAAGTGCGAATGAGGGCGCCAGTCTATCACGTCCAGATTAGAGGCTGGTCAGCCAGGCCTCCATCTTGTTCATGGCTTTGACTAGCCGTGGGCAGGCCTGTTCGACAAAGTCGTCGGCCAAATCCGTGTCGGCATAGTCACCGCCGGCCAGGTTCAGGGCTTCGGTGCCATCGAAGTCCACAAAGGCCAGGCGGGCAGCGAGGTGGTCCGGCACGAAGCCAAAATCACTGGCCGGCAGAATGGCCACGCCGGTGTTTTCCAGCAGGGCCTGACAGAAGGCCTGGCTGGTTTTGATGTCTTTGCTGGCCAGCTGGTCGCGGAAGTTGGAGAAGTCCGGGAACAGGTAGAAGGCACCTTCGGGCTTTTGCACGACCGCACCCATATCGCTGAGGCGACGGTGCACGTACTCACCAATCACTTTCAGTACCCGGCGGGATTGCACCAGGTATTCGTCGATATCGTCGCCGCCATTGAACGCCGAGATCGCAGCATACTGGATCGGCGCGCTGGTGGAGGTGAAGGTTTCACTGGCAATGATTGCCATGGCATCCAGCAGCGGGCGGAGTTCTTTCGGGAAGATGAAGGTGCCCAGGCGCCAGCCGCCTGCGCCAGCCCACTTACTTAGGCCGGTGCTGATGATGGTGCCTTCTGGATAGTAGCGGGCGATGGACTTGTGCTTGCCTTCGAAGTGTACTTCGCCGTAGATCTCATCCGACAGCAGAATCAGCTTGTACTTGCGGGCGACGTTGGCGATGGCCAGCAACTGGTCGTCGGTGTAGGTGCAGCCGGTGGGGTTGGACGGGTAGTTCAGGATCAGAATCCGCGGCCGTGAGGGGTCGTCGCGGCAGATGATGTCCAACTCTTCGGCGGTCAGTTGCCAGTTATTTTCAGCGTGAGTCGGCAGCCAGTGCACCGAGCGGCCGATGATCCGCGCCTGAGGGGCGTAGGATACCCAGCTTGGGCGCGGTATCAGGAGGTCGCCGTAGTAGGCCAGCTGCAGGATGAACAGCAGTTCCTTGGAGCCCGGGCCGATTAACACGTCTTCCCAGGAGCAGCGCATGCGTTCGCTGCGGTTGATGTAGCCGGCGATGCTTTCACGCAGGCTCTTCAGACCCTTGACCGGTAAGTAGTCCTTTTCATGGGCGTGCTCTTTCAGCGCGTCCACAACCCGCTCGGGCACCGGGAAGGGTGACTGGCCCAGCCCGAGTTTGATGATGTCTTTGCCATCGGCCTTAAGCTGGTTACTCAGCTCGTTGATGCGGAGGGTCGCGGAGGGCTGAATGCCCCGAACGTTCAGGTTGATTGCATAGCGGTGTTCGGTTTGTATGTCCATTATCCCGGTCTGTGGTTTTTGAATGGCTTTTTCAGTATAGAAAACCCAAACATATCTGTGACCGGGGTAAGGATAGGTGATTGCCGCACTTCAGGATTGGACTTTAGTCGGTGATCTCCAGTTCCAGGCGTTCCAGGGCCTGATTGAATTCGCTGCGCAAGGCGCGGGCATCGGGATGTTGTCGGGAGAAGGCCGCGCGAAAGAGGCGTTCGTTACCGACTGATCCGGGTAAGGCGGTTACCCGCGACAATTCCGGGTATCGCCCCTTGTTGGCATTGATCAGGTGATTGCATGCCTTTTCTTCGCAAATGAATATATCGACCCGGCCCACCGCGACCATGCGAAGGCCGGCTAGATCCGGATTCTCCTGATTCATGGTCACCACCTGCGACTGGCCTTGCCTGAGCCAGGCCATGAACTCCGGCGCGTAACTGTAGCCGGCGGTCACTCCCACGCTCAGATTGGTCAGGTCGTTGTAGTTGGTCCAGGAAAGTCCGGCGTCTTTGCGGGCGTATAGCACGTCCCGTGCTGAGCTGATGGGGGCGGTGAACAGGTAATGGCGTTCCCGTTCCGGTGAGCTGGTCAGGGAGAACAGCAGATCAGCATTGCCGCGGCGAACCATCATTTCCGCCCGGGCCCAGGGTAGCACCTGGAACTTAGGTTCAAAGCCCATCGCCTGAAGCACAGTACGGACGGTGTCGACGTCATAGCCCTGAAGGACGCCATCTTCAACGTACTCGAAAGGCGGATACTCGGTGGTCACCACCTTAAGCACCGGTGCCGTTTCCGACACCGCCGGCAAGGCTGCTGACATCAGGAGGATGCCGATAATGCGTCGAATCAGCATAGTAAAACGCCTCTTCGCATAAATCGTTAAACCTGCAAGAAGTCTAGCTCATCAGCGCGTACGCACCCAGACTTCAACCCGGCCATTGCGTTGCTGCCCGTTGTCGCCGCCGGTGGTTCCTACCGGCATATAGTGCCCGTAACCGGTATAGGCAACATTCTTTAAACCTTCTCCCGACAGAGCCTTGCGAACGGATAGGGCGCGCAATTCGGAGATCATCTGGGCTCGTAATTCATTGCTCTGGGCATCGGCGAAGCCGATCAGCAGGACATCGTCGGCGTTCTGGTTATGGCCGTCGAGATAGGTCATTACCCGCACCAGGTCTCGCTGGGCCTTATTGTCGAGCCGGGTGCGCCCTTCTGCGAACCGGAAATTAACCGTCAACCGCTGATAGTTGCCGGTCAGGCGTTTGAAGGACGCGGGTGCGTTGCCGTCCAGCTCCGGTTTTACCGCGATGGGGTTTTGCGAGACAAAGCCGGATTGGGAAACGATGGCCTGGCCTTCCTGGCTAAGAGCGAACTCAATAAAGGCTCTCGCGAGGGGAGTGGTCTGCTCGCCCGGGGTGTACATGAACAGGCGTCGGGCCAGTGGGTAGTCTTCGCTGGCTACGGTCAGTTGGTTGGGTTTCAGGGCCGGGGCCGTGCCATCAGAAATGGCCAGAACCTTGCTGTTGCGAACCGACGCCAGGCCTGCAAAGCCAATGCCGGCGGGGTCACGGCTAACATCGTCGGACAGCTGATCGTTGGACTCGTAGCGCTGAGCGGCAGCATCCAGGGTGAATTTCTTGCGCAATACCAGGCTCTTGAAGGTATCCCAGGTGCCAGATCGGTCGTCCCGGGCATAGAGGTTTATAGGCTGATTTCGTCCTCCCAGTTCTGCCCAGTTGTTGATCTGGCCGGCAAAGATGCCAGCCAGGGTGTCGATGTTGAGCTGGTTAACCGGGTTGGACGGGTGTACGAGAATGGCCAGGCCATCAATGGCGATGACGTGTTCGCTGGCCAGTTCGGTGAGATCAGCGCGTGCTGCCATTTGCGACAGTTCCGACGATTTCACCGGGCGTGACGATGCCCAGATGTTGGCTTCGCCCGCGTTCAGAGCTGTAAAGCCGGTACTGGAACCGTGGGCGGCGACCAGCACACGGATTGGTGAGTCTGAGCGTTCACCGATCAGGATCGATTCGTTTTCGGTACCTGTGTTGCGAGTGATGACCCGCGTGTCGCCTTGGCTGTGCAGGAAGCCCTCAACCAGCATGGGCGCCAGTGTCGCGCCAACAGTGTTGGAGCCGTGAATTGCCATGTTGTCGGCGTGCGCAAGAGGTAGCCAGAGGATCGTCGCCAGAAGCCACAAAAATGGGTGGCGCAGGGCTCCGCCGGGATGGGGGTTGTTCATCCTAAAACTCCGTCAAAACTAATAGTTAGCGTTGCCGGAAGAATGCGACAGAAATGTGACAGTAATGTTTCAGGGGGCGAATTCGGCGCGGGTGCACTACCAGGTTTTGGCCAGAACTGTTAAGCAGGCCGCGGCGCCTGGGCATTAACTGGCATAGAGTGAGTGGGCCGCAGTAACAAATACACAAGATGCGGGGTAGCTAATGTTTCTAACCTCAAGTCAGGCGGGCCGTGCTTCGGTTGTTCGCTCCGGGCAGTCATTGCCGCTGCACCGGGTTCTGATTGTTGATGATCATCCGCTCTTTGCCCAGGGGCTCGCCAGTTTGCTCACCCAGTCAGCCCTGGCGGATACGGTGGAGGTGGCTGATACGGTCGAGCAGGCGGTTGCCGTGCTGTCCGGCCGATACCCAATCGAGCTGGTGCTACTGGATGTCTCGCTCCAGGGCGAAACCGGGCTGATGTTGCTGCCCAGAATGAGTGCCCACAAGCCACCTGTGGTGGTGATTTCCAGCTCTGACGACGAAACCACGGTGCGCGCTGCACGGGCCGCCGGTGCCCGAGGCTTTTTGCCTAAATCCGCAGGTCGGACGGCGTTGATTAGTATGGTTCGCAGCGTCAGTCAGGGTGGGGAATATTACCCGGGACGGCGGTCTCTGCCGACACAGATTCAGGTGCTGACACCCCGGCAACAGGATGTGCTGGCGCTGCTGGCACAGGGGTTTCCGAACAAGCGCATCAGCCAGAGTCTTAACCTTACCGAACACACCGTTAAAACCCACTTGAAGGCCATCTTTACTCACCTTAGGGTGCACAATCGCACCGAGTGCGTCAGTCAGGCACGCCAGATGGGCTGGCTGTAGCCGACCACGGGTGTGCTTGCTGCTGTGCGATCGGAGGTTGAGCAGGGGTGAGTGGTAGCGCCGGCAGATCGAGCCAGAAGGTCGTGCCAGCATCGACCGCCGTGCTGACGCCGCAGGTGCCGTGCATTAATTCAGTCAGCTCCTTTACGATGGCCAGCCCGAGCCCCAGCCCGGCTGCGTGTTCCTGGTTGACGGTGCCGCGCATAAACGGCTGGAACACCCGATCCCCGAGTTGCGGGTCGATCCCGCTGCCGTTGTCGCTGACACTGATCCGTACCAGCCCGTGCCGCAGCATCGCTGAGATGCGAATGGCGGTGCCACCGCTGTGATCGATTCCGTTAAAGACCAGATTCTGCAGGGTCCGTAACAATAGCTGAGGATCAGCCAGTACCCGTATTGGGGAGCCGGCCTCGGCCCGGTACAGACTAATGTCATGCAGGTCCGCATGATCAATGGTCAGGTCGATCAGTTGTTCCAGCAGTCCGTCCAGATCTATCACCTGGGGTTCCGGATGAATCATGCCTTCGTTGATGCGGGAACTGTCCAGCATCGTGCCCAGTAACCGCTGAAAATGACCTACCGTACCCTGCAGCCGATGCACTAGGGCCTGTTGTTCGGTTGGCAGTGAGGTTTCTGCCAGGTTGGAGAGGGTCAGGCCGATGATGTTCAGGGGTTGGCGGAGGTCGTGGCTGGCCACGGTGATCAGTCGGCTCTTGCGCTCGCTCTCTTCTGCGGCGGTCTGGTGTAACTGGTGGATTAGCTGCTGGTCGAGGTAGTGGGCACGGTGGCGGTATTCGGTAAGCCAGGCGCCGATCATGCCTATGCCATTGGCAGTCAGTATAAAGAACAGGTTGATCATTAGTGCGTGGGTGGCCAGTCCAATGGTCAGCTCACAGATCAGGTACGCCAGGATGATCAGGGCGGACGCCAGGCTGGCGGAAAAGAAGGGCAGGCCCATGGCAAAGTAGCCAAACATCAACATGAGCAGCATGCCTTCATAGGGCAGCGGGAAATCGCGCAAGCGGGCAGCAGCAATGATGGCGACAACACTCCAGCCCCCGGCCAGATAGGCCAGGGTATACAGACGCTCGAAGGCCAGGTCTCCCGGCCAACGCTGATGTGACAGCCAATAGATCAGGGCAATCACGGGACAGGCGACCGTCAGCCGGATGGTCACAGTCACGTCGGCCAGTTCTGGGGGCAGTGTGGCCAGGTCCAGAAGGATAAAGATGCCGAAGATCAGCAGACCAGCCGCGGACACCAGTCGCGCGCGTTCCCGCACCGCCAAAGCCCGGCGCTGCCGGTAGGCTGGTTCAAGTTCGGTGCAGAAGCGCAGCCTCCGGAACCCGGATGACTGCTGCGACATGATGACCTGAGGGTTCATGATGAATTACCTGCCGGTGTTGGGCGACCGCCAGTGTAAAACGTTGTGCGGGCCGAAGACGCGCGTGCCCGCACAGTTCGATTAATTGCTTCCCAGCATTTTCAGGCGTGCCCAGGTCTGCTGTTTCTGATCGGGAAAGTGCTGGTTCAGTAGTTGTTTTTGTTGGGCTGCCACATCCGCCTCGGTCAGGCCGGAAGCGCGCAACTGGTCTAATGCTGCTTCGTAATGCTGGTAACGGGCATCGAAGGTTGACCGCTCCTGCAGGTAGTCGGTCACGCTGGCGGCGGCTTCTGGCGACATGCCCTGTGCCATGAGCTTCTGGCCCGCGCTTTCCGGTGATTCGGCGGCGTTGATGGTGGCCATGCGGCGTCGGTTCTGTTCATTGCTGGTCAGCAGGTGGCGCTCGGTCTGTTGCAGTTGCGACGGCAGCTGGTCGCGGTGCCACGCTACCAGTGCAGTTTTAGCCTCCGCCGACAGGTCGTTGCGGGCAGCGACGCCCAGCGTTGCCAGGGTGTACTCGCCGTAGGCTTCCTCCAGTCCGAAGAAGGCCTGGTGGGTTTCCGGGCTGAACACACCCAGGCGCACCTGTTTCAAATCTGTGAACGCTTTTTCAAGCATCTCCAATCGGTAAGTCGGGTCATTCTGGCGACTCGGGTCCAGCGGTGTGGCCTGAACTGCCAGGGCTTCCTGCTTGTACTGAAGGTACTGGTCCAGCAGTGCCATGGCCTCGGCGGCCGCCGCGGGTGGCAGGCTGGTCATGGCCAGCGTTCGGATTTGTTCCAGTGCCTGGTCAGGGGACACTTCACCCACGGTGTTCAGGAAATAGTCGAAGAAATCCTTGGTCTCCAGATCGACGATCAGCTTGCCCTGGCTATCAGCTTTGAGCGCACCATCAATGTCGGTGCCCTTGAGTGAGGGTGCATAGGGATCGGGGCCCAGGCTGGTTTGGGTGCTGCTCGCCACCCCGGCGCCTGTTTCCGAGTCATCCGTGGCTGACGCATCGGACGAATCTGCTGGCGGATTGATGGCTGTGTCAGCAGGCGGCACCGGGGCGGGCGCGCTGACTGTCTTGATGTTGGGAGCGGGTGCGGACGCCTCTGGCAGGTACCACCAGATCGCACTGCCGGCTACCAGAGCCGACAGTGCGAAGGTGGTGAGCCATCGACGATGTTGCTTGGGACGATGTCTCATAACTGCCTCACAGACCGCGGTTCTTCAGGCGGTTGGCTTGTGAGCGATAAAGTGACACCGGATTGGTCCAGAGCGAGCGAATCCCAAACAGATGGTTGATGGCATCAACGTGGTTCATGTCGTAGTGGGTGCCGATGACGTTGCCCATCTTGGTGGAGCAGACGCCGACTAAACCATCGCTGGGCTCACCGCCAAAGGCCAGGGAGGTAATGCCGAGGAAGGGGTCGGTGGCATCGAGAATGTTGGTCCAGACTCCGCGGCCGGTCCAGGAGAAGTACTTGATGCGGTTGCCGTTGATCCAGACATCTTCATTGGTGCCAGAGCAGGAGGAACGGTTAACGCCTTTCCAGCCGAGAGCGTCGTTGAGATCAGTGGTGCCCTGGGTAGTCAGGGTTTCCAGGGCCGCGACACCATCCTGCGGATTGCTGGAGCCGGTCAGGGCATTCACCAGGCCGCCCAGAGCATTGGCGATGGCCTGGGCGCCACCTTCAACATAGCTTCCCGGGGGCAGCACACCACGGACCACGTCGGCCACGGTGGAACCCTTATTTACCCCGTTGATGGAGGTGATGGAGGCGATCTTGTGGGGAATGAGTGACGCCGTCACCCGGGAGGTAGGTGCGCCCTGGCTGTGGGCCATCAGGTTCACTTTGGAGTGGCCCAGGCCATTGACGTAGTTGGCCAGCTGTTGGCCACGCTGCTCACTGCTGTTAACGAAGGAAACACTGGCGGAATAGACTCGCGCACCGCTGCGTTCCAGGTTCCAGGGAATGGTGTGGAAGTAGTTGATCAGGCCGCCGATGGTGTTGAAGCCAGTGACGCCATGGACCAGGACGATGGGGTGCCTGGTTGAGGTATAGCCTGCGTGGGTGAGGAATGAGGCTGACAGCAGGACGAGCCCCAGCGCGAAGGCTGCGGTTTTTCTAATACGCATGATTAACTCCAATTGTTGTTGTAAGCGGCCACGTTAGTGCGGCCATAGGTCGTTAATGCGCTGTCGATTATTGGCGTCTAGGCAGGGGCAATAAATCGCCCATTTGGGGGAGGGGTGTGAGCGGTTAGAAAAGTGTTCAGGGGTGCCGGTGAGCGTCCAGTTCCATGTGCATGATGCGCTGACCCAGCATGATGATCCGCCCGGTATAGCGCTCCTCTCCGGTGCTGGTGAAATCGAACAGGAACCGGCGCCAGACCCTGATCCGGCCTTCGGGATCGCGCTTGAACCAGAGGCCGCGGAGATAGACCGCGTCGTCCAGCAGCATCACGTCCATCGACTTGCAGTAGCGGCGTGCAGCCTGCAGCACAAAGTCCTTGATGGCCTTGGCGCGCCACCAGTACCAGACGACAAACGTAGCGGTGAAGAGCCAGAAAAGGGTTCCGAGGGTCACGATAAACGCAGCTTCAATGGGAATGGAGAGTGTAGGGTGGGCCCCAGACTACCCCATCAGGGTGGCCTGGGGAAATCCTGCCCAGCGTGTCGGCACGCCGGGCAGGGATCGGGCAAGGCTCAGTGCGTAGCCTTGTTGTGGTCCCGGGCCAGCAGGATATAGAACGCCGGCAACACGAAGATGGTGAACAGCGTACCGATACCAAGGCCCGCACTGATGGTGAGGCCGATGGCAAACCGGCTCTCGGCGCCGGGGCCGACCGCGATCAGCAATGGCACCATGGCAAAGATCAGCGCCAGTGACGTCATGATGATTGGACGCAGGCGGATGGCTGCTGCTTCAATGACCGCCTTGATCTTATCCAGGCCGCGTTCGACCTGAAGCTGGTTGGCGAACTCCACGATCAGAATGCCGTTTTTGGACACCACCCCGATCAGAGTAATCAGCCCCACCTGGGTATAGATGTTCATGCTGGCAAAGCCGAGCACGATAAACGACATCGCACCGGCCACCGACATGGGCACTGATACCAGGATGATCAGCGGATCACGCCAGCTTTCGAACTGAGCCGCCAGCACCAGGTAGATCACCAGCAGCGACAGGAAGAAGGTCACCACCAGCGCGCTGCCCTGAGTGGCCAGCTGCCGGCTTTGACCGGTGTAGTCGAAGCTGAAGCCCTGGGGGAACACTTCCTCGGCGGTCTTCTCCATGTAATCCATGGCGGTGCCCGCGGCGACACCCGGCATCACCACGCCTTGGAGCGTGAGCGAGTTCTGCTGGTTGAACTGGGTACGCGATGAGGGCTCAACGTCGTTGCTGAAGCTCACGACGCTGCCCAGGGGTACCAGTGTGCCGGTATCGGAGCGGATGTAGTAATCGTTCAAGGCCTGGGAGTCCAGACGGAATTTCTGGTCAACCTGGGGGATCACCTGGTACGACCGGCCTTCCATGTTGAAGCGGTTGATGTAGCCGCCACCAAGCATGCTGGAAAGCGCCTGGCCAACGTCCTGCATCGACAGCCCCAGATCGGCTACCCGATCCCGGTCGACCTTGATCCGGGTGATGGGCCGGTCAAAGTTGATCGACTTCTGCAGGAACATGAAGTTGCCGCTGCCCATCGCTTCACCCAGCAGTTCGTCTGCCACCTGATTCAGCTGCTCATAGCTGTTGCCGGTGGTGATCACAAACTGGAAGGGCAGGCCGCCACCAGAGCCGGGTAGCGATGGCCGCGGAAACACCGCGGTTTGCAGGCCGGTTACCTTGCTGAGCTCGGCGTCCAGTTGCGGTTGCGCCTCGAACTGGGAAATCTCCCGCTCGCTCCAGGGCGCCATCTTGAAGCCACCGAACACGGCGTTCGGCCCGGTGAAGCCGATGATCATGAAGTCTTCCTCGTACCCGGGCAGGGACGACATCCGGCTCTGGATCTCGTCGCCGTGCTCTTGCAGGTAATCGAGGGTAGAAGTCTGTGGTCCCAGGCCCTGATAGAACAGGATGCCCTGGTCTTCGGTCGGCGCCAGTTCGTTCTGGCTCATCATCGCCATGAAGTAGATGGAGCCGAGTACGACAAAGGCAAAGAAGATGACCACCGATTTGGTTTCCATCAGCGAGGTCAGTGCCCGCTTGTAGCCATTGGACAGGCCGTTGAAGCTGCGCTCGACCAGGCCCTCGAACTTGCCGGGGTTGCCGTGGGGCTTCAGTACCATGCCAGACAGCATTGGCGACAGGGTCAGGGCCACGATACCGGAGATGACCACGGCGCCGGCCAGGGTGAAGGCGAATTCGGTAAACAGCGAGCCGACCAGGCCGCCCATGAAGCCAATCGGCGCATAGACTGCGACCAGAGTGGTGGTCATGGCGATGATTGGCACTGCCATTTCCCGGGCGCCCTTGATGGCGGCATCAAACCGGGACTCACCCTGCTCGATGTGGCGGTGCACGTTTTCGACCACGATGATGGCATCGTCGACCACCAGACCGATGGCCAGAACCATCGACAGCAGGGTGAGCAGGTTCAGGGAGAACCCGAACATCAGCATGATAAAAGCACCACCCACCAGGGACAGAGGCACCGCCACCGATGGCACGATGGAGGCACGCACGGAGCCCAGGCACAGGAATACCACCACCAGAACGATCACCAGGGCTTCCAGCAGGGTCTTGATAACTTCGTTGATGGAGTCTTCGATAAAGTCGGAGGCGTCGTACGCCAGCCGGACGTTCAGGCCAGAGGGCAGTTGGCTCTCGATGTCTGGCAGTGAATCCTTCACCAGGCCGGCAACGGTGAGAGGGTTGGCGCCGGGTGCCAGCTCGATGGCGACATAGGTGGCCGGGTCGCCTTTGTACAACGCGAGCTGGTCGTAGGATTCGGAACCGAGTTCTACACGGGCGATGTCCTGCAGGCGAATCTGGGTGCTGCCGGACTGCTTAACCACCAGGTTGCGGAACTGGTCCGGGTCGGCGACATCGGTGTCGCTGGTCATGCTGATTGCCGTGTACTGACCCTTGGTGTTGCCTACTGCAGCCTGGTAATTGTTGGCCCTCAGCTTGGCGACCACTTCCGGCGGTGTCATATCCACCGCGGCCAGGCGCTCCGGGTCCAGCCAAACCCGCAGGGCAAACTTGCGGCCAATGAGGTCGGCCTTGCCGACGCCCGGGAGTGCCTGCAGTTTGGGCTGAACCACACGGGTGAGGTAATCGGAGATCTGCGGAACTTCAAGTTCACTGCTGTAGAACGCGATGTACATCAGCGCAGTGGAGTCACCGGTAGTGGACGTGATAACCGGGTCCTGGGCTTCGGCTGGCAGCACGTTGCGCTGACTGGCCACCTTGGCCTGGATTTCCGCCAATGCGGCGTTGGCGTCGTAGTTGAGAACCATCTTGGCTTCGATGGTGGAAACGCCCTGGGAGCTGGTTGAGGTCAGGTAGTCGATGCCACTAGCTTCGGCAATGGCCTGTTGCAGCGGGGTGGTGATGAACCCTTTGATCAGGTCTGAACTGGCTCCGGGGTAGGCCGTGGTGACGGTCACCGTGGTGCTTTCAAGTTCCGGATACTGCCGGATTTCCATCTCCATAGCCGCTCGGGCACCGAGCAGCAGGATCAGCAGGCTGACCACCGTTGCCAATACAGGACGGTGGATAAAAATGTCGGTAAATCGCATTATTCAGACGCCTCCTTTGACTGGGCGGAGTCGTCTTGAATCGCGACCGGCTGGCCAGCCCGCAACCGCAGCAAGCCTTTAGAAACAATGGTTTCGCCTTCTTCCAGACCAGACAGAATGGCTACTTTGCTGTTGCGGGTCTCACCGGTCACCACGGTGCGGCGGGTGACGACCTGGGTGTCGTCATCATTCTTGCCAATCACATACACGAAATCGCCGTAGGTGTTGTAGGAGACGGCGGTGCGGGGCACGGTGACCACTTGGTTGTCTTCTGGCTGGCGGGTCATCACGGTGGCGAACATACCCGGACGGAGCAGCTGCTCTTCGTTATCCAATGTGGCGCGAATACGCACGGTACGGGTTTCCGGATTGACCGAGGTGTTGATCGCTGCCACGGTGCCCTTGAAGTCGCGCTCGCGCACGGCCGCGACGGTTGCTACAACCGGGTAGCCAGTCTGTACGTCCGGCAGGTGCTTCTCCGACAGGGTGTAGTCCACGTAGATTGGATCCAGCATGTTGATCTCAACGATCGGGGTGCCGGTGGCGATGTATTCGCCACGGTCGACCATGCGGATACCGAGACGACCATCAAAAGGCGCGCGGATGATTTTCTTGCTCAACTGGGCTTCAGCTTCGTTGACCCGGGCCCGGGCCGCGTCGAAGTTGGCTTTGGCCTCATCGTACTGGGACTGGGAAACGGCACGCTTGGGCAGCAGGTCAGACACCCGCTTGAATTCCTGCTCGGCCAGCTGGGCTTCGGCGCGACGGGTGCGCAGGGCCGCCTGGTCGATGGCGGAATCGATACGCAACAGCACGTCGCCCTGCTTGACGGTGTCACCCGACTCGAAGTTGACCACCTCGATTACCCCGGGTACCTCGTTCGCAACCTGAACGCCGTTTACCGCTTCAATGCTGCCCACAGCCTTGATCGCAGGTGTCCATTTTTCGATTTGGGCTTTAACAGCAGAGACTTGAGCCGGTGGGCGGGGCTGACTCATCTGCTCTTCCATCTGGCCAAACTGGTAGAACTTGTAACCAAAAATGCCGCCAAGGACGACGCCAAGGAAGATGATAACGATCACGAAGCGGGAGGCAGTGCGCATAATTCGGGTCCTGGGAATCGGGTTTGTTCTGTCGTCGGTGCAGCCGGAAAATATATGTTTTCTACAAAACATAGCATCCTATAAAATTTGCAGGGTGATTGTCACCGGGTTGTCGGTATTTCTGCGTAGGGTTTGAGGACATTTGTCGCCCCGGTGACGCTGCCGGCTGACAGGTAAGAAGCTGGTATTGTCAGCGAAAGAAGTGACAGAATTACGACCATTCATTCGCTAAGGATCAACCCATGCACTGGATTCTCGGGATCGCTCTGGCGGCTGCTGTCTTTGTCATTCTGAAGCAGTGGGGGGCGTTGTCGCCCGACAAGCAGAAAACAGCAATCTGGAAAGGCGTGCTGGTGGTTGGCGGCGCGCTGCTCCTATTTCTGGTGCTGACCGGGCGGGTGCATGTGCTCACCGCGGCGGTGGCGGCGGTGCTACCTCTGTTGCGCAAGTTGCCGGCGCTGCTCAAATTCATACCGATGTTGAAGCAGCATCTGGGCCAGGGTGAGGGCCGGGGCGAGGAGAGAAGTGCGGAGCAAGGTCAAGGGAAGCGTCAGGACAATCAGGGCGCGGGTCGTTCAGCCGCCCATGGCGGTATGTCGAAGCAAGAGGCGTGCGAAATTCTGGGCGTGGCCGGCGATTGCGATGAACAGGAGGTCGTCGCGGCGCACCGTCGTTTGATCCAGAAACTGCATCCGGATCGTGGCGGCAATGATTATCTGGCGGCCAAGATCAATGAGGCAAAAGCCGTTCTACTTAAAGGCCATTCCCGGGCCGACGCCCAGAGCCAAAGCAGTTGACGATTAGCGCAGGATATCGACCTTGACTTCGAAGCTGCGGTTGTCGGAACGGCTACTGTTAACACTGTAAGTGATGCCTGAGCGCTCGGTGTCGGCGGAGGTGGAGGTGTTGCCCAGAGCCACCCATTCTCCCGGTTCCACCCGGCGAATGGTCACCACGGCCTCGGTTTCATAGCCGGGCAGGGCAGCTGGATCTTCCTCGAACGACACAATACTCACCTCAATTGCCCGATTCGAAATGACCTGCGGGCTCACCAGGAAGCCACTGCGAGTTTCGACCTGTTGGAGGATGGCCGCCGGGTTGCGTCCACCCTGAACAGCAAACGGCAGGGTTCGAACCTGACCAGAGGTAATGTGGGCCGACTGGCCATCCTGAACCACCAGCGTTCGGAGCTGGCTGTTGCTGGTACTGGTGACTTTGCGCTCAACGGTGACGTTGACCCGTTTCTCCGAACCGGAGACAGCGGCCCCGGAACGTTTTCCACCAATATCCTGACGGGAGCGGACAGTGATGCGCAGCTGCGCCGGTGCCACATCCATGGTGTCAATCAGCATGCCGATTTCATCCAGCAAGGCAGGCTCACCTCTTACGACTACCTGCTGTCCGCGCGCGGTAATGGTAACCGGGGCGTTCTGGTAAAGCTCACGGATCTGCTGGGCGACGTCGTCCGCGGGGCGATTCTGCAACTCGTAGACTCGCGCTTCAGTCTGGGCAAAGGCCGTGGCCGGTAGTATTAGCAGGCTCAGGAACAGGGCCAGGACTCGGTGCATATTAACCGGACCGCGTCGGAAAGAATGAGGTTCTGTGAGTGTCATGTCTGCTCCCGACCCTGCCGTCTACTGAAAAAGTGTGGACAACGGGGTTGCCAAGTTGAAAACCGGGGGTATATATTGAAAAGCATGAAGACCACACACGCGATCTGTCAATTGAATGTTCTGCAAGCTTTCGGTGAAAAATCGATAGCGGCGGTCGCTGCTGTGTTTTCTTGGTGGTTTGGATATGGCTTTTATTTTAGCCAGAGCCAGGGCCGCCCATAAGATCTTCATCGACCGAATAACGAGGAAGGCAGCCCGGCAGAAAACCCAGGCTGCCACCGGACTCAAAAAGCCCCGACTGGTAGCCCAGCCGGGGCTTTTTTGATTCTGATACAGGGAAACGGGAACACTGATATGAACATGCCACCGAGTTCTGAGACGCTGACAAGTTCTGAAGCGTTGACAAGTTCTGAAGCGTTGAAAAGTACCGACGCACTGAGCCAGCCAGCTGCCGATACGGCAGTCGGTCAGCGCCAGGAAGTGGCCCTGCCCACCGCTGGCGGTTTGCGCCAGCAACTGCCGGTTTCGGCCGGCCTGGCGAGACAGATCGCCGGACAGCGCGAGGCCGTTCGAAAGATTCTGCGAGGCGAGGATGACCGCACCCTGATCGTGATGGGACCTTGCTCCATCCACGATGAGGTAGCGGCGCTGGAGTACGGGGAGAAGCTGAAGCGTCTAGCCGATTCTGTCAGTGACCGATTCCTGATCGTAATGCGGGCCTACCTGGAAAAACCACGGACCACCGTGGGCTGGAAGGGCTTGTTGTACGATCCCGAGCGCACTGGGACCGGTGACCTGAATGAGGGCCTGGTTCGTTCCCGCCGGCTGCTATTGAATCTGTCACAGATGGGATTGCCGCTGGCAACCGAGGCGCTCAGCCCCTTCGCCATGGATTACCTGGGCGATCTGATCAGCTGGAGCGCCATTGGCGCCCGCACCACCGAGTCTCAGATTCACCGGGAACTGGTGAGCGGACTGCCGATGCCGGTGGGTTTCAAGAACGGAACCGACGGCAGTATCGGTGTCGCCACCAACGCTATGCGGTCGGCGGCCCACCCGCACCATCACATGGGCGTTTCAGACAGCGGTGCGCCGGTGATGATTACTACCCAGGGCAACCCGGATACTCATTTGGTATTGCGTGGCGGGCGTGGAATCACCAATTACGATGCCGACAGCATCGCCGCCGCGGTGCAGGCCCTGGCTGGGGTCAACCTGTCCACCTCGATCATGGTGGATTGCAGCCACGACAACGCCCAGAAGCAGGCGGAACGTCAGATCGACATCGCCCAAGAGGTCATGGCGCAGCGTGCGGCGGGTAACGACCACATCCGCGGCCTGATGCTGGAGAGTTTCCTGGAGCCGGGACGCCAGGATGACAGCGACGACCTGATCTTCGGCTGCTCGATTACAGATCCGTGCCTGGGCTGGAGCCAGACGGAGGCTCTGATCCGCTCACTGTAGACAGCAATAACTGGCCGGCCAGTAACAGCAGTACGCCGCCCATCATGCGGTCGAGCCAGTGGCCAAACCGGTTAAAGCCCCGGCGGACACGGGGCAGGGTGAAGAACACCGCAACCAGGGCAAACCACAACGCGGTGGCAAAGGCCATATAGAGGCCGTAACCGGCCTGCAGGGCAACCGGGGTGTCCGGGCTGATCACCACGGAAAACAGGGAAACAAAAAACAGGGTAGCCTTGGGGTTAAGGGCATTGGTCAAGAAACCCAGTCGCAGCGCCGCCAGGCCCGTTTGGGGCGTGCCCGGTTCAGCGTTGACGTGAATGCCTCCGGCGCGCGAACGCAGGCATTGAATCGCGATCCAGGTCAGGTACAGGGCGCCGACCACTTTCAGGACGCTGAACAACCATACCGATTGCTGGATAATCAGGCCGATACCCAGTAGCGAATAAGCCACGTGCACCAGGATACCCAATCCGATACCCACCGCGGTCAGCAGGGCATGATGTCGGCTTTGGCTGAGCGCCTGCCTGAGCATAATGGCAAAGTCCGGGCCCGGGCTGGCCACCGCCAGAAGATGCACAAGGGCTACAGTCAAAAATTCAGGCCAAAAATTGTACACGTCTCAATCCCTCGATCCTGTTGGTTGCAAGCGCCCCAGCTTAGGCCAATTTTCCGGAAATTTCCCCTTTGCTCATACCCGTCTAGCTCATGGGCGATCCGATCTGCTGCTTTCAGCCTATACCCTATACTGTTGATTACATAAGGCCCTGCCAGCACGGCATTCCGACGTCACGACGGTTGCAAGGAGAGGTTTGTATGGAAAAGCGAGAGGTGGATGTTGCCATTATCGGGGTCGGCACCGCCGGGATGGTCGCCTACCAGCGTGTCCGCAAAGTCACTGACAAGGTGGTACTGATTGAGGCGAACCGGTACGGGACTACTTGTGCCCGGGTCGGTTGCATGCCCAGTAAGCTACTGATCGCAGCGGCGGACAATGCCCATCACATGGCCACGGGGCCACTGTTTGGCATTTCAGCCGGTGGCATCAATATTGATGGCAAGGCGGTGATGAAGCGGGTCCGCCAGGAGCGGGATCGCTTTGTTGGCTCGGTGGTGGAGTCAGTGGATAAATTCCCCGATCACCACCGCATGTTCGGGCACGCCCGGTTTGCCGGTCCGAAGCGCTTGATGATTGAGGGCACCAATGGCGACGTTCGAGAGGTGCATGCTGAACGGATCATCATTGCCACTGGGTCCCGCCCCAATATCCCGGGTTTTCTAAAGGAAGCGAAAGACCGCCTCGTGGTCAACGACGACCTGTTCGAATGGCAGGACCTGCCGGAGTCCGTTGCGGTGTTTGGTCCCGGAGTGATCGGCCTGGAACTGGGTCAGGCCTTGAGCCGCCTGGGTGTGCGGGTGCGAATGTTCGGTGTGGGTGGCTCGGTGGGGCCGATTCGTGATGAGACCATTCGCCAGTGCGCCCTCGACACGTTCAATCGGGAGTTCCCGCTCAACCCCGAGGCGGATGTAAAGCAGGTGGAACGCACTGAGAGCGGTGTCCGGATTACCTTTCAGGAGGACGACCAGGGAGAGGTGTCCGAGACCTTCGATTACCTCCTGGCCGCGACCGGTCGGCGCCCCAATGTTGATGGCCTGGACATCCTGAATGCTGAAATTGAGCTGGATGACAAAGGCATGCCGCTGTTTGACCCCTACACCCTTCGCTGCGGCGACAGCCACATCTTTATTGTCGGCGATGCCAATAACACCCTGCCTCTACTGCATGAGGCGGCCGACGAAGGCCGCATTGCCGGTGACAATGCGGCTGCTTACCCGGAGGTGCTGGCGGGCTTGCGCCGGACGCCTCTGGCGGTGGTGTTTACCGACCCGCAGATTGCGGCCGTGGGTCTGACCATTGATGAGGTGGACGAGCGCTGCAAGGGCCGCTTTGCCGTTGGTGAAGTGTCGTTTGAGGATCAGGGCCGCAGCCGGGTTATTGGCAAGAATGTGGGCCTGTTGCGGGTATACGGCGAGCACGGCTCCGGGTTGTTCATGGGCGCCGAGATGTTTGGGCCAGCGGCCGAGCATATCGCTCACTTGCTGGCCTGGTCGGCCCAGCATCGGATGACCGTCAGTGAAATGCTTGAGATGCCGTTTTATCACCCGGTCATTGAAGAAGGTTTGCGTACGGCCTTGAAACAACTGAACCGCAACCTCAGTAAGGGGCCTGAGCCAGCAGAAGGCTGTACCGATTGTGGCCCCGGTGTATAGGGGTTGGTCGTTGTAGGCGGTTTGGACGGTATGTGTTGGTGTCTATGGCGATTCTTGAGTCAATAATCGGAAGCTATCAATCGAATTGGTGAATTTTACTTCTGCGCCGTCTGGTCGTGGCCTAGCATGGCGGACATATTCAATTGAGTTAACGTCAAGGAGACACGCAATGGGTAAGAACTTTATTGGTTTGGACACGGAAAAAACTGTGCAATTGGCAGATTCGTTGAACGATCTGCTGTCCAACTATCAGATTTTCTACATGAACGTGCGCGGCTATCACTGGAACATCAAGGGTGACAATTTTTTCGAGCTGCACGTGAAGTTTGAGGAACTGTACGACGACCTTCTGTTGAAGATCGACGAAATTGCCGAGCGGGTGCTCACTCTCGGTCATCGTCCGGCCCATTCCTACAGCACCTATATCGAGAAATCCGAGGTGCAGGAAAAGAAGGACGTCTCTGATGGCCGTGAGGCGATGGAAAACATCGTCGAAAGCTTTGCCAAACTGATCGGTAAGCAGCGTGATCTGTTGAGCCTGGCAAGTGATTCCGACGACGAAGGCACCGCCGCACTGATGAGTGACTACATCTCTCAGCAGGAAAAAACCGTGTGGATGTATCGGAGCTATCTGGGTCACTAAGCCGGATAGAATTTCCGAAGTAAGGGCGGCCTCGGCCGCCCTTTTTTGTGCTGGGTAAAGTAACCGGGCGATGTCAGACTGCAGCTTCAAGCGGCGGAACCTGCTGATGCAGGAACCACTTTTCGGTCACTACCTTGCGGGTGAACCAATGGGAGCGCATCAGCGTGGTAGCCAACGGCGTCTTGATCCAGTCGGGTACCTGCCAGCCCTGTTCCAGTTCGGTGGCCCGGGTGCCAAAGCGTTCGGCGATGGCGTCGCCGTAGAGCTGCAGTGACGATGCCGAATAATCCTGTGCATCGCGGATAACATCGGCCGCCATCAGGGCGGATTCAATTGCCGGCCGGATCCCTTCGCCACTCTGGGTGTAGGCCAGTCCGGCGGAATCGCCAATCAGCAGAATGCCGTCGTCGACCAGTGGTCGTTCGGCGTGGGCATAGAGCAGATAGGCATGGCCTTTGAACCGGCCAGGTAGGTCTGAGGGGATGCGGCCGGTGTCTTTCATGTCTTGCACAAAGGCTTCCAGGTGCTCGGTCAGCCTATGATTGTCTTCCCGGCCCAGGCCGATATTCAGGAAATTCTCCTTGCGGAACACCCAGGCGTAGCCCTTGAGATCGCGGCAAAACCAGAGCTCCGGGGTGTCACCCCGGGCCTGGCAAATCTGCGACTGCTCCGGCGTCATCTCGAACTCGACTTCTTTGGCGGCAACGATGGTTTCATGACTGCCGGGGCCCTCGCCCAGTAAACGCGCCACCGGACAGAAATGGCCACCGGCACCGATGATCAGCGGTGCTTCCCAGGTGCCGTTGATCTGCCAGTTACCGCCCTCCCGCTTAATGCCTTTCACGGGGGTGGAGAGCATCTTTGGTGCGGTCACCCGGTCCAGCAGGTAGGTGTCAAACTCGCACCGTCGAATGCCATAGCTGACCACGTCGCCATGATCGTTTTCCACCGGTGGCTGGCCCATCATACCGATGCGGAAGCGTCGGATGGGTTGCAGGGTTCGGCCTTGGCTGTAGTCGTCGCGATCGATTTTCAGGGTGTTCATCACGGCCGGCGTGACCCAGCCGGCGCAGGTCTTGTCCCGTGGGAAGTCCTGTTTGTCGATCAACAGTATGCGTTTGCCACTGTCCTGCAGGCTTTGGGCGAGGGTAGAGCCTGCGGGGCCGGCGCCAACGATGATCAGGTCGTAGTAGTCCATCACACCTGCTCCGGTGCTGCGGGCGTTGTGTAAAGGTCGTGTCGGCTCTGTGGCAGCTGGTTGTTGGCACCGTGTGTGAACACGACCTGGAAAAGCTGCAGTGAGCCGGCCCGGAACGCGGCAATGGAGCCGGCCAGATACATGCGCCAGGCCCGGGTAAAGTGCTCATCGTACATCTCCGAGACCTGGTCCTGGCTTTCCGTGAACCGATCCATCCAGTGGCTCAGGGTTTGGGCGTAGTGAAGCCGAAGGTTCTCCACGTCGAGCACCGAGAAATCACCCTGTTCACAGATCTCCATGAACTCGCCAATGCTCGGCGGGTAGGCCCCGGGGAAAATCCGTTTCTCAATCCAGGCATTCATCAGCATGGGCCGGTTACGGCCGATGCTGTGGAGCAAGGCAATGCCGTCTGGCTTAAGGCTGCGTTTGATCAGGGCCGACAGCGCCGGGTAATTCTCCTTGCCGACGTGTTCGAGCATGCCGATCGATACGAAGGCATCGTACTGACCTTTTATATTTCGGTAGTCGTCCTCCACGTACTCAACCAGGTGGTCCAGCTTTTGCTGGCGGGCCTGCTCCCGGGCATAGACCAGTTGTTCCCGGGAGATGTTGTAGGAGTGCACTTTCACGCCATAGTGTCGGGCCATGTAACGGGCTAGTCCGCCCCAGCCACAGCCGGCCTCGACCACGGTCATGCCCGGTTTGAGCCGGAGTTTGCGGCAGACATGTTCCAGCTTGGCCAGTTGGGCCTGCTCCAGAGTCAGGTCGGGGCGTTCGTAGTAGGCACAGGTGTACTGCATTTCGGCCTGATCCAGCCACAACTGGTAGAACTCGTTGCCCAGATCGTAATGGTGGTGGATGTTTTCCTTGGCTTCAGTGATCCCGGTGGAGCGCGGGTTGTGATTGCGCCAGAGTGCGTCCAGCCATTTTGGCCATTCCTGTCGCGCGGCGTGCACCGATCGATACAGGGTTTCCATCAGATCCGGCAGGTCGCCCTCAACGTCCAGCCTGCCTGCGCTGTACAGATCGCCAAAGGCCAGGTTGGGGTTGGCGACCAGGGAATAGAGCGCCTTTGGGTCTTTCAGGTGGAGGGCAAAACGGACCTCCTGATCCTTGGGGTCAATGACGTCGCCGTTCCACAGCTGGAACCGGATGGGAGGCGATCCGGCCATGCGCATGAGTTTGGCGATAAGCCAGCGTTCGTAGTTGTGGGGGTTACGGTCGGTCTGTGCTGCTTCTAGCGGTAGAGTTAGCACGTGTGGTGTGGATTCACGGCCCGTTTGTTCGGTTTTCTGGGCGGTGTTTTGTGTCATGAGTCCCTCTCTCCCTTTGCCTGACCTGAACATCGCGGCCCTCTGTGCGAAGACGCACAGGGACTTGTCCCGTCTGTTCATCCGGGAACCGCCGGTTCTGTGTTCAGTATAGAAAAGGTTGGGATTTTGTCAGGTTAGGTCGTGAAAGGGCTGGAAACGATGGATAGCGACATAAAAAAACCGGGCCATGAGGCCCGGTTTTTTAGGAGGGTCAGTAGGTGGAACTCATCCCGAACCATTCGGGGAAGATCACGATCAGTGCCAACACCAGAATCTGAATCAGAATGAACGGGATAATCCCGCGGTAGATGTCTACCGTTCGGACTTCCGGTGGTGCCACCCCTTTCAGGTAGAAGAGCGAGAAACCAAACGGTGGCGTCAGGAAGCTCGTCTGCAGGTTCATGGCAATCAGGATGGCGAACCAGAGCATGTTGATGCCCATGGCCTCAGCAATCGGCGCCAGAATCGGCACGATGATGAACGAGATTTCGACGAAGTCGATGAAGAAGCCAAGGATCAGGATCACCAGCATCGCCAGGATAATGAAGCCCCACTGGCCGCCTGGCAGGAGGTGTAGCCATTCTTCCAGCAGGTAGTCGCCGCCGGTGTAGCTGAACACCATAGAGAACGCAGTGGCACCGATCAGGATTGCAAACACCATGGCGGTTACCTTGACGGTATCCTTGGCGCTGTCCCAGACCATCTTGAACGAGAACTGCTTGTAGATGAGAGCCAGAACCACGGCGCCAACACCACCCAGTGCCGAGGACTCGGTGGGCGTGGCGATGCCGCTGAAGATAGAGCCCAATACGATCACAATCAGCGCCAGTGGCGGAATGATCGCCAGCAGGGCGGAGATGACTTCCTGTCTCCGGGAGCGGGTCGGATCCGCTGGCATGGCCGGCGCCGTTTCCGGCTTCAGGCGGGTCAGGATCAGGATGTAGGCAATGTACAGGCCGATCAGGACCACGCCCGGCCATACAGCCGCCTTGAACAGGTCGCCGACGGGGATGCCGATGACGTCACCGAGAATGATCAGGATGATCGACGGTGGAACGATCTGTCCCAGGGTGCCTGAAGCACAGATGGTGCCGGTGGCCAGACGCTTGTCGTACTTGTGGGCCAGCATGACCGGCAGGGAAATCAGGCCCATGGCTACCACGGACGCACCAACCACGCCGGTAGACGCGGCCAGAAGGGCGCCGACCAGGATGGTAGAGATGGCCAGGCCGCCGGGCAGGCCGCCGAACAGGCGGCCCATGGAGGTGAGTAGCTGTTCCGCCAGTCTGGTGCGCTGCAGCACCACGCCCATGAAGATGAACAGGGGCACCGCCATGAGCACGGTGTTCTGCATTACGCTCATGATCCGGAATGGCATGAACGCAAACAGATCCATGCCCTCGGCATAAATACCGAAGAACAGTGCGACACCACCGAAAGTAAAGGCGACAGGGAAACCCGCCATCAGCATCAGCATGGCGACGCCGAACATAATCATACCGATCATGCCAGACCTCCCGCGCTGTGCTCAGAGGTATAGCTTTTCTCGCCGGACATTACCCGCAGGGCGTAAGTAATCATGCCCAGACCGGCTGTGCCGATGAAAAAGGCCGTGACGGGAATAACCGATTTGATCAGGTACCGATGGGGCAATCCACCCGGATCGCCACTGCCTTCACCCATGCTGTAGGAATCGAGGGCAAAGCTGTAACCGTAGGTGCCAATCAGGTAGGCGAACGGGAGCACGAAGATCACAGCGCCAACCAGGTTGACCCAGGCCTTGGCCTTGTTGCTCCAGTTGGTGTAGAAAACATCTACGCGAACGTGGCCATCCGTGCGGAGTGCGTAGGGGATACCAAACAGAAAAACGATGGAATACAGGTGCCATTCCATTTCCTGCATGCCAATCGATACTTCATTGAATGCGTAGCGGGACACCACGTCGTAAAACACGTTTACGGCCATTAGTATCATCGCGATACAGGCGACCCAGCCACAGAGATTGGACAATCGGGCCAGGCCCTCGTCCAGTTTGATAATCCACCGCATTTACAATCCTCCGCCAAGCGGGTTGGCGTTTTTTTCGGCTACTATAAACAACGAAACCGGGACCACTCAGAGAGCAATCCCGGCTCGATTTGGGGCGCGATCTTACTCGACTTCGCCCATCGTGTTGAGGTACGCACGCTCAGAAATATCGGTGTAAGCGCGGGACTGCTCAAGGTACTCCTGCTGAGACTTAACGATCTTGGCGGCCAGTTCGTCGCCAGCAGCGGCCTCCTTCAGAAGCTTATCGTTAGCCTCCTTCATGGCCTGAAAGACTTCGTCCGGGAACTTCCGGATCTGAACGTTCGGATACTCTTCCTGGATGCTAGCCCATGCCTTGGCATTTTCGTGCTGTGACTGAACCAGCATTTCGTATGAGGACAGGCGCATGGAAACACGCAGAATTTCCCTCAGGTCAGCGGGCAGCTTCTCCCAGGTCTTCTTGTTGACCAGGAACTGCAGCTCGGTAGCTGGCTCGTGCCAACCGGTGTAGTAGTAGTCAGCGATCTGCTGGAAACCCAGACGAAGATCCAGAGCCGGGCCGACCCACTCAACGGCGTCGATGGTGTTGCGCTCAAGCGCTGTGTAGAGCTCGCCCGGTGCAATGTTGGTCGGGCTTACGCCTACTTCGGCAAAGACTTCGCCGGCGAACCCAGGAATACGCATCTTCAGACCTTGCAGGTCTTCAACGGATTTGATTTCCTTGCGGAACCAGCCACCCATCTGGATGCCGGTGTTACCACCCGGGAAGGACATCAGGTTATGCGGGTTATACACTTCCTGCATCAGCTCCATGCCTTCGCCATGGTAGAACCAGGCATACTGTTCCATGGCATTCATGCCGAAAGGCATGCTGGTGAAGAACAGGGTGTTAGGTACCTTGCCTTTCCAGTAGTAGGACGCGGAGTGGCCCATGTCGTACTGACCGGCTTTAACCATGTCAAACACGCCAAATGGGGCTTTGTGCTTGTTGGCAGAGTCGATGCGGATGCGCAGACGGCCATCAGACATCTCTTCGGCCATTCTGGCCATGTTTTTAGATGCATCACCGAAAATAGGGAAGTTCGGGCCCCAGGTTTCGGCAAGGCGGAGAGTAAACGTATCCTGAGCGAGCGCCTGCGTGGCGGCAAAGGTCGTTGCCACAGCCAGCGCAGCCGCGGAAAGAACAGAACGGATCTTCATTGCTCTTCAATCCTCTTATCGTTTTTTGTTCAGAGCGTCCTCCGGGTAGGAGGAGTTAACTCATAACGGTAGCCCAAGTTAACAATTATCGTTAGGAAACGGAACGAAAACTGGCCATATCTACGACCTAGGTCGTACGGTTGTTTACATATCATCCATCCGGCCAATCTGGCGTGCCAACCTCATGGCTTCATGCTCTTCCAGGGCTTTCAAATCCTCCAGCAGCGTGCGTGCCTCGGGAATTTCTGCTTTGCCAATCAGGGTGTCGTACAGATCCATCACCTGATCGTGAAAATCGAATACCTCACGCGCGATTCCATCGAAATCCAGGTCGGCGTAGTGAGTGTCGCAGGTGCGATGGCTTTCGATGGGCTTATGGTTGGCGTAATCGTAAAGGCGGGTTTTCATCGCTTTCGAGTCGGCCTGTTTCTCAAACTCAGCGACTGCTTGCTCCAGCATACGTTCGTGACTGCTGACGTAGTCGAGCAGAGCGCTTGCGCGTTCATTCTGAGCTTTGGCGGCGGATTCGTGCAGGCTCTCAGCCAGGTGTGCATGCAGCTGGCGGGTCCAGTCGATGAGATCCTCGAAGGTTTTTATTTCCATCACGGCCTCCTGAGACCGGGGTGCGTTCTGGGAACAAGGCTTTCACTGTCAGTCTAGCCAACATTTCACCAGTTGCGACAGCACTCCCCCGGAGTGTTCGATGGGCGTGACTTAGTTCGGCGAGGAAGGCGCAGGAGCCGCTGTTTCCGACTTTTTTCGCCAGTTTCGGAATTGGGTCAGGGCGGGTTTTTCCACCGAGTAGTGGATAACTGCAGCCAGACCGAGCGCGGTTGCCAGCGCCAGTCCCACGCCAATCCATCCCGGTAGCCCTGCCCGGTAACTCAGGTCGATTACGCCGTAACCAATATTCTGATGGACCAGGTACAGGCTGTAGGACAGGCTGCCGAGCCAGAGCATGGGGCGGTTGGCCAGCCATGGCAGCCGGCCGTACACCGCGAGGGCAAAGACTCCGAAGCATCCCAGGACAAAAAGGCTGTAAGGCATTTTGTAGGCGAACAGGCCATGGCCAATACTGGCGATCAGCAGGGTGTTGTCGAAGACCGAACCGCCTCCGTAGCGGTGGCGTCGATAAATCAGCATGCCGGCTACAAACAGCGGCGCGTATTTCACAAACAACAGATCCTTGACCAGAAATTCGATGCCCTCCGGAATCTGTTTCCACCAGAGCACGCCGATATAGCTGATTATTATCCAGACCGTTAAAGCAGAACGAAGCTGCGACCAACTTCGGAGATTGAAGAACAGTAGAGCCATCCAGCTATAGAAGGTAACCTCCACCACCAGACTCCAGTAGGCGCCGTCGACATGCTGCATACCAAAGTATTCATGCAGTAGCGTGGTATTCAGCAGCGCGGTTTCGAAGGTGACCGCCCGGCTTTCCGGGCCAAGCCAGTGCACCGAGATGAAGGTGAGCGCGATGGCGGCCCAGAGTGCAGGTAACAAACGGAAGGCACGGGCCAGGCCAAACCAGCCGGCCTTGGAGGTGCGCTCCAGCGTCATGAAGATCACAAAGCCGCTGAGAATAAAGAACAGATGGACCCCGTATCGCCCGAACAACAGGCTGCTGTTAAGGATGGCCGGTAGTTCGAACCCGTGGCCGTACAGCTTGTCGTAGTAGGGTAGGTAGTGGAACAGAACGACGACAAGCGCGGCCAAACCACGCAAGGCATCAAGGCTGGCTAACCGGTTGTGTGAGGGGGTCATAAGTTGGTCCTTTTGGATATCGCTATAATAGCCTGCATTGGGGGCCGGCAATATGGTCGTGACCTACGGTATGCTTGCCGCGGCTATACCATGTGTTAATCCGCAGCGGCACAAGTCACCGTTTTTTCATCAGGCAGGGAGTTGCGACCATGGCAACCACGTTAGGCATCATCGAGGGCTTCTACGGCCCGATGTGGAGCTGGCAGGAGCGGCGCCATCTGGTGCGCGCCCTGGCACCCCACGGGTACGGCTTTTATTTGTACGCGCCCAAGGCTGATGCCTTTCTGCGTCGGCGCTGGCAGGAGCCCCATCCAGCGGACGTGGCGGCGGAACTGGCGAACTTTGCGAGTTTTTGCCGCAAAGAAGGTGTGCGTTTTGGGGTTGGGTTAAGCCCCTTCGAGATATTCAATCGTTTTGATGATGAGGCGCGCGCGGCCCTTGCCCGCAAGCTGGCGTTGCTGGATCGCATGGGCATCGATGAACTGGCGATCCTGTTTGATGACATGCGTTCGGACACCCCCGACCTGGCTCACACCCAGGCCGAGATAGTGGCCTGGGTTCGGGACCACAGTTCGGTCCGACAGCTCAGTGTCTGCCCGAGCTATTACTCTGACGATCGGGTGCTGGACCGTGTGTTCGGGGAGCGTCCTGCCGACTACCTGGAAACCCTGGGGCGCAAACTGGACCACGAGGTCAATATCTTCTGGACCGGTGAAGAGGTCTGTTCTCGGGAAATCTCACCTGGACACCTGAAGCGCGTGGGCGATGTTCTCGGGCGCAAACCGGTGCTGTGGGATAACTATCCGGTTAATGACGGCGATCGCATGTCTCAGCACCTGCATTTGCGTGGCTTCACCGGAAGGCCGGCCGCTAATGCCGCCCACATCGCGGGCCATGGCATAAACCCGGCATTGCAGCCAACGCTGACCACCGTGCCGGCGATCACGCTGGCAGAATCTTATCGACTGGGTCCTGAATACCAGTATGGTCATTCGCTCCGGCATGCAGCCCGGGAGGCTCTGGGGCTCGATTTGGCGGATCAGATCCTGGCCGATCTCCTAGTGCTGCAGGACACCGGGCTCGGCCGCATCGGCGATGACAAGCGTGCGAGTCTGGAGCGCATCTATGGCGGCTTCAGCCATCCGGCGGCCGAGGAAATTCTGCGTTGGCTTCGCGGTGAGTATCAGGTGACCGACGAGATGGTGGCCACCCAATAAATCGACCCTTATTCGCAGCTTGCTGATTTTGCTTGGCTAAACCGGACGGACATTGCCGCCCGGGCGCGCTCTGCATCGCGATATTCTTTCGGCAGGGTCTGAAGGAAGTACAGGTAATCTCCTTTTCCGCGCTGGGCCTTGATGTCGGGCTGGCTTTGCCCGGCGGGCCAGAAAACCGGCGTCAGTACAACCACCCCCAGCTCTGGGGCCCGCTGTTTCAGCAGCGCTACCGTGCCCAGCCGCTCTTCACTGTGAAAGGTTCCCGTCAGATGCAGGATCTGGTGCCTGGGGTAGCGCTTTCGGGCTTGTTGAATCTGCATCGCCATGACGTTATCCCTGAGCAGCTGAGCCTTGTAGGTGTTTTGCATGCGCTCATTCATATCCGCTTCACCGGAGCTATGGCCGCCCGCCAGTGCGGTTACGAATTTTTCCCGGTAGCCGGGTGTGTCGGTAAAGGGATTCGCGGGTAGTTGAGCGCGAACATCCGCGGGCAGGGTGTCGAGGTAATCCGGGCCCTGACGCCCAACACAGCGTACGACCTGGCTCGGCGCATTAGCGGCGATCACGGGAATTGCCCGGGCCTTGGCGAATTCGATCAAGGGGCGGTATGAGGCCCGGTAGTTGTCCCAGGCGCCGGCATCCTCAATCAGTTCTGCCTCACCCGTTTCCCCTGCAAGATAGCGATCCAGCTCCCGCTGCCGGTTCTGGTCAAACTGCTCCATCGTCAGGACCAAGGCCGGATTTTGTTGGTAGAGCGCTGCCTGGAGTCTCGACTGCAGCAAATGTGAGCCGTGATGACCATGATATTCACCGACAACGACGACATCGGCTTGCGCCACAGCTTCGGCTAAGTCAGTAACGCTCAGTGAGGTAGCGGTGTCTGCATTCACGATGGTGGCGTGGTACTGGGTTTCAGGAGCATCAAGCGTCGGAGGCGAAACAAAGCGTGTCGCGCATCCGGCCAGGGCAGTCAGTGTGATCAGGAGAAGTGGTGTCGTTAGAAGTTTCATGGGGGCAGTATACGAAAGCCTGACCGCAATGGGTCCTGGTTATGTGTCGTTGGTCCCGCTGGATTACCGGGAAAGCCGCTGATAGTCATGGAAAAGGTTCGGGAAATCAGGTGATTGTCAGCTATGCTAGCAGGACATTTGCTCACTCAGAACAGGGCCCTGCATGCTTCCCTTCCGAATTGTTGATCGAATCAAGTTCCTGGTCGAACGCCAGTTAGTGAAAGGAGCCGGTTTTCAGTTGGTGGTGGTTGCTGCGTTCATCGCCCTGATTTCGTTGGTTGGCGGCCTTTTAGTGGTCCCGCTGGGTGAGTCTTTCGACGATGCTGGTTCGGCGATCTGGTGGGCCTTTCTCAGGCTGACCGATCCCGGATACCTGGGGGATGATGTCGGGACCTGGCAGCGTATTGTCTCCACTCTGCTAACGGTCAGCGGCTATGTGGTGTTCATGGGTACCCTGGTGGCCATCCTGACCCGCTGGTTGATTGCCAAAATGGCGGATCTTGAGCGTGGACTGACGCCGGTCACCCTGAAAAATCACATCGTGGTACTCGGGTGGACCAGCCAGACATTGCCGCTGTTGTCAGAGCTGCTGAGCTCGTCCGGCCGGATGCGGCGTTTTCTTGAAAAACACGACACCCAGAAGCTGAACCTGGTGGTGCTGTCCGAGGATGCCTCCGCCGAGCAGGTGCATGAGCTCAGAAGTGAGCCCGGCATCCGGCGGCGCGCGCGACAGATCATTCTACGATCGGGTTCTGCCATTCAGCCCGACGCCTTGCACCGGGTTGCCTGCCTGGATGCGGCGGCAGTGATCGTGCCCAGCGCCACTCAGGGCGTTGGTAGCCTGGTGACTTCGGATGTTGAAACGGTGAAGGCGCTGCTGTCCATTGCCGCTCAGGCTCGTCAGTACCAGTCTTCCCTGCCTTTTGTGGTGGCCGAGATTCAGGATGTGCGCAAATTGCCGGTTATCGAGAGAGCCTACCCTGGTGAGGTGGAAGTAGTCGCCGGTGATGCGTCGATCAGCTCGCTGATTGTTCAGAACATCATTCACCCGGGATTGTCGGAGATTTACAACGAGCTGTTGACTGGTTCCGAAGGCAACAGCATCTATGTGCGCGGTGGCGACTCAGTGGCCGGTTTATCGCTGGCGGAACTGGCGTCGGCGCGACCGAACGTCATTGTACTGGGCCTGTTGCGCCCGGTTGGTAAAGGCTGGGATGTCCGGTTGGTTGCGCCCTCGGCGACGCGAATTGAGGCGAACGACCGGGTCATCATGATGGCCAGGGATTATTCCGAAACCGAACCCAATGCCAAGCGGCCGACGCTGCCGCCGGTTGATCGGGCGGAGCCAAAGGTGGCTATTCGCCGTAATGCTGATCTCGGGCAACGGGTGCTCGTCCTGGGCTGGAACCGGCGCGTGCCTAGCCTGGTTGCGGAGTTTGGCAGTTACAGTAATCAGTCGTTTTCGCTGGACCTGGTATCGGTGGTGCCTGCCGCGGAGCGCTCACTGGCGATTTCCCGCTACGTGGGTGAGCACCCAACGGTCCACTGCCACCATGTTGAAGCGGATTATATGGTGGAGGGCGAGCTGCGGCGGCTAGATCCATCCTCGTACGATTCTGTGGTTTTGTTGAGCAGTGACCGTCTGGCATCGGGAGAGGAGGCTGACGCCCGGGCGATGGTGGGGTACCTGCAGCTCGAAGATATCCTGATGGAGAAAGAACGCCGTCCGCACCTCATTCTTGAGCTCAGTGACCCGGATAACCGGCCACTATTGTATGAACACCGCAACGAGATGCTGATTAGTCCGATGATTCTCAGCCACATCCTGGCCCAGGTCGCATTGCGTCGGGAGCTAAGGGTGGTGCTGGATGAGTTGTTTACGGTGGGTGGAGCGGAAATCCAGTTCCGTGATCCGAGCGATTACCCACTTCCGGGCAGCGTCGATTTCCATCTGCTGGAGCGTATCCTCGCCGACGAGGGCGAAATCGCACTGGGTGTATTCCGGCAAAAGGCCGACGCCCAGGGACGGCATCTGCATTTGAATCCACCACGGCGGGAATACCTGGATTTACAGCCAGGTGACCGTTTGGTGGTGTTGAGTTTGACGGGTTAAAGCAAAACGGCAGCATTCCGGTGGCGGGGGCATTGTTACCCCGACCACCGGTTCTCCGACTTTTACTCGATCTTGATGTGCCCGCTGTTAATCAGGGTGTCGATGAACTGCTCAGATGTCTGACCATCCATGGAAACCTTGTCCAGGGTTATCGACTGTTGGGCGTTATAGCTATCGTCACCTTTCGTATTAGATAGCTCGCCATCCTTGTTCAGGTAAAGAACTGTGTCGCTACCATCTTTCTCGGCTACTAGGTAGCTACTGAGATCGCTGGTGGAAGCATCTTGCAGTAGATCACTCAGGTCCAGCTGGTCCCCTTCACTTACCTCGAAATCTTTAACAACGTCCTCGGCTAGACTGTTATCGCTGGTGTATTGGTCGCCGAGTTCCCATGCGAAGACATCAGCCCCTTGGTCGCCTTCGAGGACATCATTGCCTATCCCTCCAACGAGAACGTCATTGCCGGATCCTCCTTGGAGCTTATCGTCACCCCAGTACCCGATTAGGTAGTCGTTCCCGTCCTCGCCTTGAATCTCGTCGTTGCCAGTCCCGCCATTTAGGAGGTCATCACCGGAGCCGCCTTTGAGCTTATCATTCCCCCCAGAGCCAACGAGGAAGTCATTACCACTTTCTCCTTTGAGTTCGTTATCACCGGAGCCTCCTACTAGGAAGTCATTACCCACTGTGCCGTCGAGGTCTTGTCCTTCTTCGGTGACTTGTTGGCTACTATCGTATTGGTTAGCAAAGGGTTGATCACCGGTCTGCTCCACATTGACTGTGAATGTATCGGTAACCGACTGTCGTTCACCCGTAGCTATTTCAGTCGAGGTTGCAGTCACGCTCAGGGCGATATCACCACTAAACCCTGCCTGTGGAAGCAGTTGAAGGTTATTCAACTCTGCCGCTGAAAGTACCCAGTCGCCGCTGGAGTTTTTATTGCCTGCGGTCAACGCTGCGCCTTCGGGAACGTTTGAAATCAGGATTTCAAGCCTTTCGGATCCATCCTGATCCGTCAGTGCTGCGTTAATATTCAGAGCTATCGGCGTGCCATAGCTTCCGTTGAGGTCTGTCGCTTCGACAGTCGGTGCGCTCAGCGAAAGCGATGAATCCTTGTACGGATCTCCGCCATTGAGAACGAGCCACTGGAACTGGTAGGTGCCAGTTTCAGCTGCGGTATAGCTAAAAGTTCCGTCTGATATCTGAGCAGGGAACTTTTGCTCCGAGGAGTCTACGAGGATTGACTCTTTTTGACCGTCCGGTTTGGTCACAACCAAGACGACCAAGTCATTGAACCCTCTTTCGACCTCGCTCTTCAGTTCTTCCCCATTGATGAAGGTGTAATCCCAAGAGATATCCATTCCTTCACTGAGAGTCTGAGTTGAGGAAGAGATCTTGCCATCAATGACTCGGACGTTACCTTCGTCGAAGGGCTCTTTTCCGCCGTTTCCGTCATCAACCATGACATCCGGATCAAATTGATTCAGGTAACCGGGCTCAACGCCCAGCTCCTGTTCAAGATCTGCTCGTGACGTGCCACTGCCAAGGTCGAAGGCGGTAGGATCAACAGGGAGGTCTTTACTACCCGTGGAGACCACAGTAGCACCTGACTGAACTGCAGTTATGTCGGACACAGAAAGCTCTGGTGCATTGGCGACCGGGCGTACGTTCACGGTAACGGTCGCAGTGTCTGAGCCACCTTGTCCATCGCTGATGGTGTAGCTGAATGAAGCCTCGCCACTGAAGTACGGGGCGGGCGTGAACACAACGTTGCCGGAATTATCCAATGCAACAGTTCCGTTAGACGCGTTTTGGACGCTTTGAATCACCAGATCATCGCCATTGGCATCTGAATCGTTGCTCAGCAAAGTTTCGCTGTTAATGACGAGTGCCTGGTTTTCGTTGACTGCAAGTGCATCGTTTGTAACCACATACGAGGCCTGCTGGGCTCCGAACGTCTGCCATTCGCCACCTTTTTGGCGCAACGACACGTCGAGTCGGGCTGCACCGCCCTGATCCCAGTAGATGATCTCCACGCTATGCGGACCATTGCCTTCCAGAGTGAACTCCTTGCCCTGAAGCGTTGCCGCAGACTGGTTATCATCGAATTCGGCAACCACTTCACCGTTCACTCGAATACTGTAACCATCGTCAGCACGTACCTGGAATTGATAGGTTCCCGGTGCCAGCTCCAGTTCACCGCTCATTTTGATGATTGCATCCGAGCTGTTTTTGGGGTCACTGGAAAGTGATTCCGAATCCTTCCCAAGGAAACTCTGGAGTTTGTTGTCTCCACCGAGGTTGCCGCTAACTGAGCCGTAGTCGACGTTAGTGGCCAAGAAGGTTGCATCGGCGCCGTTCGCCGCGATGAAAGACTCAACCTGGCTAAGGTTGGTCAAATTCGAGCCATCCGGGCCTTCTTCGTAGGCATAGTATTCGCCTAACAAGCCGGGGGTCGTGTTTATGGTGTAGGTGTCATCTGTTGCTTCGGGCGCTTCATTGGTGCCATTGATGGTGATAATGACTTCTTGCGTCGTCACTTCATCGGCGTTGGTGACAGTAAAGGTTTCAGTCAAAGTCTGGCCTTGGGACAGCTCTTGAATAGCTGGTTGACTATTGTCAGCGCTGTAAGTCCAGGTGCCGTCGGTACCCATGACCAACTCACCGTAGGTGCCGGTCAGGATCTCGGCAATGAACTGATCTTCACCGGCATCGCCATTCGCCGCTGCCAGAGTGCCAGCGGTTGTCAGCGTTGCGGCGTCGTCTTCAGTCACGGAGCCCGTGGTGTCACCGGAGATCACCGGCACATCGTCGGTGCCGTTGATGGTGATAGTGACCGTTTCGGTGGTCACGCCGTCCGCGTTAGTAACAACGAAGCTCTCGCTCAGGTTCTGGCCTGGGGCCAGTTCCTGAATTTCGGTCTGGCTGTTGTCGGCACTGTAGCTCCAGGTGCCGTTAGCGGCCATGACCAGTTCGCCGTAAGTACCGGTCAGGGTCTCGGCAATGAACTGATCTTCACCGGCGTCGCCATTCGCGGCAGCCAAAGTGCCGGTAGTGGTCAGCGTTGCGGCATCGTCTTCAGTCACGGAACCGGTAGTGTCACCGGAGATCACCGGCACATCGTCGGTGCCGTTGATGGTGATGGTCACGGTTTCGGTGGTCACACCATCGGCGTTGGTTACCGTGAACGTCTCAGACAGCGAATCGTTCTCGGTCAGACCCTGGATCGCGGCTTGGCTGTTATCGGCGTTGTAAGTCCAGGTGCCGTCGGCGGCCATAACCAGCTCACCGTAAGTGCCAGTCAGGGTCTCGGCGTTGAACTGATTTTCGCCAGCATCGCCATTGGCAGCAGCCAATGTTCCGGCCGTGGTGAGGGTAGCTGCGTCGTCTTCGGTCACGGAACCGGTGGTGTCACCGGAGATTACCGGCGCATCGTCGGTACCGTTGATGGTGATGGTCACGGTTTCGGTGGTTACGCCATCGGCGTTGGTCACCGTGAACGTCTCAGACAGTGAGTCGTTCTGAGTGAGACCCTGGATCGCGGCTTGGCTGTTGTCAGCTGAGTAAGTCCAGGTGCCGTCAGCGGCCATGACCAGTTCACCGTAGGTGCCGGTCAGAGTTTCGGCAGTGAACTGATCTTCGCCCGCATCGCCATTGGCGGCAGCCAATGTTCCGGCCGTTGTCAGGGTTGCGGCCTCGTCTTCAGTCACGGAACCGGTGATGTCACCGGAGATCACCGGCACATCATCGGTGCCATTGATGGTGATAGTGACCGTTTCGGTGGTCACACCATCGGCATTGGTGACAACGAAGCTCTCGCTCAGGCTCTGGCCTGGGGCCAGTTCCTGAATTGCGGCCTGGCTGTTATCGGCTGAATAAGTCCAGCCGCCGTTTTCGCCAACCACGAGGTTGCCGTAAGTACCGTTCAGAGTTTCGGCGTTGAACTGATCTTCACCGGCGTCGCCATTCGCGGCAGCCAAAGTGCCGGTAGTGGTCAGCGTTGAGGCATCGTCTTCAGTCACGGAACCGGTAGTGTCACCGGAGATCACCGGCACGTCGTCGGTGCCGTTGATGGTGATAGTGACCGTTTCGGTGGTCACGCCGTCCGCGTTGGTGACAACGAAGTTCTCGCTCAGGCTCTGGCCTGGGGCCAGTTCCTGGATTGCGGCCTGGCTGTTGTCGGCGCTGTAGGTCCAACTGCCGTTTTCGCTAACCACCAGCTCACCGTAAGTGCCATTCAGGGTCTCGGCGTTGAACTGATCTTCGCCCGCATCGCCACCCGCAGCCGCCAATGTGCCAGTAGTAGTCAGCGTAGCCGCATCGTCTTCGGTCACGGAACCGGTGGTGTCACCGGAGATCACCGGCACATCGTCGGTGCCGTTGATGGTGATGGTCACGGTTTCGGTGGTCACACCATCGGCGTTGGTTACCGTGAACGTCTCAGACAGCGAATCGTTCTCGGTCAGACCCTGGATCGCGGCTTGGCTGTTATCGGCGTTGTAAGTCCAGGTGCCGTCGGCGGCCATAACCAGCTCACCGTAAGTGCCAGTCAGGGTCTCGGCGTTGAACTGATTTTCGCCAGCATCGCCATTGGCAGCAGCCAATGTTCCGGCCGTGGTGAGGGTAGCTGCGTCGTCTTCGGTCACGGAACCGGTGGTGTCACCGGAGATTACCGGCGCATCGTCGGTACCGTTGATGGTGATGGTCACGGTTTCGGTGGTTACGCCATCGGCGTTGGTCACCGTGAACGTCTCAGACAGTGAGTCGTTCTGAGTGAGACCCTGGATCGCGGCTTGGCTGTTGTCAGCTGAGTAAGTCCAGGTGCCGTCAGCGGCCATGACCAGTTCACCGTAGGTGCCGGTCAGAGTTTCGGCATTGAACTGGCCTTCACCAGTGTCGCCACCGGTTGCGGCCAGGGTGCCCGCAGTGGTTAGCGTGGCTGCATCGTCTTCGGTTACGGAGCCCGTGGTCTGGCCCGAGATCACCGGCACGTCGTCGGTACCGTTGATGGTAATGGTGACGGTCTCGGTGGTTACGCCATCGGCGTTGGTTACCGTGAACGTCTCGGACAGAGAGTCGTTCTGGGTCAGACCCTGGATTGCGGCCTGGCTGTTATCGGCGCTGTAGGTCCAACTGCCGTTTTCGCTAACCACCAGCTCACCGTAAGTGCCGCTCAAGGTTTCGGCATTGAACTGATCTTCGCCAGCATCGCCATTGGCAGCAGCCAAAGTGCCAGTAGTGGTCAGAGTAGCCGCCTCGTCTTCGGTCACGGCACCCGTGGTATCACCGGAAATCACCGGCACGTCGTCGGTACCGTTGATGGTGATAGTGACCATTTCGGTGGTCACGCCGTCGGCATTGGTGACAACGAAGCTGTCAGTCAGCGAATCGTTCTCGGTCAGACCTTGGATAGCAGCCTGGCTGTTGTCAGCGCTGTAGGTCCAGGTGCCATCGGCGGCCATGGCCAGTTCACCGTAGGTGCCGGTCAGAGTTTCGGTATTGAATTGATCTTCACCGTCGTCGCCATTCGCCGCAGCCAATGTTCCGGTCGTGGTCAGGGTGGCCGCTTCGTCTTCGGTCACGGAACCGGTGGTGTCACCGGAGATCACCGGCACATCGTCGGTGCCATTGATGGTGATGGTCACGGTCTCGGTGGTTACGCCATCGGCGTTGGTGACGGTGAAACTGTCGGTCAGGGTCTGGCCTGGGGCCAGATCCTGAATTGCGGCCTGGCTGTTATCGGCTGAGTAGGTCCAGCCGCCGTTCTCGCCAACCACCAGGTTGCCGTACGTGCCGTTCAGGGTTTCGGCGGTGAACTGATCTTCACCCGCATCGCCACCGGTTGCCGCCAGGGTGCCAGCGGTAGTCAGTGTCGCGGCGTCGTCTTCGGTCACGGAACCGGTGGTGTCACCGGAGATCACCGGCACGTCGTCGGTACCGTTGATGGTAATGGTGACGGTCTCGGTGGTTACGCCATCGGCGTTGGTGACGGTGAAACTGTCGGTCAGGGTCTGGCCTGGGGCCAGATCCTGAATTGCGGCTTGGCTGTTGTCAGCACTGTAGGTCCAGCTTCCGTCGGAGCCCATGACCAATTCACCGTAGGTGCCGGTCAGAGTTTCGGCATTGAACTGATCTTCGCCCGCATCGCTACCGGCGGCAGCTAAAGTACCAGCGGTAGTCAGCGTCGCGGCGTCGTCTTCGATCACGGCGCCAGTGGTGTCACCGGAGATCACCGGCACATCATCGGTGCCGTTGATGGTGATAGTGACGGTTTCGGTGGTCACGCCATCGGCATTGGTAACAACGAAGCTGTCGGTCAGCGAATCGTTCTGGGTCAGACCTTGGATCGCGGCCTGGTTGTTGTCAGCTGAGTAAGTCCAGCTGCCGTCAGAGGCCATGGCTAATTCGCCATAAGTGCCGGTCAAGGTTTCGGCGTTGAACTGATCTTCTCCAGTATCGCCACCCGCAGCGGTCAATGTTCCGGCGGTAGTCAGCGTCGCCGCGTCGTCTTCGGTCACGGAACCAAAGGTGTCACCGGAGATCACCGGCACATCGTCGGTGCCATTGATGGTGATGGTGACGGTCTCAGTGGTCACGCCGTCGGCATTGATCACCGTGAAACTGTCGGTCAGCGAATCGTTCTGGGTCAGACCCTGGATCGCGGCTTGGCTGTTATCGGCGTTGTAAGTCCAGGTGCCGTCGGCGGCCATAACCAGCTCGCCGTAGGTGCCGGTCAAGGTCTCGGCGTTGAACTGTTCTTCACCAGTATCACCACCGGTTGCGGCGAGGGTGCCTGCGGTAGTCAGCGTCGCGGCATCGTCTTCGGTCACGTCGCCCGTGGTGTCACCAGAGATCACCGGCACGTCGTCGGTGCCATTGATGGTGATGGTCACGGTCTCGGTGGTTACGCCATCGGCGTTGGTCACCGTGAACGTCTCGGTCAGGGAGTCGTTCTGGGTCAGACCTTGGATCGCGGTCTGGTTGTTATCGGCGGTGTACGTCCAGCCACCGTTCTTGCCAACCACCAGGTTACCGTAGGTGCCGTTCAGCGTTTCGGCGGTGAATTGATCTTCGCCAGTATCGCCACCGGCTGCGGAGAGGGTGCCTGCAGTGGTTAGCGTGGCTGCATCGTCTTCAGTCACGGAGCCGGTGGTGTCACCGGAGATCACCGGCACGTCGTCGGTGCCGTTGATGGTGATGGTCACGGTCTCGGTGGTTACGCCGTCCGCGTTAGTGACAACGAAGCTATCGCTCAGGCTCTGGCCTGGGGCCAGGTCCTGAATCGCGGCTTGGCTGTTATCGGCGCTGTAAGTCCAGGTGCCGTTCTCGCCAACCACCAAGTTGCCGTAGGTGCCGGTCAAGGTCTCGGCGTTGAACTGGTCTTCACCATTGTCGCCACCAGCTGCGGCCAGAGCACCGGTGGTGGTCAGGGTTGCTGCGTCATCCTCGGTCACCAAGCCGGAAGTTTGACCGGAGATCACCGGCACATCGTCGGTGCCGTTGATGGTGATGGTCACGGTTTCGGTGGTCACACCATCGGCGTTGGTTACCGTGAACGTCTCGGACAGAGAGTCGTTCTGGGTCAGACCCTGGATCGCGGCCTGGCTGTTGTCAGCGCTGTAGCTCCAGGTGCCATCGGCGGCCATGGCCAGCTCACCGTAGGTACCGGTCAGAGTTTCGGCATTGAACTGGCCTTCACCGGCATCGCCACCCGCAGCTGCCAATGTCCCGGCCGTTGTCAGAGTAGCCGCCTCGTCTTCGGTCACGGAACCGGTGGTGTCACCTGAGATCACCGGCACATCGTCGGTGCCGTTGATGGTGATGGTAACGGTCTCGGTGGTTACGCCGTCCGCATTGGTGACGGTGAAGCTGTCGGTCAGGGTCTGACCTGGGGCCAGCTCCTGAATTTCGGTCTGGCTGTTGTCAGCGCTGTAGCTCCAGGTTCCATCGGCGGTCATGACCAGCTCACCGTAGGTGCTGGTCAGGATTTCGGCATTGAACTGATCTTCACCGGCGTCGCCACCGGCTGCGGCCAGAGCACCGGTGGTGGTAAGGGTTGCTGCGTCATCCTCGGTCACCAAGCCGGAAGTTTGACCCGAGATCACCGGCACGTCGTCAGTGCCGTTGATGGTGATGGTCACGGTTTCGATGGTTACGCCGTCCGCGTTAGTGACAACGAAGCTATCGCTCAGGCTCTGGCCTGGGGCGAGGTCCTGAATCGCAGCCTGGCTGTTGTCGGCGCTGTAGGTCCAGGTGCCGTCAGCGGCCATGGCCAACTCACCGTAAGTGCCGGTCAGAGTTTCGGCGTTGAACTGGTCTTCACCATTGTCGCCACCAGTTGCGGCCAGGGTGCCAGCGGTAGTTAGCGTAGCCGCGTCGTCTTCGGTCACGGAACCAGTGGTATCACCGGAGATCACCGGCACATCATCGGTGCCATTGATGGTGATGGTCACGGTTTCGGTGGTCACGCCATCGGCGTTGGTCACTGTGAACGTCTCAGACAGTGAGTCGTTCTGAGTGAGACCCTGGATCGCGGCTTGGCTGTTGTCAGCTGAGTAAGTCCAGCTGCCGTCAGCGGCCATGACCAGTTCACCGTAGGTGCCGGTCAAGGTTTCGGCATTGAATTGGTCTTCGCCAGTATCTCCACCCGCAGCCGCCAGTGTGCCAGTTGTAGTTAGCGTCGCGGCGTCGTCTTCGGTTACGGAGCCAGAGGTGTCACCGGAGATCGCCGGCGCATCGTCGGTGCCATTGATGGTGATAGTGACCGTTTCGGTGGTCACGCCATCGGCGTTGGTGACAACGAAGCTGTCACTCAGACTCTGGCCTGGGGCAAGGTCCTGAATTACGGCTTGGTTGTTGTCAGCGCTGTAGGTCCAGGTGCCGTCAGCGGCCATGACCAGCTCGCCGTAAGTGCCGGTCAAGGTCTCGGCGTTGAACTGGTCTTCACCCGCATCGCCATTGGCGGCAGCCAAAGTGCCAGTAGTGGTCAGAGTAGTCGATTCGTCTTCAGTCACGGAACCGGTGGTGTCACCGGAGATTACCGGCACATCGTCGGTGCCGTTGATGGTGATTGTCACGGTTTCGGTGGTCACACCATCGGCATTGGTCACCGTGAAACTGTCGGTCAGCGAATCGTTCTGGGTCAGACCCTGAATCGTGGCCAGGCTGTTGTCAGCTGAGTAAGTCCAGTTTCCGTCGGAGCCCATGACCAATTCACCGTAGGTGCCGGTCAGAGTTTCGGCGTTGAACTGGTCTTCACCAGTGTCGCCTCCCGCAGCGGTCAATGTTCCGGCCGTGGTCAGCGTCGCCGCGTCGTCTTCGGTCACCGAACCGGAATTTTCACCGGAGATCACCGGCACGTCGTCGGTACCGTTGATGGAAATGGTGACGGTCTCGGTGGTTACGCCATCGGCGTTGGTGACGGTGAAACTGTCGGTCAGGCTCTGGCCTGGAGCCAGCTCCTGAATTACGGCTTGGCTGTTGTCAGCGCTGTAGGTCCAGGTGCCGTTCTCGCCAACCACCAGGTTGCCGTAAGTACCGTTCAGAGTTTCGGCATTGAACTGGTCTTCACCGGCGTCGCCACCCGCAGCCGCCAATGTTCCGGCCGTGCTCAGGGTCGCCGCATCGTCTTCGGTCACGGAACCGGTGGTCTGGCCCGAAATCACCGGCACATCGTCGGTGCCGTTGATGGTAATGGTCACGGTTTCGGTGGTCACACCATCGGCGTTGGTCGCCGTGAATGTCTCGGTCAACGAGTCGTTCTGGGTCAGACCTTGAATCGCGGCTTGGCTGTTGTCAGCTGAGTAAGTCCAGGTGCCGTTCTCGCCAACCACCAGGTTGCCGTAAGTACCGGTCAAGGTTTCGGCATTAAACTGGTCTTCGCCAGTATCTCCACCCGTAGCCGACAATGTTCCGGCCGTGGTCAGGGTAGCTGCCTCGTCTTCAGTTACGGAACCGGTGGTGTCACCAGAGATCACCGGCACATCATCGGTGCCATTGATGGTGATGGTAACGGTCTGAGTGGTTACGCCGTCGGCATTGGTTACCGTGAACGTCTCAGACAGTGAGTCGTTCTGGGTCAGACCCTGGATCGCGGCCTGGCTGTTATCGGCGCTGTAGGTCCAACTGCCGTTTTCGCTAACCACCAGCTCACCGTAAGTGCCAGTCAGGGTCTCGGCGTTGAACTGATCTTCGCCAGCATCGCCACCCGCAGCCGCCAATGTGCCAGTAGTAGTCAGCGTAGCCGCTTCGTCTTCGGTCACGGAACCGGTGGTGTCACCGGAGATCACCGGAACGTCATCGGTGCCGTTGATGGTGATGGTCACGGTCTCGGTGGTCACGCCGTCGGCGTTGGTGACGGTGAAGCTGTCGGTCAGCGAATCGTTCTCGGTCAGACCCTGGATCGCGGCTTGGCTGTTATCGGCGTTGTAAGTCCAGGTGCCGTCGGCGGCCATAACCAGCTCGCCGTAGGTGCCGGTCAAGGTCTCGGCGTTGAACTGGTCTTCACCTGCATCGCCATTGGCGGCAGCCAAAGTGCCGGCGGTAGTCAGCGTCGCCGCGTCGTCCTCGGTCACGGAGCCGGTGGTGTCACCAGAGATCACCGGCACGTCGTCGGTGCCATTGATGGTGATGGTTACGGTCTCAGTGGTCACGCTGTCGGCATTGGTGACAACGAAGCTGTCGCTCAGGCTCTGGCCTGGAGCCAGTTCCTGAACTGCGGCTTGGCTGTTATCGGCTGAATAAGTCCAGCCGCCGTTTTCGCCAACCACGAGGTTGCCGTAAGTACCGTTCAGAGTTTCGGCGTTGAATTGATCTTCGCCAGTATCGCCACCGGTTGCGGCGAGGGTGCCTGCAGTGGTTAGCGTGGCTGCATCGTCTTCGGTTACGGCGCCTGTGGTCTGGCCCGAGATCACCGGCACGTCGTCGGTGCCATTGATGGTGATGGTGACCGTTTCGGTGGTCACGCCGTCCGCGTTGGTAACAACGAAGCTGTCGCTCAGGCTCTGGCCTGGGGCCAGCTCCTGAATTTCGGTCTGGCTGTTGTCGGCACTGTAAGTCCAGGTGCCGTTAGCGGCCATGACCAGTTCACCGTAGGTGCCGGTCAGAGTTTCGGCATTGAACTGGCCTTCACCAGTGTCGCCACCGGTTGCGGCCAGGGTGCCCGCAGTGGTTAGCGTGGCTGCATCGTCTTCGGTTACGGAGCCCGTGGTCTCACCGGAGATCACCGGCGCATCGTCGGTGCCATTGATGGTAATGGTCACGGTTTCGGTGGTTACGCCGTCGGCATTGGTCACCGTGAACGTCTCAGATAGTGAGTCGTTCTGGTTGAGGCCCTGGATCGCGGCTTGGCTGTTGTCAGCTGAGTAAGTCCAGGTGCCGTCAGCGGCCATGACCAGTTCACCGTAAGTACCGGTCAAGGTTTCGGCGTTGAACTGATCTTCGCCAGCATCGCCATTGGCAGCAGCCAAAGTGCCAGTAGTGGTTAGCGTGGCTGCATCGTCTTCGGTCACGGAACCGGTGGTGTCACCGGAAATCACCGGCACATCGTCGGTGCCGTTGATGGTAATGGTCACGGTTTCGGTGGTCACGCCGTCCGCATTGGTGACGGTGAAACTGTCGCTCAGGCTCTGACCTGGGGCCAGCTCCTGAATCGCGGCCTGGCTGTTGTCAGCTGAGTAAGTCCAGGTGCCGTCAGCGGCCATGGCCAGCTCACCGTAAGTACCGGTCAGGGTCTCGGCATTGAACTGATCTTCGCCAGCATCGCCACCCGCAGCCGCCAATGTCCCGGCCGTGGTCAGGGTAGCCGCCTCGTCTTCAGTCACGGAACCGGTGGTCTCACCCGAGATCACCGGCACATCATCGGTGCCATTGATGGTGATGGTAACGGTCTGAGTGGTTACGCCGTCGGCATTGGTTACCGTGAACGTCTCAGACAGTGAGTCGTTCTGGGTCAGACCCTGGATCGCGGCCTGGCTGTTGTCAGCTGAGTAAGTCCAGGTGCCGTCAGCGGCCATGGCCAGCTCACCGTAAGTACCGGTCAGGGTCTCGGCATTGAACTGATCTTCGCCAGCATCGCCACCCGCAGCCGCCAATGTCCCGGCCGTGGTCAGGGTAGCCGCCTCGTCTTCAGTCACGGAACCGGTGGTCTCACCCGAGATCACCGGCACATCGTCGGTACCGTTGATGGTGATGGTCACGGTTTCGGTGGTCACACCATCGGCGTTGGTTACCGTGAACGTCTCGGACAGAGAGTCGTTCTGGGTCAGACCCTGGATCGCGGCCTGGCTGTTGTCAGCGCTGTAGCTCCAGGTGCCATCGGCGGCCATGGCCAGCTCACCGTAGGTACCGGTCAGAGTTTCGGCATTGAACTGGCCTTCACCGGCATCGCCACCCGCAGCTGCCAATGTCCCGGCCGTTGTCAGAGTAGCCGCCTCGTCTTCGGTCACGGCGCCCGTGGTATCACCCGAGATCACCGGCACGTCGTCGGTGCCGTTGATGGTGATAGTGACAGTTTCGGTGGTCACACCATCGGCATTGGTCACCGTGAATGTCTCAGACAGTGAGTCGTTCTGAGTGAGACCCTGGATCGCGGCTTGGCTGTTGTCGGCGCTGTAAGTCCAGGTGCCGTCGGCGGCCATAGCCAGCTCACCGTAAGTACCATTCAGGATTTCGGCGTTGAACTGGTCTTCGCCAGTATCGCCACCAGCAGCAGACAATGTTCCGGTCGTGGTCAGGGTAGCTGCGTCGTCTTCGGTCACCGAACCGGAATTTTCACCGGAGATCACCGGCGCATCGTCGGTGCCATTGATGGTAATGGTCACGGTTTCGGTGGTTACGCCGTCGGCATTGGTGATGGTAAAACTGTCGGTCAGGGTCTGGCCTGGGGCCAGATCCTGAATTGCGGCCTGGCTGTTGTCGGCTGAGTAGGTCCAGTCGCCGTTCTCGCCAACCACCAGGTTGCCGTAAGTACCGTTCAGCGTTTCGGCATTGAACTGATCTTCACCGGCATCGCCATCAGCTGCGGCCAATGTACCAGTGGTAGTCAGCATCGCGGCGTCGTTTTCGGTCACGGAACCGGTGGTATCACCGGAGATCACCGGCACGTCGTCGGTACCGTTGATGGTGATGGTGACGGTCTCGGTGGTCACGCCATCGGCATTGATCACCGTGAAACTGTCGGTCAGGCTCTGGCCTGGAGCCAGTTCCTGAATTGCGGCTTGGCTGTTATCGGCTGAGTAAGTCCAGGTCCCATCGGCGGCCATGGCTAATTCGCCATAAGTGCCGGTCAGGGTCTCGGCATTAAACTGGTCTTCGCCGGTGTCGCCACCCGCAGCCGCCAATGTGCCAGCGGTAGTCAGCGTAGCCGCTTCGTCTTCGTTCACGGAACCGGTGGTGTCACCGGAGATCACCGGAACGTCATCGGTGCCGTTGATGGTGATGGTGACAGTCTCGGTGGTTACGCCGTCCGCGTTAGTGACAACGAAGCTATCGCTCAGGCTCTGGCCTGGGGCCAGGTCCTGAATCGCGGCTTGGCTGTTATCGGCGCTGTAAGTCCAGGTGCCGTTCTCGCCAACCACCAAGTTGCCGTAGGTGCCGGTCAAGGTCTCGGCGTTGAACTGGTCTTCACCATTGTCGCCACCAGCTGCGGCCAGAGCACCGGTGGTGGTCAGGGTTGCTGCGTCATCCTCGGTCACCAAGCCGGAAGTTTGACCGGAGATCACCGGCACATCGTCGGTGCCGTTGATGGTGATGGTCACGGTTTCGGTGGTCACACCATCGGCGTTGGTTACCGTGAACGTCTCGGACAGAGAGTCGTTCTGGGTCAGACCCTGGATCGCGGCCTGGCTGTTGTCAGCGCTGTAGCTCCAGGTGCCATCGGCGGCCATGGCCAGCTCACCGTAGGTACCGGTCAGAGTTTCGGCATTGAACTGGCCTTCACCGGCATCGCCACCCGCAGCTGCCAATGTCCCGGCCGTTGTCAGAGTAGCCGCCTCGTCTTCGGTCACGGAACCGGTGGTGTCACCTGAGATCACCGGCACATCGTCGGTGCCGTTGATGGTGATGGTAACGGTCTCGGTGGTTACGCCGTCCGCATTGGTGACGGTGAAGCTGTCGGTCAGGGTCTGACCTGGGGCCAGCTCCTGAATTTCGGTCTGGCTGTTGTCAGCGCTGTAGCTCCAGGTTCCATCGGCGGTCATGACCAGCTCACCGTAGGTGCTGGTCAGGATTTCGGCATTGAACTGATCTTCACCGGCGTCGCCACCGGCTGCGGCCAGAGCACCGGTGGTGGTAAGGGTTGCTGCGTCATCCTCGGTCACCAAGCCGGAAGTTTGACCCGAGATCACCGGCACGTCGTCAGTGCCGTTGATGGTGATGGTCACGGTTTCGGTGGTTACGCCGTCCGCGTTAGTGACAACGAAGCTATCGCTCAGGCTCTGGCCTGGGGCGAGGTCCTGAATCGCAGCCTGGCTGTTGTCGGCGCTGTAGCTCCAGGTTCCATCGGCGGCCATGACCAGCTCACCGTAGGTGCCGGTCAGAGTTTCGGCAGTGAACTGGTCTTCACCGGCGTCGCCACCCGCAGCAGCCAATGTTCCGGCCGTGGTCAGGGTAGCTGCTTCGTCTTCAGTCACGGAACCGGTGGTCTCACCCGAGATCACCGGCACATCGTCGGTACCGTTGATGGTGATGGTCACGGTTTCGGTGGTCACGCCATCGGCGTTGGTTACCGTGAACGTCTCGGACAGAGAGTCGTTCTGGGTCAGACCCTGGATAGCAGCCTGGCTGTTGTCAGCGCTGTAGGTCCAGGTGCCATCGGCGGCCATGGCTAGCTCACCGTAGGTACCGGTCAGAGTTTCGGCGTTGAACTGGTCTTCACCAGTGTCGCCATCGGTTGCGGCCAGGGTGCCAGCGGTAGTCAGAGTCGCGGCGTCGTCCTCGGTCACGGAGCCCGTGGTATCACCAGAGATCACCGGCACGTCGTCGGTGCCATTGATGGTGATGGTGACGGTCTCAGTGGTCACGCTGTCGGCATTGATCACCGTGAAACTGTCGGTCAGGGTCTGGTCTGGAGCCAGTTCCTGAATTGCGGCTTGGCTGTTATCGGCTGAGTAAGTCCAGGTGCCATCGGCGGCCATAACCAGCTCGCCGTAAGTGCCATTCAGGGTCTCGGCGTTGAACTGATTTTCGCCCGCATCGCCATTGGCAGCAGCCAAAGTGCCAGTAGTGGTTAGCGTGGCTGCATCGTCTTCAGTCACGGAACCGGTGGTGTCACCGGAGATCACCGGCGCATCGTCGGTGCCGTTGATGGTGATAGTGACCGTTTCGGTGGTCACGCCGTCGGCATTGGTGACAACGAAGCTGTCAGTCAGCGAATCGTTCTCGGTCAGATCCTGGATCGCAGCCTGATTGTTGTCAGCTGAGTAAGTCCAGCTGCCGTCAGAGGCCATGGCCAATTCGCCATAAGTGCCGGTCAAGGTTTCGGCGTTGAACTGGTCTTCGCCAGTATCGCCACCAGCAGCAGACAATGTTCCGGTCGTGGTCAGGGTAGCTGCGTCGTCTTCGGTCACCGAACCGGAATTTTCACCGGAGATCACCGGCGCATCGTCGGTGCCATTGATGGTAATGGTCACGGTTTCGGTGGTTACGCCGTCGGCATTGGTGATGGTAAAACTGTCGGTCAGGGTCTGGCCTGGGGCCAGATCCTGAATTGCGGCCTGGCTGTTGTCGGCTGAGTAGGTCCAGTCGCCGTTCTCGCCAACCACCAGGTTGCCGTAAGTACCGTTCAGCGTTTCGGCATTGAACTGATCTTCACCGGCATCGCCATCAGCTGCGGCCAATGTACCAGTGGTAGTCAGCGTCGCGGCGTCGTTTTCGGTCACGGAACCGGTGGTATCACCGGAGATCACCGGCGCATCGTCGGTACCGTTGATGGTGATGGTCACGGTTTCGGTGGTTACGCCGTCCGCGTTAGTGACAACGAAGCTATCGCTCAGGCTCTGGCCTGGGGCCAGGTCCTGAATCGCGCCCTGGCTGTTATCGGCGCTGTAAGTCCAGGTGCCGTTCTCGCCAACCACCAAGTTGCCGTAGGTGCCGGTCAAGGTTTCGGCATTGAACTGGTCTTCGCCGGCGTCGCCATTAGCCGCGGTCAGGGTGCCAGCGGTAGTTAGCGTCGCCGCGTCGTCTTCGGTCAAGGCGCCAGTGGTGTCACCGGAGATCACCGGGACATCGTCGGTGCCGTTGATGGTGATGGTGACCGTTTCGGTGGTCACGCCGTCTGCGTTGGTGACAACGAAGCTGTCAGTCAGCGAATCGTTCTCGGTCAGACCCTGGATCGCGGCCTGGCTGTTGTCAGCTGAGTAAGTCCAGCTGCCATCGGCGGCCATGGCCAGTTCGCCGTAAGTACCGGTCAAGGTCTCGGCAGTGAACTGATCTTCACCCGCATCGCCACCGGTTGCGGCCAGAGTGCCAGCAGTAGTCAGCGTCGCCGCGTTGTCTTCGGTCACCGAACCGGAATTTTCACCGGAGATCACCGGCACATCGTCGGTGCCATTGATGGTGATGGTGACGGTCTCAGTGGTAACGCTGTCGGCATTGGTGACGACGAAGCTGTCGCTCAGGCTCTGGCCTGGAGCCAGTTCCTGAATTGCGGCTTGGCTGTTGTCAGCACTGTAAGTCCAGGTGCCGTCGGCGGCCATAGCCAGCTCACCGTAAGTACCATTCAGGGTCTCGGCATTGAACTGATCTTCGCCAGCATCGCCATTGGCAGCACCCAAAGTGCCAGTAGTGGCCAGAGTAGTCGATTCGTCTTCAGTCACGGAACCGGTGGTGTCACCGGAGATCACCGGCACGTCGTCGGTGCCGTTGATGGTGATAGTGACCGTTTCGGTGGTCACGCCGTCGGCATTGGTGACAACGAAGCTGTCAGTCAGCGAATCGTTCTCGGTCAGACCCTGGATTGCGGCCTGGCTGTTGTCGGCGCTGTAGGTCCAACTGCCGTTTTCGCTAACCACCAGCTCACCGTAAGTACCGTTCAAGGTCTCCGCATTGAACTGATTCTCACCGGCGTCGCCACCCGCAGCGGTCAATGTTCCGGCCGTGGTCAGCGTCGCCGCGTCGTCTTCGGTCACCGAACCTGAATTATCACCGGAGATCACCGGCACGTCGTCGGTACCGTTGATGGAAATGGTGACGGTCTCGGTGGTTACGCCATCGGCGTTGGTGACGGTGAAACTGTCGGTCAGGCTCTGACCTGGGGCCAGGTCCTGAATTGCGGCCTGGCTGTTGTCAGCGCTGTAGGTCCAGGTGCCGTCAGCGGCCATGACCAGCTCACCGTAAGTACCAGTGAGTGTTTCGGCGGTGAATTGATCTTCACCAGTGTCTCCATTGGCCGCTGTCAGAGTGCCGACGGTGGTCAAGGTGGCGGCCTCGTCTTCAGTCACGGTGCCCGTGGTCTGACCCGAGATCACCGGCACGTCGTCGGTGCCGTTGATGGTGATAGTGACAGTCTCGGTGGTCACGCCATCGACGTTGGTGACGGTGAAGCTGTCGGTCAGGGTCTGGCCTGGGGCAAGGTCCTGAATTACGGCTTGGCTGTTATCGGCTGAGTAGGTCCAGGTGCCATCGGCGGCCATGGCCAGCTCACCGTAGGTGCCGGTCAGAGTTTCGGCATTGAATTGATCTTCACCGTCGTCGCCATTCGCCGCAGCCAATGCTCCGGTCGTGGTCAGGGTGGCGGCGTCATCTTCAGTTACTGAGCCCGTGGTCTGGCCCGAGATCACCGGCACATCATCGGTGCCATTGATGGTGATGGTCACGGTCTCGGTGGTTACGCCATCGGCATTGGTCACCGTGAACGTCTCGGTCAGGGATTCGCTCTGGGCCAGACCCTGGATCGCAGCTTGGCTGTTGTCAGCACTGTAAGTCCAGGTGCCGTCAGCGGCCATGGCCAATTCGCCGTAAGTGCCGGTCAGAGTTTCGGCATTGAACTGATCTTCGCCAGTATCGCCACCCGCAGCCGCCAGTGTGCCAGCGGTAGTCAGCGTCGCCACCTCGTCTTCGGTCACGGCGCCCGTGGTATCACCGGAGATCACCGGCACGTCGTCAACAGCATTCAGAACGGTGCCAGTCGGAGCGTTGTCTTCCAGGCTATTGCCGTTGCGGTCTTCGGCGGTGGCGGTCACAGTAAGCGGGCCGTCGACCAGGTCCACGCCGTTAACGGTGGTCAGATTTACACCGTCGACATCAAAGGTGCCATCCTCGGCTACGGTTCCGGTGGTCTCCACTACGTTACCGGCTGAATCGGTGACAGTCAGGTTGACGGTTTCATCCGGCGCGACGTCGGTGGTGGTGCCGGACAGGTCAATAGTTCGATTGGCATTGTCGACACCATCGACCACGACAGTCAGAGCGCCGTCAGTGGCATCCAATATAGTGCCAGCTGGTGCATTCTCGTCGAGGTTGTTGCCATTACGGTCTTCAGTGCCAGCATTCACTGTTAGCGGGCCATCGACCAGCGGCGAGCCATCTTCAGTGATCAATAAAATGTCGTCGACATTGAAACTACCGTCGTCGGCTACGATGCCGGTGGTGGTCACCGTATTGCCGACAGAATCAGTGATAGTCACGTTTACGATTTCACCCGGCGCCACGTCGGTGGTGGTCCCAGACACATCAATCGAACGGTTTGCATTGTCGACGTTGTCGACAACGACCGTGAGGTTGCCTTCGATTGCATTCAACTCGGCTTCAGTTGGTGCTTCGCCAACCAATTCGTTGCCGTTGCGGTCGGCGGCGATGGCACTTGCTGTTAGTGGGCCGTCCACCAGATTGGAAACGTCAACGCCCTCGATGGCATAGGTTCCATCATCGTTAACGACAACGTCTGTGGTGACGGTGTTTCCATCGGCGTCGGCGATTGTCAGGCTTACAGTGTCGCCAGGAGCGACGTCACTGGTTGTGCCCGAAAGATCGATGGTTTGGAGGGTGTTGCTGACATTGTCGATTGCGACGCTCAGATCGCCCGCGATCACATCAAGCGAACCATTAGCCGCGTCAGACACAACGATGCCGTCTGGATCCGTAGCGGTAGCTCTGACGGTGAAAGGCCCGTCTACGAGTCCAGCAACGTCATCGAAGATTGCCGTGAATGTGCCGTCGGGGCCGGTCAATACTTCCTGAGACAGGGTATTGCCTGCCTGATCAGTAAGGGTGACCAGAACCGGAGTGCCCTCTGGCATTCCAGACCCAGCTCCGTTTACCTGGACCGGGGAAGACGCAAGGTCGCCGCCCTGAAGGCTGCTGATTGTGACGGAGCTGCGCTCGGAGCCAGGTTCGGTGACGGGATCGGGCGTTACCGGTTGCTGAGTGTCGTCGGGGGTATCGCCTGAATCCGAGTTGATCTCTGTCATCTGAGCGTTGAATGAATAAGGCGCAAATTCCAGGTCGAGACCGGCCGGGTCGATGCTTTCAACAATTCGGGCAAGGCGCACCGAGCTGCTGCCACCAGAGCTACCACCCTCGAGGCCGGCTGCCGGCGCTTCGGCATCTTCGATGGCGCCGCCGAGTGCCTGTTCAATAGAAGCCAGCGCTGCTTCAACGCTGTCGTCTGCAATCACCGTGTCTTGCTGACTCGCGACAAAATCACTAGCCATCTCCGCGCTGGCCAGAATGGTCACGCCTCCGCCAAATGCAGCGGTTTCACCATAGCCGAAGTCCAGAACAATCTGGGCATTCTCTGCTGTTATCAGGCGTTCGCCTGCCATGAGCGCATCGCCGGCTTCGAGCGGGCGACGTGATCCGTCCTGTGCTTCCGCCCAAGCTTCTCCGGAGATGTTGGCAACTACTGCGACGGTTGTGCTCATGGCATGCCTCTAATTACAAAAATTAACTAACAGAAAGTTTTTGGAGCTTTTTCGAATTAGCTTACGTTATAGTCCGGGCAATTAACTGCATACTGTACCGAAGTACAGGTTGGGCGAGTTTATCGTCATGAAATGTAAATGCTTGTAAAATACCGTGAGTTCGGCACCAGTTTGCCGATAATGCGGCACAGTGGGATCGCATTTCTCTTATGTTTAGGCAGGGTGCATCTTTTGATAGCGTGACTGCGTATAGAGAGCGGCAATCAGAGAGTAGTGAGTTCGAGTGAATGGGAGTGTCGGTTTGTCAATTTTGAAAAATATTGGTTATGTGGGGTCGGCCTTAGTTTTTACTGCTCTGTCACTGGGGGCTCCGGTTGCGGTTCAAGCCAACACCAGCACAGATCTGGTCAATGCGGTAAGCCGGGCCATTGAAACCAACCCGGAAGTGCGAGCCAGCTGGCACCAGTTTCTGGAATCAGGGCACGACACCGACAGTGCGTTTGGCGGCTACCTCCCTTCCGTGGATGCCAATGCCCGTTACGGCCTTGAACACCGGAATTATGGCCCGGTCGATGAATTCGACGGTTACGACGGGCAGATTTCTGTAACTCAGATGCTTTACGACGGCTTCCAGACCAGCAGCTCTGTTGACCGCCTGGAAGAAGAACAGCTGGTCAGCTACTACCAGCTGCTGGGTGCTATTGAAGAGACTTCACTGGAGGCCCTGCGAGCTTACCTGGATGTTCAGCGGCAGCGAGAATTGCTGGAGTTGGCCCGGAACAATCTGGATGCCCACCAGGAAGTGTATGACCAGGTCAGCCAGAGTGCTGAGGCAGGTGTAGCCCGGGCGGCAGATCTTGAGCAAATCAGTGGCCGGCTGTCACTGGCCGAATCCAACCTGGTGGTGGTTGCCAGCAATCTTCACGATGTAAAAGCCCGCTACCTGCGGATCATTGGGATTGCGCCACCCTCTGGCATGGAAGAGGTTGAGCTTGGCTCTGAACTGGTTCCCATGACAGTGACCGAGGCATTGAGGATCGCTTACGAGGGCAACCCGGACTTCCGTGCCGCTCATCGTGATATCGAAGCGGCCGAGGCTAACGTTGAGGAGAACCGGTCCGGATACCATCCGAGGCTGGATCTGGTTGCCAGTTACGGTCATCGCTCTTTCGACACATTGGGTTTTGACAATTCCGAAACCGACGGCAGAGTTGGTCTTGAACTAAGCATGAACCTCTATCGCGGTGGCTCAGATCGAGCGCAGGTGCGTAGCGCATTTGAACGGGTAAACGTCGCCAAAGATCTACGGGATAAAGCCTGTGTGGATATCCGCCAGGAACTGCAGATTTCCTATAATGATGTAGGCAATCTGGAAGGCCAGATCCCTATCCTCAACAATCACCGTTTGTCCTCGGCGCGCGTTCGCACAGCCTATAAGGATCAGTTTGATATTGGCGAGCGTACCCTGCTGGACGTTCTGGATGCGGAGAACGAATACTTCGATGCCAGCCGAGCCTACGTCAATGCGATTTACGACCGGAAACTGGCGGTGGCGCGGGTTCAGGCCGGCATGGGGCACCTGGTGTCATCGCTGGGTCTGGTTCGTGACGGCCTGCCGACACTCGAAGAACTCGGTGCCGAGCCACTGACGATCACAGACGGCATTTGTCCGGCGGTGGAGCTAAATGGCTCCATGGACTTGTTGCAGGATGTCGACGGAGATGGGGTTCGAAATTATCGCGATGAATGCCCCAATACTCCAAAGGGCGCTCGGGTGAATGCACGCGGTTGCACACTTGAAAGTCCGCCCAAGGTGGTGAAGACGTCCGTCATCGAATTTGGCAATGATTCGGCTCGAATTGAGGCTGGCAGTACCGCAGAACTGGCAAGTGTTGCTCAAGTTCTGAAACAGACACCTGGCGCCACAGTGGTAATAGTTGGGCACGCCTCCAAATCAGGAGCGCCTGCGTATAACCAGGAATTATCCGTCCGGCGGGCTGAGGCGGTAGCGGAACGTCTGGAAAGCTCCTATGGTATTGCTCGTGAGAGAATTACCGTTCAGGGGCAGGGCTTCTACCAACCTCGTTTTACGGCTAATGTTGAGGCGGCCATGAACGCCAATCGCCGGGCCAATATCCAGATTATAGCGCCAGGATCGGCCGGGTTTGGAGCACAGAACTAATCAGGATTAAAAGAGTGAATCGTGGGAACATCCGAACAAGTCTATGAGGCCGATAGTCTGCTGACGTGCCTGCAGGTTGTATGCAGGTTTCATGGCCAGCAGGCATCGGCTGAGAGCATCTCGTTTGGGCTTCCACTGGATGAGGGCAAGCTTACGCCCTCTACTTTTGGTCGGGCCGCGCAGCGATTGGGTTTCGCCAGTCAGATTGAGAAACAACCTCTTGATGGTATCAACCCGGAGCTCCTGCCAGCGATTCTTTTGTTGGATGGAGATCGGGCCTGCGTCCTGCATGCCCTGGATGTCGAGCAGGGCACGGTCTCGCTGATCTACCCACAATTACCTGACTCCGAGACCCAAACGTCGCTCGCAGCGTTATCGGAACAGTACACCGGCACCGTGCTGTATTGCCGTCCCAAGTTCCAATTTGACAAGAGAGCCACGCGCACCCACACGGACCGCAAAGGCCACTGGTTCTGGGGCGTTATTGCTGAAAATCGAAAACTCTATCGTGACATCTGCATTGCTGCGCTGATGATCAACATTTTTGCAGTCGCGATGCCGCTTTTCGTAATGAACGTCTACGATCGGGTGGTGCCGAATCACGCTACCCACACTCTCTGGGTATTGGCGATTGGAGTGCTGATTGCTCTGTCAGCCGACCTTCTGCTTCGATTGATGCGGGGCTGGTTTATTGACCTGGCGGCGAGCCGGTCAGACGCCAAGCTGTCCGCTTCGATCATGGAGCGGGTTCTGGGCCTCAGTCTTGCTCACCGCCCCCAGTCTGCCGGCGCCTTTGCCGCCAATGTTCAGTCCTTTGAATCGATTCGTTCGTTCGTAAGTTCCATGACGGTGGTTGGTCTCGTGGACTTGCCGTTCGTGTTGCTGTTCCTGCTGGTCATCATGTTGATCAGTTGGCCATTGGGGATTCCGGTCGTTGTCGGCGCGGTCGGTCTCATCATTTACGCGTCCATAGCCCAGCGTAGGCTCAGGGATCTGTCCGAGGAAACTATGTCCGCAGGTTCCCAGCGCAATGCAACGCTTGTGGAAGGCCTGTCGAACCTGGAGTCGGTCAAAAGCTTTGGTGTTGAAAGCCGGATTCAGGCTACCTACGAACGCACGTCACTTTACATCAGTAACATCAGCGCTCGACTGAAGTTCATCGCCGCGACCATTCAGAATGGCGCCCAATGGACGCAGCATATTGTGTCTGTTGCCATCATAATCCTTGGGGTATACCTCATTATCGAGGGCGAGCTGTCTCAGGGTGGATTGATTGCCGCCTACCTGTTGTCTTCCCGGGCCATGGCGCCGGTTAGCCAGGCGGCGGGCCTGCTGGGGCAATACCACCAGGCTGCCACAGCGCTGCGAACACTGGATGAGATCATGGCGTTGCCGCAGGAACGAACGCCGGGCAAAAAATGGGTTTCCCGCCCGGTCCTAAGTGGCAAGGTGGAGTTCCGCGACGTTCAGTTTGAGTACCCAGAATCCGGTCAGCAGGCGCTTAAGGGCGTCTCGGTCAAATTGAACGCCGGTGAGCGGGTCGCGATTCTCGGTAAGAATGGCTCGGGCAAGAGCACCTTGCAGCGCCTACTGTTGGGCTTGTACTACCCCGCAGCGGGCACTATCAGTTTGGATAACGTAGATCTGCGGCAGCTCGATCCGGCCGAGTTGCGCCGGAACATAGGTTATGTGCCACAGGACGTTGAACTTTTCTACGGCAGTCTGCGGGAGAACATCCTGCTGTCGCGTCCGGTATCGGACGAAGAGTTGCTTCGGGTAGCTGAGCTTAGTGGGCTCAAGTCCTATGTGGACGCCCACCCGGAAGGTTTCGACCTGCAGATTGGCGAACGTGGACAGCGTTTGTCCGGTGGTCAGCGCCAGGCCGTTGCCATTGCACGAGCGATGGTGGGCGATCCACCGATATTGCTGTTGGATGAGCCCAGCGGGTCCCTGGACCACTCTAGTGAAGAGCATTTCAAACGCCAGTTGGCGCGTGCGGCAGAGGGGAAGACAGTGGTGATGGTCACTCACCGTACCTCACTGCTGGAGCTGGCAAACCGAATCGTGGTCCTCGATGGCGGCCGGGTTGTGGCTGACGGCGCCAAGGAAACGGTTATTGAGGCATTGCGCCAGGGCAAAATCCGGGGGGCGTCATGACCGACGATCGAGAAAAGTCCTCCCTGGTTGAAAAGGGCTTCCACGGCATTGGTCGTGGCTCCGATCGGGTAGGGCGTCGAACAGAACGGTGGCTCGACAGGCTGATGGGCCGCTGGCTTGATGTGCCGGACAAGCGTGGGTGGGAGCTCGATGGCGAGTGGGCCCGTGTACAACAAGAGCCGGTTCGTGCCCGAGCGTTGCTGTGGATGGTTTTCCTGGCATTCGGTGCGTTGCTGGTATGGGCCGGTTTTGCGCCCATCGACGAAGTGGCCCGTGGCGATGGCAAAGTGATTCCTTCCAGCCAGTTACAGATCGTTCAGTCGTTGGACGGCGGGGTGGTTGAGACCCTGTCAGTAGAAGAGGGCGAATTGGTAAAGAAGGGGCAGCTGCTGGTGAGTATCGAGTCAACACGCTTCGATTCCGATGTTGCAGAGCAGAAGTCGAGAGAGCTGTCGTTGCAGGCGGACATTTTTCGCCTGAGTGCCTTGGTTGAAGGTACTGAAATTAGCTTCCCCGAGGACTTTAAAGAACGGGCGCCGGAGCTGGTTTCGGTGCAGAGGTCTTTGTTTGAAAACAGCCGAAACGAACTGGCCGAGCAGAAAATTATCTACCAGCAACAACTGGAGCAACGGCAGGCTGACCTAAGAGAGGCGCAATCAGCCCGTCGTCAATATAAAGAGGTGCTTGGCCTGGCTTCCCGGGAGCTAGAGCTGAAAAAGCCGTTGCTGGCTTCTGGTGCGGTTTCCGAGGTAGACCTGATTAAGTTGGAGCGGGAGATCTCCAATGCCCGTGGTGAGGTCAGTCAGGCAGAGGCCTCTATATCCAGGGCCCGTTCCGCTATCGCCGAGGCCGAATCAAAAATTCGTGAGACCCGGTTGGTGATGACCAATCGCTGGCGTGAACAGCTGTCGGAAAAGGTGAGTGAACTGGCGGCAACTCGGGAGCTGATGTCGGGGCTCCGTGACCGGGTCAGTAAAACCCAAATCGAGGCGCCGGTGGATGGCACTGTGCAGCGGCTGTTCGTTCAAACTGTCGGCGGTGTCGTGTCGCCGGGTCAGGACGTCGTGGAAATTGTGCCTCTCAACGATGAGCTGTTGGTGGAGGCAAGGGTGTCGCCGAAGGACATCGCGTTTATTCGTAAGGGCCAGGACGCCATCGTTAAATTCACCGCTTACGACTTCGCGGTGTTTGGCGGCCTGAAAGCGACGGTCGAACACATCAGTGCCGACACCATCACCGATGAAAACGATAATACCTATTACCTGACCAGGCTTCGTACAGAAGCTCAGGGCTTTTCCGAACAGCTCGCGATCATTCCCGGGATGACAGCCCAGGTCGATATTCTCACCGGCGAGAAAACGGTGCTGGAATACCTTCTTAAACCGGTTGTGCGTGCAACCTCCCAAGCATTGAGTGAACGATGACAGTAGGCCATTCCTTCCTTGTCTACGCGCCAACCTTCAGGCCGCTGGAGCACTGGCAGCGGGTGCTGCCGGACGCGTACCTGTTCGAGACCGGAGAGCAGTTGCCTTCGCCTTTTGAAGGGAGTTTGCTGTGGCTCTGTACCGATGTGCCTGATTGGCAAAGCCTGGCGCAGAGCTGGTCTGAAGCTGGCAGCCGGGTTGCCGTGTTGACCCGGATACCTGAAAGTGCCGAGATGAATCGAGCCCTGGCCTGTGGCGCTCGGGCCTATGTGCCTGCACTTGCAAACAGTCGGGTCTTCCAGCAGGTTGCAGATAGCCTGCGATACGGTGGGCTCTGGTTTCCGGAGAATCTGCTGGGTTCGTTGCTGCAGTTAATGTCGAGTGCCCTGAACTCGGCGCCAGCCGCATCCCAAGAGACTGACCTGAGCATGCTTACTGCCAGGGAGCAGGAAGTGGCTCGTCGTGCGTCAAAAGGTGTCTCCAACCGGGAGATTGCCGATGAACTCGGTATTACTGAAAGAACCGTCAAGGAACATATGGGATCGGTGTTCAGGAAACTGGGTGTGCGTGATCGCATGCAATTGATGCTACTGGTGAGCGGGCAACGGACGAACGACGGGAGCGATGATGTACGTAAGGCGAAATAATCAGGGCGACGTTGTCGCCGTCAGTGAGGAGCCTTTAGACGGATTCGTGAGTGTGCCTGCCGACGATGCCGACCTGCAGGCTTTCCTGACAGCGGGCGCGGGCCTCCCGGTGGACCAGCGGTTTCGTGAGTCTGATTCATCGTTGATCCGGGTCATCGAGGATCTTGTCGACCTGCTGTCGGTGAAAGGAATTATCCGATTTACCGACCTACCCCCGGAAGCCCAGCAAAAGCTGATGGCCCGAAAGTCCATGCGAGGCCAGGATGACCACCTGAACCTCATAGATGAAGTCGGCGACGATCTGTTCGATTTCGATTAACTGGCCCGCGACACTCCAGGGCCGGTTACTCCATTAAATCCTGCCTCCCAGGCTGCTTCAATGCAAGCCTCAGATGTTGCCCCGGCCAGGTAAACCTCTAGTCCAATGGAATGCGCCAACGCTGTGAGTCGCTGCATGTATTGTTGTGCGGTATGGTCCGATTCCAGACGCTGGGCATACACCGGATCCGTCTTGATGTAGTCCAGCCCAAGTTCATGAACTTTGGAAATGCGCTCCAGGTTATGGCCGACACCACCAATGCCAACCTGGCATCCACGCTGTTGCGATTCGTGAATGAAAGAGCTCAGGCGTAAGTCGCCAATGCTCAGTGCCGAATCCGGAAGCTCGAGCCGGAGCGGGTGCGATTCTGATGGGCGATCTTCGATCAGCTTCAGCATGCGATCGCACGCGTCCTCATCCAGCAGGCTTTCGGTTGAGACGTGGACGAGCACAGGATTGCCAATAACGGGCGGTGCGATCGAACTCAGATGCTTCATCATCGCGATATCAACCATGGGGAGCAGCCCCAGGCGTCGGCTCCAGGGCAGGAAGTAACCGGCAGCCCGCCAATCGCCGTTGAGTTTCAGGCGAATCTTGGCTTCCTGATGCAGCGGAGTGCCGTCGCGGCCGACCAGAGGGTGCAGTACCTCGTCCAATTCGTCATTGTCGAGCGCCGACTGGATCGCGGCGCGCCATTCCGACGCGTTGCGGAAGGGAATGTCTTCCTCGCTATCTTCACCAATCACGAGAGGTTCTTGTGCCTGTTCGGCCTGTGCCAGCAGGTGATCGGCCCGCATCATTACCTCAGCCCTGCTGGTGCCTGGCTGGAAAACGCTGGCTGAGAACCGCAGATCCTGGCGCTCTTCCTGGTTGCCGGGCCCCTGGATTCCAGAGACAAGCATATCGCCGAGCGCATGGGTGTCGTGAAATTCGGTCAGCAGAATGCCGAAGTCCGAACCGTTCAGGCGCCCGATAAAAAAGTCAGTGAAGTGGTGGTCGCAGTCTGCAAAATTATCTGACACCTGGGAACAGAATCGGCGGAGCTCGGCATTGACCTGCTCATGGCCAAGCTTGGCGTTCAGGCTCGCAAGCTCGGGCACTCGGGCCAGAATCAGGGTGTGCCGGGCATCGTTGTCGTGATCGGCTAGCAGCGCATCAAGACGATTGGCAAAGAACTCCCGGTTGGCAACGCCGGTGACAGGGTCGTGCAGGGCTTTTTCGCGCATCTCCGCCAGTGCCTTGGCCTCGCTCTCCAGCATGTTCTCGACGCGCCGGGACAATTTGTTCATGGCCCGAACTACCCGCCGGAATTCGGTGGTTCTGGGTTCCGCGGAGACGATAAAGCGTTTCTCGCCAATGGCCTCGGCTTGCTGCACCACATCTTTCAGGGGGTGACTGATTCGGCGCACCAGCCAGCTACCAGCCAATCCTGCGCACAGGGCGACCAGCGTAAGCCACAAGAACAAACGCTGGGCGGTCACCCACAGTGAGTTGGCGGCATAGCTGGTCGCGCTCTCCACGGACACCGTCCCGTAATTGACCCAGCCATCAGACACGGTGGCTACGCCCGCGGGCACTCTGAGCGGAAAGAGCGACCGGAACCAGCCCGGAGCGCTCAGATCCGTGGCCTCACTCCGCAAATCAACCGACTTGCCATTGCCGAACTCCAGGCGAATGCGCTGGTAGTGGCCGGTGGCAAACTGGGCATCGAGAAAGGAGCGAATCAGCGCCTGTTCTTTTTCGGTATGAGAAAGGGTGATGGCAAGGGAGTTCGCACTATCAATGTTCTTCAGTGCCAGCTGTTCCTGATAGTACGCCTGGGCCGAGACCAGGCTGGCTGCAAGACTGGCTGCAAAGGCCGTGACAATCAGGATGGTGGTAGCCAGCCACAACTGTTTAACGAGAGACATTAAAGCTTACTCCTTCGCTACGCATACGATTAAGGACGTCCCGCCAGGGTGACAGGCGAGCGGTGGAACTGCCTGCGGAGGCGCCGGCACCTCCCGCCCAGAGTTCACTGCTGTTAAAACTGAATACCGGCGTCAGGTCGGTGCGCTCTCTTGCCGGCAGAATATCTTCCATCAGGCTGTCCAGTAGAACGGGTTCTGCGCCAGGTGTGGGGTAATAGCCCAGCACCATGTGGGGTCTGGTGATGGGACTGGCTGGCCCGCCGATACGGGCGCGCACGTAGATCAAGCGGAGCTGATCGTCGGTTATCCCGGCACTGAGAAGGCTAACATATTGAATGATAACAAAGTCTTCGCAGTCGCCCATGCCATGAGCGAGCGTTTCCAAGGGTGAGGCCCAGTAATCTTCACGATTCCACAGGTCACTGTCCAGTCGGTATTTCAGGGCATCGTGAACAAACTCGTTAACCTGGCGGAGCTTTTCGTCGGTTGGCAGGGACTCGATCCGTTCCAGCAACGACTGCCATTGGTCGAGGACCTGGTTTTCGGAATCGTAACCGTACCGAAGCCACTGACTGCGGCTTTGGGAGAAATCGATGGTCGCTCCGACAGGTTGCTCTGAGGAACGGGTGGGCAAGATCAACAGGCTGCAAGCGACCGTGATCAGAACGAAAACGGCTCGCATCGCCCTTAACATGCCCGGATCACGGTTAACGACCCCCATCGACGCTCACTTACTTCCTTAATCTGATTGCTGGCTGGACGCGACACGGAGGGTGGCGGTCCCAGAGTCTGCAGTCTGGGCGAAAAATCACCTTATGTCAGTTGCGTATGTGTAAATAAAGCTCATATGTTTCAGGGATTCGGGTCATTCACCAAAAAAATGCTGAATATAGATTATATAAATTTCAATTATAAATTCAGAGGCACTAAAGTGGTCGTCAACGTCAGCGCAACGCTCCGAAAAGCGCTGTGAATGCTGACTTCGGAATTCGCTTTAAGTGGTTCCGCACCGACTAAGAAAACCAACGTAGAAAGGATTGAGATCATGCCCTACGCACAAGACGTTGACCAGATTACATCCCTGTTGAAGCAGCATCCGACCTGGAATGCTATCAACCCGAAGCACGCCGCCCGTATGCGTGCTCAGAACAAATTCAAGACCGGCCTGGATATCGCCAAGTACACCGCCAAGATCATGCGCGAAGACATGGCCAACTACGACAACGACACCGCTCAGTACACCCAGTCCCTGGGCTGCTGGCACGGCTTCATTGGTCAGCAGAAGATGCTGTCCATTAAGAAACACTTCGGTTCCACCAAGCGTCGTTACCTGTACCTGTCTGGCTGGATGGTAGCCGCTCTGCGTTCAGAATTCGGTCCTCTGCCTGACCAGTCCATGCACGAGAAGACTGCCGTTTCTGGCCTGATCGAAGAGCTGTACACCTTCCTGCGTCAGGCAGATTCATGGGAACTGAACCACCTGTTCCGTGCCCTGGAAGAAGCTGAAAACGCCGGTGACAACGCCAAGGCCGAAGAACTGATCAAGCAGATCGACAGCCACGAAACTCACGTTGTACCGATCATTGCCGACATCGACGCCGGTTTCGGTAACGCCGAAGCAACTTACCTGCTGGCTAAGCAGATGATTGAGGCGGGTGCTTGCTGCATCCAGATCGAAAACCAGGTTTCTGACGAGAAGCAGTGTGGTCACCAGGATGGCAAGGTAACCGTGCCGCACGCTGACTTCCTGTCCAAGATCAACGCTGTACGTCTGGCGTTCCTGGAGCTGGGTGTGGACGACGGTGTTATCGTTGCCCGTACTGACTCCCTGGGCGCTGGACTGACCCAGAAGATCGCCGTAACTGAAGAGCCGGGCGACCTGGGTGACCAGTACAACAGCTTCATCGATGGCGAAGTGATCGAGAAGGCTGAAGACATCAACAACGGCGACGTTGTTATCAAGCAGAACGGCCAACTGGTTCGGCCGAAGCGTCTGGCATCTGGCCTGTTCCAGTTCAAGCCGGGCACCGGCGAAGACCGCGTTATCCTCGACTGCATCACCAGCCTGCAGAACGGCGCTGACCTGCTGTGGATCGAAACCGAGAAGCCGCACGTTGGCCAGATTGCAGCCATGGTTAACCGCATCAAGGAAGTGGTGCCTGACGCCAAGCTGGTTTACAACAACAGCCCGTCCTTCAACTGGACTCTGAACTTCCGTCAGCAGGTATTCGATGCATGGCAGGAAGAAGGCAAGGACGTTTCAGCTTACGACCGTCCGAAGCTGATGAGCGAAGAGTACGACAACACCGAGCTGGGTCAGCTGGCCGACGAGTGGTGCCGTAACTTCCAGCGTGATGGTTCACGTGAAGCCGGTATCTTCCACCACCTGATCACGCTGCCGACTTACCACACTGCGGCCCTGTCTACGGACAACCTGGCCAAGGGCTACTTTGGTGACGAAGGCATGCTGGCATACGTTGCCGGCGTACAGCGCAAGGAAATCCGCCAGGGTATCGCTACCGTTAAGCACCAGGACATGGCTGGTTCTAACATCGGTGACGACCACAAGGAGTTCTTCGCTGGTGATGCGGCCCTGAAGGCCGGTGGTAAAGACAACACCATGAACCAGTTCGGTTAATCGATCGGTTCGGTGGTCACTCCCGGAGTTATCCGGGAGTTAGCCAGAAAAGCCCCGCCATGTGCGGGGCTTTTTTGTGTCTGCCGTTATGGGTGGCCGGAGCCTGCTTTCCGGAAGCGCTCAATGCGCTCCTTAGTGGCGGGGTGGCTGGAAAGCAAATGCCCAAGGCTACCCCAACGGCTGGGTGCCTCATTTTCCGCATCGGTGGGAGAGGTGCTGTCTGTGTGATCGGTAGTGCTCAGCCGGGTCATGATCGTGGCGAAATGGGCCGGGTCGAGGCCATTCTGTTGCATTACTGCCAGGGCATACTCATCGGCCTGTCTCTCCATTTCTCGCGAATACGACAGGCTCATCAACACGGCCGGAACCACCACGGTGGAGTCCGAGAAGGCCGATAAATCGCCGGTCATCATCACAATCAGCCAGAAGGTCAGTGACGACTGAGCCATACCCTGCATGCCGTGACGGTGGGCGACATGGCCAATCTCGTGCGCCAGGATTGCCGTCAGTTCGTCATCGTGTTCAGCCAGCGCCACCAGATCATCGGTGAAAATCAGCGTGCCGTCAGGCAACGCCAATGCGTTCGCGCCTATGGCGGGGGAAGCGCGAAACTCCACATCCAGACTCTGTCCGCCAACTGGCGTTAATAACGGTGCAAAATGGTCGCGCAGCGCCTGCTGTCGTTGTTGCGGTAATTGCGAGGGTTCAAGCCAGGTATCGTCCAGAGAGGCCAGGGTGGTTTCACCCACTTGTTCGGCAACGCCATCCGGTACCGCGTAGGCGATTACCTTGGCGGTCCAGGGCACGCCGTAAACGAACGCGAAGGCGGTTACGGCTACCGTTGCCACCGCAGCCAGCAAAATCAGGCCGAGATTGTTCTCCAGCCGGTGCACCAGCCGGGTTACGCGCCCGCTGGAGGAGCGCCGCGCGAGTTGGTCGACAAGGTCGTTATGGCGGGTTTCGAACACGGCATCGTTGGGTAGGTGGAGGTAGCGGGGCGTGTTGCCCACCCGGGGGGAAATGTTCAGGTCTTGCCAGCTCAGTGTTTTTTGGCCCGATGGGGTGGCCAGGACCAGCACGCCTCCGGCAGAACGCAACAGTGCGTCCTCCCGGAGTGAGCTGTCGCCAGAATAGAACTGTCCTTCAATGACCAGTTCAGATTGCGGCGAATTCGACATCGAAGGCGTCTCCCAGTTCCTGGCCCAGTGCGCTGGTTCGAGTCTGCTCGGCCGCAACGAAGTGGTTCAGGTCACCGGAAATCACCATGGAGGTGCAGCTCGCCCGGTAGCGGGCCATGCGTACTTTGGCCCAGGGGGTGAATAAGCCGAGAGTCAGCACCACAAGCAGGCTGTTGCTAAGGTAGATCCACACCATTTGCGCCGGCTTCAGCTCGGACTCGAAGCTGTGATCGGCCAATTGGGTGGAATTGAGGAACAGGTTGGTGATACCCGCCATGAAGAACCCGAAGAGGGTCAGGTAACCGACACCCGCAATCACGGCAGCCAGTGCCGGCATTTCAGCTCGGGCGGCGAGGAAGGCGGCGACGGCGAATCCAGCAATCATCAGCAGCGCCTTGCCGAAGAGCAGGTAATACACCTTGGTAGAGGCCGTCAGCTCGAATGGCGCGGTTCCGTAGCGGCTGCCGTTGGCGACGAAGGCATGGGTTTTTTTCAGCACCAGCGGGGTCAGCAGTGTCAGGCACAGCAGATTCAGGATAGGCCAAACGAAGGCCACCATGAAGGCCTCACCATACTTGCCCTGAAAGTCGAAGCGAATGTTGCGGTAGGCGCTGTTGATCGCGGTGAAACGCAGAGAACGAACCATGATCCAGGGCGTGACAAAAATAAACGCCACACCCAAGACCACAGCAGCCTCAACGTAAAGGTTCGCGAGAGCAACGTAGGCAACCAGAACAGCAAGCGCGATCAAACGGCCTTTCAGGATGGTGATGGGATTGGCCAGGTATTGGAAGCTGGAGTCGTCCAGGCGGGTGTTGCCATAGAAATACTGGTTGTTGCGAACCGTTGCCCAGGCCGAATAGATACCCAGAGTGACGATGGTCAGAAGGATGTTAACGATCCAGATACCGAAATATTCGCCACCACGACCGGTGAATTCAAGGGGGGCCAGCTTGAGATCCTGTGCTTGCTCGACAGGTGCTTCTTGAACCCGGATGCGGACATCGGCACCAGCCTCAGTCAGCTTCTTCTGGTAAATCTGCGCGTCGTCATAGCTGAGGTTGGATTTGATGGCGGATGACGATGACGGGGATAGCAGGCGCTCGATCCGCTCTTCGGTTGCTTTGAATAAGTTCTGAAGGTTGGCCTTAACCTGGGCGTCGTCAAAACCAGGGAGAGCCTGGCCGTTGTACACAACTTGATAAAGCTCAGTCGACATATCAGTTCCTTGTGAGTCCGTCCTGCGTGACAGGACCGCAGTCCTGGCGGTGCTTTCGTGCTTTTAAGAACAGTAACCTGCACGACATTACCAGAAATTCATTCGAGGTATGTGAGCATTCTTGCATTTTATGTGTTGGTTTGTGAGCGAGATGGGTTAGCCATGCAGTTTAATTTTTAACACTTATGATTCCGCCTATGTCTCTGAATTAGCACTTTTATCCCGTGATATCCCGAATTAGCGCCGAACGACCTGTTTCATTGATGCAACAGGTGGGGCTTCCTTGATGTGTCTAAAAAAACGCGACTTTTAGAAAAAATTGTTTAAAAACATTTTGTTGCGTTTTATTTCAAAAAACTGGCATGGCAATCGCTAGGGTATATCTGTGGACCGGACCCTGCCAAATCCGACGGCTAGCGGATGGGCCTGGATACCTCACAAGCCAATAACATCAAAGGAATTGACGCTATGAACACTAACAAAAGCTTGCTAGCAATCGCCGTTGCACTGGGTTTGGGGTTGTCGGGTGCCGTTTTGGCTGATCCTATCCTGGGTGGAGACGGCGATCCCAACACCAATGCCAACGACGGTTCGGCTGCGCTGAATGATGTAGCTAACACCGACAATAATTCTGACAACTCAGATAACTCGGATAATTCGGATAATTCCGATAACAGCACCGATGTCGCTGATTCGTTCAAAATCGCCGACAGTGGCAATGATATGTCGGACAACTCTGACAACTCCGATAACACCGATAACTCGGACAACTCGGATAACTCAGATAATTCCGACAACTCGGATAACAGCACCGATGTCGCTGACTCTTTCAAAATCGCCGACAGCGGTAACACGGACGACAATTCCGACAACTCCGATAACTCCGACAATTCGGATAACTCGGATAACAGCACCAACGTCACGGACGCGTTCAAGATCGCAAACAGTGGCAATACCGACGACAACTCGGACAACAGCACTAGCAACGATCTCGACCTGTCCCTCAATGTGTTCCTGAACAACGCTGATCTCGACGGAACCGTTTCAGGCACTACCGTTAATTACGGTGACGCCAGACGTCACTCCGAGACCTACGCCAAGCACTACAACAAGATCTCGGATAATTCCGCGAACTTCACTGGTGTGGGCGCGTTCGCTCAGAACAACGGCCACGGTTCAGTCAACCAGGCTAACGTGAGTGTGCAGTCCAATCTGTCAGCAGGCGGTAACTGAAGCACGATGGTTGCGCCCCAGTAGGGGCGCAACCCGGTTACTACCGGGAGGCATGTCATGACTGACATCGTCAAAGGGGTGCTGAAAGCGGTTGGCGCGGTGTTGATCCTCGGATCGGCACCTGCGGTCTTTGCCGAGGACTTGATGGAGCTGACTCCCATGAGTGCAGACCAGCTGGAGGGATCCAGCGGGCGCCAGGGCGTACCCTTGCAGTGGCAGCTAAACGAAACGGAACAAAATGCCATGGTCACGGGCAATGTGTTGTCAGGGCACTCGGTGACCGGTGACAACATGATCACGGATCAGGCATTCAGCAATATGAGTGGTATAGCCACGGTCATCCAGAACACCGGTAACCAGGTGGTGATCCAGGACAGTACCCAGGTCAATATCCTCATCAACCATTAATGGAGGTGGACCATGGTAACGCGGAGGCTTGTGATGCTTGCTGCAGGCGCTGCCACACTGTGGTCCACGGCCTTTGCCGGCAATGTGCTGGTGCCGGGCCTGGGCGGTGGTCTCCAGTTAGAAGTGGAAAGCTATCAGGAAAAGCGTTTCAGTTCGATTATGCGCCAGCAGTATGACTTCAGCTGTGGCTCGGCGGCCGTGGCGTCATTGCTGTCATACCACTATGAGCACAAGGTCACTGAAGCAGAGGTGTTCCGGGGCATGTTTTCTCTCGCCGACCCTGACAAAGTGCGCCGGGAAGGTTTTTCCATGCTTGACATGAAACGCTACCTCGAATCCGAAGGCTACCTCGCTGACGGTTTCCGGCTGCCGTTAACCGGCATGCGGGAGAAGGTAGCCCTGCCAGCGATTGCGCTGGTCACATTGGACGGCTTTCGGCACTTCGTGGTCATCAAGGGCATCAGTGAGCGTGAGGTCTATGTCGGCGACCCAACTCGCGGCCTTAGAGTCTACCCGAGAGCACAATTTGAAGAGTTTTGGGACGGTTCTGCCTTCGTGATACGCAGTCATGTGGCGCTGGGGCGGAAGACGTTTGATCGCGATGGAGGGTGGTCGCAATACGTGCGTGCGCCACTGTCCACAAGGCCGGACGGCCCATCCTTGGGGCACACCCTGCCTTATTGGCCGACGCCAAGGGAGTGGTGACCGTATGAATAAACAAAGAGCGAACAATCAAAAAGCATGGTCTGCGATACTGGTGGTGTTAACGGTGGGGGCTCTATCGACCGTCAGGGCCGATGGGGTGTTTCCGGAGCAGCCACTCAGCGATACTGAGCTGGCGTCCCTGCGAGGCGGATTTTTCCTCGATAATCTTGAAATTTCGATTGGCCTTGAACAGATCGTTTCGTTTGATGGTGAGACTCTTGCCATTAACCGTCTGACCATCCCGAATCTGAACCAGATTTCCAATGGCCAGGTGGTGCCCCATACGGTCGAGACTCACGTGGCTAACCTTGGCGCTGCCTCTAATGGCCAGTCCCTGGTCTCTACAGTAACGGAAGGTGGGGGCTGGATAACGGTGATTCAGAACACGCTTAACAGGACCACTATTCAGAATAGCCGGCAGCTGAATATTCAGATGAACAATCTAGGGCCAGCGCTGAACCGTATCCCAGAGGATATGCGCGAACCGGTGATACAGTTGCTTGGCCATTGAGGGCTAGCCAGCTACTAAGGCTAGCCCAATGCTGGAGTTTCAGAGCGTGAATGGCATTCTCAGGGTCAGTTCGCTGCTTGGTGCGTTTTCAGTGACCCCCACGCTGACGGTCAGGCTCAGGTTTGTGTTGGGCGTCAAGCGTTGCGAGAGTCCGAACGACAAAGAACCGATCTGGATGTGATCGAAAGTAGATGCGAATAAATCACTGTTATTTTCAAAACTGGTCCGTTGAATGATCGAGTGATCGTAACCCAGGCTGAATGATGTTCGTTCATTGAACGCAAACCCCATACCGAAGCCGAGGCGAATGACATCGCCAGGATCAATCCGGCCACCGTTCTCTGTGCCCTGATCTTTCGCCTGTGTCCATACATAGCTGAGGCTGCCGAACAACACGGCCGGATCCGAGGGGTAAATAAATGAGAGTCCGGGTTCGAATGACCAGAAGCCGGAGCCTGTTGGCCGTTGTTCCAGTTCGGTGCCGATAGGGTTACCTTCACTGTCCTCCACCACGCGCCGATCCACATCATAGGGGCTGTCACCGGTCGGAGCTTTCACCCGGAACACGCCGATGACGTAGGGCCAGCCGTCCAGGCCATCATTTAACTGGTAACGTGCGGACAGCTCGACATCGCCCAGGCCTTCACCAGAGGACTCGCGCAGGGTATCGACCGGAGTGCCCTCAAACGCCTGCCGTTCCCGGAGGTCTTCGCTGATCCTTAGCCACGGAATCCGTATGTCGGTTTCTAATCGGCTGGTGATGCCGTATTTGAAGGTTAGCGAAGTAACAAAAATGTCCCGCTGGATCTCCGAAATGTTGATTAGACCTACAAGCAATGCCGGAATCACGGTGTAGCCTTCGATGGCCACGCGAGTGGAGTTGCTGTGGGCATGGGAGAAGGCCGGTTCGATGGTCAGCCGTCCGGGGCGGGTGACGATGCCCCGGTCGGTGGTAATCGAGGCAATTTCCGTGACCTGTTCTGCTCTGCTGTCGGCGGCTTCGGACGTGGCCTGAGCGGAGCTGTTCGACTCTGATTGCGCAAACCCCAGGGTGGGAATCAGGCAGGCGCAGGTGAGCAATGGAATACGAGGTGTACTGATCATGGTAAATCTCCCTTCGGGGGCGAACCCTGACGATAATGGTCGCCAGAGTGGCCTCTGTTGTACTTCTCCATGAGCCGGTAAAACGAAACCCGGGAAATCTTCAGAATCCGCGCAGCGGCGGAAATGTTGTGATGGGCAAGGGCCAGGCTGCAGGACAGCGCCTGGCGTTCCGCCCGGGCGCGAAATTCCTCCAGACTGAGGTTTGAGGTGGCGGCGTCGCCGGTGTCATTGCCGGCGTGCGCCAAACCCAGATCTTCGGGGGTGATTTCATCGCGGTCGCACAGCAGCAAGCCCTGCCGGAGTCGATTCTGCAACTCCCGAAAGTTGCCGGGCCAAGAGTGGTTGACCAAGCTTCGGATTGCGCCATCGCCGAGAGGTTTGTGCTCTGAGCCGAGGGCCGACGAGTCCAGTAACGCTTCGGCTAAGTCTGGAATGTCCTCGCGCCGTTCTCTCAGTGGCGGCATCTTCACTTCCAGGCCGCCGAGGCGGTAATAGACATCACTGCGGAAGCGCTCCGCTTCAATCAGCTCGGTTAATGGTTGGCTGGCGGTGGTGATAATGCGGCTGTCTATTCGAATGGGGTTGCTTCCGCCAATCCGTTCGATCTGGCCTTCCTGCAGAAACCGGAGAATTGCCGATTGTTGTTCCAGGTTCAGCTCGTCGATCGAGGACAGGATAAGCGATCCACCGATGGCCTGCTCCAGACGGCCAGCATGGGCACTCAAGGCATGGGTGAAGGCGCCTTTTTCGTAGCCGAACAATTCGCTCTGGGTGAGCGATTCAGGCAGGGCGGCGCAGTTGACCGTTACCAGCGGCCCGGAGGCTCGGGTGGAGTGCTGGTGGATAAACTGCGCGGCCGCGTCTTTTCCGGTTCCGCTTTCACCGACAATAAGCACCGGTTCAGCGGTCACCGAGAATCGGCGTAGCAGATCCCGGGCCTGGCGAATCGCTAGCGAATTGCCCTCCAACACCAGGCTTTGGTAACCGTCCCGCGGCAGGGCCCCGCAGGGCTCACGAATAACCGCCATGCCCCAGAGATGCCCCAGCACTGTATCGAGCCGGTCGCTGTCCACAGGCAGGGTGTGAAAATCAGAGCAGTACCGGGTGATCAACTGGGCCGTTCGGGTTCCGCTTATTGGGCGATGGGCAACAACGCCGACCCAGTAGGAAAGGTTGAGGGCTTCCAGCCAGTGTTCAAACCAGGGTAGGTCGTCTGTTGGGCCCTGGCTTAGATCGAGAACGCCTACCCTGGCGCCGACCGGGGGGGATAAAAGTATTGGCACTGGGTTTTCCGCGTTGAAATCGGTTAACTCCCAACGGGATACCAGGGCGTTGCGTACCTTACTATTGCTATGTGCCGCTGACAGCCAGACGAGCGGTCTCTTTTCCGTCATGGCAAACCTCCACAAAAGTGGTGCCTTGGAAACGTGACTGCCAGTTCAAGCCTTATTCAGAATGTATGCCACAAAAATTATCAATAAGGCTTTCAGGCGCTTGCAAGATCCGCCATTGAGTTGCTTCGTACCACTGTAAAGGTTGTCGACACTTGGGCTGGCATTCGCCGGTGACTGTATCTGTTATGCTGAATCGAAAATGGAAGACAACGTGGCTTATGGGCGATAAAAAACCTTTGAACGCTATGGACGCAATGAAAGACGAGCTGCTGCAAGAACTGGAACGGACTCGACAACGCACCCGGGCACTGATCACATCGTTGCCTGTGGCGATGCTCGACGTGCCTTACCATCCAGGTGTAAACCCGCCGCTATGGGAGATGGGGCATTCCGCGTTCTTCTACGAGGTCTTTGTGTTCAATCTTCTTGACGGCACCGCCAGTTTCAATCCAGCGATGGATGATCTTTGGGACTCCTTCCATATTGAACATCGGGATCGCTGGAGCCGTGATTTGTTCCCGGGGCACGAGGAGACACTGGCCTATTTCGATACCGTGTATGACCGGGTTGCGGAGCGCATCCTCTGCCAGCCACTGGATGACCGCACACTGTATCTGAATCGTTACGCCATTTTTCACCAGAACATGCACATTGAGTCCATGATCTGGTGTCGGCAAACGGTTGGTTATCCGGCCCCGCCGGATGCCACACCGGTTCGACCGGCCATTGGTGAACCGGTAGCGGGCGACGCCACCGTTCCGGCCGGACGCTGGGTCATCGGCATGCCCGGGGAGTCTGCAGCCTACGCGATGACAGATTTTGCCTTCGACAGTGAGAAACCAGGATTTGAAATTGAGCTGGATGCATTCGCCATCTCACGCCTACCGGTGTCCAACGCGGACTTTCTGGCCTTTGTGGAAGACGACGGCTATAAGAAGCCCGAATACTGGTCGTTTGGAGGCCGTAAGTGGCTTCAAACCGAAGTGGATGTGGCCCTGGTGCATGGTAGTACCGAACCGTTGGTCAGAGCGCCGGGGCACCCCCTATACTGGCGCTGGCATGAAGGTCAGTGGCAGGAGCGGGTGTTCGATCGCTGGAAGTCTCTGAACAAAGACGCCGCCGTGACGCACATTAGCTACTGGGAGGCGGAAGCATACTGTACTTGGGCCGGGCGGCGGTTACCGACCGAGTATGAATGGGAGGTCGCCGCTCTGGGCAATCGACCGGGTGAGCCGTTCCAGCGTTTCCCTTGGGGCAACACACCTGCGAGTGCTAGCCTTGCCGACCTGGACGGCCAGGCGTTGGGCCAGAACCCGGTCTACGATTATCCGGACGGCGACAGCCGGTTCGGTTGTAGGCAGATGATGGGTGGCGTCTGGGAATGGACCAGCAGTCAGTTTTTCCCTTACGACGGTTTCAAGATCGATATGTATCCGTTCATGTCCACCCTGCAGTTTGGTGATCACAAGGTCACCCGGGGAGGCAGCTGTGCGACGTCAACCTGTCTGATTCGGGGCACCTACCGGCAGGCGTACCTGCCCCTGCGTAACGACGCCTTCACCGGGTTCCGCACTTGCGCACTCTGAGGTGTCGGGCCCTTCGCTCCCCGTTTGTCAGTCGGGGCTAGGCTCGGCCCGGTGTATTATGTGGCTGGCGAGAGCGACACCGGTCTCGTCCATGGTCAGGTAGGCCTCGTTGGCGCCGGCTTCGCGGATCTGGAGTGCCTCGTCCGGGTACATGGTATGGGCGACGATGTAGCCTCGGAAGCCTAGCTTGCGCAACATGCGCGCAGCAATCAGCTTACCTTCAATATCGCCCAGGGCCAGGATGACAGAGTGTACGGCCGGCATATGCAGTCCATGCCAGAAGGAAGCATCCTCGGCGTCGGCAAACACCACGTTACGGCCCTGTTTTTGGTGCTTCAACGCTTTGGCCGGATCGGAATCCAGGCCCATCAAGTCGGGCTCATGTTTGGCAACCCAGTCGTAGGCCGCAGTCCCTGTGCGGCCCATGCCCATGATCAGCACCCGGGCATTACCCACGGACAGTGGCTGTTCATCCGGATGGTGTTTTTGCCCTTCAAACCGGCTTAGGCCAGCGGCATAGCGCTCGAAGATGACGTGGGCGAACCGGTTCAGGGGCGCGGAAATCACGAATGAGATTGCCACCGAGATTGCCAGCGGTACCAGCCAGTCCGGCAGCGCCACGCTGGCGACAATGAGGCCAAACTCGCTGTAGTTGGTCAGCGCCAGAGAGCTGAGAAAGCCACTCCGAGCACGCAATCGGAACGCCAGCAGCAGAAAGAAGAACAAGATGCCTTTCAACGGCAGGACGAAGGCCGCGACGATGGCAAAGATCAGTGATTGCTGGTCCGGCAGGCCGCCGATGCCGATCTGTAAGAAAAAGCCGACCAGGAACATCTCCTTGACGCTCCACAGCGATTTGGACAGCTCCTGAGAGCGGGGATGCTTGGCCAGAATGGCGCCAAAAACCAATGCCCCCAGCTCCGAGCTAAGCCCCACCGATTCGAAACCGTAACCGCCAAGAACCAGCGCCAGTAACAGGCCTAGAAGAACCAGCAACTCATCGTGACCGCTGGCATCCAGCAGGCGGAACAGCAGCGGGCGCAGCAGCGGCAGACCAAATACAATCAGGGCCCATTGCGAGGGGGTCTGGCCCGCCGCCAGGCTCATCACTGCCAGGGCGATCAGGTCCTGCATGATCAGGATGCCAATGGCGACCCGGCCATGGAAGGCACGCAGCTCCCGCTTAGATTCCAGCACCTTGGCTGCCAGTACGGTTGAGGAAAACGAAAGGGCTATGGCTAGCATCAACGCCGTTTTCCAGGACAGGTCCATTAACAGATACAGCGCGGGGGTGAAAATTGCGCAGGTGATGCCAAAGTGCAGCAGACTGCCGCCAATGACTTCCGGGCTAACGATGGATCTGAGCTTGAGCTTCAGTCCCACGGTAAATAAGAGAAGGAGCACGCCTAAATGAGCAATGTGGCCCAGGGCATCGGTTGCCTCAATGGCCAGCCCCGTTACTGCTGACAGGCCACTAAGCAGGAAACCTGCGGCCAGGTAACCCACCAGGGGCGGCAGGCCAAAACCTTTGACCAGCAAGCCGAGGGCAAAGGCAAATGAAATCCAGAGAGCTTCGGGCATAGGTCCGTCTTTTTTTACTCAGGGTTTCTGTTGCAAGGCTATCCTGTTTTCCCAGCCCGGTGTAGTTGCTGTCGGCAGAATCTCCCTGAATTTACTCGTAATACAGGGCCTGCCAAAAAAAAGCCCGATCAACGACCGGGCTTCATTTCAGTGTGCTGGATCAGGACTGCTCTCGGGCGATGGCCCGGAAGGCGATGTCCTTGCGGCAAAAGACACCGTCCCAGTGGATCTTGGCGGCCAGTTCGTAAGCCCGCTGCTGGGCTTCGGTTACGGACTTGCCCAAGGCGGTGGCGCAAAGCACTCGTCCGCCGTTGGTGACTACCTGCTCACCCTGGAGCTTCGTGCCGGCGTGGAACACTTTCTCGCCGTCGATCTCAGTCTCTGGTAGGCCGGAAATGGCGTCGCCCTTATTGTAGCCGGCGGGATAACCACCGGCGGCCAGGACGATGCCGACTGACGCACGGTCGTCCCAATCGGAGCGACACTGGTCCAGCTTGCCGTCGATGGCGGCACTGCACAGTTCGACCAGGTCTGACTGCATGCGCAGCATGATCGGCTGGGTTTCCGGATCACCGAAGCGGCAGTTGAACTCAATGACCTTGGAAGTACCGTTGCCGTCGATCATCAAACCGGCGTACAGGAAACCCTTATAGGGATGACCCTCGGCCGCCATGCCACGCACGGTTGGGTAGATGACTTCGTCCATGATGCGCTGGTGCACATCGGCAGTGACCACCGGGGCGGGAGAGTAAGCACCCATACCGCCGGTGTTGGGGCCAGTGTCACCATCACCCACGCGCTTGTGATCCTGGGAGGTGGCCATGGCCAGCACGTGCTCGCCGTCGACCATGACAATGAAGCTGGCTTCCTCGCCGTCGAGAAATTCCTCGATGACTACCCGGCTGCCGGCGTCGCCGAAGGCATTGCCCGCCAGCATGTCACGGATGGCATCCTCAGCTTCTGCCAGGGTCATCGCGACGATGACGCCCTTGCCGGCGGCCAGGCCATCGGCCTTGACCACAATGGGCGCGCCCTGCTCACGAACGTAGGCCAGGGCCTCGTCGACGTCGGTAAAGTTGGCGTAGGCCGCAGTCGGGATGTTCTGGCGTGCCAGGAAGTCCTTGGTGAAGGCTTTGGAGCCCTCCAGTTGGGCAGCACCGGCACTGGGGCCGAAGACCCGCAGGCCGCGCTCTTCGAACTGGTCAACAATGCCAGCCACCAGCGGCGCCTCGGGCCCAACGATGGTCAGGCCAACGTTGTTGGTGGCTGCGAAGTTGGCGAGTCCGTCAAGGTCCATCACATCAATGTTGACGTTCTCAAGGCCTGGCTCACGCGCGGTACCGGCGTTGCCGGGAGCAACAAAGACACGGTCGGCCTCAGGAGACTGGGCGGCTTTCCAGGCCAGTGCGTGTTCGCGGCCGCCGTTGCCGATCACAAGAATGTTCATGTTTGGAATCCTTTAGCTGGTCCGGAATCAGTGACGGAAATGGCGCATGCCGGTGAATACCATGGCAATTCCATGCTCGTTAGCAGCGTCGATCACTTCCTGGTCGCGCATGGAGCCACCCGGCTGAATCACCGCGGTGATCCCGGCCTTGGCAGCAGCATCAATGCCATCCCGGAACGGGAAGAAGGCGTCTGAGGCCATCACTGATCCCTTCACTTCCAGGTTCTCATCCGCGGCCTTGATACCGGCGATCTTGGCACTGTAGACCCGGCTCATCTGGCCGGCGCCGACACCAATAGTGCGGCCCGCCTTGGCGTAGACAATGGCGTTGGACTTGACGTACTTGGCCACTTCCCAGGCAAACAGCAGGTCGTTGAGTTCGGCTTCAGAGGGCTGGCGCTCGGTCACGACTTTGACGTCGGCCATGGCAACCATGCCGAGATCACGATCCTGTACCAGCAGACCACCGGTCACCCGTTTGTAGTCCAGAGTCTGGGCTCGCTCGCCATTGAGTTCACCACACGCGAGTAGACGGACATTCTTCTTCGCCGCTACCAGCTCAACCGCTTCGGGGGCGATGGTCGGAGCAATGATAACTTCAACGAACTGGCGGTCGATGATGGCCTTGGCCGTATCTGCGTCCAGCTCACGGTTGAACGCAATGATGCCGCCAAAAGCGGAGGTCGGATCGGTGGCGAAGGCCAGATCGTAGGCCTGACGGATGTCGGTGCCAATGGCTACACCGCAGGGGTTGGCGTGCTTCACGATCACACAGGCCGGGTCGGCGAAGGGCTTAACGCATTCCAGCGCGGCATCAGTATCGGCCACGTTGTTGTACGACAATTCTTTGCCCTGCAGCTGTTTTGCCGTGGCGATGCAGGCTTCCTTCGGATTGCGCTCGGTGTAGAACGCGGCGCGCTGGTGCGGGTTCTCGCCGTAGCGCATGTCCTGGACTTTCACGAACTGGGTGTTAAAGGTGCGTGGAAACTCGGCGTTGTCGTTGTCCGGTGTGCGCCCGCCCAGGTAGTTGGCAATCGCGCCGTCATACCCAGCGGTGTGTTCAAAGGCCTTAACTGCGAGGTCAAAGCGGGTGCTGTAAGTCAGCTCACCGTCGTTCTCTTCCAGCTCTTTCAGGACCCGGCTGTAATCCGAGGCGTTGACCACAATGGCTACGTCGTTGTGGTTTTTGGCAGCGGCGCGGACCATGGTGGGGCCGCCAATGTCGATGTTCTCGATGGCCGTGGCCAGGTCACAGTCCGGGTTGGCGACGGTTTCCTCGAACGGGTACAGGTTCACCACCACCATGTCGATCGGGTTGATACCGTGCTCGCCCATAACCGTGTCGTCGGTACCCCGGCGACCTAGAATCCCGCCATGAATTTTCGGATGCAGGGTTTTAACCCGGCCGTCCATCATTTCCGGGAATCCGGTGTAGTCGGATACTTCGGTCACCGCAATGTTGTTTTCCTTCAGGAGGCGGAAAGTGCCTCCGGTGGAAAGCAGTTCGATTCCGCGTTCGGTCAGGGCGCGGCCGAAGTCTACGATGCCACTTTTATCACTGACGCTGATCAACGCGCGACGGACGGGGGAGTTAGCCTGGTTTACCATGAGTCACTTTCTTTGCTGGAGATGAACGAATAAGGGCCTCGCGAATCATTCCGGGAGGCCCTTAGCAAGTCAGGGTGTCTGGATTATAGCAGACCGTACTGCTTCAGCTTCTTGCGGAGGGTTCCGCGATTCAGCCCAAGCATGGTCGACGCCTTGGTCTGGTTGTTGCGGGTGTATTTCATCACCTGCTCCAAAAGCGGCGCCTCAACCTCGGACAGTACCAGTTGATAGACCTCGGTTACTGGCGCTCCGTCCAGCTGGGCGAAATAGTTCTTCAGGGCAACTTCCACGCTGTCACGCAGGGTGACACTGTTGCCGCTGCCATTGACGGTCTGAAGCTGGTGAATATCTTCATTGGCTGGGGTGCTTAGATTGTCGTGTGCCAAAGTCTCAGCGCTCATGCTGCGAATACCTCTCCATTTCGTAAGCCTGAAAAATACTGTTGAATGCTGTCTTTCTGCTCCACCGCGTCTTCGATGGCGTTGAAGCGTTTGCGAAACTCTTTGTTCTGGTCGTGGGACTGCAGGTACCAACCCACGTGCTTTCTGGCGATGCGAACACCCATGGTTTCGCCGTAGAAGCTGTGCAGCTCAGCCAAGTGTTCGATCAGAATTCGTTCCACTTCGCCAAGAGGCGGCTCTGCCAAGTGTGTTCCTGTCTCCAGGAAGTGAAGAATCTCCCGGAAGATCCAGGGCCGCCCCTGGGCACCACGGCCGATCAGCAGGCCATCGGCGCTGGTGTGCTTGAGCACGGATTGGGCCTGCTCTGGCGTGGTGATGTCGCCATTGGCAAATACCGGAATCTGGACCCGGGATTTGACCTCGGCGATGGTGTCGTACTCGGCCTCGCCATTGTATTTGTCGGCCCGGGTACGACCATGGATCGCCAGCGCCTGAATGCCGGCATCCTCGGCCATTCTGGCAATGATCGGGGCGTTCCGGTTGTCCCGGTCCCAGCCGGTGCGCATTTTCAGCGTGACCGGGATGTTCACCGCGTTCACGACCGCCTTCAGAATATCGTTGACCAGTGCCTCATCTTTCATCAGGGCAGAGCCTGCGGCCTTGTTACAGACCTTCTTGGCCGGACAACCCATGTTGATGTCGATGATCTGGGCGCCAAACTTCGCGTTTTGCCGGGCGGCGTCGGCCAGCATCTCCGGGTCTCCCCCGGCAATCTGCACCGATCGGGGCTCCGGCTCGCCGTCGTGGTTGAGTCGGGTCTGTGATTTTCGCGTATGCCAGAGCCTGCTGTCCGCTATGACCATTTCCGATACCGCAAGACCTGCTCCCATCCTTCTGCACAGCAGTCGGAACGGCCGGTCTGTCACACCGGCCATGGGCGCAACAATGAGCGGGTTGGGCAGGATGTACGGCCCGATTTTTGCCGTCGGCAGCATGATCTGAGTCCGTGTCGCAGCGGGTTTAGCAAGCGTCGGATTCGAACGACTGTTCAATAAATAATCGATCGAGGTTCCGAAGGGCGCTAATGATACCGCCGGGTGGGACATGATTGAAGGGGCAGGAACACGAAAAAACTGATTATTTTTCGTGCTTTCTGGTTGACTTTTGTTCTCCGTGGTGACGATCGAGGTTCACTGTTGAGTAAACACTTGCTTATCACATCAGGGCGTATAGGGGCGGAAGTTCAGGTTGTAATTCACTGCATCCTTGCCGGGATCGCGGATTTCGATGGCGATACGTACCGGCGTATCCTTGGGCATGGCGCTGAGTCCCTGGCCTTCACCGGCAAGGTACTCGTCCGGCGTGAAAATACTTTGAGCCACGACATCGCCGTTTAGGTTGGAGAAGGTCAGGGCGATGGCCGGGAAGGGCTGTTCAAAGTCGGCGCGGTTGATGATTACCGCGTTCACCACCAGCTGACTGCGGTTGTCCGGATCGGTTCGAACGACCAGTTTGCGGCTCTGGATGGCATCGACATTGATCAGCGGCTTCAGCTTACAGCCGGCGATGGCGCACCCTTTCTCGTAGAACGGGCGCAGCTCGGGGATAGAGGAGAGGCGGTCAAACTGGAACCAGGCCACTTGCGCCACCAGGATGCCAATCAACGACAGCACCACCACTGACCATATGACCGTGCGCAGCTTGCCTGAGTTGTCGCCTCGAACGGATACCGGTTCCCGGCGCAGGTTGTCGTAGGGCAGGGTCGCAGCCATGGGTTCGCTCAGCTGGTCGTCCCTGGCATCGAAGTCAAAGTCAGTGTCGTTGCCAAATGGTTCGTAGAAGTCGTCTTGTGGCTCGGTTTCCGGTGATGTCTGGACGGGCTTAGTCTCGGGTTCCGGCTCGAAGTCCGAAGTCATGCCCGGATCAAAGCTTGGCTCGGCGGTTTCGGTGGGAACGTCCGGTTCTGGTTCGGAGGCCTGGACTTTTTCTGGAGGCTCGCCTTCAGGTGCCGGCTTGCTGGCGGGTTTGGCCGTTTCATTCAGGATGGCCTCGGCCCAGCTTTCGTCCGCGTCTTTGGTGGTGCCGTCGTCCACGGCATCCTGGAAGTCGCTGCCACGCTTGTCATCCATGGTGCGGAAGCTATCGCTGAGTTCGTCGTCGGAGAAGGTCAGCTTGGTGCCGGCGTAAGGTCCTTCGCTGGCGTCTTCCTCGGGGTTGTCGGCGAAGACGAAGTCTTCTTCAGGGGTACGATAATCTCCGGAGGTCTCCGGCTCGGGCTGAGCCGCTGCTGGCTTCGAGCTGCTCCGGGGCATCACCTGATGCTCGATGGCGTTGAATACCGACAAGCAGTTCCCGCAGCGGACCTTGCCCTTGGCGATACCAAGTTGTTCATCCGTTACCCGGAACCGGGTCTCGCATTTTGGGCATTGGGTCTGCAGGCTGCTCGAGGTCATGCTTTGTTCCTGAAAGCGACGGGGCTACGAGTGCGCAGTTTAGTCGCTAAGGCACTGTTCGTCATCCGTTGTGGCGCCGTCCTGTGAGGCGTATCCATTCCTCGCGTTGCTCGGGCTCGTCCATGATGAACCAGGGTTCATAGGCCGCCATCACTTCGCGGGCCTGATGGGACAGGATTCCGGATAGGACAAGGTCGCCACCGGGCTTGGTCAGCTTGGCCAGGTGCGGTGCCAGGCCGATCAAGGGCTGGGCGAGAATGTTGGCCAGCATGACATCGACTGCAGAGTTGGGCTCGTTTTCCGGCAGGTACAGGGTGAGCCGGTCATCGGCCACGCCGTTGCGTCGGGCATTCTCGCGGCTGGCATCCAGCGCCTGGGGATCGGTATCGACACCCACCACATGATCCGCACCGAGCAACAGGGCCGCCAGGCCGAGGATACCGGAGCCGCAGCCATAATCGGTCACTTGCCGGTTCTGCATGTCCTGGCCGTCGAGCCACTCCAGGCACAGGGCCGTGGTCGGATGGGTCCCGGTGCCGAAGGCCAGGCCGGGATCCAGCATCAGGTTGGCGGCGTCGGGGTCCGGGGCATCGTGCCAGCTGGGCACGATCCATAGGCGTTCGCCAAATTTCAGGGGCTCGAAATCGTCCATCCACGCCCGTTCCCAGTCCTTGTCTTCGACCAGGGTGACGTCAATGTCGGGGAGGGTTTGCTGAGTGGCCTGGTGCCAGGCATCTCGAACATCGGCGCACAGTTGGTCAATGTCCCGGTCGGACTGGAACAGCCCGGTAACCGTCGTCTGACTCCACAGTGGTGTGGTGCCCGGATCGGGCTCGTACAGTGGTTGGTCAGCGGCGTCTTCCATGGAGACGGCATCAGCGCCCATTTCCATGAGCAGATCTTCCAGCTGATCGGCGTTATCCGGGTCAGCTGGGATCTGTAGTTGTATCCAGGGCATAGAGGTTCCTGCGGTGACGATGCAGGACGTCAGTCCCGCATCAGCTTTTCAAGGTAATGGATGGTGAAGTCTACCTGTTTAAAGCCGCCGTCGCGCACCAGTTTCCCATGCAGAGACTGATTGGTCTTGATGCCTTCGACGACCAGCTCATCCAATGCGTTCTTCATGCGTCGGCGAGCGATTTCCCGGTCATCACCCCAGGTGATCAGCTTGGCAATCAGGGAATCATAGAAAGGCGGAACGGTGTAGCCGCTGTAAAGGTGCGAGTCGACACGAACCCCGTTACCGCCGGGTGCGTGGAAGTGCTTCACTTTGCCTGGGCTGGGAACGAAGGTCTTCGGGTCTTCGGCATTGATCCGGCACTCGATCGCATGCCCGGAGATCCGGATGTCATCCTGGGTGTACTGCAGCGGCAAGCCACTGGCAATACGCAGCTGCTCGCGCACGATGTCGACACCGGTGACCATCTCGGATACCGGGTGTTCCACCTGAACCCGGGTGTTCATTTCGATGAAGTAGAACTCGCCGTCCTGGTACAGGAACTCGAACGTACCGGCACCCACGTAACCGATTTCCTTACAGGCATCAACGCAGGCCTTGAGAGTGCGCTCTCGGGACTCAGGGTTCACATTTGGTGCCGGTGCTTCTTCGATCACCTTCTGGTTACGGCGCTGCATTGAGCAGTCTCGGTCGCCCAGATGAATGCAGTTGCCGTGCATGTCTGCCAGTACCTGAACTTCCACGTGACGTGGCCGCTCCAGGAATTTTTCCAGGTACACGGTCGGGTCGCCAAAGGCATTGCGGGCTTCACTCTGGGTGATCTGCACACCCTTGAGCAGCGCGGCTTCCGAGTGCACCACCTGCATGCCCCGGCCACCGCCGCCTGACGCCGCCTTGATCATGACCGGATAGCCAATTTCGCGGGCGATGCGCAGAGTGCGCTCGTCGTCGTCGGTGATCGGGCCATCAGACCCGGGTACCGTCGGTACGCCTGCGCTGATCATGGCATTGATCGCGGAGACCTTGTTACCCATCAATCGGATGGTGTCGGCCTTGGGACCAATGAAGTGGAATCCGCTTTTTTCCACCTGTTCAGCAAAATCGGCGTTCTCCGCAAGAAAACCGTAGCCGGGGTGAATGCCTACGGAATCGGTCACTTCGGCAGCGCTGATGATGGTGGGGATGTTCAGGTAGCTTTCCAGCGGGCTGTTAGGTCCGATGCAAACGGATTCGTCTGCCAGCCTAACGTGCATCAGGTCGCGATCGACCTTGGAATGAATCGCTACAGTCTTAATGCCCAGCTCTTTGCAGGCACGCAGGATCCGGAGGGCAATTTCACCCCGGTTTGCGATCAGAACTTTTTCTAACATGGCCATGAGTAGCTATCACCGAGTTCAGGAAATGACGATCAGGGGCTGATCAAACTCCACCGGCTGGCCGTTCTCGACCAGAATTTCCGTGACGGTACCGCTCTTGTCGGCCTCGATCTGGTTCATCATCTTCATCGCTTCAACGATGCAGATAACCTCACCGGCTTTCACAGACTGGCCCACTTCAACAAATGCTTTCGCAGAGGGTGAAGGTGCGCGGTAGAAAGTGCCGACCATCGGCGACTTCAGGGAGTGTCCGCTGGGTGCGGCGGGTGCTGCGCTTTCCTGAGCCGGCGCGGGCGCAGAATCCTGGGCAGGTGCTGATTGCGGCGCCGGAGCCGGGTAATGGCTCACGTACTGGGTGCCGGCAACCTGCTCGCGGCGTCGGGAGATGCGAACCGAATCGTCTCCTTCGTGAATCTCCAACTCTTCGACGTCGGATTCTTCAAGCAGTTCGATCAGTTTTTTGACTTTGCGAATATCCATAGTTAATCCAGTCCCGTTATGTCTGGTCTATCGGTGAATGCGCTGCAGGGCTGCCTGGAGGGCAAGGTCGTACCCCTGGCTACCCAGCCCACAGATAACGCCATCGGCGATATCGGAAAAATACGAGTGATGGCGGAACGATTCCCGCGCATGGACATTGGAAAGATGCACTTCAATGAAGGGGATGCCCGACGCCAGCATCGCATCCCGGAGGGCAATGCTGGTGTGGGTGAACGCGGCCGGATTGATAAGGATGTAATCCACGCCTTCGGCCCTTGCTTCATGAATCCGTTCGATCAACTCATACTCGGCGTTGGACTGCAGGTGGAGCAGATGATGTCCTAGGTCTGCCGCTTGTTGTCGCAGTCGATCGTCGATGTCGTTCAGAGTCTCGTGGCCATAGACCTCGGGCTCGCGGGTTCCGAGCATGTTCAGGTTCGGGCCATGGAGCACGAGAATTGTCGACATGGTTCAGTCTGCCTTGATGTCTTTTTTACAGGATCGCCGAAAATAACAGCACGTTCCCATAATGGTGCGTGCTTGTTTCATTCAGATCAATACTTTTTGACAATCATCCATGTTGTCCATTGGTCGTAAAAAAAGGCTGAAAACCGAAACGGGATCTTTCCGTTGATGACAATCATTGTCGTGAAGGGTGGCGCTTAGCGCTATACGACGTTGGTTTCATAGGGGGAATACGGAGCCGGGCAGGTTCAGAGGGCCTGCCCGGCTCTTCTTGGGCTTATGTCTCAGCCAGTGTGACGCAGTTGCGCCCCTGTTCCTTGGAGGAGTAGAGCGCACGGTCGGCGCGTTCGCACAGGGCTTGTGAGCTTTCATTGTCCCAGCTGGCAACGCCACAGCTAAAGGTGACATTGAACTCGCGATCACCCGCGGGCTGCAGTAACTCGGAAAAGCGCTCGCGAATTTCGTTAAGCACGTTGCGGGCATCGCTGGGCCGGGTATCGGGCAGGATGATGGCGAATTCCTCGCCGCCGTAGCGTCCGATATGGTCGGTCTTGCGCAGACGTTGTTTGAGGAACATCGAAAGACTGCGCAACACGCGGTCACCTATGGGGTGGCCAAAGGTGTCGTTCACTTTCTTGAAGTAATCGATGTCGAGCATGACAAAGCACAACGACTGCTCTTTCTGCCGGGCTCGCACGATTTCCTGCTCCAGCAGGTGCAGAGTGTGAGTGTGGTTGTACAGGCCAGTCAGGCTGTCACGAATCATCAGGGCGAGCAGCGAACGGGCCCGCCGCCCCCGGTTGTGGATGGTAGAAACCAGATGCTTGGGATCAATGGGTTTGGTCAGGAAGTCGTCGCCACCCAGGCTCATGGCATGCAGCTGTTTGGTCACGTCTTCTTCGGCTGACAGGTAAATGATCGGCACACTGTGGAAGCGATCCTGTTGGCGAATTACCCGGGCGATCTCCATACCGGTGCAGCCGGGCATGTACATGTCGAGAATGATGATCTCCGGGGAGAACTCCTCCAGGGCATGAATGATCTGCAGCGGGTCGGTGATGATGTGGGCGGTCATGCCGGCCTTGCGCAGCACGGTTTCCATGTACTTGGCCTGAGCCCGGGAATCGTCCAGCACCAGCACCTTGTAGGGCTCGACGGAATTGCCGTGGGTGTAGGTTTCGATCTTTTCAATCAGCTGGCCGGGATCGACCGCCGGGTAGAAAAACTCTTCGCCGCCACAACGAGAGGCTCGTAACCGGGTCTCAATGCTGCCGTCCTCGTCGCTCACAAAGATGATGGGGATGGGTGTGTCGTGGCGCTCCTGCAGTTGCTCAATGGTGGCAATGCCCGCGTTCACAACACCGCTGAAATTCACATCCATCAGGATGGTTTCGGGCTTGTGCAGGGCGCAGGCGTCTATAAGCTTCTCTGCTGAGGTAAACGCTTCCGCTCGGAAGCCAAAGAATTCAAGCTGGCGGATCAGCCGGACAGCCATCTCCTCATTAGCTAAGGCAATGTACACCGGTGTGCGACGGAACTGGTGCGGCGCTTCGGTGTTCTCCTGATCGGTGCGACGCAGGGTGCTTCGGGACAGCGATTCAATGGCGTCCTGGATTGGGCGCTCAAGATCATCTTCCAGTGGCGAATTGGCCTGCCAGTCCTTCAATAATTCCAGAATCTGGGTGCCGGCCTCGGCGTGGCTGGTCATTTCAAAGCGCTGGGCGTAGCGCACCAGCTTATCGGTTGCCGCCGCAAACTCATCTCGCAAAGCGCCAGCCAGGTTGCGGTCCTTGTGAATCTCCTGCCAGGTGTCCAGTACAACCCGCGCCTGGGTTGTTACACGTCGTGCGAAATGTTGCCTGAGTTTCTCTTTCTGGCTTTCGTCATTCATGGTGCTCTGGCCTGTCTCTTTTCGTTATTGGTTGTCCATTGCAGTCAGGACGAATTTTCCAGCTTAGTCCCTATGCAGAGTCTATAGTGTTTAGAGTTGTCGGCGTAGGTTGCTCGTTGTAAATGTTTGTCAACTCTGCGGTGCTAGTCACAATCCATTGACCGGCGGGCGCGCAGCCTATCGGAGAGATCTGTCATGGCGGATACGCACAGCGTGATTGATCCCAGGCAGTCTGGCGCAGTCACTCTACGGGCCATTCTGTTGCTGTTCACCGGCTCGCTACTGGTGCTGGTGCTTGTTGCTGGCTTCATCACCAGCTACGGCTATTTTCGAACCTACGTCTCCGAGCAGCTTGCCGGCCACGCCCATGACGGCGCCACTGCCGTCGGCCTGTCGCTTTCCAATGCCATCGACGCCCGCGATCCAGTGGCGGCGTCGTCCCTGATCGATGCCGTATTCGACAGTGGCCGGTACCTGTCGGTCCGATACCTTAACCATGAGGGCACCGAAGTCGCCGGTCGTACCATGAATCGGTCCAGTAGCTCGGTGCCCGACTGGTTCCGGTCGATTGCCAATCTCAAGTTGCCGGTGGCGGAAGCCGAAGTGGTGCGGGGCTGGAGTCGTCTGGGCAAAGTCCAGGTTGTGAGCAACCCCGGTCGGGCCTATCAGGACTTGTGGCGGATCACTATCGGCTTGATTGCCAGTACAGCGTTCATTGGCGGAATTGGGTTGTTCCTGCTTTTCCTCCTGCTGAAGCGAACGTTGCGACCGCTGAGGGCACTGGAACTGCAGGCCCAGGCGCTGGGTCAGCGCAATTTTCGGCAGCGGGTGGCGGTACAGTCGACCAGGGAGCTGAATCAGGTCACCGCGGCCATGAATCAAATGGCGGATGACCTGGGCCAGCTGTTTGAAGGGCAGGCGAAACTGATTCAGCATCTGCGGCGGATGAACAGTGAAGACCCGGTGACCGGTCTGTCCAGTCGCAGCGCGTTCGACCAGCGGCTGAAGGCGGAGGTGGAGTCAGAGGAAAGGGCTGCGCCCGGGGTTCTCATCCTGGTGCGGTTATCGGAGTTTGCCAGTTACAACCAGGCTTACGGGCGCAGTGAAGCCGACCGGGTATTGCTGCGGGCCGCCGAGGTAGTCAACGGATTCGTTGAGTCGCATATAGGTTCATTTGCCGGTCGCCGTGCCGGGGCTGAGTTTTCTATTTTTGTACCCGGCGCGCTGCTGGCGGATGCCGGTGTCTGGTGTAAGGAGCTGGTGTCGGAGCTGGATGGGCTCTATGCAGATCTGGCGGCGCCACTGGACACCGCTGTCCATGCCGGTTTGGCGCGCACGTCGGAAGGTCGTGGCATTGGGGAGGTGCTGGCCGCCGCCGATGAAGCCTTGCGGCTGGCTCAGGAAAGTGAGGAATCCGATTGTTACATGGCGGAACCTGACAAGGAGGGCCATCACAACTTGGAAACCTGGCGGGTCATCATCAGTCAGGCAATCCAGGATCAGAAGTTGTCACTGTGGTTGCAGCCTATGGTCAGCGAACAGCAGAGCCAGCCAGTTTATCATCAGGTGTTTTCCCGCATCGAGGGACCCGAGGGTATGCTGAAAGCCGGTGCTTTTATTCACATCGCTGAACGCTTCGGTTTGATATCGGATATTGATCGCATGCTGATCCAGCGAGTTCTCACCTGCCTTATAGAACATCCAGAACGGTCTCTGGCGATATCACTGGGAAGCGCCTCCGTGGCCAGTGAGGAATTCCGCAAGGAGTTCATCGCCCAGTTGGAGGCGACAGGGCCCGGGGCAGGGAATCTCTGGGTCGGTATTTCCGAGCACATAATTCATCACCACAGAACCGCAGTGGGTCTGCTGGTTCGTGCCCTGGTTCGACTGGGCGTGCCGGTACTGGTCGACCGGTTTGGGGTTGGGGGTCTGCCCTTTAGTTACTTGAGGAATCTGAGTGTTCAGGCATTGCGTATCGATAACTCGTTCATTCACGATATAGATACCCATGAGGAGAATCGTTTCTACCTCGAGTCCGTGGTGTCCATCGCGCACAGTCGGGGCGTCAAGGTGTTTGCCACCGGCGTGGAGACAGCGGCGGAGTACTCGGTACTCTGTAAGCTGGGTATCGACGGGGCCATGGGTTACCATCTCGGACGACCATTTGCGGCAGACCAACAACCGACAGGGGAATAACAGTCTATGCCAGGCAAACTCAGACAGTATTTCAGGGACAAGAAAGATGATGCACAGGATTATGCCGGTGGCAGCGGTGTGGTCGGTAAATTTATCCTGATCCTGCTGGTGGTGTACCTGCTGGTGACCGTGGTTCTGGGCATGTATTGGAGCAGCGAGCCAGAAGCCTTCTCCGTTCGCGAACACACACGCTCCCTGGCCAACAGCATGCAGCGCGAGCCGATCACGGGCTTCGCCACTACAGCCACCACCATCCGCATTGCTGAGACCCTGCTGGACAAGCCGGGCGGTTACATCTCCAATGACATTTTCCCCCCGGGGCTGTGGCTCGACAACATGCCCAACTGGGAATACGGCGTGCTGGTGCAGTTGCGGGATTTGTCCCGCGCCTTGCGTAAGGACATCAGCCGTTCACAGAGTCAGTCTGCTGAAGACCGCGATCTGACCGTCGCCGAACCTCAGCTGCACTTCGACAGCGGAAGCTGGGCCATTCCCTCCACCGAAGCTGAGTATCGTCGCGGCATCGGCGCACTCAAGCGCTACCTCAATCGTCTCTCAGATCCGGAACAGGCCGATGCCCAATTCTTTGCTCGCGCCGACAACCTGAGCAACTGGCTGGCGGATCTGGAAACCCGGCTGGGCAGTCTTTCTCGGACTCTGGGTGAGAGTGTCGGCAAGGCGTCGGTTTCGGACGCAGTAGCCAATGTTAATCAGGATAATCCGCTCGAAGAGGAAACCGGGGCTATCGACGTGAAAACGCCCTGGACTGAAATCGACGATGTGTTCTATGAGGCCCGTGGCAGCTCCTGGGCTTTGCTTCATATCTTCCGGGCTATTGAAGTGGATTTCCGCAAAGTGCTTCAGGACAAGAACGCCATGGCGAGTGTGAAGCAGGTCATCATCGAGCTGGAAGGTGCCCAGGGATCCATGTGGAGTCCCGTTGTGCTGAACGGTAGTGGCTTTGGCGTACTGGCGAACCATTCGCTGACCATGGCGGCTTATCTGTCGCGGGCTAATGCGGCTATCAGCGATATGCGGGATCTGCTGTCCCGGGGTTAATCAGCGGGATAGTCGGAACCATAAAAAAACCGGGCAGCTGCCCGGTTTTTTTATGCCTTGCAATCCGTCAGGTCAGCCCTTGTAGGCTTTGATGGAATCGACAATGGCTTGCTTGGCTGCGGCTGCATCGGCCCAACCCTGGACCTTGACCCACTTGCCGGGCTCCAGGGTCTTGTAGTTTTCGAAGAAGTGCTTGATCTGGTCACGCAGCAACTGGGGCAGGTCTTCGATGTCCTGTACGCTCTGGTATGCAGTGGTCAGTTTGTCGTGGGGAACCGCAACCAGCTTGGCATCGCCACCGGCTTCGTCTTCCATGTTCAGGACGCCAACCGGGCGGCAGCGGATCACAGAGCCTGCCTGCACCGGGTAGGGAGTAACAACCAGCACGTCCAGCGGGTCGCCGTCGTCGGCTAGGGTGTGCGGGATGAAACCGTAGTTGGCCGGGTAGAACATCGGGGTGGCCATGAAGCGATCTACCAGCAGGGCACCCATGTCCTTGTCCAGTTCGTACTTGACCGGCGAGCTGTTGGCCGGGATTTCAATGGCAACGTAGATGTCTTCCGGCGGGTTCTTGCCGGCAGGGATATTATCGAATTGCATAGCTAATCCTTCCTGATGCGTGAGGTACGTTAACTGCGGTTAAAAAGTGGGCGCAATTATACGGAAGTCTCCTGCAGTTCGAAACTAAACGTTGGTAGGTCTGCCCCGGCAAGAAATTACGATAGGGACAGGCGGTTCTCCTCCACCCCTTTACAGCGTGAGTTGTTTGGCAATCAGCTCTTTCATGATTTCCGTAGTGCCGCCGCCAATGGAGAGTATCTTGGCATCCCGGTACAGGCGCTCAACGACAGACTCACGCATGTAACCCATGCCGCCGAACAGCTGCACCGCTTCGCGGGTCACCTTTTCGCAGACCTCGACCGAGAAGTTCTTGGCCATGGCCACTTCCTTGACCGGGTTCTTGCCCGCCTGCATCAGCGTCGCACAGCGGTAGGTGTATTCACGGGCCACGTCGATCTGGGTGGCCATGTCCACCAGTTTGTGGCGGGTAACCTGATAACCGGTGAGGTTGCGGCCAAAGGCCTCGCGCTGGCGGGTGTAATCCAGGGCGGCCTCATAAGCGAGCTGCGCTGTCATGTAGGCCATGATCGCCAGCATCAGGCGCTCGGCCAGGAAATTGCTCATGATGACTGCAAAGCCGGCGTTTTCCGCGCCGATCAAACGGTCTGCGGGCACCCGGCAATCCTCAAAGAACAGTTCCGCGGTGTCGCTAGCCCACCAGCCCATTTTCCGCAGCTTATTGCCGGTGGAGAAGCCGGGCATGTCCCGGTCGATCAGCAACAGGCTGACACCGCCGTGGCCTTCGCCACCGGTTCGCACTGCGACGGTGTAATGGTCGGCGCGCAGTCCGCTGGTAATGAAGGTCTTGCTGCCATTCACGATGAAATGGTCGCCGTCTCTGACGGCTCGGGTTTTCAGGTTGGCGACGTCGGAACCGCCGCCGGGTTCGGTGATCGCCAGGGCGGAGATCTTCTCACCCCGCAGCACCGGCGGCACGATCTGCTCGCGCAAGTCGGGCCTGGCCCATTTCGCCACCGGTGGCAAGCCAATGTCGAGCGAGCCGAGACCGGCCACCAGGCCGCCGGAGGTAGAACGCATGAGTTCTTCTGATACTGCCACCCTCAGGAAGATGTCGCCCTCGCCGGTTCCGCCCAGTTCTTCCGGAAAACCGATGCCCAGCAGGCCCGCGTCACCCGCTTTCTGGTAGAGCTCTCGGGGAAATTCGCCGGCCTCTTCCCAGTCGTCGATGTGCGGCAGCACATGGGTGCTGATGAATTTCCGGGCGCTTAGCCGCGCCTGCTCGTGAATGTCATTGAAGTAATCGGCCACGCGAAGGCTCCCTTGCATTAAGTTCGCAGCAGGCAGTGTTGCGCATTTTTTTAAGCCAAGCAAGCGCTTGGTTTGTTGGGTGGTGGGGAAGTTGAGCAGGGCGAGGGAGGAGGGAGAAAAAGTCAGCGAGCAAAATGGGCTGACCTGACTGTAAAGAAAGCGGAACAACGCTGGCATCTCCACCGAGCTCACCTAAACTTCAAATGAGGGATACACAGAAAGCTCGCTCTGCTTGGGACGATGCACGGGCATCTTCAGGCGCTCTGGGCGATAAAAAAAGGGACAGGCCTGTCAGCACACTGCATTTTGGCTTTACACATTATTTGGTTCCCGGTCCAAAACCTGACTGAACCGAGGAGCTGATCGATTCTCTACTTGGAGGCTGTCCTATGTGGAGATTGTTGTTTGGTTCTGCCAATTGCCGTATCGGCACACTTCTTTTGATCGCTGGAACGCTCAATGGATGCGACTGGGATGCCAGCTCCGGTAAGTCTGGGAGCAAGGCTGCTGAACCGGATACTACGCCGGCTGTTGTTGAATCGGATACCACGCCTCCTGCTGTTCGGGCGATTAATCCATCGGATGGCAGTGAGGGCGTGTCGCGAACGGGTGCGATCACCGCCGAATTTGATGAGGATATTTTTGCGGAATCCGTAGACGAGGACAGTTTCTCGTTAATAAGGTCTGCAGACAGCAACAACCACGCAGGTACGGTCGAATTCGACGCCAATAGCAACACCGCAAGCTTTTCTCCGAACACGCCGCTTTCCATGCTGGAAGCCTACAGTGCAACGCTAGGCACCGAAATCACGGACCTCAGCGGTAACCCGTTGGCTGCGGAGTATACGTGGTCATTCACCGCTGCTGACGGCGCGTGGAAGACTGCTGAGTTGATTGAGACCAACAATGTCGGTGGTGCTAACGCGTCCCAGATTGCCGTCGATGCCGACGGACGGGCTCTGGCGGTCTGGGAGCAATTCGAGGACTCTCGGCACAAAATATGGGCCAACCGCTTTGATGGTACCTCTTGGGGAGTGGCGGAGATCATCGAAGCCGGCAGTGGCGGAGCCGCCTCGGCACCCCAAATCGCCCTCAATGCAGGTGGTCAAGCCGTCGCTGTGTGGACACAAGTTGGCAATACTCGGATCAGTGTGTGGGCTAATCGGTTTGATGGCAGTGCCTGGGGAGCGGCTGAAGTGATCGATGTCGACGACTTGGTGAATTCCCGCTCTCCCCAGGTCGCTATCGATGCTGACGGCCGAGCCATTGCAATATGGGCGCAGTTTGATGGCTCCTGGTACAGAATATGGACGCGCCGCTTTGACGGAACCGATTGGGGAGCGGCTGAGCTAATCGAGGCCGACAATTCAGGCGGCCTCGGAGATGCCTCCGTTCCGCAAATTGTGCTCGATGCTAGCGGCCGGGCTCTTGCCGTGTGGGCGCAATTCGATGGCTCTCGCACTAACATATGGGGTAATCGTTTCGACGGCAGTGCCTGGGGAACTGCTAGTCGGATACAGACTGACATCGCTAGCGAAGCCGCGGCTCCCCAAATCGCAATTAACCCCGACGGTCAGGCTTTTGCTGTATGGATTCAGTCCGATGGTACTCGAGACAACATCTGGGCCAACCGCTTTGACGGCAATGCCTGGGGAACGGCCGAGCAGATTGAAACCGACAATGCTGGCGGAGCCTCCGGCCCACAAATAGCTCTCGATGCCGATGGCGGGGCCATAGCTGTTTGGCAACAATTCGATGGTGCTCGCAACAACATATGGGCCAATCGATTTGATGGCGGCGCTTGGGGCGCGGCGGAGCAAATCGAGACCGACAACGCTGGCAGTGCTGTTGCACCGCAAATCGCCCTGGACGCCAAAGGCCGGGCTCTTGCCGTATGGCATCAATCCGATGGTTCGCGGAACCACATCTGGGCCAATCGCTTTGACGGCAACACCTGGAGAGAGGCTGAGCTTATCGAGACCGACGAGATCAACCGTGCCCGCTCTCCACAAGTCGCGTTCGACGCCGACGGCAGGGCCATTGCCGTGTGGCAACAATCCGATGGTGCTCGAGACAACATCTGGGCCAACCGCTTCGAGTGATATCGGCCCCCGAAAAAGCTGGCATGGAGGGCCGAAAAAACTCGGTCTACTTGCGCGGAATGCTGGTCACGCCGGTCGCTGTACCCAGCAGCAAAAGATCCGCTGGCCGGCGGGCGAACAGGCCGTTGGTGACCACGCCGACGATGTTGTTCAGCTTCTCTTCGATGTCGATCGGACGGGAGATGTCGAGGTTGTGCACGTCGATAATGATGTTGCCATTGTCGGTAACCACGCCTTCCCGATAGACCGGATCGCCGCCCAGTTTGACGATTTCACGTCCTACGTGGCTGCGTGCCATCGGAATGACTTCCACCGGCAGTGGGAAACTGCCAAGTACACCCACCATCTTGGATTCGTCGGCAATGCATATGAAGGTGTCGGCAACGGCAGCAACGATCTTTTCCCGGGTCAGGGCAGCACCGCCGCCTTTGATCAGCTCCAGGCGCTCGTTGGTTTCATCGGCGCCGTCGACGTAGAACTCCAGGATGCCCGCACTGTTGAGGTCGTAAACCGGAATATCATGGCTCTTCAGGCGCTCAGCGGTGGCCTCTGAGCTCGCCACGGCACCGTCAAAGTCGGTTTTAAGTTCTGCCAGCATGTCGATAAAAAAGTTGGCGGTGCTTCCGGTGCCGACGCCCACGACACTGTCACTATTCAGTCTCGGCGCAATGTAGTCGATGGCGGCCTTGGCTACGGTTTTTTTGAGTTCGTCCTGTGTCATCTGGAGCTCCGGGTGCAAATCTGATTGAGTTTGGCGCCATTATAGCCTCTGAGGGCGGCAAGCTTATAGACGGCTACCGTGCAATCTTTCTACACTGTGGGTTTTCCCTGAACACAACCAGAACGGAAGCACCATGCCGCAACGCTATATCAAGAAGATCCTCGATGCGCGCGTCTATGACGTGGCCATCGAAACACCGCTGACTGAAGCCCGCAGTTTGTCCAAGCGCTTTGGCAACAACATTCTGCTCAAGCGCGAAGACCTGCAGCCGGTGTTTTCCTTCAAGATTCGCGGCGCGTACAACCGGATTGCCCAGTTGTCTGAGGAACAGAAGGCCAAGGGCGTGATCTGTGCCTCAGCGGGCAACCATGCCCAAGGCGTGGCGCTGGCGGCCAAGAAACTGGGCATCAAGGCGGTGATTGTGATGCCCCAGACCACGCCGGAGATCAAGGTGCGCTCGGTGCGCGACCACGGTGCCCGAGTGGTACTCAAGGGTGATGCCTTTGACGAGGCCGCCACCCACGCTCAGGAGCTGATCCAGAAGCATGGTTACACCTACATCCCGCCTTACGACGATCCGGATGTGATCGCAGGGCAGGGTACGGTGGCGATGGAAATCATGTGGCAGTTGAGCAAACCCATCCACGCCATCTTCATCTGCGTTGGTGGCGGTGGCCTGATCGCCGGCATGGCCGCCTACATCAAATACCTGCGCCCTGAGATCAAGGTGATTGGCGTGGAGCCCGAGGATTCCAACTGCCTGCAGGCGGCACTCAAGGCCGGCGAGCGGGTGATTCTGGACGAGGTAGGCATCTTCGCCGACGGTGTTGCGGTTAAACAGATTGGCGAATACCCCTGGGAGATCTGCAAGGATTACGTGGATGAGGTTATCACCGTTTCCACCGATGAAATCTGTGCAGCGATCAAGGATGTGTTCGAGGACACCCGGTCGATTGCCGAGCCGGCCGGGGCTCTGGGTGTTGCTGGCGTGAAGAAGTACATCCAGCGAGAGCAGATCGAGGACGAGAACCTGGTGGCGACTCTGAGTGGCGCCAACATGAACTTCGATCGTTTGCGTTACATCTCCGAGCGTACGGAGATCGGTGAGCAGCGTGAGGCTATCCTGGCGGTCACCATCCCTGAGCAACCAGGCGCTTTCAAGACGTTCATCAACGCCCTGCACAAGCGCAGCATCACCGAATTCAACTACCGCTACGCCGATAGCGCTCAAGCTACTATCTTTGTGGGAATCCAGGTGCAGGCCGGTGGGCATGGCCGAGAGGATCTGGTGCAGGACCTTCGGGAAGCAGGCTATGGCGTGATCGACCTCACCGACAGCGATCTGGCCAAGCAGCACATTCGCCACATGGTGGGTGGTCATGCACCGGCGATCACCAACGAGCGGGTGTACCAGTTCGAGTTCCCGGAGCGCCCAGGTGCTTTGATGAAGTTCCTGATGTCACTGGGCACTCGCTGGAATATTTCGATGTTCCATTACCGCAACCACGGCGCCGCCTATAGCCGCGTGTTGCTGGGTGCGCAGGTGAATGACGACGAGGTGAAAGACTTCGAGAAAATGCTTGATAAGGTCGGATTCCGGTACGAAGACATGACCGATAACGAGGCTTATCAGTTGTTCCTTGGGGCCGGCAATCATCAGGCGAAATAACGAACCTGATAGCCGGGCCGAAAAGGCGTTCCAAAACTGTGCGGAGCCATGGATGGCGGAGCTCAAGCGCTACATGGATGTACTTGAGCGGGTTTTGGAACGTCTTTCCGGCTTGGCGTCCACTCCCGGCTGTATTTTACAGGCCGTCCCCGCGCATAGCGGGCAAAATATTACCTAATGGTAACCTGTCAAAAATTGTAAAACTGAAGATGCGTGATAATCTTTCGACTAATTCTTAATAACAAGAATAGTCGGCTGATTTTCCAGTCTTTTAGCAAAAATTTTTGAAGGAAGAAGACCATGGGTGGCAAACCTGACATCATCAAAGCCGTCGTACTGATTTTCGCTGCCGGCCTTGTGATTACTGGGTTTACGACCATTCAGGCATCCGAAGCTCCATCCCGCGCATACTCCAGCATCAACATGGATGCCTATCAGGCCGTCGACAGTCGCCGGAATCGGTAGCAGCGTTGGTCCGTCACCACGCCATGCAGCGGTATATCCCAGGTCTCAGTCGGTAACTCCTGCACTCTCTGAAAATCATGGGCTAGCCCGATAAGTTTGGGCGCCAACCTCGGACGCACTCGCGTGAAAGCGAACGTACGATCGTAAAATCCGCCGCCCATACCTAGCCGGCCACCGTTCTCGTCAAAACCCACCAATGGAAACAACACCGCATCCAGGGCCCAGGCAGGTCGTTTCAGGCCTTTGCTGAAAGCAGGCTCCGGTATGCCGAATCGATTGGCTTTCAGTTCAGACGTGTCGGTGAAGGGGCTGAACACCAGTGTGCCGGTGTGAATCGGGTGCAGAACCGGTAAATAAAAGCGAACACCTTTGCGTTCAGCAAGATCCATATACAATCTGGGGTCGATCTCGCCATCGTTGGGCAGGTAGATAGCGATATGGCGTGCCCGGTGCAAATCAGGGTGGGTCAGTAGATTCAGCGCGAGCTGTTCTGCGGCCTGTTGCTGCTGTTCGTAGGGAAGCGCTCGTCGTTGCTGGCGTAGGTGCTTGCGCAGGTCACTGCGAGATCGGGTATTTCGCTGGGTATCGAACGGTTGAGGGGCGATAAACTGGCTCAAAATAAAGCTTCCCGGGCTGCCGTTATCGGATGTTGCCCTTGAACCCAAAGTTCAAGGTCGGTGGCCGCTGTGACATATTAGGCTTTCCCCTGACGGGGACGTGCTCACAATGCCCTAAAGTAGCCACCTGGGTAATGCGCATCGGCTCGAGGACGTATCCGAATATCCCGCACAGCCCAGGAAGTTGACCTCATTATACGGGTACTGCCGGGGCCGATTGCAACACCTGTTTCGGAAACCCTTACCAAAATTTACGCAGTGGTTACTGTCCGGACGAATCGCCCAGAGCATTGTTCAGCTTGCTGTCCATCGCCTTCAGAACGGAGCTGGTAGTATCAGACATGGTGTCTCGCTCAAGCAGTTCATGGGTGATGTTCAGGGCAGCCATGACCGCAATGCGTTCGGTGCCGAACACCTTCCCGCTGGCGCGAATCTCCCGCATTTTGCTATCGAGATGACGGGCAGCACGGGTCAGAGCGTCACGCTCTTCGTCAGGGCAAGCAACCAGATACTCCTTATCGAGAATCTTTACCTCAGCGGTGGTGGACTGCTTCGACATCAGTGGTGCTCCAGTGCCCGCAGGCGACCAATCATGGCTTCGATCTTGTTTTTCGCAAGATCATTCTTGTGCATTAACTGGGCCCGTTCCCGGTTCCAGTCATCCTGCAGCTCCCGCAGCGTGGTGTTGTCCCGCTCCAGTTTCTGACAGCGCTCGATCAGCTTATCGAGCTTGTCCGCTAATGCCTGTACTTCGGACTGTTCCATCGCGTGCCCAGCATTGGTTGTTTTCATTGCAGGTAACTATAAGTGCGGACGCTAAGTCGGTCAATTTACAGGGATGTCATTACACCCCGGTGTTGACGCCAGTCACGGTTCAGCCACCTCACCCAACCCCAGTGAGCGGCTTTGCTTCCAGGTCCGGATGCCCGGAATCAGGGCTACCAGCAATGCGGCCATGGGCACTGAAGCCAGCAGGCCCCATTCCACTGCACTCAACGGGCGGAGCTGAATCTGCAGGCCATAGCTGGCCTGAAGCCAGGGCGCCAGTGCCGTTACCGCCACCGCTCCGATCAGCAGCGCCAGGATACAGGCGACAAGGGCCAGGACAACGGCTTCGATTACGTAGAGCAGGCCGACCAGTCCGGGCGATGCGCCAATTGCGCGCAGTACCGCAATTTCGTGGGAGCGTTGAGCCTGCAGTGTCAGCAGCACGGCCGCCAGTCCCAGTAGGCTGATAACCACCACAAAGCCGGTAATGCCGATTAAGGCCCGCTCAAATTGGCGCATGAGTCTCCACAATTCGCTCAGGGCAACTCCGGGCAAGATGGCCGATAAAGGTTCACTGGTGTTCTCATTGAGCTCGCGTTGAACCTGAAAGGTGAGGATCTTGCGTTCGAGTCCGGCAAAGGCAGCCGTTATTGCGCTCGGGGTGAAGTCGCGCTGCTCCGCCTCTTCCGGCGTCAGGGTGCGACCGGGAATGGCCACCCCGGATTCCCAGCCAACGTGCATGGCTTCCATGCCCGAAAGGCTGATGTAAACCGCCTGGTCCACAGGGGTTCCGGTGCTTTCTAGAATCCCAGTAACATGGAAGGGGGTGTCGTCGTGATTGGAAAAGCTGGTTCGGCCACCGCCGTGGGACAGTACGATACTGTCGCCCACGGCATGGTCGAATTTCTCGGCTACATTGGCCCCCAGGACGACATCGAACACACTGTCAAACCAGCGACCCTGCGCAAGCTGCAACGACTGGCCGCGGCCGTACTGGAACCGTTCAAGAAAGTTGTCGTTGGTGCCGATGACCCGGGAGCCCCGGTAGGTGTCCCCGAGTGATATGGGGATCAACCAATCGATTCGCTCGTCCGCTTCCAGTTCCTGAAAAGTAGACCAGCGAATGTTGTTGGTGGGATCCCCCAAGTGGAACACCGTGTACAGCAGCAGATTCAGCTGCCCGCTGCGGGCGCCGATGATGAGGTCGGTGTCGCTAACAGTGCTGGTGAACGATTCCTTAACTTCAGTACGGAGGTACTGGATGCCCAACAACAGCGTTACGCTGAGGGTGAGGGTCAGGCAGACCAGTGCCAGGACCCGGCGGCGGTGCCACAAGCTGGCGCCCGCCAGAGAAAGTGCCAGGCGAGTGCTCATGATGCAGCTCCCTCCAGTTCCACCTGGTGGTCAAAGTGTTGGGCCAGGGCGCGGTCGTGACTGACAAACACTACCGAGGTATTGCGGGCTTCGGCCAGCGTCAGTAGAAGATCCAGAAACCGGTCCCGGTTGTCGCTGTCGAGGGCTGAGGTGGGCTCATCTGCAAGAATCAGACTCGGGCCTCCTATCAATGCCCGGGCGGCGGCGATGCGCTGTTGCTGGCCGATGCTCAGTTGGGTCACTTTTCGGTGCCAGCAGCTCTGGGGAATGGCCAGTGCAGTTAACAGTCTGTGGGCTTCGTGGATCGGCTCAGGGTCCGTAGCATCCCGGCGTTGTGCCGACAGGCGGCATGGCAGGGTGACATTGGCTTCGGCGGTGAGGTAGGGAACAAGGTTGAACTGCTGGAAAATCACGCCAATGTGATTGGCTCTGAATCGATCCCTCTGGCCGGCACCAAGTCGGTCCAGCTGGCTGCCCAGGATGCGCACGGTGCCGGCGTCAGGCGTGAGCATGCCAGACAGCAGGCTCAGCAGTGTGCTCTTGCCACTGCCACTGGCTCCTCGAAGAAACAGGTGTTGGCCCAGTGGCAGACTCAGGTCTGGAAAGGTCAGAGTCGGTTGTTCCGGCCCCCATTGATAGCTGAGATCGGCAGTTGCCAACGCCCGGATGGGGTGTTGTTCGTTCAGATCGATTAATTCCGTCGTACTAGCCATGTAGCTCGTCTGGTGTCCGGTGTATGATTGCCGAAATCCCGTGCCCCGTTTTCTGGAGACCGCGTTCTGATGTTTTGTCTTCCCCGATTTGCTCTCTGCCCATTCGTTTTTAGGACACTCTCTCAAACGCTCCGCCGTGGCTTCGTGTGCGCTGCGTTGTTTGTCGTCCTTGGGCAGTCGCTCTCTGTCCACGCCGAGCCCCGGGAGCTGGACTGGCTGGAGTTGATGCCGGCTGAGGATCTGGCCCTGCTGGAAAATATGCCAGAAGTAGAGCATGAGGGCGATGGCCCGGCACTGCTACCGGACGAGATCATGACCGGTCGTGTTGTGCCGGAGATGTCCGATGTCGATGCGCGAATTCCCGGTTTCGTCGTGCCTCTGAAGACCACCCAGGATATGGAAATCCTTGAGTTTTTTCTGGTTCCCTACTACGGAGCCTGTATCCATGTGCCGCCACCACCGCCCAATCAGATCATCCACGTAAAGTATCACGAGGGCTTCAAGCTGGAAGCCCTGTACGACCCGGTCTGGATTGAAGGAACGCTGGTCATCGAGCGCACCGAGAATGACCTGGGTACCTCATCGTACTCGATCGTTGCGAAGTCCGTGGAGCCTTATGAGCAGTAAGTTCAGGGTTTAAGGCTAAATTCCGTAATGCCCTGCTCCAGGCGCAGGGCGCCTTGACCCTCAGGCCCGGCCCATTCGATATCCAGATCTTCGATGGCCGGAAACTGCTCGCTCAGCGACGTGACCAACTGGCTGTCATGGGCCAGGTCCGGGCAAATCAGGGTCTGGAAAGCTTCAATGTCGGTGTGAGTGACCTCCCCACTTTCGTGGTGTTCGTGTTCATGATCGCCATGCTCCTCATGATGAGCATCATCGCCATCGTCGCCCGCAAAAGCGTAGTGAACTTCGCTGGTCTGAATGCTGCAGGATCCGCTCACGGTATTGATAAGTGGGGTTTCCGTTAGCCATGTAAGCGCTGACTCTACGGCTTCCTGTTCTGCTTCCGTGCGGGGTTCGTGCTCGAATCCCAGTAAATTATGGGCGGGTGATAAGGCCATCAGTTCAACCAGTTGGCCGTCCATAGCGAGTTGCAGTTCTGCTTGACCGTGCTGATGGGCATTCAGATTTTCGGCGGATGCGGTCAGGGCGCTCAGCAGTAGCACTGGTAGTGGCAGTAGGCGGGTTGTGGTGGAGAGCATGGCGTGGTCTCTTATCTGAATTGATATGTTATAACATTTTGTCCGGTTGCGCCGGGATTGGCAATGGAAAAGTGTCTTGGATGCGCCTGAATGCTAGGATAGAAACTTCATTCAACAACACAGGAATGGCACGGTTCATGTCCGAAACCGATACCTCCGGTGCTGCCCGCGCCGCTGAATTCGAGCGCTGGGCCAACGTATTTACCGCTCACAAGGCGTTCAGTCATCCGTCCGAGCTGCACGGTGTGCTCTGTGGTCGGCTGGCGGCCGGCTCACGTATTGACGAGCCGGAATGGCTGAATATGGTGTGTGAGCACATGGGGCTGCCCGAAAACGCGGCCGATGATTCCGAAGATCTGGCGCCATTCATGAATAAGGCGTATGACCAGACGCTGTCGCACTTGAAATCGACCGACATGAGTTTCCATCCTTTGCTGCCGGACGATGATTACGCTATCGAGCAGCGTCTGGAGGCCCTGGTGGCCTGGGTCCGTGGTTTCCTTGAGGGCATGGCACTGACTGCCGGTGAAGCCCTCGGGCAGGCACCCGATGAAATCCGCGAACTGATCGAAGACATGGTCGCGATCAGTCAACTCGCGGATGACGAAGAGGCCAGCGACGAGAGCGAGCAACAGCTGCTGGAAATTACCGAATATATCCGGCTGGGGGCGCTGGCGGTCTTCACCGAGTTCAACGAACCAGAGCGACCGGCTTCGCCATCGCCGACCCTGCACTAAGCAGATCAATCATTGCGGGAGAGTTTATGTCGTCCCTGATACCCGTTAAGGAATTTGCCGAGCGCCGTCGCAAGCTGATGGAGCGCATGGCCCCTGAGAGCATTGCGATCATTCCGGCAGCTCCGGAGCGAGTGCGCAATCGCGACGTGCTGCACCCGTTCCGCCAGGACAGTGATTTTCAGTACCTGACTGGCTTTGGCGAGCCTGAGGCCGTACTGGCGCTGATTCCCGGTCGAGAGCATGGCGAGTCCGTACTGTTCTGCAAGGAACGCAATCCCGAGAAAGAGCTTTGGGATGGCTTTCTGGTAGGCCCAGAGGGGGCTATCGAGCGCTATGGCCTGGACGATGCGTTCCCGATTTCCGACATCGACGACATCCTGCCGGGCATGATCGAAGGCCGCAGCCGGGTCTACTACCCGCTGGGCAAAGACCAGCACTTTGACGGCAAGGTGATGGAGTGGGTCAAGACCATTCGCAGCAAGGTCCGCACCGGAGCCCACCCGCCGGGCGAATTCGTGTCGCTGGAGCATTTCCTTCACGACCTGCGTCTGTTCAAGAGCGCCAATGAAATCAAGGTGATGGCCAAGGCTGCCGAGATCAGTGCGGAGGCGCATTGCCGTGCCATGAAACGTGCACGTCGAGGCGGCAATGAGTACAACCTGGAGGCGGAGCTGATCCACACCTTTATGGATCACGGTGCCCGCTCCACGGCTTACCCGTCCATCGTCGGTGGCGGCGCCAATGGCTGCATCCTCCACTACATCGAAAACAGTGCACCGCTTAATGACGGCGATCTGGTGTTGATCGATGCCGGCTGCGAGTACGATTGCTACGCCTCGGACATTACCCGCACCTTCCCGGTCAGCGGTACTTTTAGTCCGGAACAGCGCGCTCTGTACGAGGTAGTGTTGTCAGCCCAGTACGCAGCGATTGACGCGGTGCGTCCGGGTAACCACTGGAACCATCCTCACGAGGCGGCCCTCCGGGTGCTGACCCAGGGACTGATTGACCTCGGCCTGTTGTCAGGATCCCTGGATGACGCCATTGCGGCGGAAGCCTACAAACCCTTCTTCATGCATCGCACCGGACATTGGCTCGGGCTGGATGTGCACGATGTGGGTGACTACAAAGTGGGAGATGCCTGGCGTCTGCTGGAGCCGGGCATGGCATTGACGGTGGAGCCGGGGCTGTACATTGCACCGGACAACACCAGCGTCGATGAAAAATGGCGCGGCATCGGCATCCGTATCGAAGACGATGTGGTGGTCACCAAGGACGGCTGCCGGGTGCTGACCGACGGCGTTCCCAAGACCATCCCTGACATTGAAGCCCTGATGGCGGACTAAGCCAGTGAGCCAATTCGACACCGATCTGATCATTGCCGGCGGCGGCCTGGCCGGGGCGACCCTGGCCCTGGCGCTGGCCCGCGCGGTTCCCAGCCTGCGGGTGACGGTGGTCGAGGCCTTTCCGCTGTCGGCCGATGCGCTACCCGAAGACTACCAGCCCAGCTACGATGCCCGCTCCACCGCCCTGGCGTGGGGCTCACGGCTGATCTTCGAGGAGCTCGGGCTGTGGCGCCGGTTGTCTGAACATGCCACGCCGATTCGGCACATCCACGTGTCGGACCGGGGTCGCTTTGGTGCCACCCGCCTGAATGCCGACGAACATCAGCAGGATGCCCTGGGCTACGTGGCGGACAACCGCTGGATGGGGCTCTGCCTGATGCGCGAGTTGCTTGAGACCAATGTGCAGTGGCAGGCGCCCACGGAAGTGGTCGACATGACACCGATTGCAGCTGGTGTGGACGTTGCCCTTAAAACCGGTGACGACAGCCACCGAATGACTGCCCAGTGCCTGGTGGTCGCGGATGGTGGCCGGTCCGGTTTGCGGGAGCGACTCGGATTTCAGGTGCGCCATCGCAGTTATGGCCAGAACGCCCTCATCGCCAACGTATCCACCAGCGAAAGCCATCAGTTCAGCGCCTTCGAACGCTTCACCGATGAAGGTCCAATGGCGCTGCTGCCCCATGGCGGGGCCAACCGGGCCGGCCAACAATCGGCGCTGGTCTGGACGCTGGGCGATGAAATGCTGGAACAGGTGCTTGCACTGCACGATGCCGATAAATGCCAGCGACTGCAGGAGCGGTTTGGCTGGCGTCTGGGTCGCTTCACTCGCATTGGTGAATGCAGCCACTACCCGCTAACGCTGTCTACCGTGGATGAGCCAGTGCGACCCGGCGTCGCGCTGGTAGGTAACGCCGCCCACGCATTGCACCCGGTGGCCGGGCAAGGCTTTAACCTGGCGTTGCGAGGTTTGATGACGCTGGTGGAGCAATTCCGACTGGCGGTGGAGCAGGGTCAGTCCCTTGGGGATCTGCAGGTTCTTAGCCGCTACCAGCAGCTACACCGGCAGGACTGGCAACAGACCGCCCAGTTCTCCGACTCGTTGATCCGTCTGTTTGGTCCCTCCCTGACACCGCTGGCTGTTGCTCGCGATGCGGGGCTGGTGGGGCTTGACCTGGTGCCCGGGGCGAAACGCTGGTTCGCGCGTAAGGCCATGGGGCTGGGCGGTCGCCGGGCAGTGATCCACAAACCGAAGACCGGTGCCGGAGAGCCCGCAAGCCATGACTGAATTCCGTGCCTTTGACATCCTGGTGGTCGGTGGCGGCATGACCGGTTCGGCCCTCGCCCTTGGCCTGTCCCGTCAGGGCTGGCAGGTGGGGCTGATCGAGGGTAGTGAACGGGCGACGCTGCTGAAGCAACCCGAACCCGCCGACAGCGTGGCTGAATTCGAGCCTCGGGTCAGCGCCATTTCCCGAGCCAGCCAGCAGTTGCTGGAGAGCCTGGGAGTCTGGCAAGCGGCGATGTCCGGGCGCCATTGCCCCTACCAGAAAATGACTGTGTGGGATGGCGATGGCACCGGCCGTATCCATTTTGATGCCGCCGACTTGCAGGCTAGGGACCTGGGCACGATTATCGAGAACCGCGGCCTGGTGCGGGCGCTGTTCCAGGCCCTGGAAGACAGCAGCGTAGAGTTGATTGATGGCGTGAAGGTGACCGGTTGGTGGCAGGACGGCAACCAGCGTGGCGTCGAACTGGCGGACGGACAGCAATTGGGCGCCCGGTTGGTGGTGGCGGCCGACGGTGCCAACTCCCGGTTGCGTCAGTGGGTCGGGTTACCGGTACGGGAATGGGATTACGACCAGCAGGCCATCGTCTGCACCGTGCGCACCGCCCAGAGTCACCGTTTTACCGCCTGGCAGCGGTTTTCGCCCACCGGTCCGCTGGCATTCCTGCCGTTACGGCCGGAATCGGGCGACGAGCATTTCTGTTCCATCGTCTGGTCCCAGGATACTGACGAGGCCAGACGACTGATGGCGCTGGATGATGCTGACTTTGCAGCAGAGCTGGAACTCGCCATTGAGCGGGAGCTAGGGGCGGTGCAGGCCGTTTCGCGCCGTTACGCCTTTCCGCTGCGCCAGCGTCATGCCAAGGATTACATCGCGACCGGATTTGCCCTGGTGGGCGATGCAGCCCACACCATTCACCCGCTGGCGGGCCAGGGCGCCAATCTTGGCTTCGCCGATGTCCGGGCCCTGCTGGACGAGCTGTCCCGGGCCCAGCGCGCGGGCCTCAGTCCGGCCGAGGAGCTGGTTCTGGCGCGGTATCAGCGTCGCCGCAAGGCTGAAAACCTGGCCATGATGGCGGCCATGGAAGGGTTTAAACAGTTATTTGCCCGCGATGAGCTACCGCTGAGATGGCTACGAAACACCGGCATGCGCTGGCTCGACGGTCTTGGCCCGATCAAGCACCGGCTGGCTGCGGAAGCGATGGGCCTGACTCGCTGACACTTGTTCTCCAATAACGTCTTCTCCCAATAACCCGCTAAGGACAACCAATCATGGCAGGAAGCAGCCTTCTCGCCCTTCTCGATGACATCGCCACCATCCTGGACGATGTCGCCCTGATGACTAAAACCGCCACCAAGAAAACCGCCGGTGTATTGGGCGACGATCTCGCGCTCAACGCGCAACAGGTCACCGGTGTGAAGCCCGCGCGCGAGCTGCCGGTGGTGTGGGCGGTGGCCAAAGGCTCGATGCTGAACAAGGTGATCCTGGTGCCAGCCGCGCTGGCCATCAGCTTCTTCGTGCCCTGGTTGGTGGTGCCACTGTTGATGCTGGGCGGTGCGTTTCTGTGTTTCGAAGGTTTTGAAAAGCTGGCGCACAAGTTTTTGCACCGGCAAGAGGCCGAAGCGCATAAGCAGGAACTGCACGAAGCCCTGAAAAATCCAGACGTCGATTTGAAGGCGGTGGAGCAAGACAAGATCAAAGGCGCTATCAGAACCGATTTCATCCTGTCGGCGGAAATCATCGCGATTACCCTGGGCACGGTGGCTGGCGCGAGTATTGGCATGCAGTTTCTGGTGCTGGCGGTGGTGGCGATTATGATTACGGTGGTGGTTTACGGACTGGTCGCCGGCATCGTGAAGCTCGACGACGGCGGGCTCTACCTGAGCCAGCAGGACAACGAGGCGTTGCAGAAAGTGGGGCGGGGAATTCTCTGGTTGGCACCCCACATGATGAAGACCCTGTCGATCGTGGGCACCATTGCCATGTTTCTGGTTGGTGGTGGCATTCTGACTCACGGCTTGCCGCCGGTCTACGAGGCCGTCCACCACTTTGCAGAGGGCCTTGGCGGTGTGCCGGAGCTCATTGTGCCGACCCTTGCTGACGGTGTGTTTGGCGTGATTGCCGGTGCCTTACTGGTGGCGGTGATTACCCCGCTACAGAAGCTTTGGGCGGCGCGCTCGGCCTGAATTAACCACAGGCATCGAACAGGCGGCTGACCAGCACCGGCACGGCCGTCTCCACCCGCAGAATGCGTGGCCCCAGGTGCACCGGGTCACAGCCGGCTTCCTCGAGTTTACCCACCTCGTAAGGGGTAAAGCCGCCTTCAGGCCCAATGCACAGGGCAGTAGGCTGGTCCATGTGGGTAGGGCAGGGTTGATCCGTGCCCGGGTGGGCCACCAGGGCGCGCTTGCCAGCCAAGAGGGCGGGCAGCTCATCTTCCACGAACGGTTTGAACAGCTTGCGGATGTGCACCTGGGGCATCACCGTATCCCGGGCCTGCTCCAGCCCCAGCGTCAGGTTCTCGCGCAGGTTGTCATCGGACAGCCACGGCGTTTGCCAGAAGCTTTTCTCCACCTTGTAGCTGTTAATCAGCCAGATGTCCTTCACCCCCAGGGTCGCGCACGTTTGCAGCACCCGGCGAAACATCTTGGGGCGGGGCATGGCGAGCACCAGGGTCAGTGGCAGGGCGGGCGGTGGCACCTGATCAAACGATACCCGCAATTCGGCTTCGGTCTCGGTCAGACGGAGCACCTCACCGGTACCAATGTCACCGTTGACCCGACCGACGGGAATGCAATCACCGGTTTCAACCCGGATCACCGAATGCAGGTGCTGCAGCCGGCGCCCGGTCAGTGTCACCCGGTTTTCCGCGGTGAAATCCTCATCAAACAGCAGTGCCAGGTTCATTCGCCAGCGGGCTCGTCGGTCTCGGCCACTTCCCGCTTCGCCAGTCGGCCAAAGATGATGCCTACCTCAAACAGGATCCACATGGGGACGGCCAGCAGGGTTTGGGAGATGATGTCCGGCGGGGTCAGCAGCATACCGATGATGAAGCAGCCCACCACCACGTAGGGGCGTTTGGCGGCCAGATCGGCTGGCGTGGTCGCGCCGGTAAGAATCAGCAGCACGGTGGCGATGGGGATTTCAAAGGCGACCCCAAAGGCGAAGAACATCTTTAAAACGAAATTCAGATAGCTGCTGATGTCCGGCAGTTCAACGATACCTTCCGGCCCAATGGCGGTGAAGAAGCCGAAAACCAGCGGAAACACCACATAGTAGGCAAAGGCAGCACCGGCGTAGAACAGCAGCACCGAGGTGAACAGCAGGGGAAACGCCAGCCGTTTCTCGTGGGCATACAGGCCCGGCGCGACGAAACTCCAGAGCTGGTACAGGATGATGGGAATGGCAGCAAAGACCGCCAATACCAGGGCCAGCTTCAGGGGCGCAAAAAACGGGGAGGTCACGTCGGTGGCTATCATGGTTTGCCCGATCGGCAGCAGCGAACGGATCGGTTCCGACAGCCACAGGTACAGATCGTTGGCAAACGGGTAGATGGCGGCAAAGCAGATGACTACAGCCAGCACCATCTTCAACAGGCGGTTACGCAGCTCCAGCAAATGCTCAATCAGAGGCATTTCCTGGTGTTCGGGGGAAGTAGGGTTGCCGTCTGGCTGGGACGTCATGAACGGTCATCCGATGATGCATGCCCCGAGCGGGGCTGATCGGTGCCCTCGGGCTCGGTGCCAGGAGTGGGTTCGTGTTCAGGTGCCGCTGCGGACTCGACCGATGGCGTCGGCTCATCGCTGTTTTCCGGCGTTTTCGTGGCCACGCGCCGGGTCGCCGGCGCCGGGCGTGAGCTTTGATGGTCACTGTTCGGCATGATCATGTGTTCGTAACGCTTGGCATCGTCGAGCGCGCCGCGCACAGTCTTCTGGACGTCTTCGAGCCCCACATCACCGGCTTTGCGCAGTTCTTCCCGTAACTCTTCGGCCTTTAGCTGGCGATCCAGCTCCGAGGTGAACTGGCTGACCATGCGCCGGGCACCGCCAATCCACCGCCCGGCAGCTCGGGCAGCAGTGGGCAGGCGCTCGGGGCCGAGCACTAACAGAGCAATGACGCCGCAGATCAGCAGCTCAAGAAAGCCAATATCGAACATTCAGCCTGGTCTCAGCTGTGGGACTTGTCCCGTGGCTTTTCTTCGGATTTGGCCGGCTGGCCCTTCGCGTCGGTATCTTCTTCCAGGGAGTCCGGGTCAGCGGCCTTGCTGTCCTCATCGTTCATGGACTTCTTGAAGCCGCGGATAGCGCCGCCCAGGTCGGTGCCGATGTTGCGCAGTTTCTTGGTCCCGAACAACAGAATCACGATACCGAGTACGATAAGAAGCTGCCAGATACTGATACCCATGGTGGGGTCCTCGTTTTAAGTTGTCGCTACACAGTAGTGTACGTTAACAGATCGGATTGACGTTAATCTGCCGATTAGCCTGTCATCCCTTATTGGTCCCGGGAGGCTTTCTCTTCCAATCCGGAGAGGTCAAAACGCCGGGCCAGTTCGTCCAGAATCTCTTTTGGGCCAAGGCCTAACCGGGACAGCATCACCAGGCTGTGAAACCACAGGTCCGCAGTCTCGTAGACTACGTTCGAGGTGTCGCCCGAGTGCTCCGCGTCTTTCGCGGCCAGCAGGGTCTCGGTGCATTCCTCACCGACTTTTTCCAGAATCTTGTTGAGGCCCTTGGCATGCAGGCTGGCCACGTAAGACGTGTCCGGATCGGCCTGTTTGCGCGCTTCCAGTACCTGCGCCAGTTGTTGCAATACATCACTCACTGTCGGTACTCCTTATTGGCTGCCGTAGATGGCGTCGGGGTCCTTGATCACCGGATCAACGCTGACCCACTGACCGTCTTTCAGGCTGCGATAAAAGCAACTGCGTCGGCCGGTGTGACAGGCAATGCCGCCTTTCTGCTCCACCATCAGCACGATAACATCCTCATCGCAATCCAGCCGGATATCCTTGATGACCTGCTGGTGGCCAGAGCTCTCGCCCTTGCGCCAGAGTTTGCCGCGGGAGCGGGACCAATACACTGCCTGGCCCTCCAGGGCAGTCAGGCGCAGTGATTCCCGATTCATCCAGGCCATCATCAGGATATCGCCAGTGGCAGCATCCTGGGCGATGGCAGGCACCAGACCGTCGGCGGTCCAGCGGATGACATCCAGCCAGTCAGGGTTGTCGACATTATCGGGGAAATCTTTCATTTTTGTGAATCCTGAATTCTCATTGCTGAATCGATGATCGGTTAGCGGCTGCCACGCAGCACCAGGCCGCCCGCGCCTGCCAGCAGTACCCAGCTCCAGATCGGCACATCGGCGACCCAGGCCTGGGCCTCTGGTTGGGTGCCCAGCACTGCCACGGCGATTAGCACAACGGCGGTCAGGCCGCGTCGCCAGCGGCGTTCCGCGCGCCGTTGCTGTTCCTGAAGCAGCTCCAGTGTAGCCTGATTCTGTTGTTCGGTGGGGCCGGACTGGCGCAGCTGCAGCAGGGCATCGTGCACCAGTTGTGGCATCTCAGGGGACTGCTCCAGCCATGAGGGCAGGTGCGTTTGCAGTGACTTGATCAGTCCGGACGGGCCTATCCGGCGGCGCATCCAGCTTTCAAGGTACGGTTGCGCGGTGCTCCACAGATCCAGCTCGGGGTAAAGCTGGCGTCCCAGGCCCTCCACGTTCAGCAGTGTCTTCTGCAGAAGGACCAGCTGGGGCTGCACTTCCATATTGAAGCGGCGTGCAGTCTGGAACAGGCGCAGCAGGAAGTGACCAAAGGAAATGTCTTTTAGTGGCTTCTCGAAGATGGGTTCGCACACAGTACGGATGGCAGCTTCGAACTCGTTGACCCGGGTGTCCGGCGGCACCCAGCCGGACTGAACGTGCAATTCGGCGACCTGACGGTAGTCACGGCGGAAAAACGCCAGCAGGTTGCGCGCCAAATAGCTCTGGTCGTCTGGTGCCAGGGTGCCAACAATCCCAAAATCGATGGCAATGTACTTCGGATCGGCCGGGTTGCTGACGTCCACAAAGATGTTGCCGGGATGCATGTCGGCGTGGAAGAAACTGTCCCGAAAGACCTGGGTGAAGAAGATTTCCACGCCTTTTTCGGCCAGCACCTTCATGTTCACGCCGGCCGCTTTCAGGGCCGCCACGTCGGCAATAGGGATGCCGTGGATGCGTTCCATCACCAGTACTGACTTGCGGGTGTAGTCCCAGTCAATGAAGGGGATGTAAATCAGTGACGAGTTGTCGAAATTACGGCGCAGCTGGCTGGCGTTGGCGGCCTCGCGCTGCAGGTCCAGCTCGTCGTGAATGGTGGAGTCGTAGTCTTCGACCACCTCCACCGGGTGCAGGCGCCGGCCTTCAGACCAGTATTTCTCCAGCAGTCCGGCCATCAGGTACATCAGGGCCAGATCCTGGCGAATAACCCGTTCGATACCCGGGCGCAGAACCTTCACCACTACCTTCTTGCCATTGGGCAGGGTGGCACCATGCACCTGGGCCACGGAGGCTGAGGCAATCGGATCCGGCGTGAAGTCCTGGAACAGCTCCGCTACCGGGGCGCCAAGCGAGGACTCGATGATGCTGCGGGCAACGTCACTGGGGAAGGGAGGAACCCGATCTTGCAGGTTTTTCAGGGACTCGGCCATGTCGTCCGGCAGCAGGTCGCGCCTCGTCGACAGGATCTGGCCGAACTTAACGAACACCGGTCCCAGTTCCTCCAGCGCCAAGCGCAGTCGGTCGCCCCGGTCTAATTTCGGTTTGGGAAACAGGTGCCAGGGCGCGAGCAGGAAAAACACCTTCAGCGGTGCCGGCAACTCCGCCAGGGGCAAAAACGTATCCAGCCGGTATCGGCAGAACACCCAGGCGATTCGGATCAGTCGTTGCAGGCGGGTCACGGGGTCTCCGGTTCGTCAGTAGGGGCGCGGTTGCCAATCTGGTCGATGCGCGCGGCAAGGCGTTCAGTGCGGAGGTTGAGTTCGTCGATGTCCGCGAACGTGGCTTCCAGTTCTCGCCGGCCGGGGAGGGCACGGCTTTCCTCGTGCACGTATTCCTCGATATTGGCGTTCAGCGCCTGAAACGCATTGCGGCTCCACTTCACGGCACCGCGAACCCGTTGGCCCAGGAAATGTGCGGGCACCTCACCGATGTGTCGGGCCATGGCCGCTTCCCAGTCCGGGTTGAGCTGGTCCAGGGCACGTTGCAACTGGTGGGCCAGCGCGGTATCGCCCTCCACCTGCAACCGGCCATCGCTGAAGACGCGATCATCACCGAGTGCCAGTGCCGCCAGGGCAATGGGCTTGCCCTGAATTTCCAGCCCCGGGGTTTCCGGTAGCTGGCTGCTGACCTGAACCCGACTGCCCGTGGTGTGCAGAGTGTAGGCCAGCGGCAGTGGCGCGGTGATGGTCACCCGGACCGGTGCATTCAATGCGGTCAGCAGTGCCCGACGGCCTGCCGGATCAAGTTCCAGGGCCTGGTTCAGCGCGCCTTCGATGATGGCGGTGACCGCGGCGAGCAGGGTCGGCCCGGGAAACATCAGGGCTTGATTCCCACGTGCAGGGCAACAATGCCGCCGGTCATGTTGTAGTACTTGCAGCCTACCAGACCGGCGTTTTCCATCATGCCCTTCAGGGTGTCCTGATCGGGATGCATGCGGATGGATTCTGCCAGGTACTTGTAGCTCTCACTGTCGCCGGCAATTAATTGACCCATCAGCGGCAGGGCGGTAAACGAGTAGGTGTCGTAGGCTTTGCTCAGCAGCGGGTTAGTGGGCTTGGAGAACTCGAGAATCATGAGCTTGCCGCCGGGCTTGAGAGTCCGGGCCATGTCGCGCAGCGCCTGATCCTTGTCGGTGACGTTTCGCAGACCAAAGGCAATAGAGACGGCATTGAAGCTGTTGTCAGGAAACGGCAAGTGTTCGGCGTCGGCCTGAACGTATTCGATGTTGCCCGCGTAGCCGCGATCCACCAGCCGGCCACGGCCGACTTTCAGCATGGATGCGTTGATATCGGCCAGCACCACCTTGCCGGACGGGCCTACCAGGTCGGAAAACTTCATGGTGAGATCGCCGGTGCCGCCAGCAATGTCGAGCACCTGGTGCCCCGGACGCACGCCCGAGAGCTCGATGGTGAAGCGCTTCCAAAGGCGGTGAATGCCCATGGACATCAGGTCGTTCATGAGGTCGTATTTGCCAGCTACGCTGTGGAATACGTCAGCCACCTGGCTCGCTTTCTGGCTCTTGGGTACGTCCCGAAAACCGAAATGGGTGACGTCATCCTGGCCCTGGCTTTTCTGGGCCTGATTGGCCGGCGTTTGCTGCTCGCTCATGAGAGAAATCCTGTCTGAATCTGAACCTCGTATTCTAACCGCTGGCGGGGTCGCTACAAGGGTGGCGGCGAGTTTAATAGCGCCCTAAACTATAAAACCTTCCATTTTCCAAGAGAAAACTGATTTATGTCCGTTATTGATGTACGCCGTCCGCACACACTGGACAAAGAACACGCTCGGGAAGCTGCTGAAAATTTGGCGAAAGATCTGTCCGAACAGTTCGACGTGAACTACCAGTGGGATGGGGATCTGCTCCGCTTCAAGCGCAGCGGTGTTAAAGGTCAACTCGAAATCGGTCATGCCGAGCTGCACATCCATCTTGAACTCGGCATGATGCTCCGCCCGTTCAAATCCCGGATCGAACAGGAAATCAATTCCCAGCTGGACCAGATGCTGAAGGCCTGAACCCTGAGTAGTCGGGGTTCAGAGGTCGGCCGGTAGCCGGAACGGCTCCGGATGACCGGCAAGGATGTTATTCATCACCCGCTGTTCCCGGCTCACCAGTCGCTCAATCAGTGATTCGACATCATCCATGGCGCGAAAGGCCGTATAGCCCCGGTGCATGAACCCGTGCAGGTCGGTGAGTCCGGCCATGTCGGCCGGTGCCCTGCTCATGGAAAGCAGCCAACCGAGGGTCCGGTTTCGCACGTAGCGATCCAGCTGCAGGCCAACATCCTCGATCAGCGCCAGCTGGCGCTCACGCAGCGGCAGCTGTTGGCTCTTGCGAAAGACTTCGCAGTACTGGGTCTCGGTCAGGTTACTGGCCGGGGTCTGTGCATCATGCAGCTGTTCGGCCAGCTCCAGATCCAGCTGCTGGGTGATCAGGTTCAGCTCCACCAGGCCCGCCAGGGTGCCCAGAAGGTGGTCCGGTAGCCATTTCACCATTTTCGGAAATACCCGATCGATGTTGTCGTCCCGGCCGGTCATGGCGGAAGGGGCGTACAGATCAGACAGCAGAAACTCCAGGCCAGTGTGATAGCCCGGGTGCTGGTACAGATCCAGATGGGTGGTTTTCAGCCGTTGCGCCTGCCAGTCGGCGACCTCGATGGTATCGGCCAGCATCGGATGCGCGGCCTTGTACCGGCGGAAATCGTGATATTCCAGCAACAGATGACGAAGCAGGCGCGCATTGTCGGTGCTGACTTTGGTGGCGACCAGGCGCTCGCGGTACATGGGAAACGGGCTCCGTTTAACTAGCCGTGGGGCAGAGGCGAGGTAGTTTAACGAAGGTTCGCCCGCAGGACACTAGCCCTGGGCAGCTTCCGGTAGGGATTCGAGACCGGGTAGCCATTCCTTGCTGTCGAGGGTGATGAAGTGACTTGGCGCCTCGGTTTCGATAATGCGCATGGTGGTCGGGCTGTGACGGGCACTGGCGAGCATGGCAGTGCGGTCGAGAATGCGATCCACGGCAGGGATCAGAAAGGTGCCGTGGCGGATGTTGTTGTACACACTGGTGTCCGTGCGCTCCATCCAGTCCATGATGTTCTCGATGTTGCGAACAATGGTCAGGTGGTCCTTGGTGGCTGAGAACAGATTGCTCAGAAGCTGTTTCTTGCGCGGGTTCATCTTGCCAAAGAAGGTCTGGCCATAGGCAGAAGAGGGCGCGGAGTTGATCAGGCGAATCAGCCAGGGCCACATTCCGTGGCTGACTGGTTCCAGCAGCGTGGTTACCAGGGCATGAATCTTGGCCTGGGGCAGCACCGGCGCTTCCAGCACCACTTCCACATCCTCATACAACTCCGGCCACTGATTCATCGCCTCCAGGATCACCGCTCCGCCCCGGGAGTGCCCGTGGATACGAATGCTCTGCGTGGTCGGAAGATTGGCAAGCGCCTGGTTCAGGATGCAGGCATCGTACTCAATGGTGCCTTCGAGGTGCTTGATCGGCACTTCCCAGTGGGGTGTTTCCGGGGTCACGCCGTTTACAGGAATGTGGTAGTTGCTGCAGGTCAGCAGGATCAATTCGGTGGTGGGAGCCTCGTAGGCCTGCGTGAAGTAACAATGGTTTTCCAGGAATCCGTGAACACCGACAACGGTTGCCTGGGCTTTGCCACTGTGATTGCGCACTGAAACAGCGCCCTTGCCAACGCGATACACGCTTCCGGAAAACATCTCTGAGTAAGCATTTTCGATGGGCTTGATCAGTTTGCGAACATGGCTCGCTTTCATTGTTACTCTCCCGACCAGCGTAATTATTGGCCTGTTATTAGTCTTGGACGCTGTTGGAACCTCAGTATTACAGTCTGTTGTACCCCGAACTCGAGTTGTTTGTATTGGCACAGTTAACAGTATCTACGCTTGTCTGGGGCCAATCGATGACTCTTTAGTGGTATTTGGTAACGATTGACCCGGAATTTAGCCAACGTTTAGGCCAAAAGGTCGTCAACTGGTAACCATCTGTAATCTTGTGCATGACACCGTCGATGGAGACGTTGCAACTTGTCTGGCACAATGCGGAGTTCGGTTTTTACGTAGCTTCATCCATTTTCCCCAGGGACGGCCAGGTTTGAGTCACGAGCAATCGCATCTTCTTTTGCCTGCGGATTCGGCGTGGCTGGCTCTGGAACGGTCGGAAAACCCGATGACCATCACGGTCATGATGCGGGTGGACGGCCTCACTGCACCGCGATTGCGGGAATTTCTGCAGGTGTACTGGCTGGCCTGGGAGCGCTTTCGGTTCATGCCCGTTCAGCGCTCGCCCGGCTGGTGGTGGGAGCAGGACCCGATGTTCGATCTCAAGCACCATCTGGATGTGGTGCTCGACCGGTTCAGCCCCGACGACCTCCAGGAGTGGGTGTCGGCGCGTCTGAATCAGCCTCTTCCCTTGTACCGCCCGCGTTGGAAATTCTGGCTAGCCCCCAATGCCGAGGGCGGCGCCGCGCTCCTCCTCCGCCTGCATCACTGTTATGCCGATGGCTTGTCCTTGTTGGGCATTTTCGATCGGCTATGCCCGCCATCGCCACAGCAGCATCCTGCGTTGTACGGCGCGGCTGAAACTCCACAGTTGGCTCGTTGGAGTGTTGCCGCCAAGGCCTGGCTGGAGCGGCTGATTGCGAGCGAAACCGCGACCCGTGGTGAGGTTAGTGACGCCGAGTCGGAAGCCCCGGCAACGGACCGGATGCAGCAGGCAGGGCGATCGCTGGAGCGTGTGGCCTCCAGTGGCCTGAGGCTGCTGAATGAGGTCAGCGAATTCCTGGTTGAGCCGGCGGATACGCCCTCCGATCTCAAGCGGCCATTGCTGGGCCGGCGCCAGTGTCGCTGGTCGGAACCGGTGGCTCTGGCACGCTTCCGTTCAGTGGCGGATGCCACCAATGTCACCATTAATGATGTCCTGCTCAGTTGTGTTGCCTCGGCGGTTCGCAGTCGGCTCGGAATCGAGGCCGACGAACTGGACGATGCCGTGCTGCACGCGGCAGTGCCGGTGGATATCCGGTCGAGATTGCCGGCCGACCTGCAACCGGAGTCCGGCTCCCTCGGTAACTATTTTGGCACGGTGTTCGTGCCCCTGCCGGTGGACGGTGAGAGTCCGCTGGAGCGACTGTATCGGATCAAACATGAAACCCGGCGGCTGAAAAAAAGCTGGCAGCCGGGTATCGCCTGGGGGCTGGCGGCCAGCGCTTCGGCGATTCCAGAGCCCTGGCGGCAGCCGGTCGCCGATGTGTTCTACCGCAAGGCCAGCGCAGTGGTATCTAACGTTCCGGGCACACCGGAACCCCGCTACATGGCCGGCTGCCGCATTACCGAACAAATGTTCTGGGTGCCGCAGGCCGGCGATATCGGCCTGGGCGTCAGCATTGTCAGCTACGCCGGCCAGATCCAGTTCGGGGTGGTTGCCGACGAGGCGATCATGGCCGATCCCGGTGAGTTCCTGGCCGATTGTCTACAAGAGCTCCAGCGCTTCCCGAACGGACATTGACCCCCGAGGCCAATTGTCAAAAAGTTTACATTCTGGGGCAGGTCTTTCGATTAGACTCCGGATGTCATGCCGTCGGGCCCGACCAACAACAATAACGAGGAGTCTCAACGTGGAGACCAGTCCGCTAATTTCGATCGGCCTGCCGATTTCACTGTTTATCATTATGGTGGGCATTGGCCTCACGCTGACTCTTCGGGATTTTGGCCAGGTTACGCGCAACCCCCGCAGCGTCGTGGTCGGTACCTTTGCCCAGATCTTGTTGATGCCCCTGGTGGCCTTTGCCATTGCGCCACTCCTTGGCCTGGCGCCGGCCCTGGCGGTTGGCCTGGTTATCATCGCTGCCTGTCCGGGTGGAACCACTTCGAATCTGTTCGTGCTGCTGGCCCGTGGCCACATTGCGCTGTCGATCCTGCTGACGGTGTCTGCCAGCCTGATTACCATCATCACCCTGCCGTTTTTCACCAATTACGCCCTGCAGATGTACTTCGGAGAGGCCGCGAACATCTCGCTGCCGGTGGGCAAGACCATTGCCATGCTGGTGGTGATCGTGCTGCTGCCCGTGGCCCTGGGTATGTTCATCCGGACCAAGGCACCGGCGAAGGCGCAGAAAGCCGAGGGCATGGTTAGCATCTTTGGCGGATTTGTCCTGCTGCTGCTAATCATCGCCCTGCTGTGGGGTTCCCGGGAGCGCTTGCCGGAGTTGTTGGCCCAGGCCGGACCAGCGGCGTTCCTGTTGAATCTGGCCGGAATCGTGATTGGGTTGGGGCTGAGCCGGCTGGCGGGTCTCTCTCAGCGGGAGTCCCTGGCCATTGCTGTGGAGTTGGGCATCAAGAACGGCACGATCGCCCTGATGGTGACGCTGACCTTGCTGGAATCCAGCGAGATGTCGATACCAGCAGTGGTCTACAGCGTGCTGATGTATGGCTTCGGCTGCATTCTGATTGCTATGGGCCGCCGCCTGGTGCCGGTGCACCAGTAAACGGTCATCTCGATTGGGCTAGGGTCTTGCGGCAACGACGCGGGACCAGAGCCGGCCATCAATAGCAGACAGCCCCAGCGCAATCAGTCCCAAGCCCGCGAGCTGGGTCACCGTGATTGACTCGTTCAGGAACAGAATCCCCAGCAGGATCGCCGACCCGGGTACCAGTAGAGTGACCAGCAGCAGGTTGGTGGCCCCGGCCGTTTCCAGCAGTTTGAAATAGATGATGTAAGCCAGGGACGTTGAGAACAGCGCCAGTCCCAGGATGGCACCCCAGCTTTGAGCACTCGCCGTACTGAGCGCCTGCGCCCCCTCAAGGCTCATGGCGATCGGCATCATGATCAGGCCCGAGGCCGTGACCTGGCCCGCGGCGGTCAGAATCGGATGAACCCCCAGGGCCTTGAAGCGCCGGCCATACACCCCGCCAAACGCATAGGACATCGCCGCGCCGAGAATCGCCAGCTGTGGCAGCCAGGGCGTGGGCTCGGACGAAGCCGGCAACCCAATCATCACCACCACACCCAGAAACCCAATCACCACACCCAGCACCTTGAGCGGCGTGGCGCGTTCGTCTGTCAGCAGGCAGGTGGCTACCACCACGGTAAACAGCGGTGTGGTGGCATTCAGGATGGACGCCAGGCCCGAGGCAATCTGGGTCTGGCCCCAGACGATCAGTGAAAAAGGAATGGCGTTGTTGATGGTGCCCATGCTCAGGAATGCCAGCCAAACCTGCCACTGCCTGGGCGGGCGTAAGCCCAGGATCAGCACCACGCACCAGAGCCCAACCGCGGCCAACGATACCCGAAGGGCCACAATGGTCAGTGGGGGCAGGTCCTGAACCGCAACGCCGACAAAGAAGAACGAGCCACCCCATAGCAGCGACAGCACCAACAGCAGTGTCCATTCCCGCATTCCCATGGTCAGACTGATTGGAGATGTCACGATATGCGCTGCCTTATCAATGAATTGGAACGACCAAGGCTAGACGGCATTCACCGGTTCCGCCATCCGATTCTTGCGAGGTTGTACTGCCAAAGTGGCAAATCGCGCCCCTCCCAAATGAGCAGGTAATCGACTCCCTTGTGTTATTTCCCCTTGGTTGTGCTTCTCCGACTATGGAAATCGGGCGTCAGATCGCGCTCCGGGGCTAGAGCTTCGCGGCCCTGATCCCAGATTTCCAACAACAACCGGGGGAATTATGAACAACAACAATATCCGAAAATCAGCTCTGGCATTGGCCGTGGCAGTGGCCTTGGGAGCCAGTGCTGGCGCCCAGGCAGCCATTGAAGTTTATAACGAAGACGGCACCAGTTTTTCTGTGGATGGTTATTTCAACGCCTTCTATGTGAATCGGGATGACAAGCTGGCGGATACCCGCAATTCAGACGTGAAGATGGGCTTTCTGCCGAACACCATCGGCTTCAACTTCAGCAAGGAAATGGGCGAGCTTACACTGGGGGGGCGTTCTTCATTCTGGAGCACGATCAATGACAGCCTGCAGTCGCCAACAGATACTGCCATCGATGTGCGTCAGCTGTATGCCACCGTGGACGGATCTTTTGGTCAGGTGCTGATTGGTAAAGACTTCGGTCTTTATTCCCGCTCCAACATCTTTCAGGACGAGATCCTGATGGGTTTTGGTTCTCCGGGTGCTGCAACCGGGGTGTCGTTCGGCAACATCCGGACCGGTTACCCTTACCCCAATCCCTCGGCGCAAATTACCTATCGATCTCCGGACATGGGCGGCTTAAACGTGGCGGTGGGAATTTTCGAGCCGGCCAATACCACGCCCGGGCCTGGTTCTGAACAATCGGCGCCCAGGCTTGAGGCTGAAGTCACCTACAGTGCTGATCTCAATGGTGTCAGTTTGACTGGCTGGCTCAATGGTCGCTCCCAGAAGTCTGAAAACGACACCAGTTCGGTGGATTCGACAGGGCTGGGCTATGGCCTACGGGCGTCAGCGGCCGGATTTTCGCTCAGTGGCTCCGGGTTCACTTCTGAGGGTGACGTGCCGGTCCTGATCAGTGACACGGCAGCGCCGATTTCCGAGGAGGACGCCGATGGTTTCCTGGTTCAGGGTTCCTATACCCTTGGTGCCAATCGCCTGGTTCTGTCCTATGGCGAGACTGATTCCGATCAGGCCGACTATGAGACTGAAAATACCTCGGTGGCGGTGTTCCACAGCGTGAACAGCAACCTAAAGCTGGTGGCGGAATACAACATGTTCGAGCAATCCACCAAGTCCACCGGTGCTGATGCGGCCGATATCGATACTCTGGCACTGGGAGCGGTCGTGATGTTTTGAATCGGCTCTCACAGGCGCAGCTCTCCAAAGGCCGGAACGGATGTTGGCTTATGGGGGGCTGCCGGAGTACGACTTAAGTGTCGTTTTACCCGCACTACAGCCGGTAGTGTCAGCTGCAGTCGATCAGGAGGGTAATTTTATCAATGGCTTACCACAGTTTCGGCGCGCCAATAAAAAGCACGGAAGTTGCATTGGCAGGTTGTCCGGATTCCGTAGAATCGGATCAAAGACTTCGACCTATGGATCCGATGACTATGAGCCCAGAGACGGTCCCGTCAGCGGTTCGGACTGCCAGCGTAAACGTGCACAACCCGGCACTGGCGGCCAGCCGGTTGGCTGCCCAACTCAGTCACGAAAACCTGGGCTGCGTGTTGTTTTTCTGTTCGGCGGAGTACGAACTTAAACAACTTGGGCCCGCGCTTGAGGCTGCGTTTCCGGGAGTTCGCATTTGCGGTTGCACCTCGGCTGGCGAAATTACACCGGAGGGTTATGGGCGCGGCTGCATTACTGCCATTGGCTTTGATCAGCGTCATTTCTCCATCGACTGCGCCTTGATTTCATCGCTGGATCGCTTTTCCTTGCAAGATGCCCAAGGCGTGATCAACCGCTTGTTGGCCACCTGTCGCGATGCCGGTTTGGCGCCGGTTAAGGGCAACACCTTTGCCATTACCTTGCTTGATGGCCTGTCCAGCCGGGAAGAGCTGGTTCTGGCTACCCTGAATTCGGCGCTGGGAACCATTCCCCAATTTGGTGGCTCAGCAGGCGACGACGAGCGCCTGGCCAATACCCACGTGTTTTATGACGGTCGGTTCCATACTGGTGCGGCTACCGTGATGCTGGTGAATACGCCGCTCGATTTCCGGGTGTTCTCGACCCATCACATGGTCGATCGCAGTGAGAAGTTGGTCGTGACAGATGCCTGTTCTGAGCGTCGCACAGTAAAGGAACTCAATGCCGAGCCAGCGGCCCAGGCGTATGCTCGGGTCGTTGGGGTTCGGGTTGAAGATCTGGATCGGGAAATTTTTGCCTTGCGCCCGCTGGGCGTAAAGATTGGCGGCCATTACTTTGTCCGCTCGATTCAACGGGTAAATCCTGATGGCAGCCTCACATTCTACTGCGCCGTTGAGACCGGGATCGTGATGACTGCTATGGAGCCGGAGAGCCTGCTTGACAGTGTTCGACATCAGATCGAGGCCTCCGAACGGGTGGTTGGGACGCCCTTGATTACCATTGGGTGCGACTGTTTCTTGCGCCGTCTGGAAGCGGAATTAACCGGGGAAGTGGCTGCTGTGTCGGAGTTTATGCGGCGCCATCGGGTGATCGGGTTTAACACCTACGGTGAGCAGTTTGACGGAATGCACATCAATCAGACGTTTACGGGGGTGGTGATTGGCCAACCGGATGCCCACTCCTGACCCAGGCGAGACGTCGACCGACGAGATGAAAAACCGCCAAATCGAGGCGCTGGAGGAAGAAAATCAGCGCCTTCGAAGGATTCGAGACGCGCTGATTGTGAGGGTGGAGTCCGGTACTGCCCACAAACCTGAGCCCTACGCTGCCTTTGAGCACTCCGTGATTCTGGCGGAACAGGTCCGGGAGCGGACCGATGCCTTGAATAATGCCTTGGAAGAGCTCAAGTCCAGCCACACGGCCGTCAATCGGGCCAGGGAAGAAGCCGAAACCACTCGCCAGCGGCTTAGCGATGCGATTGAAAGCATCGCCGATGGGTTTGTCCTGTTCGACCGTCATCATCAACTGATACAGAGCAATAGTCGTTTCCGTAGTTATTGGCGAGATGCGGGGATCGTGGCACCGGAGCCGGGTACCAGCATTCAAGAGGTCAAAACTCGTGCCGAGGCCAGCGGTCTGATCGTCGAAGAACATGACCACGACGACCCAGAAGGCTCGGTGTTCCTGCTGTCCAATCAACGCTGGGTTCAAGTAACCGAGCGTGCCACCCGTGAGGGTGGCTTGGTGGTGCTCTATTCCGATATCACCGACGTTAAAAACAGCGAAATGATGCGCCGGATCAAAGCACTGGAAGAAAGCGAACGTTGGATCCGTGTGGTCACCGATCACGTGCCAGCGCTGATCGCTTACGTCGGTGCCGATATGCGGGTTCAGTTCTGCAATAAGGTCTACGAGGCTTGGTACGGAAGAGGGGGCTTCCCGGTTCTGGAGCAGCGCCTGGACCAGATTCACTGCCCTGAGTTCTACCAGCGCTTGCTGCCCCAGATCATGGAAGTGATGGACGGACACAATGTAACGTTTGAGCTGGAAGAGACCAATGGCAGGGGCGAGGTGCGCTACATGCTCCGTTCTTACGTGCCCAATCTGGACGAGTTTGGCGACATCATCGGTTTCTTCGTGCTGATCCGTGACATTACGGATCGACGTAAGACCGCCTTGGCGCTGGAGGAGGCTTATGATGATCTTGAGCGTCGGGTTAACGCGCGCACCGCGGCGCTAACCAGTCTGAATCACAAATTGCGCGACGCAAAGCTCGAAGCTGAACGAGCGAATATGTCCAAGACCAAGTTCCTGGCGGCGGTCAGTCACGATCTGCTGCAACCGCTGAACGCCGCTCGGCTGTTTACCAGTTCGCTACTGGAGCAAAGCTTTGGTCCGAAGGCTGAGGGATTGGTACGTTCCGTGAGCACGTCGTTGGACGATGTGGAGAATCTACTCGGCACTCTGGTGGATATTTCCAAATTGGATGCCGGTGTTATCAAACCGGATGTAACGGCATTTGATCTGCGCGATTTGCTGAACAACATTGCCCGGGAATTTCGGCAGATGGCGCTTTCCGAGGGCCTGAGGCTGGATTTTGTGCCCAGCTCGGTAGTGGTGGAATCCGACTCCCAGTTACTGGCTCGTATTCTCCGAAATTTTTTGACCAATGCTATTCGCTACACTCGCACCGGGCGCATCCTACTCGGTTGCCGCCGGCAAAAAGATCATGTCCTACTGCAGGTCTGGGATACCGGGCCTGGTATCCCGGAAGACAAGCTCACCGAAATTTTCCAAGAGTTTAAACGCATTAGTCCGAGTGGCGCCCAGGCAGACAAAGGCTTGGGATTGGGGCTTGCCATCGTGGACAAGATTTCCCGGATGCTTGGTCATGAGGTACGGGTGTCCTCGATCGAAGGTAAGGGGTCTGTGTTCAGCGTTCGGGTGCCCCTGGGGCAGCTGCAACCGTCGAGAGCGGTTGCGAGCGCGGCACCCTCTTTGCCGGATGCAGGCCTGGATGGAGTCCGTGTTTGGGTGATCGACAACGATCGCTCGATTTGCCAGGGCATGCAAACTTTGCTCGAAGGGTGGCAGTGCCAGGTGGTGACGGCGGTTTCCCTCGAGGACCTGGAGCGGCAACTGGACATCGAGTCCACGGAGGTGGAGCTGATCCTGGCCGATTATCACCTGGACAACGACGAAAACGGTGTCGACGTGGTAGGCGAAATTAATCGGCGGCGCAGTACACCAGCGCCGGTGTTGATGATTACTGCCAATTACTCCAATGAGCTGAAACAACGGATTCGGACGCTAGGTTACCTGCTGATGAATAAGCCCTTGAAGCCGTTAAAATTACGCAGCGTTGTGCACCATGTGGTGCACAACTGAATGTAGGCGTGATGTCTGGCTTACAATAGGAAGGATTGCGAGGGGCGACCAGGCCGCCCTTCGCCACAGACCCTAGCGTTTGAGGTACTGGCTGAAATCAACATCGCTAGCGGACAGAATGGCCTGAACCCGGTTGTGAACCCCGAGCTTGCGCAGGATCGCCGATACGTGCGCTTTAACTGTGGTTTCGGCAATATTGAGGTTATAGGCGATTTGCTTGTTGGATTCTCCCTTAGACATCCTTTCCAGTACCAAAAGCTGACGGCGGGTCAGAGAGTTCAGGAGTTCCGGTGAAACTGGGTTGTCCTCGTTCCGACTGCGCCGCTGGCGGCCTTCATTGCTCGTGCGGATGATGTCTGAGGGGAGGTAGACATTGCCGTTGAGGATCTGCTGGATCGCATCGGTCATCTGGGCCCGGGGTGATGACTTGGTGATAAAGCCAATCGCGCCGTAAGTAATGGCTTGCAACACCACCTGCTTATCTTCCTCCGCAGACACGATCACCACTGGAATACTGGGCGCCTCATTGCGCAGCGTAATCAAACCATTCAGGCCATGCATCCCAGGCATGTTCAAGTCCAGCAGGATCAGGTCGAGATCATCGTTGTTGCGGGTGATGTCCAGGGCACTGTCCAGATCGTCAGTTTCGATGATCTCGCTGCCTTCAAAGCCAGAGGCAATAACGCTGCTGATGGCTTCGCGGAACAACGGGTGGTCGTCGGCAATCAGAATCTTGTAAGCCGGCTCCATGGATGGGTCTACCTGTTTGTTTTCAGTATCGGGAATGGCTTCCGAATCATGATAACGGTTTTCGGAAGACAGTGCGGCATCGAGCTCGTTCAGCATGGCGGCCTCCTGTGCAGAGAATCGCCGGAGTCGGTTCCGATCCTCTGTTTATTATTGTGATGGTTTCATTACACGCCATCTTGGTCTCACGTTGAATGCGACCATCGCACCAAAAAACAGGCACCAAAGTACTATTCTTGCCGAGCCGTGGGCTTCGTATCGTGGACGTATGAGCCTACAATCAACAATAACGCCTGTCTCACGACCCTGTCGTGTTGCTCCCTGGATCAAAAAGGGAGCGACAGCTTTGGTATGTATTCTCTTTGCTGTCACGGGCAGTGTTCATGGCCGAGAAAAGATTTCCGACTTACCCGTGCTGTCTATCAGCGTGCTGCAATTCGGCACTGCGCATTGGGAGCTTGACCATATCCTGCATCGGGAACTGGACCAGAAGAATGGCTATCGGCTGGAGTTGAAACCGGTTGCCAACCTCCCGGCTTCCAGACTGGCAGTCACCAGCGGCTCGGTGAACGGCGCTGTGGCCGACCTATTGTGGGCTCATTCGCGATTCCAGGCCGGAACGCCCTACCTCTATGTTCCTTTCTCCTCCCAGATCGGCGATATCGTTGTCGCTGAAACCTCAACGATCCGTTCGGTGGAGGATCTGGTAGATAAACGCATCGGCGTTGCCGGCGGGCCGAGCAGCAAGGGTTGGATACTGCTTAAGAAGGTCGCACAGAGGCAGGGAATCGACCTCGAAGAGTCTGCCGAACTTCAATTCGCAGCCCCGCCTTTGTTAAGCCACGCTCTCAAACGTGGGCAAGTGGATGTCATCGTCACCTACTGGCATTTCGCGGCCCGCCTCCGAGGTGAGGGCAGCTGGCGATCGGCGTTCGCCATGGCGGCCTTACTCACTGAATTGGGCCTGGATCGCAATCTGCCGGTGCTTGGCTATGTTTTTCCCGCAAACTGGGCGGAAGACCACGGCTTGTTGGTAGATGGTTTCGCAGCTTCGCTGGATCAGGCGAAAGCTGAGCTGGCGGAAGGTGAATCCCCTTGGCAGCGCTTGCGCCCTATGATGAACAATCCGGAGGACGGTGTTTTCTCAGCATTGCGAGAGGGCTTTGTTGCCGGTACTCCAGCGCCGCAGACAGACCAGCGCATCGCTGACCTGCAGCGTTTGATGACCCTAACTGGCGCCGAGTCAGGTAACCTTATGCCGGTTGATCTGTTTTACCGGAGACTGCGGTGAAAGGCCGTTCCGGTCGGCCGCCCCTGTGGAGCTATTGGATAGTTTTGCCCTCGTTTGTTCTGCTCTGGGGGCTGATTGCCTGGTTGCTTCAATCGCCCCTTCTGCCAACGCCCCCGAGTGTTCTGGATACCCTGGTTCGGGAGGCTGCTTCGGGAGATCTCTGGCACCATTTGGGCGCAACCCTTGGGCGTGTGGTAGTCGCCTTTATTCTGGCCATGGCGATTGGCAGCGCCATCGGCATCGTCATGGGACGCTCACAAACCACTAATGCCCTGTTGGATCCCTTGCTGGTGCTTTTTCTGAACCTACCGGCCTTGGTCAGCATCATCCTCATGTATGTTTGGTTTGGCCTGGTGGAAGTGGCCGCCGTGATGGCTGTGGTGCTCAACAAAGTGCCAAACGTTGCGGTCACGGTTCGGGAAGGCGCGCGCAGCTTCGACTATCGGCTAGAAGAAATGGCCACGGTCTACGAGTTCACCCGGTGGCAACGGTTGCGTGAAGTTTGGATGCCACAGCTGTTTCCTTACGTTATGGCAGCCACCAGAGGCGGCCTTGCCCTGATCTGGAAAATCGTCCTGGTGGTGGAGCTACTTGGCCGCTCCAGCGGCGTTGGTTTTCAGCTGCACATGGCTTTTCAGGTTTTCGACGTGGCCACCATTCTCGCTTACAGCCTGGCATTTATTGGCGTTGTCCAATTCATCGAGCTGGCTATCCTGCAACCTCTGGAGCGTCGATCCAGCCGCTGGCGTCAGCCGGAGGCTGCCCATGCTTGAGCTCAAAATCGCAGGCCGAGATTTTGGCCAGCCGGTGCTTGGGGAGGTTTTTGCGACCATCGAACGAGGCGACCGCATCTGCCTGCTGGGCCCCTCAGGTATTGGCAAGACCACGTTGCTGAACGCGATTGTTGGTCTCGATAAGTCGGTTCCAAAGGAGTCGGTTGTCGGTCGCGATAAACTCCGGGTGGGCTACCTGTTTCAGGAACATCGTCTGCTGCCGTGGCGGAGTCTGGATTCGAATCTGAGGCTGGTTGGTGCCAGTGACCAGGAGGCTGAGAGCTTATTGATACAGGTAGGTTTGTCCGGTTACGGCCACTACTTGCCTGACCAGCTCTCCCTGGGCATGGCCAGAAGGGCGGCCATGGCACGATGTCTGGCTGTAAAACCGGACCTGCTGCTACTGGACGAGCCGTTTGCATCTCTGGATCCAGTAATGTCCGGTGAGCTCAAGGCGTTGATAGTCGGGCTTCTGGATTCGCATCCGGATATGGCGATGATCTGTGTTACCCATGATGGTGGGGATGCAGAGATATTGGCAAACCGCCTTTGGTATCTGGATGGTAAACCGGCCCGTTTACAGTGGGATGATGTAGTCGAAGAGTCGGGTTTGATTGATGAGCTCCTCGGGAAGCTCCGGAGTCTGGACAGCCTATCTCGCTGACTGCCGTTCACCGGATCAAGCAGGCTTGGACGTGCCGAGGATCTTGGTTCGCTGTGGCCGGAAGCCGGCGGTGGCCAGAATCGCCAGAACTACAGTTACACCCGCAGTGATCCCATACGCTAATGGATTCCACTCCAGATACAGTGAGAACCGAATTGCCTCCACCGCATGGGTGAAGGGATTGAACTGACAGATCCAGTACAGCCAGGGACTGGCTTCGTTCATGCGCCAGAGCGGATACAGCGCCGAGGACATGAAGAACATCGGAAAGATAACGAAGTTCATCACCCCGGCGAAGTTCTCCAGTTGCTTGATCCAGGTGGCAATGAGCAATCCCAAAGCGCCCAGCATCAGGCTGGTAAGAATCAATGCTGGCAACACCGCCAGGTAGCCCACCATCGGAGGCTCCACATCCACCATCAATGCCAGCAGCAGGAACACATACACTTGGCCGATGGACACCACGCCCATGGCCAGCAGTTTGGTCACTAGCAGGAAAGGTCGGGGCAGGGGGCTCATTAGCAGCACCCGCATACTGCCCAGCTCTCGGTCGTACACCATGGATAAGGCGCCCTGCATGCTGTTGAACAGGATGATCATGCCGCACAGTCCGGGGCCAATGTAGGTCTCGTAGGTAATGTAGGTGTCGTAAGGGGGGATGATGGATACTCCCAGCACCGCCCGGAAACCGGCGGCGAACACTACTAGCCAAAGCAATGGCCGCACCAGGGCGCTGGCAAATCGGGTGCGTTGCTGCCAGAACCTCAGCCATTCACGGGTCTGGATGCCGACAAAACAGTGCCAGTAGTGCGCTGCGTTCATATCAGCCAGCTCCGGTCAGAGAATGGAAGGTTTCAGTCAGATCCTGATTGCCTTCGGCTTCGCAGATGGCGTGGCCGTTGTCGTCGGCCAGTAATTGGCCTCGGTGTAGGACCAGAATCCGGTCGTCTCCGCGGACCTCTTCGATCAGGTGCGTGGCCCATAAGGCGGTCAGGCCTTCTTTTTCGCACATGGTACGTACGTACTCGTTGAGCGCCTTGCGGCTTGCAACGTCCAGACCCACGGTTGGTTCGTCGAGCAACAGCAGTGAGGGTTCGTGAAGCAGAGCGCGGGCAATTTCCACCCGCCGGCGGTGGCCGCCGTTAAGGTGGCGGACCGCATTGTTGGCGCGATCGAGCAGGTTGAAGCGTTCCAGCTCCCGGTCACCCCGAATCCTGGCGTCCTTGCGGGACAACCCGTGCAGCGCTGCATGGTATTGAAGGTTCTGGCGTACAGTCAGATCCAGATCGAGGGCATTCTGCTGGAATACTACGCCAATCTGCCGCATGGCCTCAGCGGGCTGTTTTTTGAGTGACTGTCCGGTCAGCAGAATATCGCCCTGCTGCAAGGCCAACAGGCGCGTAAGCAAACCAAATAAAGTGGATTTGCCGGCGCCGTTGGGCCCAAGCAGTGCGTGAAAGCGGCCAGAGGTCAGCGTAAAGCTGACCTCCCGGAGCACCGGCTTTTCGCCATAGCGAAAGCTGAGGTTACTCGCTTCGATGGTCATGACGTCGGATCGATAACCACACCCCAGGGGTAGCGGCCTACCTTGATGGATCTGAGTACTTTCAGCGCGTCCACATCGATCACCGAGACATCGCCGGAGACCCCATTGGTGGTGTAAAGGTGTTGTTCGTCCTTGTCGAGATCTAGCTGCCAGACTCGGGCGCCGACCAGCAGATAGTCCAGTACTTCATAACTCTGGGCGTCGACTACGGCCACGTGATTGGAGGGGCCGAGAGCCACGAAGGCGTATCTTCCATCGGAAGTCAGTTCAATGCCCACCGGCTGAACCCGATCCTGATTCACGCCGGGCACCTTGAAGGACATCTCGTGGATCTGCTCCAGATTGTCCACGTCGATGATGTGAACAGTGCCGCCGATTTCTGCCGAGGCCCAGGCGATCTTGCTGTCCTTGCTGAACTCCACATGGCGTGGGCGCTGGCCGACCACAATGTTCTTTTCGATCTCGAAGGTCTCGGTGTTGATCCAGTGCAGCATGCTGGTGGTTTCGGAGGTATTTACCGCCCATTTGCCATCGGGGCTGACCGCCATACCCTCGGGCTCGATGCCTACGTCAATCTGGGCCAGCACGTCCTTGGTGTCGACATCAACTACGGTCACGATGGCGTCGTCTTCGTTGGCGATGTAAAGGTGTTTGTTGTTGGGGTGAAGGGCGAATTGCTCCGGGTCTTCACCCGAGGGCAGGGTGTCGATGATCTTCCGAGTTGCCAGATCCAGAACCTGCACGGTGTCGTCGTCACTGGCGCAGATATACAGCTTGGTATGGTCCTTGGACAGCAGAATGCCCCGAGGGCGCTGACCAACATTGATGGTTTCAATAACCTCCCGGGTTTCGGTATCGATAACCGATAGAGTGTTGTCCTTTTCGTTGGACACGTAGGCCACGCTGGCCAGTGCCGGCGTCGACAGGGCAATCATGACGGCCAGTGCGGTCCGTTTGAACAGGGTTTTCATGGTGAGGCTCCTTCTTGTTTTCTTCGATTGGGCGACTTTGTTCAGCCGTTTATCTGACATTCACTTTCAGGCCTGTCAAAGCCAAGGGTATCCATTTCTGTGTTGGGGTGGAGAAAGCCCTCGAACGGTGCGCGTGCCACCAGGCCTCTGGGGTGAATTAAGGGGATGGGCTGTCTCAGCTGTCCATTCCAGCTCCGGAAGGTAAGCTTTCGGCCCTTGAAGGCGGCCAGTTGGAACTTGTCGCTGAACAGGAAAGCCCGGATGTCAGTGGGGCTGGCTGAATTCAGATCGGTCACCGCTGTGCCGATCGAACGAATGGCGGCCCACGCCGCGTAGTCTTCGCTGTTCATATCCCGGTCAGCCAACTCACGAAAACGGTTTTGGAGTTGCGCTGCCCCCCAGCTTTCCACCACTCGGTGCCAGGTAACAGGGGTCATGCCCTGGGTGCCCACCACGGGACGGGGTAGCCAAGTGTTGAACGGTACATACTCGCCAAAATCCCCTCGAACATCAGCAACGACTACCGCGTCGTAATCACTGGCCTGGGTAAACAGCGGCAGTTCCTTGGAGGCAGTGCGGCGCAGGTCGGCGTCAAAGGTCCAGAGCTTGTCTTCGACAATCTCCAGCCCGAAGCGCTTGGCAGAGCGGCGGAAGGCATCTGCCCAGTCCTTGTCGGCTTCGGTTGGCCCCGCAATTAGAAACACCTCATCCCAACGCCGCTGATTCAGCCATTGACCGAGGGCATCGGTGAGCATGGAATAACTGGGCATAGTGTGCAGGAGATTGACGTGGCACCGGCCAGTGCGCAGTGCATCGTCTTTTGCCCCTGCATTGAAGATAAGGGCTTCGCCACCGGCCTTCTCGGTGAGGGTTTTCAGTGTCGAGGAGGGCGCATTCACCACAAACAGCTCCAGTCCATCCTGACGCATGGCCTCGAATGCTGCCTCAGCAGCTGATTCCGAATCGGCCACTTCGCTCTGCATCGAATAGGTTTGCCCGAGGAATTTTCCGGTGGTGCTGTTGTCGTTGATGCCCAGTTCGGCGCCCCGCAGACCGGCGTCTTCCGGCTCAGGAATGACATTGGAGAGCGCTGGTCCCTGATCCGGAACCCACTGGAGGTAGCCGATCCGCACTTTCATGGATTCCGCTTGTAGCGGTGTTGCCGCCGCCAGTGTGATCAGTGCAGTAGCCGCTGCCCGGGACAGAAAAGACATGGGGTTCTCCAGTTTGTTTCTGTCTGTACAGCTTATGGAAGGGGGGGGTGCCCGGAAATATTCAGAAAGTAGGAATCAAGCAGTACCAAAGGATGAAGTTTCCTTCCAAAGACCAAAAATCTACTACCAAGGAACTAAGCCAAAACCCCCAAAGTGGCATACGGATTGGACAAGGAGATTCCTAAACTGGAAATCGGCACGTTGGCAACTGACAAATCCAATAGCCAACCACGAGGAATCCAATAATAGAGGTAAGACCAATGGCAATGTCCTTTTCACTCAAAGCAATCGTGGCTGCCGCCACGCTTGGCCTGGCGGGTTTCGCTATTGCGCACGGCAATGTCACACCACAGGACGTGGATACGGGCAATCTGCCGGAGCTGGGCGATGAGGTGCGCAGCGAGAATCCGTTCCGTGAGGGCAATGAATTCGACGAGTTCAACGCTCAGGCTGCAAAAATTGGCGAGAGCGCCTACGCCGGCAACTGTGCCGCCTGCCATGGGATCCGGGCAATGTCCGGCGGCCTCACACCCGATCTTCGGGAACTGACCGAATGGGATGATGAGTACTACATTGGCCGGGTGATGAACGGCACGGACCGTGGCATGCCTTCCTGGAAGAAGAGCATGGACCAGAACGCCATGTGGGCGATTCGCACCTATGTGGAATCTCTGGCCAAGCCGGAGTGATCATCGATGCCTGCATCAACAAGAGTGCTTGAATCCGGGTCGGCCGTGTGCCGGCCCTTCGTCGTTGGGAGAGCACAATGAAATTACTATTCCCAATTCTCGCCCTGCTGCTTCTCGCCGAGTTTGCCTTGGCCGCGGAGGTTAACGATGGAAACGAACTCCTTAACCGGCCGGCGGAGCGCACCTACGACATTATTCTGGATTCCGGCTATTTGAAGGTCGGCGTCTACGAGGATTTCCCGCCCTATTCCTATGAGTTTGATGGTGAGCCCAGGGGCATCGACATTGAGCTCGGCCGTCGGATTGCCGAGGAAATGGGCGTTGAGTTCAAAGTGCACTGGATAATCCCAGATGAAAACCTGGGGGACGATCTGCGCAATAACGTCTGGAAAGGGCACTACCTGGCCAAACAGCGTCTCGCGGATGTCATGCTGCGGGTGCCCTACGACAAGACATACGCCTATATGCAGGATTCCACCGGCGAGTACATCAACGAGCAGGTGGTGCTGTTCGGCCCCTATCAGCAGGAAACCTGGCAGATCGCCTATAACCCTGAAGAGCTCGACTCCGTCGAAACTGTTGCGGTCTTCCAATACAACCGGATCGGCGTAGAGATAGACACGCTTCCTGATTTTTACCTGACCTCCGCATTCGGCGGACGCATGCGTGAGCAGGTGCGGCATTACACCAACGTGGCGGACGCATTCAAGGCAATGCGCAATGGTGAGGTCAGTGCCGTCATGGGCATGCGGTCGGAGATTGATCACGAACTGGCCAGGCCTGAGAACGATGGGTTCAAGGCCGCCGGTAATGGCTTTCCGGGTATTGGTAAGCAAGTCTGGGACGTCGGTATGGCGATCAAACACACCCATCGCCAACTGGGTTATGCCCTTGAGGCCATCGTCGACCGGTTGGTGAAAACCGGGCAAATGAACGAGCTGATGGCCAGAAACGATATTCTATACAGCGTGCCGGGCTATTACAGGGATTTTTTGGATGAACAGGCTATCGCCAAGGCCGAAGGGGAGCTCTGATCGTTCTGGCAATGCGCCCCGGCCAGAAAATCTGGGGTAGTCGTACTACCAAGTGATGAGAAAACCTGTTCCGGGGGGCAATTGTTGGCTTTTTCCACAAAGCGAAGAATCGTATCAGAGGCGGGAAAAGTTCCCGGTTCGCCCTCACTCGAACGCAAGATAACGTAAAACAAGAGACTTGGAGAGCGCAATCATGAGAACCAACAAGTTCGGGATTCGCATTGCGGCCAGCGCCCTGGCCATGGCTGTTTCCTGCGGAGCCCATGCGGTAACTGACCAAGACATCATCAACGACCACAAGACCCCTGAGGATATTGTCAGCTACGGTATGGGTACTCAGGGACAGCGCTACAGCATCCTTGAGGATCTGAATACTGACAATGTCCAGTATCTACAGCCAGTCTGGGCTTTTTCCTTTGGCAGCGAAAAAATGCGTGGCCAGGAGTCCCAGCCGCTGCTCAAGGACGGCGTCATGTACGTGACCGCTTCCTATTCCCGAATCTATGCTATTGATGTCAGAACTGGCCAGGAAATCTGGCAGTACGACGCCCGCCTGCCGGACGGCATCATGCCCTGTTGCGACGTGGTTAACCGAGGCGCCGCCATATATGGCGACAAGGTTATTTTCGGCACCCTGGATGCCAAGCTGGTCGCTCTGAACAAGGACACTGGTAAGCCGATGTGGATCAAGAAGGTGGCCGATTACCAAGCCGGCTACGCCATCACCGCCGCACCCATGGTTATCAAGGGTAAAATTATCACCGGTGTTTCCGGTGGTGAATTCGGTATTGTCGGCAAGGTCGAAGCGTACGACGCCAACACCGGTGATCTGGTCTGGACCCGTCCGACGGTAGAAGGCCATATGGGCTATGTCTACAAAGACGGCAAGAAGATTGAGAACGGTATATCGGGCGGCAAGGCTGGTGTTACCTGGCCCGGTGAGATGTGGAAGAATGGTGGCGCAGCGACCTGGCTGGGCGGCACTTATGATCCGGATACCGACTCCTTGTTTTTCGGTACTGGCAACCCGGCACCCTGGAACTCGCACCTGCGCCCCGGCGACAATCTGTTCTCATCATCCCGTCTGGCAATCGATCCAGACGACGGCAGCATCAAGTGGCACTTCCAGACAACCCCGAACGATGGCTGGGATTATGACGGTGTCAACGAACTGATCTCCTTCGATTATGAAGAGAGCGGCAAAACCGTTAAAGCGGCTGCGACGGCGGACCGCAACGGGTTCTTCTACGTGCTGAATCGTGAGAATGGCGACTTCATTCGTGGCTTCCCGTTTGTGGACAAGATCACCTGGGCTGAAGGACTGGATCCGGAAACCGGTCGCCCGATCTATGCTGAGGGTGGTCGTCCTGGTAATCCTGCCGACATGGAAGGCAGCAAAGGCGAGACGGTTCTGGCGCAGCCCGCTTTCCTGGGGGGCAAGAACTGGATGCCCATGGCGTTCAGCCAGGACACCGGCCTGTTTTATGTGCCCTCGAACGAGTGGTCCATGGACATCTGGAATGAGCCGGTCTCCTATAAAAAGGGCGCGGCTTTCCTGGGCGCCGGATTTACCATCAAGCCGGCCAATGACGAGTATATTGGTGTGCTTCGGGCCATGGACCCGAAAACCGGTGAGGAAGTCTGGCGCTATGAGAATCCTGCCCCTCTATGGGGTGGCGTGATGACCACGGCTGGCAACCTTGTGTTCACAGGTACGCCGGAAGGTTTCCTCAAGGCTTTCGACGCCAAGACCGGTGAAGAGCTGTATCGCTTCAATACTGGTTCAGGTGTGGTGGGTACTCCTGTTACCTGGACTATGGATGGAGAGCAGTACGTCTCGGTTTCTTCCGGCTGGGGCGGGGCGGTCCCGCTCTGGGGTGGCGAAGTTGCCAAGGTGGTGAAGGACTTCAACCAGGGCGGTATGGTCTGGACCTTCAAGCTACCGAAGGATCGTGTGGCGTCAAAGTAAGCTGACCAAGTTGAGAGTTTATGGCTGCCTTCGGGCAGCCTTTTTTCGTTGAGGATCTGACGCCGCGTGCAAAGAACGGCGGCTGAGGTTTCTACTACCAAGGAATGAGTTTTTCGCCCCTATTGAATCATTCACCCACCCGGCATCGGCAACTACATTGGATGGGTACACGCGAAATTCCGCGTTGTCCTGCGACAAACACAACAAGAGGTCGATGCCATGATCTACGCACAACCCGGACAGGAAGGCTCTGTCGTTACATTCAAATCCCGCTACCAGAATTACATTGGTGGCGAATGGGTCGAGCCCACCAAGGGCCAGTATTTTGAAAACATCACACCCGTGACCGGCGACGTGATCTGCGAGATTCCTCGCTCGACTGCCGAAGATATTGAACTGGCACTCGATGCCGCCCACAAGGCAGCGCCGGCCTGGGGCAAGACATCACCCACTGAGCGTTCGAATATCCTGCTGAAGATTGCCGATCGCATCGAAGCCAACCTGGAAATGCTGGCAGTTGCGGAAACCTGGGACAACGGCAAGGCGGTGCGTGAAACCTTAAACGCTGACATCCCGCTTGCCGCGGACCACTTCCGGTATTTCGCCGGATGCCTCCGCGCACAGGAAGGTCACATGGGGGAGATTGATCACAATACCGTGGCCTACCATTTCCACGAGCCGCTGGGTGTGGTGGGGCAGATCATTCCCTGGAACTTCCCGTTGCTGATGGCAGCCTGGAAGCTTGGGCCTTGTCTAGCAGCGGGCAATTGCACCGTGCTCAAGCCGGCCGAACAAACACCGGCCAGCATTTTGTTGCTGATGGAGGTCATCGGTGACCTGCTGCCGCCGGGTGTGCTCAATATCGTGAATGGCTACGGTATCGAGGCGGGCCAGGCACTGGCCACGAGTAAGCGTATTGCCAAGATTGCTTTTACCGGCTCCACGCCAGTCGGCTCGCACATTCTGAAATGCGCGGCGGAAAACATCATTCCGTCCACCGTTGAACTGGGTGGTAAATCACCGAACATCTACTTCTCTGACGTCATGCAGGCTGAGCCGGAGTTCGTCGACAAGTGTGTCGAGGGGCTGGTGCTGGCTTTCTTCAACCAGGGTGAAGTCTGCACCTGCCCGTCTCGGGCGCTGGTTCAGGAAGACATGTATGAGGCGTTCATGCAGAAAGTGGTTGAGCGCACCAAGGCTATTAAGCGTGGCAACCCGCTCGATACCGACGTGCAGGTTGGTGCTCAGGCATCCAAAGAGCAGTTCGACAAGATTCTGTCTTATTTGGAAATAGGCAAGCAGGAAGGCGCGGAGTTGCTGACCGGCGGTGGCAGGGAAGACTTGGGCGTTGAGTTCAACGACGGCTTCTATATCCAGCCAACGCTGTTCAAGGGCGACAACAAGATGCGGGTATTCCAGGAGGAAATCTTCGGGCCGGTGGTTGGTGTGACCACCTTTAAGACCGAAGAAGAAGCTCTGGCTATCGCCAACGACACCGAGTTTGGTTTAGGGGCCGGTGTCTGGACCCGCGATACCAACCTGGCATATCGCATGGGCCGAGCTATTCAGGCCGGTCGGGTGTGGATGAACTGCTACCACGCTTATCCCGCGCATGCGGCCTTTGGTGGCTACAAGAAGTCCGGTGTGGGCCGTGAAACTCACAAGATGGCACTTGAGCACTACCAGCAGACCAAGAACCTTCTGGTCAGCTATGACACCAACCCGCTGGGTTTTTTCTAACCAGCAAGCTGTAAGCTGCGGGCCAGGGTTGGCCTGCGGCTGGTCTCCAATCACTCAGGTCTCCGACCTCTTTTGGCCCCTCCCCGGGGCCTTTTTTGTGCCTCAGGCAGAAGCATCCGTGGCCAGGATCTGGGCTTGTTTCTGTTGCCTGAGCTGTTGTTTCCCTCTAACGATGCTGTCTACGCATTGAGTCTCGTCGCGAAGGATTACCACACACTCGAGGCACTGAATGCACTCGTCGTAGTCTATCTGGCCATCTTTGCGAATGGCATTGATGCCGCATTCGTTTTTGCAGTGCTGGCACGGCGAACCACAGCGGTCGATTCGGTCTAGCCAACTGAACAGCCGGAATCGGCCCAGCACAGCCAGGCCAGCGCCGAGCGGGCACAGGTAGCGACAATAAAATTTGTGTATAAACATGCCGATCATCAGCAGGCCAACGGCATAGGCGACAAATGGCCAGTACCGCCAGAAAACCAACGTGATACTGGTTTTGAACGGTTCTACCTCTGCCAGCTGTTCGGCCAGGGTCAGCGAGAAGAAGGCCGTGCCTACCAATCCCAGAAGGATAGGGTATTTGATTAAAATCAGGCGCCGGTGCCACCGTTCCGGCACGCGAATCTGGCGAAAACGAAGTTTCTGACCCAACCACGCGGCCATTTCTTGCAATGCACCGAACGGGCAAAGCCAACCGCAAAACAAGCCTCGGCCCCAGACGAACAACGTAACGAAGGTATAGGTCCAGAGAATGAAAATGACCGGGTCGAGCAGGAAAACGTCCAGAGTGAAACCGTCCCAAAGGGCAAGCAGCAGGGTGTAGATATTCACCACTGATAGCTGGCCCTGGGCGTAAAACCCAATAAAGAAAACCGTGAACAGCAGAAAGCCCCAGCGAAATTGGCGCACCAGTTCAGGGTGCCGGCTGAGCGTTTTCTGTCTTGCGAAAAAAACGGTCAATACGATCAGACTGGTGACCAGAAGTGCAATCTGCCACCAGCGCTCCTGCCAGAGTCCCATCCATACCGGCTGCCGCCTGGATTCCGGTGTCTCAGCGATTTCTACGGTTTCGAACAGGTCGCCGGAAAATTGCACGGGTAGTTTGAAGCTGGCGGAATCCGACACCAGATGGTTTCGGGCCAACTCGACATGCAACTTCAGGCTGGCTTCCGCCCCTGGGTTGAACCCAGCATTGCCGCCAACCCGAAACAGGTTAACGGCATCAAACTGGGGCACCCCCTCGGTCTGGAGTGCCAAGTTCTGATCCAGCCAGTTCAGATCCCGCATCTCCACCGAAAGATTGTTTTGGGTTAGTCCAATCCGATCCGGAGAGCTGCCCGGGGTGAAATCACCACCAACATGCGGATGGACGCCGTGGGACGCCACCAGAAGAACCTGGTCATTGCTGCCGAGGCGGCTCATGAGCCGCTTGTAGCCCTCGTTGCCCAGAAGGTTGCGTCCGACCATGGGGGAATTCATATAGGCAAAGAATAACTCGGAGAAGGCAGCACCGTGGGTTGGTTCCATGTTGACGGGATAGTCGGACAGCGGCCGGCCCAATTGCTGTTCAACGTCGTCTGCGCTGATACGTGCGTGGCCAATAAAACCCCGATCGATTAGCGCTTGCCATCCCAGAGGTTCGAAGAAGTCGGGCCTGGCCTGGGTTGGGGTAGTCTGGGCAAAAGCTTCCAGCTTCTGGCGGGCAACCTTAAGGGCAGAAGACAGCACGGTGTCGTTGATGATGAGCACGGATACCGTGGCCTTGCTGACGCCGTCGAAGTACACCACGTCGCCGTCCGAGGTTTTACCTTGCTTGCCGGCGTATGACGATTGCACCACGATCTGCTCCCGCAGGGAGCGACCTTCATACTGGTCGACAAACTCAAACAAGGGCTCTTCCCCGAGACCGTGGAGAAAGACCGGTTCGTGATGATGCAGCACTTCGACTCCGGTAAATCGACCCTGGGTGTCCAGTCCGATCATCATCCGGATAGGTTTGCCGGCGAACCCCTGAAGCCGACTCAGATCGGTGGACTCGTAGGCGTAGCCCAGCAGCTCCTGCAATTGATAGACCGGATAGACGGGGACATCGGACAGTTTCTCCTCAATGGTAGTAGCAGAGGGAAACAGGGAGCGAATCAGGTCGCGTCGGCTATCGGTAAGTTCAGCCCCGGACACCCCCGGGAACAGTAAAAGAAGGAACAGCAAGGGTGCGAGTCGCCTGGCCATCATGGAACTCCTGAAAGTTATTATTTTGCTTGTTCCATGCTACGGGGCGGGTGTCAGGTCTCAATGCGACCTCAGAGCCAGGACGGTGCTACTTTGTGGTGTAGTAAAACGGTTCTAAAGTACCATGTTGGCCTAAAGCCTCTGTCGCTACATTGAAAGCGTGTAGTCGGTCACTCCGGTGATCACACTCAATGCGCTAACAATCATGACAAGAGGTGAGCATTATGTGGACTAAACCCGCTTACGAAGACCTGCGGATCGGCTTTGAAGTCACTATGTACTTCGCCAACCGCTGAGTGAGAACCGGCCGGCGCAATTGCGCCGGTGTTTCTCTCAGTGGATACTTCCCATGCAGGTTCGAGTGCTTGGTTCCGCCGCAGGCGGAGGGTTCCCCCAGTGGAACTGTAATTGTCGCAACTGTGCCGGGTTCCGAAACGGTACCCTGAACGCGCAGGCCCGCACCCAGTCCTCTATTGCCATCAGTGAGGATGGTAAGCACTGGATTCTCATCAACGCCTCACCAGACATTCGTGCCCAGCTGGCGGCTTTCCCTGCCATGCAGCCAGGTCGCGCTCTCAGGGACACCGGCATCAACGCCATTGTTCTGATGGACAGCCAAGTTGACCACACCACCGGCTTGCTGTCGTTACGCGAGGGTCTGCCGCTCGATGTCTGGTGCACCCGACAGGTTCATGACGACCTCAGCTCCGGCTTTCCCTTGTTCCTCATGCTCGGTCACTGGAACGGCGGCTTAAACTGGCGATCCATTGAAGCCTCGGAGCAACAGGCGTTCACCATTCCCTGTGCGCCTTCGATTGAGCTCACAGCGATTCCGTTGCTGAGCAACGCGCCGCCTTATTCGCCGAGACGGGACAACCCTCATCCGGGTGACAACATCGGCCTATTCCTGAGGGACACTCGCACAGGCACCCGGGTGCTCTACGCGCCGGGCCTTGGTAAGCCGGATCAGCGCCTGTTGGCCTGGATGCGTATTGCCGATGTTCTGTTGGTTGACGGTACTGTCTGGCACGACGATGAAATGATTCGCCAGGAGGTCGGCACCAAGACTGGGCAGGCTATGGGGCACCTGGCTCAAAGCGGCGCGGGTGGCATGATTGACGTGCTGGGTACAATGCTGGCCAGTCGTAAGATCCTGATTCACATCAACAACACCAATCCGATTCTGGACGAGGATTCGCCGGAGCGTGCTGAACTGAGTCGGCACGGTATTGAGGTCGCCTGGGACGGGATGCACATCGATTTGTCGGGGCCGCTATGAACGCTGACACCATTGCCGCAATGAGCCGGTCTGAATTTGAGCAGGCCCTGCGCGCCAAGGGCCAGTTTTACCATATACACCACCCCTACCATAAAGCCATGTATGCCGGGCAATGCACGCCCGAGCAGATCCGCGGCTGGGTGGCGAATCGGTACTACTACCAGATCCAGATTCCTCAGAAAGACGCCGCCATCATGGCGAACTGCCCAGATCCTTCGGTGCGTCGGCTGTGGTTGCAGCGGATTCTTGATCATGACGGCCACGATGGCGATGCCGGTGGTATCGAGGCCTGGCTCAACTTGGCGGAGGCAGTGGGGCTGACCCGGGAAGAAGTGATAGACGAACGCCACGTCTTACCGGGGGTACGGTTTGCAGTAGATGCCTATCGCAACTTTGCTCGCCAGGCCAGCTGGCAGGAAGCCGCATGTTCGTCACTGACCGAACTGTTTGCGCCGGAAATTCACCAGTCCCGGTTGGCCAGCTGGCCGCAATACTATCCCTGGATTGATCCTGCTGGCTATGGCTATTTCCGCAAGCGGCTGTCGGAAGCCCGTCGCGACGTGGAACACGGCCTGACCATCACCCTCGATTTCTTCGTCACTGGGGTTCAGCAGAACCGGGCCCTCGAAATTCTCCAGTTCAAGTTGGATATCTTATGGTCTATGTTGGATGCGCTGACTATGTCTTACCTGCACCAGACGCCCCCGTTTCACACCGTAACCGACCAAGCGGTATGGCATCGCGGTCTGTGAACGAGGGTGCTGCAAGCAGGATCCCCGGTTTGCGCCGGGGCTTCCGGTTCCAGTGGGAGCCGGTCCAGAATTGTCATGTGCTGCTCTATCCCGAGGGTATGGTAAAGCTCAACGACAGTGCGGGCGCCATACTCGAAAAGGTGGATGGGCAACGGAACGTGGAACTCATTGTGGCCTCGCTTGAGCTGAAGTTTCCGGACGAAAGCAACCTCGGCGCCGATGTTCTTGATTTCCTGAAAGATGCCGTTCAGCGGCACTGGATCGAATGGCTATGACCGCCGCAAACGGAACCGGTACCAGTACTCAGGTTGGCCCTCCGTTGTGGTTGCTGGCGGAGCTAACCTACCGGTGCCCGTTGCAGTGCCCGTACTGTTCCAATCCCCTGGACTTTGCCCGGAGCGAGCAGGAGTTGAGCACCGAGCAGTGGTTCAGTGTGCTGCGTCAGGGCCGGGAGATGGGCGCTGCCCAGCTCGGCTTTTCCGGCGGAGAACCGCTGGTACGATCGGATCTGCCGGAGCTGATTGCGGAGGCCCGGCACCTGGGCTACTACACCAATCTGATCACCTCGGGTCTGGGGCTGACCGACGCCAAGGTCGATGCCTTTGCGAAGGCCGGCCTGGATCACATCCAAATCAGTTTTCAGGCATCTGATCCAGAGCTGAATAATGCTGTGGCAGGCTCCCGCAAGGCGTTTGAGCAGAAATTGGCTATGGCTGAAGCGGTAAAAGCGGCCGGCTATCCGATGGTGCTGAACTTCGTTATTCACCGGCACAACATTCATCAGATGCAGGATATTCTCGATCTGTGCGAACGCCTGGGGGCGGACTATGTCGAGTTAGCCACCTGCCAGTACTACGGCTGGGCATTCAGGAACCGGGAGGGGTTGATGCCTTCCCTTGCCCAGTTAACCAAGGCGGAGGCAGAGGTGAACGAAGCTCGGGAGCGGCTGCAGGCCAGTAGCTCTGCAATGAAGCTGATTTTTGTTACCCCGGATTACTACGAAGAGCGGCCGAAGGCTTGCATGAACGGATGGGGCAGCCTGTTTTTGACCGTGGCACCCGATGGCACAGCATTACCGTGTCACAGTGCCCGGCTGCTGCCGATTGATTTTCCGAAGGTGCAAGGTACTAGCCTCAAGGAAATCTGGTACGACAGCCCGGGGTTCAATCATTACAGGGGTGATATCTGGATGCCTGAGCCCTGTCGGTCCTGTGATGAGAAAGACAAGGATTTTGGAGGCTGTCGCTGCCAAGCCTACCTGCTAACCGGCAATGCCGATAACGCCGATCCGGTGTGCAGTAAAGCCGCTCATCACGATCGAATTCTCGCGGCGCGCCGCGCCGCGGACCATGCCACGGCCGGGCTCGACGATCTGGTATACCGCAATGTTAAGAACTCCCGACTGTTTTTCCGTAGCTGAGACCTCCCGCAGACTGCCCGAGTTATCTTCGGAGGCTCCGCTCAGCGCCTATGAGGTTTGCGCCGGTCATGCCCAGCGCATGGAATTGGTCTCTTCCGAGGCCGGGCTTTTCTGGCTGGAAGAGCCGGCAGGTCACCATGGCAAGGTGCTCATGGTTTGCTCTGAAGCCGATGACTGTAGGCGCTTACTGGAAACAGGAGCACTTGGCAGTCGCCTCAATGGTTACGGCGGTGGTTCGCTGGCAGCATTGGATGATCGGGTGGTGGTTGTCAGCGACAGGCAGAGGCTGATTTCGGTTAAACCGGACGATGCAGTGGCCAAGGTATTGGTGGATGAGCCTGAGTGTGAGTGGGGTGGGCTGACGGCGGATCCTGCGCGAAACCGGGTGCTTGCAGTTCGAGAGGCTAGTGGCGCGCAACAATTGGTGGCGGTTGGTGACAATGGTGTTTGGCAATGCCTGCACGAGGGTGAGGATTTTTACGGCGCCCCCGCGTTGTCGCCGGATGGCTGGCGTATCGCCTGGATTAGCTGGCAGCTACCGGACATGCCCTGGCATCAGAGCAAACTCTGGATCGGGGAGCTTGATCGGGCGGGAAACGTGCGCAATCTGCGATGCTGCGTGCCGCCTGCCGAGGGCTCCATCCAGCAGCCATTGTTTAGCGGAGACGCGCTGTGGGTGCTGTCTGATCATGCCGGCTGGTGGCAGCCCTGGCAGGTGCAGGCCCAGGGGCGTGACGTTATTTGGCACGAGCTTTCGGCGCCGGAACTGGACCACGCCAATGCTCCCTGGCAACTCAGTGAACATCATCACTGCGTTCTGGCGGACGGTCACTGGGCCCGGGTTCAGTACCGTGCCGGTACCGGCGAGCTGTGGCTGAGCACTCTGACGGGCGGTGAAACCCGGGTTGCTTGCGAGTTCAGCGACTTTCGGAGTCTTAGCAGGCGGCATGGCCGTTTGTGTTGCATTGCCCGCTCGGCCAGCCGGCTGGATAGCATCATCGAGGTTGATCCCTACAGTTGCGAGACTCGAGTTTTAGCCGGCGGTGAGCCCCCTATACCCGGACGGCAGGTTGCTGTTCCCGAAACGTTTATCATCCCGCCGCAGGCCTCTGCGGAGTTTCCCGTGCAGGGCTTTGTGTACTTACCGGTCGGTCCGGCTTCCGACGCGCCGCCTTTGATCCTGATGGCCCATGGCGGGCCGACCTCCGCGGTATATCCGGTCTACAACGCCCAGATTCAGTACTGGTGCCAACGGGGCTTTGCGGTAGCTGAGGTGAACTACCGGGGTAGCAGCGGCTTTGGGCGAGAATTCCGGCAGGCTCTCGCCGGTCGCTGGGGAGAAATTGATGTGCAGGACATGCGGCGTGCGGCCGCATACCTGGTCGCCCAAGGCTATGCCGATGGGGGGCGGTTGTATATTCAGGGCCGAAGTTCAGGCGGTTACACCGCGCTGATGGCGTTGCTGGACGACAACTGTTTTAAAAGAGGTGCCAGTCTATTCGGTGTGACCGATCCACTGCGGCTGAGGCATATGACCCACCGCTTTGAGTCCGGGTATCTGGATTGGTTGTTGGGACATCCGGACGAATATCCCGAACGCTGGCAAGCTCGTACACCTTTGCACCATGCAAGTAGGATCCGAATGCCTGTCATCCTGTTTCAGGGTGGTTTGGACCCGGTCGTCGTCCCTGCCCAGACTCGGGCGATGGTGGACTCCATGACAGCCGCTGGCAATCCTCCGGAGTTGCACTGGTTTGAGGATGAAGGTCATGGCTTTCGCCAGCGCTGCAATCAGGCCAATATGCTGGAATGGCTGCACAGCTTTTACCGGCGCCCTAGCGGAAAGCCCAATGATTGGGTTTGAAACTTGAGTTAGACTGTCGGTTACTCCTATAACAACAACCGATAGAGCGTAGCCTTCATGAGTCACGACATTTCGGCCTTGCGGAAATTTGTGTCACCGGAAATTGTTTTCGGTGCCGGGTCACGACGTTCGGTCGCCAACTTTGCTAGTAATTTTGGCGCCCGCCATGTTTTGCTGGTGTCAGATCCGGGTGTTGCCGCAGCGGGCTGGGTTGGGCAGATCGTGACCCTGCTGACGGAGGCCGGTATTCGATCAACCCTCTTCACCGGCGTGTCACCCAATCCGAAAGTCGATGAAGTGATGGCGGGAGCTGAGCTATACAAGTCCAGCGACTGTGACGTTATCGTGGCGATTGGCGGCGGCAGTCCAATGGATTGCGCCAAGGGGATTGGCATCGTAGCGACTCACGGTCGCCACATCCTTGAGTTCGAGGGGGTGGACACCATCAGCAACCCATCGCCGCCGCTGATCCTTATTCCCACGACCGCCGGAACCTCCGCAGACGTCTCCCAATTTGCCATTATTTCCGACCCCAATCGCCGCTTCAAATTTTCCATCATCAGCAAGGCCGTGGTGCCGGACGTATCCCTGATTGATCCCGAAGTGACCGAGACCATGGATGCCTATCTGACCGCTTGCACCGGTGTTGATGCGCTGGTGCATGCGATCGAGGCATTTGTTTCCACCGGTAGCGGGCCATTGACTGACACCCACGCGCTGGAAGCAATCCGGCTGATCAACCGTAACCTTGAACCCCTGGTGAGTAACACCGCCGATGCCTACCTGCGTGAGCAGATCATGCTGGCCTCAATGCAGGCCGGGTTGGCATTCTCCAACGCCATCCTGGGTGCGGTGCACGCCATGTCGCACAGCCTGGGCGGTTATTTGGATTTGCCCCACGGCCTGTGCAATGCCCTGCTGCTGGAACATGTGGTGGCGTATAACTATCGCTCGGCCGAGGACCGTTTCCGGTTAGTGGCGGAGGCGATGAATATTGATACCCGGGGCATGAGTCATCGAGACATCAAGAAACGTCTCATGGCGCGGATTATTGAGCTGAAAAAACAGGTTGGGCTGGAAGCCCGGCTGGCCCAACTGGGTGTTAGCACTTCTGATATTCCCTACCTTTCGGGATACGCTCTGCAGGACCCCTGCATTCTCACCAATCCGCGAAAATCCTCGTTGCGGGACGTTCAGGTCGTCTATGAAGAAGCCCTCTGATCAACCGGACAGCGGCTATGGAATCGGCGATCTACTGGGGCTGGGCAGTCAGTCTGTCCGCAAGAACTATTACCCTGCGCTGCAGGATCGCATCGAAGAACTCGAGCAAGAACGAAACCGGTACAAATGGCTGTTCGAGAATGCCCTTCATGGCATCTTCCAGGCCAATCTACGGGGAGGTTTTCTCGCCTGTAATCCGGCCATGGCCCGCATCTGTGGGTACGACAGCCCAGAGCAGCTTAGTCAGAAGGTTATCCGGTTGCGGGAACAATTGTTCTGCAAGGCCGCCGAGTTCGATCATATCCGCCAGGAATTGCTGGACCAGGGCAGTCTGAGTGCCCGCGAAACCATGCTACAGCGGGCCGATCATACGCCCGTTCCTGTGGCCATAACCCTGTTGCGCCGTCCGGACCTGGGTCCGGAAGTGGTGGAGGCTTTTGTGGCGGATATCACCGAGCGGTTTCAGGCCCGACAGAAACTGGAGCAGTTGAACCAGAACCTGGAACGCAGGGTTCAAGAGCGCACCCAGGCACTGCAGAGTGCTAACGTCGGCCTGCATCATCAGATTGAAGAGCGGGAGCGGGTGGAGGAAGAGCTGATGGTGGCCGTTGATGCGGCGAAAGAGGCGAACCGGAGCAAAGACAAATATCTGGCCGCTGCCAGCCATGATTTGATGCAACCACTTAACGCTGCTCGGCTGATGATTTCTGCTCTGCAGGATCAGCCGTTACCTGCTGGCCAGAGCCGCACAGTGCATCAGATTCACCGGGCTCTGGAAGGGGCTGAAGAACTGCTTTCGGATCTGCTGGACATCTCCAAGCTGGATCAGCAGGCAATGTTGCCGGACTTGGTGCCCACCGATTTGCAGACCCTGTTGAAGGGATTGGGCGAGGAGTTTGAAGCTGTCGCTGCCAATGCCGGGCTGGCGTTTCGGTCCCGCCTGATTCCCCTGACGGTAAGCACTGACGCAAGAATGCTGACTCGAATAGTCCGCAACCTGCTGAGCAATGCTTTCCGGTACACCCGGGCAGGCGGCGTAGTGCTCGCTGTGCGACGGCACCAGGGCAGTGTCCAGATCCAGATCTGCGATACCGGAGTGGGCATTGAGGAAGGTAAACTTGAGGAGATTTTCACCGAGTTTCACCAGCTACTGCCGAAAGGTGCGGGCGGACGCCAGGGCGTTGGTCTGGGGTTGGCAATTGTTGATCGGATGGTTCGAATTCTCGGCTATCAGATCAGCGTGTCGTCTCGCCCTGGAAGAGGATCGCGCTTCGTTGTGACCTTGCCTTCGGAGTCCGAGGTTCAAAGCGCCCATGAAACTACGTGGAGCGCTTTTACGACCGCATTTGACAGTCTCGCAGACGCTTGTATCCTGGTTATCGATAACGATTCCGCGGTTCTGGAGAGTATGGCCTTGCTGTTGCGCGGCTGGGGTTGTCAGGTGGTAGCTGTCGCCAGCGCGGAAGAGGCGATTGAGATACTGGCGGAAGAAATCGTGCCGCACGTTGTTCTGGCGGACTTTCATCTTGATGACGATCGTACCGGTTGCGAGGCTGCTGCCCTGGTGCGTCAAGCACTTGGGCACACGGTGCCTGCCGCGGTGATCACCGCTGACCAGAGTGATGAAACCCGACGCATGTTGCGCGAACAGCAGCTACCAATGCTCAATAAACCGGTTAAACCGAATCGCCTCAGAGCGCTGCTCACCAGTCTGTTATTTCCACCGGTCTGAGCCTTCAGGCTTTGCAGCAGGGTCTACACTTACCTCATCAGTGCTGAGGAGAGGAGGATCCGCCTAATGAGCAATGCTGAATCCGGATTGAACAACCACGAAGTCACCATCTGCCTGGCGGGTGGCGCCGTTCTGGGGCCGTTTAATGCAACCTGGAGCAAGAACGAAGGCGGCGACGTGCGGGAGCTGGTGCGCGAGTACGATGCTTTCCTGCAGGGCGAGCAACAGCAGCGGTTCAAGTTCCATCTGCACGACACCTACACCAATACCGTACACACCCTGATCTTGAATTTTGAACAGGTCACTGGCATCTGTGATCACGTGCGGCTGCGATCGAATGCCCACTGATACGGAGTAAGCCGGCGACCGTAAACGCTTGTGATTGCACGTGGAAATGGACGAACGGGAGGCAAAATGAGCGAACATCGAACGGAAACAGACAGCCTGGGTGATATCAAGGTACCGGCACAGGCGCTTTGGGGCGCCCAGACCCAGCGCGCAATCGAGAATTTCCCGGTCAGTGGCCAGCCACTGCCGCACACGTTCATCGCCGCGGTGGCCCAGATCAAGCGGGCGGCCGCCGAGGCCAACACCAGCCTGGGCTTGCTGGATGCCACCCGCCGCGACGCCATTGCTGAGGCCTGTGAACGGATACTGGACGGTGAGGTTGACGATCAGTTCCCGATCGACCGTTATCAGACCGGTTCCGGCACCAGCACTAACATGAACGTCAACGAGGTAATTGCTGCCCTTTGCAAAAAAGGTGTGGTGGATGTGCACCCCAACGATCACGTCAATATGAGCCAGAGTTCCAACGACGTGATACCTACGGCCATTCATGTCAGTGCGGTGGTGGCAGTGAAGGAGCGACTGATCCCGGCTCTGAGCCACCTCGAAGGTGTCATCTATGAGCGCGAGTCGCTGTTCTCAAACCAGGTAAAGACTGGCCGTACCCACCTGATGGATGCCATGCCGGTTACTCTGGGCCAGGAGCTGCGCACCTGGCGGGAGCAGTTGGTGGCATCCCAGACTCGGGTGGAGCAGGCAGCCAATGAATTACTGTCAGTGCCCCAGGGCGGCACTGCCGTGGGTACCGGTGTTAATGCGGCACCGGAGTTTGCCGAGCAGTTCGTCAAGTTCCTGCAGCACAACACCGGTTATGGCTTCAGTGCCATGGAGCATAAGTTTGTTGGTCAGAGCGCGATCGACGGCCCGGTGGCGTTGTCGTCCCAGTTGCGAGGCGCCGCCATTGTACTGATTAAGATCGCCAACGATCTGCGCTGGATGAACAGCGGTCCGATTCATGGCTTGGCCGAAATCAGCCTGCCGGCGCTGCAACCGGGCAGCAGCATTATGCCTGGTAAGGTCAATCCGGTGATTCCCGAGTCCGTTGCCATGGTAGGTACCCAGGTGATGGGGCTCGACAGCGCCGTGGCGATGGCCGGGCAGTCGGGAAATTTTCAGCTCAATGTGATGTTGCCGCTGGTGGCAGGTAACCTCCTCGACATGGTGGAACTGTTGAGCAATGCCGCGAAGCTGCTGGCGGATAAGGCGATCAAAGATTTCACAGTGAACACCGAGACCCTGAATGAGGGGGTTGGTCGCAATCCAGTACTGGTCACTGCGCTGAATCCGGAGATCGGCTACAGCCTGGCTGCCGACATCGCCAAGGAAGCCTATCGCGATGGGCGTCCGGTGATTGACGTGGCGGAGGAGCGCAGCGGTTTGAGTCGCCAACGACTGGAGCAATTGCTGGATCCGCTGAAACTGACCCGCGGCGGCCTGGCCTGAGGGAGAAATGCTCCACGGGCTAGTCCGTGGAGCCTGGCAGACAAAGGAGTAGAAGTACTTGCTGCTATCACTGGTGCTGTTCGTGATGCTGGTGCTGGCCAACGGTATGCCGGTGGTGGTTGCGCGTATTCTGAAACGGCGGTGGGCCGCGCCGGTGGATGGCGGGAGGCTGTGGTCGGACGGGCGCCCTATCCTTGGCCCGAGCAAAACCTGGCGGGGATTGATCTCAGGAGTGGCGTGCTGCGCCCTGTTTTCGTCAGTGATCGGGCTTGGCCTGATGTTCGGGCTATTGTTCGGGATACTGGCATTGTGGGGCGATTTGCTCAGTAGCTTTTATAAACGCCGCATGGGTATGGCATCAAGTGCCCGGGCTCTTGGCCTGGACCAGGTGCCGGAGTCGGCGTTGCCGATGGTGCTGGCGGTGTTCTGGCTGCCAATCGGCTGGTGGAGCGCGGCTTTAATCGTCGTGCTGTTCACGCTGTCCAACATCCTGTTGTCGCCGCTGTTGTACCGCCTGGGTATCCGGCGCCATCCCCACTGATTGGTGTCCCCTTCTTAGCCTACGGAGGACCACGCTTCGCCTACTGAGGACCACGGGTGAGGGTGTGGATGGTCACCTCCGGCGGGCAGTTCAGTCTGACATTGACCACCGAGGTTCCCGATCCCGGCGAGGTATAGCCCTGCATGCCGTTGGCCTGCCAGAAGCCCCGTCCGAGGTGGCGCGGGCAGTCGGAATCCAGGGTGACCGGAATGCCGCCGGGCAGGCAGATCTGTCCACCGTGGGTGTGGCCGCACAAAAACACATCGTAGCCGGCGTGCGCAGCCTCACGCCAAATTTCCGGGGTGTGGCTGAGCAGAACGCTGACCCCGTCGATGGGGATATCATCGCCGGCCCGGTGTAGGTTGTGCACTTTGTAGTAGTGCGCGTCATCAACACCGGCCAGATAGATTTTTTCGCCCTTGTGCTCCACCGGCAGCATCTCATTCATCAGCAGCACGTAGCCCATGTCCTCCAGGCCTGGCACCATGCGGATGCTGTCGTGATTGCCCAGAACCGCGTAGGCTTCGCCGCGAATGGCATCCCGTAATCGGGACATGCCGTCCAGGGCCCCGTCCACCGGGCCCCAGGTAAGCTTGCGATAATCACCGGTAAGCACGCATAGATCGTATTCCAGGGGCTCAATCTTCTTGAGCACAGCCTGCAGGTTGGCCTCGTCCATATCGACGTGAAGATCGGTCAGGTGCAGGATGCGAAAGCCTTCGAAGGCGGCTGGCAAGGTGGGCAGGATGAAACGATTGTGCGCGGTGTCCAGTCGGCGGCTGTTGGCTTGTCCGCGCCGGAACAGGAAAGCCAGTTTCAGGCAGAAACTGATCAGGCCGGGCGCTGCGGTAACATTTTCCAGATGAAAGCTGGAACCCTGGCCGAACACCTGGGCCTCGTATTCCCGCTCGATTCCCAACCGCTGGCGCGCATGCACAGGGCCGAGCCGGAGACTCAGTCGGTACTCCAGAAGTTCGTCCTGGTTTTTCGGTGTCCGAGCCCTTGCCGTCATGTCTCTGTCCTTGATATGCCGAACGGGCGATTGTCAGATCGCGATGTGGCAAACCCTGCTTGTCAGTATGGTTGCCTGCGGCACGGATGCAACCAAAACCCGGCAATGTTCATGTTTGTAAAAAAGCACTGGGCCGTTGGCAAATCGCCAGCGTAACAGCCACAATTCAGGGCATTACATGTGCCTTACCCACACCCAAATTTGAGAGTTGAGGACGCCATGGTCAATTCCTGTGATATCCCCGGGCTGAATGTGCCCCGAAGCCGTTTTCCTGATCCCGAGCAGGATCTCCCCCAAACTGCCGACGAAGCGCGGCTGGTCCTGGCCGGCGGTTGCTTCTGGTGCGTCGAGGCGGTGTTTAAGGCCATGGACGGTGTCACCGAAGTGAAATCCGGGTATTCCGGCGGCAGCGCCGAAACCGCCACTTATGAGGCTACTTGCAGTGGTACCACCGGTCACGCCGAGGTTGTGGATATCCACTACACGCCGTCAAAAGTCAGTTTTGGCGAGCTGCTTAAGGTATTCTTTTCGGTCGCACACGATCCGACCCAGCTTAACCGCCAGGGCAACGATCGGGGGACTCAGTACCGTTCCGCCATCTTTTACGAGACGCCGGAGCAGAGGCAGGTGGCCGAGGCTTACATTCGTCAGCTCGGCGCCGCTGGCGTGTACCCCGATCCGATCGTAACGACACTGGAGCCGCTTGAGGCGTTTTACCCTGCCGAGGCTTACCATCAGAACTTTGCGGCCCGGAACCCCTACCAGCCATACATCATGGCGGTAGCCGCACCGAAGATGGAAAAGTTGGTGAGCAACTACGGCGATCGCCTGAAACCGGAATATTCCGACGACGGCTCCGGCCCTTCTGACGACAACACGGCCTGAGGAGGCATACATGGGCGTTTCTGCAGCAGGATATGACCTGACACCGCTGACACCAGCGGAAGTTGAAGAAAAAGCCGCCGATCTGACACCTGAAGAGCGCAAGGTGCTGCTGGACCATGGCACTGAGCATCCGTTCTGCGGAACTCTGCTGGATAATAAAAAAGCGGGCGCTTATTACTGCCGCCTGTGTGATCTGCCGCTGTTCAGCTCGGACTCGAAATTCGATTCCGGAACGGGATGGCCGAGCTTTTTCCAGCCATTCGATCCCGAGCACATCCGCTATCTGGAAGACACCAGCATGGGCATGGCCCGTACTGAAATCCGCTGCCCGCGTTGCGACAGCCACTTGGGGCACGTATTCCCGGATGGCCCGCCACCGACCGGCAAGCGCTACTGCCTGAACTCTGTTGCCATGGTATTCCAGGAAAACCAGTAACGGCGCAGCATCGATGATTCGATTGAAACTGAACCCACTGACCGAGTCGGCAACCCTGCTGAGACGGGTCGGTGTGGTTCTCGGTAGCGTCGGGCTGACTGCACTCTACTCCCTGCTTATTCTGCTGCGCGCCCTGTACGGGCGCTTGCATCGTCAGATTGTCGATCAGTATTGCCGGGAGTGGTCAGCGGCCCTGCTCAGGCTGGTACGTGCCAGTTTAACCGTGCGCGGTCACGTCCCGGATTTCGGTGACGGCCGGCGCTACATCATCATGTGTACCCACGCCAGCCACTACGACATTCCCGCCAGCTTTGTCTCGCTGCCGGGCTCCATTCGAATGCTCGCTAAAAAAGAACTGTTCAAGATCCCGCTGTTGGGCCAGGCCATGCAGGCGGCAGAATTTCCGTCAGTGGACCGGTCCAATCGCGAGAGGGCGGTAAAGGATCTGGAGCACGCCCGCGCCATGATGGAGAGCGGGATTGTGTTGTGGGCCGCACCCGAGGGCACCCGCTCGCCGGATGGTAAGCTGTTGCCGTTCAAGAAAGGCTGTTTCCATCTGGCGCTGGATACCGAAGCGGTGATCGTGCCGGTGGCCATTCGCGGCATCCATCAGGTGCTGCCGGCCCGGAGTTGGCAGATCAATCTGGGGCAACCGGTGGACGTGCGTGTGGGTCAGCCGCTGGAAACCGCGGGCAAGACCAAGGCGGAGCTGGAAGAGGTAATGGCCGAGGTTCGGCTCAGGCTGGAAGAACTGCTGGGAGACGGCGAGGCCGAATGAGTCGGTCCCGCCTGGGTTCTCGGGTTAGGGATGACCGGTCAGGCCCCGGACGCAGCCACCACGGTCGAGAACAGATAGCCGGTGTAAGCAACGTAGACCAGCAACAGCACCGAACCTTCGCCCCGGGTAATGAGCTTGCGTTTGCCGGTGATGCCGTAATAACCCATCAGCAACAGCCCCATCGTCAATGCCAGCATCAGGGTCCAGTCCCGGTATAGCACCTCCGGATCGACTTTCAGGGGTTCGATTACGGCGGCCAGGCCAACGACTGCCAGGGTATTGAAAATACCGGAGCCAAGGATGTTGCCCAGAATGAGGTCGTGCTCGTTCTTTTTGATCGCGGCCATGGCAGAGGCCAGTTCCGGTAGTGAGGTGCCGATGGCCACAATGGTCAGGCCAATCACCAGATCGCTGACGCCCAGGGCCTGGGCAATGGTGACTGCACCCCAGACCAGCAGCCGTGAACTTACCACCAGCAGAATCAGGCCTACCACCACCCAGATCACGGCGGTTTTCAGGGGCATGGGGTGGGCAATCATCTCGGCGTCGGTGTCGCCGCCCAGTGGATCTTCCTTGCCCTGAAGCCCCTGGTAAATGGACCAGCCCATCACACCGGCAAACACCGCCAGCAGAACCCAACCGTCCAGCCGCGTCAGCTGGCCGTCTATCAACTGTGCACCGGCAATCAGGGTCAGTACCAGCAGCAGTGGCAGTTCCTTGCGGATGACCTGGGAATGCACAGCAATAGGCGCGATGACGGCGGTCAGGCCGACGATCAGGGCGATGTTGGTGATGTTAGAGCCGTAACCGTTACCCAGGGCCAACCCCGGGTTGCCGTCTGCCGCCGCCATCGCCGACACGGCCAGTTCCGGTGCCGAGGTGCCAAAGCCGATAATCACCATCCCGATCAGCAGCGTGGGCATGCCCAGATGTTTGGCGGTCGCCGCGGCGCCTTCGACAAACTTGTCGGCGCTCCAGACCAGCAGGATCAAACCGGCGACGATTGCGCCCATTGCCATTAGCATAGAAAAACCTCAGTTAATAAAACGTCCGAGCATGAACACACCGGCATAACCCAGGGTGTAGGCGGCCAGAAGGTGCGCAAGATACCGCATGTAGGCCCCAAAGGTCAGCCCCGGAATCTTGGTCATGGCGACAATACCGGCCGCCGAGCCGATGATCAGCAGCGAACCGCCCACGCCCACGGCGTAGGTCAGGCCCATCCACTCGCCCGGCGTCATCCCGATACCCGACTTCAAGAGCGCGGCCGTCAGCGGCACGTTGTCGATTACCGCCGAGAAGATGCCCATCAGGTAATTGGCGTATAGCGGTGGAAGCACATCGTAGATGGCAACCAGGGAGTCGAGCGCGTGAATTTCCTTGAGCATGCCCACCAGAAGCAGAATGCCGAGGAAGAACAGCAGTGTTTCAAACTCGATGATACGGATGTACTCGAGAATCGGGTCCATGTCGGAGTCGTTACTCATGAACCGGGAAATCAGAAACATGACCGACAGCCCGAACAGGAAGGTCAGCACCGGCGGAACCCCGTACAGGGCATTGCCGGCGATGGTGCACAGGATTGTTAACAGGAACAGCGCACTGATTACCGCGTCCACCGGGCGGATTTCGTTCCTGGTAGCACGCAGGGTGACGGTTCCGGTCAGCCCCCGGGACAGGAACACCGCCAGCACAAACACGGTGATGGAGGCCGGGATGGCGAGTGTCAGCAGGGTGAGTATTTCCACCTTGTCAGCAAGAAATATCATCAGCGTGGTAACGTCGCCGGTGATCAGGGAGACGCCGCCGGAGTTGACTGCGAACACCACCAGCGTGACGAACTGCAGGCGTTTTTTCAGCTCCAGGTCAAGCGACAGGATGAGTGAGCATGAGACTAACGTAGCGGTGATATTGTCTGCCAAAGAGGAGAAGATAAAACAGAACAGTCCGGTCAAAAATAACAGCTTCCGCTCGCTGACCTGCTTCGGCATGATCAGATAGATCAGGTTTTCGATCATCCCTTTCTTGTTCAGGTAGGCGACGAATGTCATGGCCGCGACCAGGAACAGCCAAAGACCCGCAATCTCGGCAATACTCTCGGCTAAACCGGTCGAAATCGCGGAAGTCTCACCCTCGCTTTCGCTCGTAAGAAATAGAAGAATCCAGCTCAGGGTGCCAAAAAATAGCGTCACCTTGGCTTTGTTGACGTGCGTAACTTCTTCGAAAATAACGCCGAGCAACGCGAGAACAGCAAGACCGATCAGAACAGCTTCTAGGGCAGGCATGGCACGTCCCGTTTCGATACTGAGGTATACAGGCCGCCGTTGGCCTTAACCGTCGTGTTTGAGGCCGGAGTTTAGACCCTCGGCCGGGAGCGAGCCACTGCCCTTAGGTAGTAAATGGCGGTGGCGTCAGCAAGGCCAAAGGCCTGTGCGAAGTGCATCGAATGACAATCGCAATTTATTCTTCCCGAAAAAATCGGGATAATTGCGCCACGTTTATATCCGGAAGCACACAGCGGCGCCTTTTACCAAGTGCCCGGTCGGCTTTCGACAGGCTTTCCTGCTGATCGTGGGAGAGTACACAGGCTCAATACTAGTTAGGGTATAAAGCAATGGCCGTTAGACAGGCAGACGTAGTGCTGGTCGGCGGTGGCGTCATGAGCGCCACCCTCGGCATGATGCTCAGGCAGCTCGATCCGTCCCTGGACATCGTCATGGTGGAGCGTCTTGATCACGTTGCCCATGAGAGCACGGACGGATGGAACAACGCAGGTACCGGGCATGCCGGGTACTGCGAGCTGAACTACACCCCGGAAACCGACGACGGCGATGTGTCCATCGATCGGGCTCTCAAGATCAACGCCCAGTTCGAAGTATCGCTGCAGTTCTGGTCGTATCTGGTGGAGCAGGGCATGCTGCCCGATCCCCAAACCTTCATCAATCGCACCCCGCACCAGAGCTTTGTCTGGGGCGAGAAGGATGTGGCCTTCCTGAAGCGCCGGTTCGAGCGCTTGAGTGCCCATCATCTGTTCCGGGAGATGGAGTACACCGAGTCCCCGGACGATCTGGAAGAGTGGATGCCTCTGGTGGTCAAGCACCGGGATCCGATGGAGCGGGTTGCCGCCACCCGGATCAAGCACGGTGCCGATGTCGACTTCGGGTCTCTGACCCGGAGTATGGTGGAATACCTGCAAAGCCAGCCCAACTTCGAGCTGATGCTGAGCAGTCCGGTGCACTACATCGACCAGCGTGATAACGGCCGCTGGAAAGTGCGGGTACGGAATCAGAAAACCGGCGAACTGACCAAGCTGGAAGCTGGTTTCGTCTTCCTGGGTGCCGGCGGTGGTGCACTGCCGATGCTACAGAAATCCGGTATTGAAGAGGCGCGCGGTTACGGCGGCTTTCCGGTCAGTGGCCAGTGGCTGGTGTGCCGCAAACCGGACATCGTTGAGCAACATCACTCCAAGGTGTACGGCAAGGCGCCGATCGGTGCACCGCCCATGTCGGTTCCGCACCTGGATACCCGAATTATTAACGGCGAACCGGCTCTGCTGTTCGGGCCCTTTGCCGGTTTCACCACCCGTTTCCTGAAGCAGGGCTCGTTGTTTGATCTGTTCGGCTCGGTCAAGCCCACCAACCTGCGCCCGATGCTGTCGGTGAGCAAGAGCAACATGGACCTGACCCGCTACCTGATTGGCGAAGTGTTCCAGTCCCACGGCGATCGGGTTGCCTCGCTGCGCAATTTCTTCCCGGAGGCCCGTGAGGAAGACTGGGAGCTGAAAATGGCGGGCCAACGCGTGCAGATCATCAAGCAGGTTGATGGCGGCGGTGGCAAGCTGGAATTTGGTACCGAAATCGTGGCGGCGAAAGACGGCACACTGGCGGCTTTGCTGGGCGCCTCACCGGGTGCGTCCACCGCGGCCAACGCCATGCTGACGGTACTGGAGCGTTGCTTCCCGGAGAGCCTGAAGACGGAAGAATGGCAAGGGCGGATGCGCCAGTTGGTTCCATCCTATGGCGAGTCGCTGGTCGAAGATGAGCAATTACTGACCAAAGTGCGTGAGAGAACGCTTACGACCTTAAAACTGGGCTGATATACCCAAACAGTATTAAAACCGCTCAGACACTGGGGCCGCTGGAATACAAACCAGCGGCCCCTTTGTTTTTGTGTGCTTCACCGGTGGTCTGATTTGCGATTTCCCAAGTAAAGCGTAGTGTTAGAGAACACCCCACGCAAAGGAGAGAGCCTATGAGCGAGCAAAAGTACAATCCGGATAAGGGGTATATTGCACTCCTCGGTTGGAGTTTGAATGCCATTGAGGCCGCGGACAAGTTTGACCGACGCTACGTGGTTGTCGCTCCGGACTGGGCTGAGGCTTATTGCAAAGAGCACGATATCCCCTACGTGCCCTGGAATTTCGAACGCTTGAACGATCGCTCCGTCGAAATTGCCCAGACTCTGAAAGAGATGGGCGTAGACGTGTCCATCCCACTGTTTGAGGAAACCGTCGAATGGGCGGGTGCGATCAACTCCGTACTCATGGACAAGCCCAAGTTGTTTGGTCAGGCCATGCTTCTGCGTGACAAGGCCCTGATGAAGCGCCGCGCCCAACTTGGTGGTATCCGAGTGGGTATCTTCGAAGAGGCGCACGACAAGGGCGACGTCATTCGTTTCCTGAAGCGGGTCAACCAGACCCTGCTCAAACTGGACGGTGACCCCAACGACCCGATTCACCTCAAAGCCTTCGATAAGGCGGGTTGCCTTGGCCACCGGGTTATTCGTACCCCCGATGAAGTCGACACCATTCCGGAAGAAGAATTTCCGGTGTTGATGGAATCGCACCTTGATGGCTGGGAATTTGCGGTTGAGGCCTGGATTCACAACGGCAAGATCGCGTTCCTGAACATCTCCGAGTACGTCACCCTGGGTTACTCCGTGTTCGTACCGGCGACACCGGACCTTGAGAAATACCGTGACCAGATCCGGGGCGAAATCGAGAAGCTGATCAAGACCTTCGACATCGATTTTGGCTTCATTCACCCGGAATATTTCGTGACCAGCGACAGCACCATGTACTTTGGCGAGGTGGCTTATCGTCCACCGGGGTTCAAAGTTTTTGAGTTGCTTGAGCGCGCCTATGGCTTCAACGCCTACCAGGGGTTGATCATGACCTTCGATCCGAAGACCACGGCCGAGGAAGTCAAAGCGTTCTTCCCGAAAGAAGTGGTCGATGCCAAGGGTTATGCAGGTTGCTTTGGTGTTTACCCGCGTCGCCGGGTGGTCAGCAAGCTGGAGATTCCCGAGGAGACCGAAAACCACGAGTATTTCGAGTCGCACGAGCTGACGCCGCCGCTGGAAGAAACCGTGACCAAGCGGACTGCCTTCGGCACCCACTGGGGTCTGGTGTACTTCTTCGGTGACGATCCCTACACCATGCGGGATCTGCTGAAACATCAGGAAGAACTCGATTTCTATGTATAATCCGGAGAAGCATTAACTACAAACGGGTTTGGTGCAGGCCCTGAGGAACGTCGTTTGAACGATCACCAACCGGGCAGCGCAGTGCCAGTCGTCAATTTTGACAAACTGGTGCAAAAACTGGATGACGCAATCCAGGTACTGGAGGAAAGCCGGCCTTTTGCCAAGGCCGGCAAACTCCCGCGCGTGTTCGATATTGCCCGTCGGGTATTGATGCAGCCGGAAGGCTGCCGAGTTATCGAAGAGCGCGCGGAGCGTCTGGAATTGGCGGGCGTTTACCTGGGCACTGACTGGGCCGAACCCGGCATTCTTCTCCCTACTCTCACAACGCATTCGCTGCAGAGCCAGAACGCCGACACGGTGGTTATCGAGGCTTTCAGCGAACTGCGTTTGCTGGCGGTTGCCAGGGGCTTTTACCTGCATCCGTCGGTCTCCGCCGAACAGGCTCACCACTACCTCACGCAAGTGTTGGCCATTAATCTTGGCCTGCTGTTTGGTATGGTCGGCGAAGCGGAGCGAGAGCAGGGTAAGTTGTCGCAGATCAGCCAATCGGTGGTGCAGTACGTTGCCCACCACATTGGCTACGAACATGTGATCGATAGTCTGATCGAGGAAATCTGGCGCATTCTTCAACAGCGTCCGATCCAGGTTTCCGACGTGCGTAAAATGATCACCCAGATCGCCATCTGTCGGGCCGATCCCCACGCTGACCTGGGCGGGGCCGGCCGGGGTGCCGATCGATTAATTTCCAGTCTCTGGGGGCCAACTCGCGCCTGCAGCGAGGATCCGGGGACCGTCGTATACGAGCAGCGCCTGGAGTCCATGGATGCCCAGGCCTTGCAGAATGAGGCCACGGGCTTTGCTCGTGCTATGCACGACACCGGTCTGGTGTCGCCTTACCACGCCAGCTTCGTTCGCTTCATCCTGGACGACCAGGACGCCCTGCTGACCGAAGCCCTGGGCTTGTCGAGCACCGGGCGGGATTGCCTGCTGTGTTATCGGGAGCTGGTATGCACGCTGATTCGCGAGGGCGTGTATCCGGAAACCGCCCAGGGCCTTTACGGTCTGGCGTTGATGCTGGAGCGGGGTATTCTGTACCAGCCTCCGGTCGCGCCGGCGCTGTGGCGCCAGGCTCGATTGTCGCTGTGCCCGGACGCCCGCGAGCGCTTGCAATTGGCGTACGGCTACCACCCTCAGCCGGGTGCCTGGCTGGTGCAGGGCGTATTGAACATGCTCGGTCAGCCGTTGGGTGTAGGGCAGGGCAACAACCCGACCTGCCAATCGGCACGGGCGCTGTCCATGTGGGCCTACAACGATCCGGACTATCTGTTGCAGATGGTGGCCTGGGCCGCGCGGGATAACGAAATCATCATGCACTTCGAAGGCAAACCGGTGTCCTCGGCGCACAGTCGTGGTGGTGTTGCCTCTGAGGTGACGCTGGATCTCGATCCGGTGTCGCTGGTGGTGGTGCCGCACCTGGACCGAATCTACGCTGAAATGGGACGTATGGTGGGCGGCCGGGAGGGCGATCCGCACCGGTGGGTAAACCCTGAATTCCATGGCTGGTCCGCCGGCCGGGGCTTCGCCATCAACGTGGACGTGGCCACCGGTAAGCTCGATGACCTCGAGGGCTTCATCCGGCACTTCTACGCCAGCTACCACCCCTACTACAACGGCAATCAGCCGCTGATTCACCCCCAGCCCGCCGGTGTGGCTGTGACCGACAGTGCCGCACGTTTTATCGGCTGGCACGCCATCACCATTCTGCGGGTGGCACTGGACCCGGAAGGCCTGATGCGGGTCTATTTCTTTAACCCCAATAACGACAGTGGTCAGAACTGGGGTGACGAAGTGCGTGTTAGTACTGCCGGTTGTGGTGAGCGATTTGGCGAGTCGTCGCTGCCGTTTGAGCAGTTCACGTCCCGGCTGTATATCTTCCATTACGATCCGCTGGAGCGGGGCGAACCTGCAGATGTCGGCGACGACGAACTGCAGCGGGTGGTTGCCGGGGTTCACCGCAGCTGGGGCGAAGATCGGTTGCCTGCCGATGCTCTGCAGGCGCAGCCGCCGCTGACTCAGTAATTTGTGCGCCTCCTGTGCACTTCCCAGGCATTCTCCACGTACGTCATAGATTAAGGCTGTGACACCGGCGACAAACAAAAGGGACAACGATGACAACGGAGCTAACCACGGAGGCGCGCAACGGGGCTGAGCTGTTCATCCGCGCCCTGGAGAACGAAGGAGTGCGGTACCTCTTTGGTGTGCCGGGGGAAGAGAACCTTGCTTTGTTGGAAGCATTGCGGAAATCCAATATCCAGCTGGTACTGAACCGCCACGAACAGGCCGCCGGCTTCATGGCCGCCACCTATGGACGGCTGACCGGTCGGGTTGGCGTGTGTCTCTCCACCCTGGGCCCGGGTGCCACCAATCTGGTAACCGCCGCCGCTTATGCCCAGCTTGGTGGTATGCCCATGATGATGATCTCAGGCCAGAAGCCGATCAAATCGTCAAAGCAGGGCCTGTTCCAGATCCTCGATGTGGTGGATCTGATGCGTCCGCTGACCAAGTACACCCGTCAGATCAGCAACGCCAACACCATTCCTGCGAAAGTTCGAGAGGCCTTCCGGCTGGCGTTGGAGGAGAGGCCCGGCGCAGTGCATCTGGAATTACCCGAAGACATCGCCGACGAGCAACCGGATTCGGACACCCATATCTTTGAGCCCAGTGATGCGAGGCGCCCCTCCGCCAGTGTCAAAAGCCTGGAGATGGCCTGCGACATGCTGCGCCAGGCCAAGCACCCGCTGATCATGATCGGTGCGGGGGCGAACCGGAAACGGGTGTCGCAGGCGCTGATTCACCTGGTCAACGTGACTAACATTCCGTTCTTCACCACCCAGATGGGCAAAGGTGTGGTGGATGAACGGCATCCCCGATATCTGGGCAATGCCGCGCTTTCCTCGGGCGATTTTGTGCACTGCGCCATCGACCATGCCGACCTGGTGATTAACGTGGGCCATGATGTGGTCGAAAAGCCCCCGTTCTTCATGAAACCCGGCGGCAAGCAGGTCATCCACGTGAACTTCAGCGGTGCCGATGTAGATCCGGTGTATTTCCCCCAGCATGAGGTGGTGGGCGATATAGCCAACAGCGTGGAATACATGGCCGAGCACTGCGGCCACTGTGGCAGCCACGACTTCACCTGGTTCATGGAAGTGAAAGCGGCAGTGGACGAACATCTAAAGGATCGCGCCGACGATCCCCGGTTCCCGATCATTCCCCAGCGCATCGTCAGCGACGTGCGTGCGGTAATGCCGGACGACGGCATCATTGCCCTCGATAACGGCATGTACAAGCTGTGGTTTGCGCGCAATTATCCAGCTTACGACAACAACACCGTGCTGCTCGACAACGCCCTGGCCTCCATGGGCGCCGGCCTGCCCAGCGCCATGATGGCGGCCATGCTATACCCGCATCAGAAGGTCATGGCGATTTGTGGCGACGGTGGCTTCATGATGAACAGCCAGGAGGTGGAGACAGCCGTTCGCCTGAACCTCAACCTGGTGGTGCTGATCATTAACGACAGCGCCTACGGCATGATCAAGTGGAAGCAGGCCCAGGAAGGTTTTCAGGACTTTGGCCTGGACTACCAAAACCCGGATTTCGTCAAATACGCCGATGCCTATGGCGCCACCGGTCACCGGGTAACCCGCACCGAGGATTTGCGGCCGGTGTTGGAATCCGCGCTGGGGAATGGCGGTGTGCACCTGGTGGACGTGCCGGTGGATTATAGCGAGAACCGGCGGGTGTTTGATGAGGAACTTGCCGACCTGACCTGCCGGCTGTAGCCGTTGTATGATGGCCTCCTGATTTCGCCAGCTATCTAGTCAACTATTTAGCCATTTAGGAGGCCACTGAATGAACCAGTCCCTGTTCCGATGCCTGTTCGCAGCCATAGCCCTGTTGGTGTTGGCCGGTTGCAGCAAACCGGAAACCCCCCAGCAAGTGGCGGAAGCATTCTGGCAGGCCGTCGCTGAAAACAACGCCGATGCCGTCGCCGAATTCTCTACTCTTAGCTCTCCCGATGACTTTGATGGTTTCCGCAAAGACTGGACCGGCATTGAACCGTCTTACGGTCGGGTGGTGATCGATGAGCAGGAAGCCTCTGTAGTCACTCGGCTGCCGCCGGAATACGGTAAGGAAGGTGAGCACCAGGAGCTGATCACCTTTCTGATCAAAGAGCCCGAGACCTGGCAGGTGGATTATGACCGCACTGAGGATGCGCTCCTACGGCCATCAATGTTCGGCAATCTCATGGGCGAACTGAATAAGCTGGGCGAGAAACTTTCTAGCAGCTTCTCCTCGTCATCGGACGACATTGAAGCCAGCATGGACGAGTTTGCCCGCAACTTTGAGGCTTACTCGGCGGAAGTAGAGCGCAAGACCCGGGATGCCGTTGAGGACTTTGGTGCACTGATGCAGCAGGCCATCGAGAAACTGCAGGAGTCAATCAACGAAGCGCTGGAGCAGGGTGAGCAGGCAACGCCTGAAGACCGAGTGATTCTGGAGCAGGCCTCCCGCAGCCTGAGTAAAGAGGTCAAGTCACTGGAAGAGCCCACCATGGAGACCCTAGCGCAGGCCAGCCGCACCCTGGGCGAGACTGGCGAGCGGTTCACCCAGCTGAGTGCGCAAACCTACAATCGGTACAAAGATGACTGGGAAGCTCAGCTGGACGAGATTCGCGCTGAAACCAACGCGTTCTTTGCCGACCTGCGCGAAAGCCTGACCGCCGAGGGCTGATTACCGGGCCTGATCGGCGCCCCGCAACATGGCCTGCAGCAGCTCTTTGGCATCGAACTTGGTGAGCGCCTCATTGGCGCCCACCTGGTTGGCGTAGCTCAGGCTCATCTCACTGTTCAGTGAGGTGTGGAGAATCACGTAGGGCTGTTTCACGGCTGCGTTGTCGCGGAGATTGAACGTCAGTTCGTAGCCATCCAGCCCAGGCATTTCGATATCGCTGACCAGGATATCGATGGGTTTGTTCAGCTCATCGTTGGTCAGCAGAATCTGTAAGGCTTCATCACCGTTAGACGTCACCTGGTAGGAAATGCCCTTGCTGTCCAGGGCATCCGACAGCTGTTTACGGGCCACCTGGGAATCGTCTACCAGCAGGATGTTCAGCGCCTTCAGGGTTTCGCTCTGAACATCGGTGAGCGCCACATCCTCGGTAAGCAGGGATTCCGGATACACCTTCGCCAGCAACAGCTCCACATCCAGCAACTGGATGATGTCGCCTTCGCGGTCCAGTAGGCCGGTGATGAAGGCTCGTTCGCCCAGCGCCTTGGGTGGCGGCATTACCTGTTTCCAGTCGGCCTCGATGATCTGATTCACGCCGCGCACCAGAAACCCGATTTCCTGGCGCTGGATGTCGGTAATGATGATGGATGCTTTGGCCTGTTCGTCCGGAGTCAGTGGGGGGTGCCCCACAGCAGCGGCCATGTCGATGACTGGCACCGCAGAACCACGAAACATCGCAGTGCCAATAACGGCGTGGTGACTGTGAGGCAGCTTGCTCAAACGCATGAACGGCAGGATTTCCCGAATCTTCAGGGTGCCAATCCCGAATAACCGGTCACCGGACAACCGAAACAGCAGTAATTTCTGGGCCTGTTTCGTTTTAGTGAGCATACAACCGAATCCTCGAAGCGACGAAAGCCCGCAAGTACGGGCGTTCTCTGGTGTATTGGCTGGTAGTACCGCTGAGCGCGGAGCGTAGGCAAGCCATAGGTATGTCGTAATAATACCAGCATTGGCCGGGTGTCCGGTTCAACTGCTTTGTTTCAAATGGTGACCAGCGTTCAGTTGGTTATCGGCAGCTTGTGCTATCCCATGAGCCCGATTATCACCGCCCACAAAGTACCGCCGGTGATGGCCATGCCCAGCAAGGCCAGCACGCCATCCTCCACCACCATGGCCATACCGAACACCATCAGCGCCAGCGCACCACCGTTGGCGCTAAAAGGCACCACCTCCATGGCCGGCATGGCCGCGGCCACCAGCATGCAAATCAACGCCATCAGGTACTGCCCGGGCCCCCGTACCAGCCAGGTCAGCCGTGGGCGAGTCCAGCGGTCCACAAAGCAGGCCGGCTTCTGCATCCAGTCCAGGCCCTTGATCAGAGTTTCCCGGGCCACGCGGCGGTTAGACAGTTTATTCGGAATCCACACCGATTGGCGCTGGAACAGCAGTTGCCCCAGCGTCAGCAGCACCACCAGGCCCAGCAAAGTCGGTACGCCGGGAATATCACCAATCAGCGGGGCGATGGTGATCAGGCCTGCGATCAGCACCACCGGCCCGAACGAGCGCTGGCCAACCGCCGCCAGTAGATCGCCAATGGAGATGTGCTGTTGGCCCTCGGTGTGCTCACGCAGGCGCTGGAGTACGTCGGTCAGATTGGCGGGTTGCTGGGTCTGGTCCATCGCAGAAGGTCCGGTGCGGTGAGTGGGTCAGGAGCCTTAACTATACAATGACTGGGATTTATTTAATCGGTATGACGCCAACTTCGGCGAACGGAAAGGTATGCCCTGAAACGAGAAAAGCCCCGGAAAACGGGGCTTTTCTCTGGGTAGTTGGTGGAGACGGCGGGAATTGAACCCGCGTCCGCCAGTACTCAACCTTGAGAGTCTACATGCATAGCGTCCCTCTATTAATTTAACTTCAAGCGACCCGAAGGTCAGGGTGCAAGAAGCGATCTCTTTATATCTTAGCCGTTAACCAGTGAGCTCTGGATAACGGAGCATCCCGTAAGCGATGACGTCCTGAGATGTAGCTCTGGGCTACGGGCGACCCAGTCAGGACGACTAGCAGCTTACGCTGCTAGTGCGTAGTTTTCGTCGTTTGCGACTATTGCGTTGCAGCTTTGGATTAACGAGATTGGCTGCCATCTCGACATGCACTCAAGGGTTCGCCACCAGCGTCGAAGCCATGTCGTCCCCTTACCGACAGTATATGTGTCCGGTTTGCCGTACTTCAAGGTTTGTTTCGTGCCATCGCTGTTTTGAGGTAAGTGCTTATGCCTATCCGTTCAGCCCGCTTTGCGTTCAATGGCGCCTCGCCGGCCAGCCAGGGCGACGTGGCTGAGGGCTTCAAAGCTTTCCTGGAAGTACGCCATGATCTCGTCCGGATCGGCGTGAATGTTCTTGTCCACGGTGATACCGAACTGCACGGTGCCGGCATAACTGAAGATGCTCATGCCTATGCCGATTGAGCCGCTCTGGGGCACCCAGAACATCGGCTGGGTGACCTTGGCGCCGGCCATGTACAGCGGCTCCTTGGGGCCCGGCACGTTGGTCAGCACGGCGGAGGCCTTGTTGCTCAGCAAACCCAGGGCCCTGCGCTCCAGGGCGTCGGGGCCACGGCCAAACAGATCAAGGAGGCTGTAGGTCACCTGCGCCTGGTAAGAGCGCTTCAGGCGGTTCATGTTTTCCTGCACCTGCCGGAAACACATGAACGGATCCTGAACCTCCACCGGCAGGTTCACCAGCACCAGGCCGAACTTGTTGCCGAGGATTTCAATCGGCTGGTTCAGTGGTCGCAGGTTGAATGGCACAGCAACCCGCAGGCCGCACTCGGGCACATCTTCGCGACGGGCGGCGAAGTGGCGCTGCAGGGCCCCGGTGGCGGTACACATCAGAGTATCGTTCACGGTGCCGCCGAGGGCCTTGGCGCAGGCTTTAACTTCGTCCAGATCCAGCGGTTTGGCCCAGGCGACGTGTTTGCGCCCGCACAGGGGGCGTCGCAATCCGGTCTCCGGCTCGAACGGCGCGAGCCCGAGCTTGAGCAAATCGAGCGCGACACTGCCGGCGGTGGACGCCAGTTTGGCCGGGTATTTCGGATCTTCACGAACCGACTGGATAAACAGCTGGGTCTGGTAGGTGGCGGCCTGAATGTTGTCCACCGCCCGGTGAAGCGTCGATTGCAGCCATGATCGTTTCGGCGCAGGCGCGGCCGAACGCACCGCAACTTTCGGAAGCATCGGCTCCGGGGTTTTGTCGGTCAGGGATAGCATCACCCGCACCAGCGAAATGCCATCGGCAATGCAGTGATGGATACGGATCAGCAGTGCGCTGCCGCCCTGGTAATTGTCGATGTAGTGCAGTTGCCAGAGTGGCCGCCGGAAATCCAGTGCGGTGCTGTTCAGGTCGCCCACCAGTTTCTGCAGCTGGGCCTGGTCTGCCTTGCCGGGCAGGGCAACGGTGTGCAGGTGGTTGTCCAGGTCAAAGGACGGGTCATCCTGCCAGTACGCGCGGTCGCCGGTGTCGACTATCCTCTGGCGAAACTGACGGAAACGCAGAAGCCGCTCTTCCAGCGTGCGTCTGAGATGATTCACGGAAATCGGGCGGTCCAGCACCAACAAGCTGCAGACCATCATTGGATTTTCCGGGCTGTCCATGCGCAGCCATGCGCGATCGACGGCCGCCATGGGTGTTCGGGTATTCGAGGGGGTGAGAGACATTTGCACTCCCTTTGCAAGGCCTCGGGAACCCCCGAGTATAGGCCTGATTAAAAACTGTGCAAAGAGAGTGCGGACGCGACATACCTGATGTGCCATTTGAGGCCGACAACAGGTATGGAGAGGGCTAGTCTGGCTGGGGCTTCAGGCGTTGGCGTCGCGCAGAATGCGTTGCTTCTGGCGGTTCCAGTCGCGTTCTTTCTCGGTCGCCCGCTTGTCGAACTGTTTCTTGCCGGTCACCAGGGCGATCTCGCACTTCACCTTGTTCTTCTTCCAGTACAGGGCGAGCGGGATGCAGGTGCGGCCGGTCTGGTTCACCTTGCCAATGATCTTGGCAATTTCCTTGGCGTGCAGCAGCAGCTTTCGGGTGCGGGTCGGGTCGGCCACCACGTGCGTGGAGGCTGTGTTCAACGGCATGATGTGAGACCCAAGCAGCCAGGCCTCGCCATTTTTCAGCAACACATAGGCGTCCACCAGCTGTGCCTTGCCAGCACGCAGGGATTTTACCTCCCAACCCAGCAGGGACAGGCCGGCTTCGAAGCGTTCCTCAATGTGGTACTCGTGTTTCGCCTTTTTGTTCAGGGCGATGGTACTGCTCGGCGTTCCGGGCTTTTTCTTGCTCATGAATCAGTTAATCCGGGGTCGGACGAATGAACGAATTGGCCGGTATGGTCGCCGGCAAAACGGCCATTGTAGCTCAGGACTGCCAGACCGGTCACGAAATCGCCGCGATCGGCTTTGTCTGGTCGTGCGTGCGCGAGCCGATCAGCTACAATGTCAGGCCAGAATCTAACAGGGGCGCGAATGCCTACGCCGTATCAGACACACATCGGGTCCTTTACCCGCAAATCGACGTTTTTCTGGGCCGCGTTGGGTGCCACTGTCGGGCTCGCCAACCTGTGGCAGTTTCCCTATCTTGCCAGCCTGCACGGTGGCGGGCTCTTTATCCTCATCTACCTGGCTTGCCTGCTGCTGGTGACCTTGCCATTGATGGTCACGGAGGCAGCTTTGGGCCGGCACTCCCGTCATGGTCTGGTGCTGGCGCTGGACGGTTTTGTCCGCAGTGCCAAAGCGTCCAATGCCTGGCTCATTGTGGGCCGGTTGGGCATCTTGGCGGCGTTTCTGGTGTTGTCGTTCACTGCGGTATTTGGCTCCATTGCGCTGGCCTACGTGTTCTATGGCGCTGTGGGGAAGTTCTCCGGTATTGACCAGGCAGGGGCCACCCAGATTCTCGCCGGCCTGGTGTCCGATCCCCGGGAATACCGGGTGTTCATGAGCTGGCACGCGCTGTTTCTGGTGTTGGTGATCTGGGTTTCGATCCAGGGGGTGGCGAGCGGGCTTGAGCGCGCACTGCGGGTTGTAGTGCCTGGCGCCCTGTTGTTGATGGTGGCGTTGTTTGCGCTGGCGGTCTGGCACGGTCGGATCGATGGCGCCATTGAGCACATTCTGGCTACCCATCCCGAGGATGTCAGTTTCGCGAGTGTGAAGGCGGCGCTGTTTCACGCCTTCTTTACTCTGGGCCTTGGTATGGGGGTGTGGGCGATCTTCGGTGCCTACACTGCACCAGGCACCCGCTTGAAGCGTTCGATCCTGGCGGTGGTGCTCATGGATACCCTGGTGGCCATTGTTGCCGGCTTGATGATTTTCTCGGTGGCAACGGGTGGCACCAGTTTTGACGGTGAGCGCGGCTTTGGCCTGTTGTTCGTATCGCTTCCGGTGACCCTGGCGGAGTTCCCGATCAGTCAGTTCGTGATTGCCGTGGTTTTTCTGCTCACGGTGATGATTGTCTGGACCACCTCACTGGCGCTGATGGAGCCGGTGGTGGGCTGGTTCCGTGAATGGACCGGCGCGCCCCGGGGCTGGTCGGCGCTGATTATTGGTCTTGCGGTCTGGTTCGCGGGGTTGGCGTCGTTGTTGTCATTCAACGTTTGGGCCAGTGACCGGATGGCCGGTGCCACGGTGTTTCGCTGGTTGGAGCTGATTACCGGTGGTCTCCTGATTCCAGCTGTCGCCATCCTGGTGTCGGTGTTTACCGGGTGGCGCATTACCCGCGGTCTGTCGAGCCAGATTCTGGGTCAGGCGCCCAAGCTGTTTGCCGGGATCTGGTTCTGGGTGATGCGCCTGGTGCTGCCGGTGGTGGTGGCCTACATCGGCATTCAGTACACCGCTTTTTCACTGACCAATCTGTGTGAATCCGGCAGCGACGGCATCTGGTGTAGTCAGCCTGCCACCGTGCTGCTTGAGCCCGGTGAAGAATCTTTGCTGGAGGAACCCGCTCCTGGGGCAGAGCGTAAGCCTGGTGCAGCTGGTGCAGCTGGTGAGCAGGCGGAGGAGGCTTTGCCTGCCGGTGACTCAGGTGCAGAGGAGCCAGCGGACGAAGCCGAACCCGGTGAAAATGCCCCCAAAGACGGCGAGATCCTTTATCATAGTGTCTGATCAATCGTAGCTGTTTAGCTATACGTATACCTTTTGAATGTCTGCCAGCAGGACCGTCGGTTTCCATGCCCCATCAGATCGATAAAACAGCCCTTGTCATGCACTCGGCCGAGCGCATGTTTCATCTGGTAAACGATGTCGCCCGTTACCCGGAGTTTCTGCCGTGGTGTGCCAACACCGAGATCCATGAACAGAACGCCGAAGAAATTACTGCGTCGATGGAGATTGCCAAGGGTGGTGTGCGCCACACTCTGACCACCCGCAATCAGTTGCAGCAACCTGAAGTTATTGAGATGAACCTGGTGGACGGTCCGTTCCGGAATCTGGCCGGTCGCTGGCATTTCAAACCGCTGAGTGACGACGCCTGCAAGGTGATCCTGACGCTGGAATTCGAGTTCACGGGTTCGCTGTCGCGCATGGCGTTTGGCACGGTGTTCAATCAGGCCGCCGCGACCATGGTGGATGCCTTCTGCAAACGGGCCGACCAGCTGTATCAGGGGGCGACGTAATGCCTCATGTGGAAGTGGCTTATGCTCGTCCGGATCGGCAGGAAATCGTGCCGGTGACGGTGCCGCAGGGCACGACTGCACTTGAGGCGGTGAAGCTGTCCGGCATTGTTGGGATCTTCCCGGAAATCGATCCCGATGGCACCGACATGGGCATCTTTGGCAAGGTGATCAAGGATCCGTCCGCGCATCCATTGCGGGAAGGTGATCGGGTTGAGCTCTATCGCCCGCTTCAGATTGACCCGAAGCAGGCGCGTCTGAACCGGGCCAAGAAGAAAGGCTGAGCGTTGTGGCTCAGTAGGCGGGTGTTTCTTCCAGCAGCTGGGCTTCGTAGTGGGAAAACTGGTCGTCGTTGTAGTACACAATGATGCGTTGTTCCTGAATGTCACCGCCGCGACGCTGGAAGGTATACACGTAATATTCCCGTGATGAATCAATCGGATTCAGCATCAAGGGAGTTCCCATCACGGCATGCACCTGGCTGCGAGGCATGCCCGCGGTCAATGCCGTCAGCTCCTCATCGGTCACAATGTTGCCTTGCTGGACGTTGATTTTATACACGCCAGGAAAGGCACAACCGGCCATAATGAGAGTGAGAATCAGAGCTGTGAGCTTTTGCATCGCGGGGGGAAATCCTCTATCTTAAAATCGCCCGCCTGAGGCGGGTGTGGCACGGGGTAACCGTTTCAAGGCGGCTTCATCATACCGGAAGCCGAGAGACACACCAAAGAGTGAATCGTAACATGTCATCTGAAAACACCGAATTACGCAAAGTCGGTCTGAAAGTTACTCTGCCGAGAGTGAAAATCTTCAATATTCTGGAAACTTCTGAAGAGCATCACCTTAGTGCCGAGGACGTTTACAAGAAACTGCTTGAGCAGGGCGATGATGTGGGCCTGGCGACAGTCTACCGGGTACTGACCCAGTTCGAAGCGGCGGGCCTGGTTTTGCGCCACAACTTCGAAGGTGGTCATGCGGTGTTCGAGATGGCCGGCGACGACCATCACGATCACATGGTCTGCACCCAAACCGGTGAAGTCATCGAGTTTGTTGACGAGATTATCGAAGAGCGTCAGCAGAAAATTGCGAAGGAGCATGGCTTCGAGATCGTCGATCACAGCCTGATCCTGTACGTAAAGCCGATTAAGTCGTAAGCAAAACCTCATATGCAAAAAAAGGGGGCGGGTTTTAGCCCGCCCCAAACAGCTCTCAGGATCGAGAGGGGGATAGTGTGTCTGGTGGCCTAGTGGTGGGTTGCCTGTCCCTTGGAAAACATCTCCCGGGCATGCGCAATGGTGTGCTCGGTCATATCAACCCCGCCCAGCATTCTCGCCACTTCATCAATTCTGCCTTGATCATCCAGCGTCTCGATTTTCGAGAAGGTTGCGTCCCGTTCAGTGAACTTGCTGACAAACAGGTGCTGGTGACATTGCGCCGCCACTTGCGGCAAGTGAGTCACGCACAGGACCTGGCCATTGTCGCCCAGTGCGCGCAGTAGTCGGCCAACCACTTCGGCGGTGCCGCCGCCAATGCCCACGTCCACTTCGTCAAACACCAGAGTTGGTGTGGTGGAGGTCTGCGCGACCACCACCTGAATGGCCAGGCTGATGCGTGACAGTTCGCCACCGGATGCCACCTTGGCCAGCGAGCGTGCTGGTTGGCCGGGGTTGGCGCTGACCAGGAACTCAATATCCTGCTGACCGTGAGGCGCGGGTTCATCACCTTTATTGCGACTCAGGTGAGTGACGAACTGCATGTTGGGCATGCTCAGTTGAGCCAGTTCTCCGGCAATGCTCTGGTCCAGTTCCACGGCGGCGCGTTCGCGAGCGTCGGTCAGTTTGGTGGCCAGTTCATCAAAGGTGGCGCGCTGGCTGTCCAGTTCCGCTTCCAGTTGCTCAAGGCTGCCTGCGCCGCCGTCCAGTTCGGCCAGTTCCGCACTCAGTCGCTGGTGTAGTTCAGGCAGTTCGTCCGGGCCGATCCGGTGCTTGCGGGCCATCTGGTAAATGGCACTGAGGCGTTCTTCAACTTCCGCAAGTCGGGCCGGGTCGGCCTCGTAATCGTCAACGAAGCGGCGCAGGTTGTCGCCGGCTTCGCTGATCTGAATCTGGGCCTCGCTAAGCATTTGCAGGGTGTCGGCCAGTGCAGGCACTTCCACCGGTAGTTGCTCTAGCTGCTGCAGGGCCTGGCGTACCAGTCCGGCTGCGCTGGTTTCCTCTTCGGTGCACAGTAGTGCCGCCTGATGGCTGCTGTGCAGCACGGCGTCGGCCTGACTCAGCTGCGCTTGCTCTTCTTCAAGTTTCTCCTGCTCGCCATCTTCCAGCGCCAGTCGGTCTAATTCTTCAACCTGATAACGCAACAGCTGCAGCTTGGCTTCGGTTTCGTCCGCGTTTTGCTGACGCTCGGTCAGGCGCTGGCGGGTCTGGTTCCAGGCCTTGAAGGCGGCGTGGGTGTCGGCGGCCAGCGGCTCCACGCCGGCAAATTCGTCCAGCAGTTTGCGGTGGGTTTCTTTGCGCAGCAGTGACTGGTGCTGATGCTGACTGTGGATATCCATCAACACGCCGCCCAGGTCTTTCAGGTGTGCAAGCGGGCAGGGCTGGCCATTGATGTAGGCCCGCGAGCGACCGTCTTTGCTGATCACGCGGCGCAGGATGCAGTCGTTGTCGTCATCGAGCTCGTGGGAGGTCAGCCAGTCGGCGGCTTCCGGGATGTTGGCTACGTCAAAGGTGGCGGTGATGTCTGCACGCTTGGCGCCATGGCGTACGGCGCCGGCGTCTGCCCGGCCGCCCATTGCCAGCCCCAGGGCATCCAGGACGATGGATTTGCCGGCGCCGGTTTCACCGGTCAGTGCTGTCATGCCTTTGCTGAACTGGAGCTCGACCCGTTCGGCAATGGCGTAATTGGAAACTGTCAGCTGTGTGAGCATGCAGGTAACCTCCGCGTCCTTCGAAATGCTGGCATGGCCCTGCCCGATGTTGGGTGCCTGCCGACTACTGTTGGTATATACAGTGACTGTAAATATATACAGGGTTTTTGCTGTTTGCAAACTGTGTAGCCCTGAAAATCTTCCGGATTGAAGGGTGGGGTGGTTGAAACCTGCGAGCGGGGCCCCATATCGGATCGCATCTATATTTTTCCGGCTCGCTGCGGTCGGAAGCCATGTTCAATTGGCCGTCCCGTGATCGGCCACCGGATAGCTAGCAGGAGAGCTCATGAGCAACGACGAGAACCGCAACGAACAGGTTGAAGACGAGCTGAAGGAAGCAACTGAAGCTGCGGCCGAGGAAGCACAGGCCGAAAGCGAGGTTGTGGAAGGTGAAGAGTCTGAAGTGGACGCATTGAGAGCCCAGGTTAAGGAAGCGCAAGAGCAGGTGTTGCGCTCCCAGGCCGAGATGCAGAACGTGCGCCGTCGTGCCGAAATCGACGTTGAAAAGGCTCACAAGTTCGCCCTTGAGAAGTTCGTGAAAGAGCTGCTGCCTGTTGCTGATAGCCTTGAGAAGGCCGTTGAGAGTACCGAAGGTAGTGAGGATGCCGGTGAGCTGGTGGCGTCCATTCGCGAGGGCGTTGAGATGACCCTTAACCTGTTCATGAACAGCCTTGGCAAGTTCAACGTCGAGCAGCTTAACCCGGTAGGTGAGCCGTTCGATCCACAGCAGCACGAGGCCATGTCCATGGTGCCGTCACCGGACGCAGAGCCGAACAGTATCGTAGCCGTGGTGCAGAAGGGCTACCTGTTGAATGGCCGCGTTGTCCGTCCGGCCATGGTGGTCGTTGCTAAGGCAGAAGACGCACCAAAAATTGATGAGCAGGCTTGAAAAGCTGATTAAAGCGCCAATATAGCCAGTAAATGGTCAAAGCCGGGGTGATTTCCCCGGGAAAGCATTCAGAAGAATTGGAGTGATTCAATGAGCAAGATTATTGGTATCGATCTGGGAACCACAAACTCCTGCGTGGCCATCATGGATGGTGACAAGGTAAAGGTCATTGAAAATGCCGAGGGTGATCGCACTACACCTTCGATCATCGCTTACACCGACGATGGCGAAACCCTGGTAGGTCAGTCTGCCAAGCGTCAGGCAGTGACCAACCCGCACAACACCCTGTACGCCATCAAGCGTCTGATCGGTCGTCGTTTTGAAGACGACGTGGTTCAGAAAGACATCAAGATGGTGCCGTACAAGATTGCCAAGGCCGACAACGGCGACGCCTGGGTTGAGGTGAAGGGCGAGAAGATGGCCCCGCCGCAGGTTTCTGCAGAAGTTCTGAAGAAGATGAAGAAGACTGCAGAAGATTACCTGGGCGAGAAAGTAACCGAGGCGGTTATCACCGTGCCGGCTTACTTCAACGACAGCCAGCGTCAGGCCACCAAAGATGCCGGTAAGATTGCTGGTCTGGAAGTGAAGCGGATCATCAACGAGCCGACTGCAGCAGCCCTGGCCTATGGCCTGGACAAGAAGAGCGGCGATCGCACTGTAGCGGTTTATGACCTGGGCGGCGGTACCTTCGACCTGTCCATCATTGAAATCGCTGACGTTGATGGCGAGCACCAGTTCGAAGTACTGGCCACCAACGGTGACACCTTCCTGGGTGGTGAAGACTTCGATATGAAAATCATCGAATACCTCGCCGACCAGTTCAAGAAAGACAGCGGCATCGACCTGCGTGGCGACTCCCTGGCCATGCAGCGTCTGAAGGAAGCTGGTGAGAAGGCCAAGATCGAGCTGTCCAGCAGCCAGCAGACCGACGTGAATCTGCCGTACGTGACTGCTGATGCCAGCGGTCCGAAGCACATGAACGTCAAACTGACTCGCGCCAAGCTTGAGTCGCTGGTAGAAGACCTGGTTCAGCGCAGCCTGGAGCCGTGTAAAGTTGCTCTGCAGGATGCGGGCATGAAGGCTGGTGAAATCGACGAGGTTATCCTGGTCGGTGGTCAGACCCGTATGCCGCTGGTTCAGGAAAAAGTTAAAGAGTTCTTCGGCAAAGAAGCTCGTAAAGACGTTAACCCGGACGAAGCCGTTGCCATGGGTGCTGCCATCCAGGCCGCCGTTCTGTCTGGCGACGTGAAAGACGTGCTGCTGCTGGACGTGACTCCGCTGACCCTGGGTATCGAAACCATGGGTGGCGTAGCTACTCCGCTGATCGACAAGAACACCACGATCCCGACCAAGAAGTCGCAGACGTTCTCCACTGCGGATGACAACCAGACAGCGGTTACCATCCACGTGGTTCAGGGTGAGCGTAAGCAAGCGACGCAGAACAAGTCGCTGGGCCGTTTCGATCTGGCCGACATCCCGCCGGCAGCGCGCGGTGTGCCGCAGATCGAAGTTACCTTCGACATCGATGCCAACGGTATCCTGAACGTGTCGGCGAAAGACAAGGCGACTGGCAAAGAGCAGTCCATCGTGATCAAGGCCTCTTCCGGTCTGAACGACGATGAGATCGACAAGATGGTGCAGGACGCCGAGGCCAATGCCGAGGAAGATCGCAAGTTCGAAGAACTGGTACAGACCCGTAACCAGGGCGACGCCATGGTGCACGCGGTTCGTAAGACTCTGACTGAGGCAGGCGACAAGGTCAGCGACAGCGAGAAAGAGTCTATCGAAGCGTCCATCAAAGAGCTGGAAGAAGCCCTGACCGGGTCCGACAAGGACGACATCGAAGCCAAGACCCAGAAGCTGACCGAAGTCTCTTCTGAGCTGGCTCAGAAGATGTACGCGGATCAGGCAGAGCAGGCCGAAGGGCAGGAAGAAGCCCAAGGCCAGCAGTCTGACGACGCCGTTGATGCCGAGTTTGAAGAAGTCAAAGACGACGGCAAGCGGTAAATCTGACGTACATCAGGCAGTTGGAAAACGCGGGGGAGTCCCCCGCGTTTTCCGCGTTTAAAAAACAGGGTTTTAAAGCATGGCCAAGCGCGATTATTACGACATTCTCGGTATTTCCCGGGATGCGGACGAGAAGGAAGTCAAGCGAGCCTATCGCAAGCTCGCGATGAAGTATCACCCCGACCGTAACCCGGACGACACCGACGCCGAGAACAAGTTCAAAGAGGCCAGCGAAGCTTACGAGATTCTGGCCGACGACTCGAAACGCGCCGCCTACGACCAGTTCGGTCACGCCGGCGTTGATGGCCAGGCCGGTGGCGGCTTCGGCGGCGGTGGCGGTGGTTCCAGCTTCTCCGACATCTTCGGGGATGTGTTTGGTGACATCTTCGGTGGCGGCGGTGGTCGTGGCCGGACCTCCCGTGGTGCAGATCTGCGTTACACGCTGGAGCTGGACCTGGAAGAGGCTGTTCGCGGCAAGACCGTAGAGATCAAGATCCCGGGTCACCGCGAGTGCGATACCTGCGACGGCAGTGGTGCGGAAAGAGGCTCAACGCCGGAAGCCTGTGGTACCTGTAAGGGTATGGGCCAGGTGCGTATGCAGCAGGGTTTCTTCACCGTGCAGCAGGCGTGCCCGACGTGCCGGGGTTCTGGCCAGATCATCAAGAATCCGTGCAAATCCTGTCATGGACAAGGCCGGGTTCAGGAAGAAAAGACGCTGTCTGTGAAAGTGCCGCCGGGTGTTGATACCGGTGATCGTATCCGTTTGTCTGGTGAGGGCGAAATGGGTATGGACGGTGGTCCTCCGGGCGACCTGTACGTGCAGATTGCGGTGCGCGAGCATTCGATCTTTACCCGTGACGGTCGCAACCTTTACTGCGAGGTTCCCATCAGCATCGTTGATGCCGCGCTCGGTGGTGAGTTGGAAGTGCCGACCCTGGATGGTCGGGTCAAGCTGAAGATCCCGGCAGAAACCCAGACCGGCAAGCTGTTCCGTTTGCGCAACAAGGGTGTGAGCCCGGTGCGCGGTGGTCCGTCCGGTGATCTGTTGTGCCGGGTGATGGTCGAAACGCCGGTCAATTTGACCAAGCGTCAGAAGGATCTGCTCGACGAGTTCCAGCAAACGCTGGACGGCGGCGACGGCAATCAGCATGCTCCGAAGAAGACCTCCTGGTTCGAAGGTGTTAAAAGCTTCTTCGACGAGATGAAATTCTGACGGCGGATTAAAGGGAAGTGTGATCATGAGGGTAGCAATCATCGGCGCCGCCGGGCGCATGGGTAAGGTGTTGATCGAAGCCGTTGACGGTACCGAGGGACTGGAGCTGGGTGCGGCCGTGGTCGAGCCAGGCAGCAGTCTGGTGGGCGCCGATGCCGGCGAGCTTTCGGGTATTGGCAAGACCGGAATCCGGTTGGCCGGTACCCTGGAAGACGTGACAGCGGATTTCGATGTGCTCATCGATTTCACCTTCCCGGATCTGACCCTGGCCAACGCCGAGTTCTGCAAGACTAACGGCAAGATGCTGGTGGTCGGTACCACCGGATTGTCAGAGGCTGAAAAGCAGCAGCTGGCGCTGGCCGCTGAGTCGGCGCCTGTGGTGTTTGCGCCCAACATGAGTGTTGGTGTTAACGTGGTGCTGAACCTGCTTCAGACTGCGGCGGCAACCCTGGGTGACGACTACGATGTCGAAATCATCGAGGCCCATCACCGCCATAAGAAGGATGCCCCCTCCGGTACCGCGCTGCGCATGGGTGAAGTGGTTGCCGATGCACTCGGGCGCGATCTGAAGGAGTGCGCCGTGTACGGCCGTGAAGGCTTTACCGGTGAGCGTACGCGTAAGGAAATTGGCTTTGAGACCATCCGCGCCGGCGATGTGGTGGGTGATCACACCGTGCTGTTCGCCACCGAGGGTGAGCGCATTGAGGTGACGCACAAGGCCAGCAGCCGGATGACGTTTGCCAAGGGCGCCATGCGTGCGGCATTGTGGTTGGCGGACAAGCCGGCCGGCCTGTACGACATGCAGGACGTGCTGTCACTGAAGTAAGCGTGAATGCAGGCCCTGGCATTTGAGCTGGCCGGTGATTATACATGGACAGAAAGCCGCACTTTTTTTACAATAAGGCGGTTTAACTGCACCAAGCGTGGTTTTAAAAATGCCCGGAGCGCCTAAGTCGTTCCCGGACAACAAAAAGCGGGACGGAGTTTTGACTCCCTCTCGCTTTTTTGCGACCTGAATTTGCGCTTGCGTTCCTGTTCGTGACGAACCGATACGCCACTCGATGAGGATACAAGCCTTGAGCACACCCGCAATCCTAGCACTCGCAGACGGAAGCCTGTTCTATGGCACTGCCATTGGCGCTGATGGAGAAACCAGCGGTGAGGTAGTGTTCAACACCGCCATGACCGGCTACCAGGAAATCCTGACTGATCCGTCCTATTCTCGCCAGATCGTAACCCTGACCTATCCACACATCGGCAACACCGGTGTGAATGAAGAGGATGTGGAATCCGACCGGGTTCAGGCTGCCGGCCTGATCATTCGCGATCTGCCGTTGATGGCCAGTAACTGGCGCAGCACCGGCAGCCTGGATGAGTACCTCCGAGCCAACAACATTGTCGGCATTGCCGACATCGATACCCGACGCCTGACCCGCATTCTCCGGGACAAAGGTTCCCAGAATGGCGCTGTGCTTGCCGGTGCCGGTGCCACCGCCGAACGTGCGCTGGAACTGGCCAAGGCGTTCCCGGGGCTGAAGGGTATGGACCTGGCCAAGGAAGTCACCTCAGAGAAAATCTGGAACTGGACGCAGAGCGAATGGACGCTGGATAACGGCTACGGCGAGCGCGGCGAAGCCCGGTTCAAAGTTGTGGCCTACGATTACGGTGTCAAGTTCAACATCCTGCGCATGCTCGCTTCCCGCGGTTGCGATATCACGGTGGTTCCGGCTCAAACGCCGGCCGCAGACGTGCTGGCGATGAACCCCGATGGCGTCTTCCTGTCCAACGGCCCCGGCGACCCCGAGCCCTGCGACTACGCCATCAAGGCCATTAAGGAAGTGCTGGAAACTGAGATTCCGGTGTTCGGTATCTGCCTCGGTCACCAGTTGCTGGCCCTGGCCAGTGGCGCCAAGTCCATGAAGATGGGCCACGGCCACCACGGTGCCAACCATCCGGTGCAGAACACCGAAGACGGAACTGTAATGATCACCAGCCAGAACCACGGCTTTGCGGTGGACGAGAGTTCCTTGCCGGCTACTCTGACGGCAACCCACAAATCCCTGTTTGACGGCACCTTGCAGGGAATTCGGCGTACCGACAAAGCGGCGTTCAGTTTTCAGGGTCACCCGGAAGCCAGTCCCGGTCCCCACGACGTGGCGCCGCTGTTTGACGAGTTTATCCGGCTGATGGAAGCCCGGACTGCCTGAGGGCAGGTTCCCGGGCCTCGGGCCCGGGACAACACGCGCCGCCATTAGTGCTGCAAGAATTCTAAAAGTTGCTGACAGGTTTACCGAGACATGCCAAAACGTACTGACATCCAAAGCATCCTGATCCTGGGCGCGGGTCCCATTGTGATCGGGCAGGCGTGCGAGTTCGACTACTCTGGTGCGCAGGCCTGCAAGGCCCTGCGGGAAGAGGGCTACCGGGTAATTCTGGTGAACTCCAACCCGGCGACCATCATGACCGACCCGGTCATGGCCGACGCCACCTACATCGAGCCGATCACCTGGAAAACCGTCGCCAAGATCATTGAGAAAGAAAAGCCGGACGCGCTGCTGCCGACCATGGGTGGCCAGACTGCCCTGAACTGCGCCCTGGACCTGGAAAAGCACGGCGTGCTGGAAGAGCACGGTGTTGAGATGATCGGTGCCAACGCCGACACCATCGACAAGGCCGAGGACCGGGACCGGTTTGACAAGGCGATGAAGAAAATAGGCCTGGAGTGCCCCCGTGCCACCATCGCCCACACCATGGACGAGGCCTGGAAGGTCGCTGATGATATCGGCTTCCCCTGCATCATCCGCCCGTCGTTTACCATGGGTGGTTCCGGTGGCGGTATTGCCTACAACCGGGACGAGTTTGAAGAAATCTGTACCCGTGGCCTGGACCTGTCTCCGACCAACGAGCTGCTGATCGACGAATCGCTGATCGGTTGGAAGGAATACGAGATGGAAGTGGTCCGCGACAAGGCGGACAACTGCATTATCGTCTGTGCCATCGAGAACTTCGATGCCATGGGCGTGCACACCGGTGACTCCATCACCGTGGCGCCGGCCCAGACTTTGACCGACAAGGAATATCAGATCATGCGGAACGCCTCGCTGGCGGTTCTGCGTGAGATCGGTGTTGAAACCGGTGGCTCTAACGTTCAGTTCGGCATCAACCCGGACACCGGCCGCATGGTGGTGATCGAGATGAACCCGCGGGTGTCGCGCTCCTCGGCGCTGGCGTCCAAGGCCACCGGCTTCCCGATTGCCAAGGTCGCCGCCAAGCTGGCTGTGGGTTACACCCTTGATGAGCTGCGCAACGAAATTACCGGTGGCGTCACGCCGGCTTCATTCGAGCCCAGCATCGATTACGTGGTCACCAAGATCCCCCGGTTTACCTTCGAGAAATTCCCCCAGGCCGATGCCCGCCTGACCACCCAGATGAAATCGGTGGGTGAGGTGATGGCCATTGGTCGCACCTTCCAGGAATCCCTGCAGAAAGCCCTGCGCGGCCTGGAGGTAGGCTCTGAAGGTTTCGATGAGATGCTGGAGGATCTGAGCACCGAAAACTCCAAGGAAACCCTGATCCGTGAACTCAACGTGCCCGGTGCCGAGCGTGTCTGGTACATCGGCGATGCCTTCCGGGCCGGTTACACTGTGGATGACGTGTTCCAGCACACCAAGGTTGATCCCTGGTACCTGGTGCAGATCGAAGATCTGGTTCGGGAAGAGCAGACGCTGAAGTCGGCCGGCAAGGCCGATATTGATCAGGCGACGCTGTTCCGCCTCAAGCGCAAGGGCTTCTCCGATGCCCGTCTGGCCAAGCTGCTAGGCATCTCTGAAGTCAGTCTGCGCAAGCTGCGCCACGATCTGAACATCCGTCCGGTCTACAAGCGGGTGGATACCTGTGCCGCCGAGTTTGCCTCCGACACCGCCTACATGTACTCCACCTACGAGGAAGAGTGCGAGGCGGACGCCAGTGATCGCGACAAGATCGTGGTGATCGGTGGTGGCCCGAACCGGATTGGCCAGGGCATCGAATTCGACTACTGCTGTGTTCACGCGGCCTTGGCTATGCGTGAAGACGGCTACGAAACCATCATGATCAACTGCAACCCGGAGACCGTGTCCACCGATTACGACACCTCCGACCGGTTGTACTTTGAGCCGATCACCCTGGAAGACGTGCTGGAAATCATTAACGTCGAGAAGCCCAAAGGTGTAATCGTGCAGTACGGTGGCCAGACGCCTCTGAAGCTGGCCCGTGGTCTGGAAGCCGCGGGTGTGCCGATCATCGGCACCAGCCCGGACGCCATTGACCGCGCCGAAGACCGTGAGCGGTTCCAGCAGATGATCACCCGTCTGGGTCTGAAGCAGCCGGAAAACGCCACCGTGCGCAGTCACGAAGAAGGCATTCTGGCGGCCCGTGAAATCGGCTACCCGCTGGTGGTGCGTCCGTCCTACGTGCTGGGTGGTCGTGCCATGGAAATCGTCTACGACGAAGAGGAACTGGTGCGCTACATGCGCAACGCCGTGCTGGTGTCCAACGACAGCCCGGTGCTGCTGGACCACTTCCTGAACGCCGCCATTGAGGTCGACATCGACGCCATCTGCGACGGCAAGGATGTGGTCATCGGCGGCATCATGCAGCACATTGAGCAGGCCGGCGTACACTCCGGTGACTCCGCTTGTTCACTGCCGCCGTATACCCTGTCTCAAGCCGTGCAGGACGAAATGCGCGACGCGGTGAAGAAGATGGCGATCGAACTGGACGTGGTCGGACTGATGAACGTGCAACTGGCCTGGCAGGACGGCGAAGTCTACGTGATTGAGGTGAACCCGCGCGCTTCCCGGACGGTACCGTTTGTCTCCAAGGCCATCGGTGTGTCTCTGGCCAAGGTGGCTGCGCGTGCCATGGCCGGTGTGTCGCTGGCTGACCAGGGCTTCACCAAGGAGATTATCCCGACCTATTATGCGGTGAAAGAGTCTGTGTTCCCGTTCAACAAGTTCCCGGCTGTTGATCCCATCCTGGGGCCGGAAATGAAATCCACCGGTGAAGTCATGGGCTTGGGTGATAGCTTTGACGAAGCCTTTGCCAAGGCCGCGTTGGCGGTCGGTGAGCGTCTCCCCGTGCAGGGTACGGCTTTCATGTCGGTTCGGGATGTCGATAAGGCGGAGGCGGTTAAAGTTGCGCGCGATCTGTCTGACGCCGGTTTCAAGCTGATTGCCACCACTGGAACGGCCAAGGCCCTGAAAGACGCCGGCATCGAGGTCGATCGGGTGAACAAGGTCCGCGAAGGTCGTCCACACATTGTGGATGCCATCAAGAATGGTCAGGTTCAGTTGATTATCAATACCACTGAAGGTCGCAAGGCAATTTCGGACTCGGCGCAGATCCGCCAGTCGGCGTTGCAGACCAAAGTGACTTACACAACCACACTGGCAGGCGGCGAAGCGTTCTGTCGGGCCATTAAGTTCGGCCCGGAGCGCACTGTACGTCGCCTCCAGGATCTTCACGCAGGAAAGTAAGACTATGGCTGACAGAGTACCAATGACTACGGCGGGCGAGTCCCGCCTCCGTGAGGAGCTTCAGAAGCTGAAGTCGGAAGATCGCCCGCGGGTGATCGCGGCAATCTCTGACGCCCGTGAACACGGCGATCTGAAAGAAAATGCGGAATACCATGCCGCTCGCGAGCAGCAGAGCTTCATCGAAGGCCGCATTCAGGAAATCGAAGGCAAGCTGTCCGCGGCCCAGGTGATTGATGTCACCACTATGGACAACACCGGTAAGGTGATCTTCGGCACCACTGTGCATCTGCTGAACATGGATAGCGAAGAGCAGGTGGTCTACAAGATCGTGGGCGAGGACGAGGCCGACATCAAAGGCGGCAAGATTTCCATTTCATCCCCGATTGCCCGCGCCCTGGTGGGCAAAAGCGAAGGTGATGTCGTGGCGATCCGTGTGCCCTCAGGCACCGTGGAATACGAAATCGAAGAAGTGGAATACGTCTGATCAGGCGCAGGTCCACAAAAAAGCCGGCTTGGGGTGACTCAGCCGGCTTTTTTCATGCCTGTATCGCGCCTGCAATCAGTTCTTGTAGCGCTGCAGGTTGGACAGCTTCGGGTTCGGCTTCTTGGCCCGGCGTAGGATAACCGCAATCTTGCCGATGGACTGAACCAGTTGCGCGCCAGCTGACTCGCACAGGGCGTTAACGGCTTCCTGGCGAGCTTCACGATCGGGATTGGCGATCTTGATCTTGATCAGCTCGTGGTCGTTGAGTGCGCGCTCGAGTTCCTCCTGAAGACCTTCGGACAGGCCTTTGTCACCAACAATGATGACTGGCTTCAAATTGTGGGCAATGGCCCGGTATTCCCGGCGCTGTTCCGGTGAAAGGCTCATGATGTAATCTCTTTATCGGTGCAATTAACAAAACGTCAGCGTGATGACGCTGGCAAATTCGTACAATGGGCGGATTGTAACAGATCGCTATTGGGTAAAAATGGCTGTTAACACTTACGGTGCGCGGGTTTAGTCTCGAATCGGCGGCGAAGCATTGAAATTGCCGGATTTTGCCGGGCTGGCTGGTTGATTGAAGGGCGGCCCGTTGTAATTTCAGATTCTGCGCCCACTATGTGGTTATGGCCAAATGTTATAGGGTCCAGGCGGCACAAACACTGGATTCCGGCGCGCTGGTCTGTGGCCGTTACGGATGGGCCGTTTCTGGTGGACGGGCGTACAATTGGTGTAAGGTGTCAGAAAAGGGCGGTGCCTACGGGGTAGTCCTTCAATTCACAGGTGATGATCCTTGAACGATATGGCAAAAAATCTGGTTCTCTGGCTAATCATAGCCGCAGTACTGCTGATGGTGTTTCAGAACTTCTCTCCCACCACCAGCGGGCAACAAGTCAATTATTCGCAGTTTGTTGAGATGGTCCAGCAGGGCCAGGTCAACAAAGTGACGATCGATGGTCTGGAAATTCAGGGTACCCGTGGTGACGGCTCCCAGTTCCAGACAATCCGGCCCCAGGTCTCCGACAACAAGCTGATGGACGATCTGCTGGCCAACAACGTCGAGGTTATCGGTAAGGAGCCAGAGCGTCAGAGCCTGTGGACACAGTTGCTGGTGGCGGCTTTCCCGATTCTGATTATCATCGCGTTGTTCGTGTTCTTCATGCGTCAGATGCAGGGCGGCGGTGGCGGCAAAGGCCCCATGTCGTTCGGCAAGAGCAAGGCGCGTCTGATGAGTGAAGATCAGATCAAGACCACGTTTGCCGACGTAGCCGGTGTCGACGAAGCCAAAGAAGACGTGAAAGAGCTGGTGGATTTCCTTCGGGATCCCAGCAAGTTCCAGCGTCTGGGCGGCAGCATTCCGAAAGGCGTGTTGATGGTCGGCCAGCCGGGTACTGGTAAAACCCTGTTGGCGAAAGCCATCGCGGGTGAGGCGAAGGTGCCGTTCTTCTCCATTTCCGGTTCCGATTTCGTGGAAATGTTCGTGGGTGTTGGTGCCTCCCGGGTACGTGACATGTTCGAACAGGCCAAGAAGCAGAGCCCGTGCATCATCTTTATCGACGAGATTGATGCCGTCGGTCGCCATCGTGGCGCTGGCATGGGTGGTGGTCACGACGAGCGTGAGCAGACCCTGAACCAGTTGCTGGTTGAGATGGACGGCTTCGAAGGCAACGAAGGCGTTATCGTGATCGCCGCGACCAACCGTCCGGATGTCCTGGACCCGGCGCTGCTGCGCCCCGGACGTTTTGACCGCCAGGTTGTAGTTGGTTTGCCCGATATCATTGGCCGTGAGCAGATCCTGAAAGTGCACATGAAGAAAGTGCCTTTGGCGGACGGCGTTGAGCCGGCCCTGATTGCTCGTGGTACACCCGGATTCTCCGGTGCCGATCTGGCCAACCTGGTGAACGAGGCTGCGCTGTTTGCGGCTCGTCGTAACCAGCGCCTGGTATCGATGGAAGAGTTCGAACTCGCCAAAGACAAGATCATGATGGGCGCCGAGCGCAAGTCCATGGTCATGAGCGAGAAAGAAAAGCGGAACACGGCTTACCACGAATCAGGTCACGCCATTGTTGGCCGCCTCGTGCCAGAGCATGATCCTGTCTACAAGGTCAGTATCATCCCCCGTGGCCGGGCGTTGGGTGTCACCATGTTCCTGCCCGAGGAAGACAAGTACAGCCACAGCAAGCGCTTCCTGACCAGCTCCATTTGTAGTCTGTTCGGTGGCCGAATTGCAGAAGAGCTGACCCTTGGCTTCGACGGTGTGACCACCGGTGCCTCCAACGACATCGAGCGGGCGACGAGCCTGGCTCGCAACATGGTTACCCGCTGGGGTCTGTCTGAGAAGCTGGGTCCGCTGCAGTACGATACTGACAGCGAAGAGCCGTTCCTTGGCCGTTCCGCCGGTCAGGCGCAGACTGTGTACTCTCCGGAGACTGCGCAGCGGATCGACGAAGAGGTTCGCAACATCATCGATGAGTGCTACGAAAAGGCCCGTCAGTTGCTGATCGATAATCGCGACAAGCTGGACCTGATGGCCGACGCGTTGATGAAGTACGAGACTATCGACCGCTTCCAGATCGACGACATCATGGAGGGCCGAGTGCCTCGCCCACCCAAGGGTTGGGGTGACAGTGGTCCGACTGGTGGTGTTACGGCTGAGGAGCCGGCGTCTGAGTCCAAGGGCTCTGACGACGGTCGCCAGCCTGATGTTGGCCGGCCCGCCGGCGAGCACTGACGCCTCTCGCACGACCGTAAGTAAGACCCACGCGCCGCCCGGATTCCGGGCGGCGTTTGTTTTTGCAGACCCTCGACAGGATTTGTTATGGACATGAACTTCGCTGGCCGCAGGCTGGATATGGCTCGGTGCCACGTGATGGGTGTTCTTAATGTCACGCCTGATTCGTTTTCTGACGGCGGACAGTTCAATCGCCCCGAAGTTGCCATTGCCCGGGCTCGGCAAATGGCCGCAGACGGGGCCATGTTTATTGATGTGGGCGGCGAATCAACGCGCCCTGGCGCAACGCCGGTGTCCGTTCAGGAAGAGCTGGACCGGGTGTGTCCGGTGGTTGAAGCCATTGCCAAAGAGCTCGAAGTGGTGGTTTCGGTCGATACCAGTGCTCCAGAAGTGATGACCGAGACCGCCGGCCTGGGCGCCGGGCTCATCAACGACGTTCGCGGATTGCAGCGCGAGGGCGCCCCCGAGGCGGTCGCCAAGGCTGATATTCCCGCCTGCATCATGCACATCCAGGGCGAGCCGGAAACCATGCAGGCGCGCCCGGAATACCGGAATGTCTGCCGCGAAGTCAGTTCCTTTCTGACCGAGCGCATGCGGGCGGCGGAGCTGGCTGGCATCCGGCCGGAGAATATTATCCTGGATCCCGGCTTCGGTTTCGGTAAAACCCTGGAGCACAATCTTCAGCTGCTGGCGGCCATGGAGCAGTTGCATGTGCTGGGCCACCCGCTGTTGGTTGGTATGTCGCGCAAGTCCATGTTGGGGGCGATCACCGGGCGCGAGGTAAATGAACGGTTGCCCGCAAGCCTTGCGGCCGCGACAATAGCCGCCATGAAAGGGGTCAGCATCGTCCGGGTGCATGATGTCCGTGAAACAGTGGATGCCGTTAAGGTGGTAACGGCAATGAAGGAGGCGCGCTAATGTCCGACAGAAAATATTTTGGTACCGATGGTATCCGTGGCCGGGTCGGCGAGTCTCCGATCACGCCCGAATTCATGCTGCGCCTGGGCTGGGCCGCAGGTCAGGCGTTCAAGCGCGATGGTCAGCGCAACAGTGTGCTGATCGGTAAGGATACCCGGCTCTCCGGTTACATGTTCGAATCGGCGCTCGAAGCCGGGCTCGCCGCCGCCGGTGTAGACGTGAAGCTACTGGGCCCCATGCCGACGCCCGCCATTGCCTACCTGACTCGTACCTTTCGTGCGTCTGCCGGTATTGTGATCAGCGCCTCCCATAACCCGCACCATGATAATGGCATCAAGTTCTTCTCGGCAGCCGGCACCAAGCTCGACGATGCCCTGGAAGCCGAGATTGAGCGTTGGCTCGATCAGCCGCTGGAGGTGTGTGCGTCCGGGGAGTTGGGTAAAGCATCCCGGATAGACGATGCGCCCGGCCGTTATGTCGAATTCTGCAAGAGCACGGTACCGAACGAATTCAGTCTCGACGGCATGAAAATTGTCCTCGATTGTGCCCATGGCGCTACTTATCACGTTGCCCCCAAGGTCTTCCGTGAGCTCGGTGCAGACGTCTCGGTCATCGGTGGTGAGCCGGACGGGTTGAACATCAATCTGGATGTCGGTTCCACCGAGTTGGGTGCGCTGAAGCAGGCCGTGGTCAGTCGCGGTGCCGATCTGGGTATTGCCTTCGATGGTGATGGTGACCGGGTGTTGATGGTGGATCGCGACGGTTCTGAGGTCGACGGTGATGAGTTGTTGTATGTGATTGCCTGTCAGCGCTTTGCCGAGGGTCGGCTAAAGGGTGGCGTGGTTGGGACTCTGATGACCAATCTGGGTGTCGAGCTTGCACTGCGGGAGCAGGGCATTGAGTTCGAGCGCGCCAAAGTGGGTGACCGCTATGTCATGGAACGCCTGATCGCGAATAATTGGGTGCTCGGCGGTGAAGGCTCCGGTCACATGGTGATTCGCGATTGCACCAGCACCGGTGATGGCATTGTCTCTGCGCTGCAGGTCTTGCTGGCTGTCTACAAGTCCGGCAAGCCTCTGGCCGAGCTGCGCCGCACCATGAGCAAGTTGCCGCAGACCATGGTGAATGTCCGGGTGGCCGAGCGCTTTGATCCCCATAGCCGCGACGATATTGCGAGCGCCGTGCGTAAGGCGGAGGCCGAGTTGGGCGAGGCTGGTCGTGTGCTGTTGCGGGCCTCCGGAACCGAGCCGCTGATTCGGGTAATGACCGAGGGCCAGGATGCCGAGACGATTGATCGTATCGCCAATGAGCTGGCCGTCGTGGTCGAGAATTCGTCCGCTTAATTTCGTATTTTCAGGCGGTTGTCTGTCGGGAGGGACTGCTGTATAGTTCGCCCTCCCTCACGTTTGGGAACTGTTATGCGCCGCAAGATTGTAGCCGGAAACTGGAAAATGAACGGGTCGAAAGACCTGGTGCAGCAGCTTGTTGGCTCTGTCCGGTCCGAGGCTGAGTCGCTTGATAATGGTGTGGAGGTTGTTATTATCCCTCCCGCAATTTATGTCAGCGACGTTGTGGCACAGTCAGGCGATCGCCTGATGGTTGGCGTTCAGAACGTAGGGCAGTGGTCTTCGGGCGCCTACACCGGCGAGATTGCCGCGGGCATGGCCAAAGATCAGGGCTGTACTTATGCACTGGTTGGTCACTCCGAGCGTCGGCAGCTGTTTGGCGAGACCGATGATGAGGTTGCCGCCAAGGTTGAGAGCCTGGTTGCGAGTGGTTTGGTCGCCGTTGTATGTGTTGGCGAAACCCTGGAGCAGCGTGAAGCTGGCCGTGCAGAAGCGGTTGTGGCTTCTCAGGTTAAGGCAGCTCTGGCTAACGTGGCCGCAGACCAGTGGCGCCACATTGTAGTGGCCTACGAGCCGGTCTGGGCGATTGGTACCGGGAAAACCGCTACCGCGGAAGATGCTCAAGCCATGCACGCGTCGATCCGACAGGTGCTGGCTGAGATGAGCGCACCGGCCGAAAGTATTTCATTGCTTTACGGCGGCAGCGTAAAAGCGGATAATGCAGCCGCTCTTTTTGCCGAGCCGGATATAGACGGCGGTTTGATCGGCGGGGCGTCGCTGAAAGCAGACGATTTTGTGAGTATTTGCCAGGCAATGCCGGCGAGTACCAATAGTTAAAGGTTCGCGAGAGTCGATATGGATTGGATGGAAACACTGGTAGTCGTAGTGCACGTGGTTATCGCCGTGGCACTGGTGGGTCTTGTGCTGATCCAGCAGGGCAAGGGTGCGGACGCTGGTGCAGCGTTTGGTGGCGGTGCCTCGCAGACGGTGTTTGGTAGTCAGGGTAGCGGAAGCTTCCTGACACGCCTCACCACGATTCTTGCCATCGTATTTTTTGTGACGAGTTTTTCGCTGGCGGTATTCGCCAAGCAGCGTGCAGAAGTGGCCGGTGAGGCAGGTATTCCGATGGTTCAGGAATCCAGCCATTCAGCCCCGATGGAGCAGGCGTCTGAGGCAGATGCAGCGCAGTCCAGCGAAACCGAGAGCGGGGAGTCTGATCTCCCCGAGCTCGAGTAAGAGTGTTGCCCGGGTGGTGGAACTGGTAGACACGCTATCTTGAGGGGGTAGTGGCGAAAGCCGTGCCGGTTCGAGTCCGGCCCCGGGCACCATATAGAAGAAAAACGGCTTGGATTTTCCAGGCCGTTTTTTTTGGTCAGTCCTTGACCAGTCCGTCTGGCGTCTCTATACTCCGGCGGATATTGGGACCGGCGCGCGTGAGCATGCCGGTTTCTGGCAGGCCAGGTGTCTGTCAGCAGGAAGCGGTTCACCGGTTTGCTTCCTGCGAGTTCTTGCAACAAAGAGCCCCATTTTTAGGGGCTTTTTGATTAAGGGGCCTGGCGCATCAGGCCCTGGTGCGTAAAAAGGGCTGATTAACAGCCCTTTTTTTGTTTTTGGGGCCGGTAAATTTGAAAACGGAGACGGCATAACTTGTCAGCCAAGCTTAAGCAACTGGAAGACATTCTTCGGCCGGTGGTCGAAGGCCTGGGGTTTGAATACTGGGGTATTGAATATCGGTCCCAGGGTCACCATTCGAAGCTGCGGGTGTTTATCGAAGATGTTGAGAACGGCATCTCGATTGAAGACTGCGAAAAGGTCAGTCGGCAGATCAGCGGCGTGATGGATGTGGAAGACCCCATCCAGTCCGAATATACCCTGGAGGTGTCTTCCCCGGGTATGGATCGGCCGCTGTTTCGCCTGGAACATTATGAAGCCTTTGCTGGCCAGCAGGTCCAGATCCGTTTGCGCATGGCCTTTGAGGGGCGGCGCAAGTTCAACGGTCTGATCAAGGGCGTAGAGGGCGACGATGTAGTTGTGATCGTTGATGATCACGAGTATCTGCTGCCGTTCGATAGCATCGAGCGGGCGCATATCGTCCCGGTATTTGAATGAACACATCTGAACGCACGTCAGTGGACGCACAGTTTAATTTGAGGGCAGGGCAATCGAATGAGTAAAGAGATCTTGCTGGTGGTTGAGTCCGTCTCGAACGAGAAGGGAGTCGAGAAGGATGTGATTTTTGAGGCGATCGAGCTGGCACTCGCCACTGCCGCCAAGAAGCGGTATGAAGACGAGGAAGCCGATATCCGAGTGGCTATCGATCGTCGCACCGGAGAATACGAAACCTTCCGCCGTTGGCTGGTCGTCGACAACGACGCCGTTCCGGCACTGGGCACCGAGCTCACGTTCCAGGAAGCGGAAGAGATTTCCAGCGAACTGCAGCCCGGCGACATTCACGAAGAGAAAATCGAATCGGTGGCCTTTGGCCGCATTGGCGCCCAGGCGGCCAAGCAGATCATTTTCCAGAAAGTACGTGAAGCCGAGCGCACCAAGATTGTTGATAGCTACCGCGATCGCGTCGGTGAGCTGGTGTCCGGTACGGTCAAGAAAGTAACCCGTGACAACGTTATCGTTGATCTGGGTGCAAACGCCGAAGCACTGCTGCCGCGCGAAAACCTGATCCCCCGGGAAACGTTCCGGATGGGTGATCGTGTTCGTTCGCTGCTGCTGGAAATCCGCACCGATCACCGCGGCCCTCAGCTTATCCTGAGCCGGACCGCTCCGCAGATGCTGATCGAGCTGTTCCGCATTGAGGTGCCCGAAATCGCCGAGGAGCTGATCGAGATTCGTGGCGCTGCCCGTGATCCCGGTTCGCGCGCCAAGATTGCCGTTAAGACCAACGATCGCCGGATCGATCCGGTGGGTGCCTGTGTCGGTATGCGCGGTTCGCGTGTGCAGGCGGTATCCAACGAGTTGGGTGGTGAGCGCGTCGATATCGTGCTGTGGGACGACAACCCGGCCCAGCTGGTCATCAACGCCATGGCGCCGGCCGAAGTTGCCTCTATCGTGATGGATGAAGACCGTCACACCATGGATGTTGCGGTTGCCGAAGATAACCTGGCCCAGGCCATCGGCCGTAACGGACAGAACGTCCGCCTGGCTACCGAGCTGACCGGCTGGACCCTGAACGTAATGACCGAAGAAGAAGCCGGTGAGCGTCAGGAACAGGAGTACAATCGTCTGGTGGATCACTTCACCGGAAACCTCGATGTCGACGATGAGTTTGCAGGCTTCCTGATTGAGGAAGGCTTCACGTCGCTTGAAGAAGTGGCTTATGTGCCGATGGAAGAAATGTTGGCCATCGAAGGCCTTGATGAAGACACGGTGACCGAACTTCGCCGCCGGGCCAAGGACGTCCTGTTGAACCAGGCGTTGGCCAGCGAAGAAGCACTCGAGGGTTCGGAGCCGGCAGAAGATCTTCTGGGAATGGACGGCATGGACCGTGGCCTGGCCTTTAAGTTGGCCGGCATGGGTGTGCGTACTATGGAAGATCTTGCTGAGCAGTCCGTCGTGGATCTGCTTGATATTGAAGGAATGGATGAAGAGCGTGCCGGTCAACTTATCATGACTGCACGTGCCCCCTGGTTTGAAGACCAGGCCTAATTCGGGAGGAGGACCAGTATGGCTGAAGTAACGGTAAAACAACTGGCCGAAGACGTAGGCGCTCCCGTGGATCGTTTGCTGAAGCAGATCGTTGAATCGGGCCTGAAAGCCCGTTCCGAGAACGACTCTGTGTCCAGCGATGAGAAGCAGCAGTTGCTGGCCTATTTGAGAAAAACTCACGGTGAAGCGGATTCTGAACCCCGCAAGATCACCCTGAAGCGCAAAACCACGACCACGCTGAAGGCAGGTAAAGCCAAGACGGTGAACGTGGAAGTTCGCAAACGTCGCACTTACATCAAGCGTGCGGAAACTCAGCCGGATGCAGATGTTGCGAAGGCTGAAGGTGTTGAGGAAGAGGCCAAGCAGGCAGCGCCAGCGGTTGAGGAAGCTCCGAAGGTAGCGGCCGAGGCAGCACCGAAGGTTGAGGCGGAAGCGCCTGCAGAACCTAAGGCGGAGCCTACGGAAGCGGCTGAGCAGCCGGTTGCCGAGGAAAAGCCCAAGAAGGTCGAGGAGCCGGCACCGGTTCCTGCGCCGGAAGACATTCCGATTCCTCCGCCGGAAGGTGAAGGAAAAGACCGCAAGCCGAAGAAAAAGAAAGCTCGCGAGCGCGGCGAAGAAGTTGAAGAAGGCAAGCCGAAGAAGAAATCGGCGGGCCATCGTGGTCCACGCAGCCGCCCGGTGGATGAGCCTCTGGTGATTTCCGAGGACGAAGAAGATACCACCCTGCGTAAGCCGCTGCGTGCGAAAAAGAAACCCAAAGAGAAGCGTCATGGCTTCGAGAGGCCGACCAAACCAATGGTCAGAGAAGTAGAGATTCCCGAAACGATTTCCGTGGGTGACCTTGCCCAGCGCATGGCAGTTAAGTCTGCTGATGTGATCAAGACACTGATGGGTATGGGCGTAATGGCCACCATCAACCAAGCGCTGGATCAGGAAACTGCAGTGCTGGTAACTGAAGAGCTGGGCCACAAGCCCAGGACCGTCAGCGACGACGCCTTCGAAGAAGAAGTTCTGAGCGAATTTTCCGTTGAGGGCGGCGAGAAGACCAAACGTGCACCTGTGGTGAGCGTGATGGGTCACGTTGACCACGGTAAGACATCACTGCTGGACTACATCCGTCGCACCAAGGTTGCTTCCGGCGAGTCCGGTGGTATTACCCAGCACATTGGTGCATACCACGTTGAGACCGATCACGGCATGGTGTCCTTCCTGGATACCCCGGGCCACGCCGCGTTTACCGCGATGCGCGCTCGCGGTGCCCAGTGCACCGACATCGTTATCCTGGTGGTTGCGTCTGACGACGGCGTTATGCCGCAGACCAAGGAAGCAGTTCAGCACGCCCGTTCCGCCGGTGTTCCTCTGGTAGTTGCCATCAACAAGATGGACAAGGAAGGCGCCGATCCGGACCGGATCAAGAGCGAGCTGGCAGCCCTGGAAGTGGTTCCGGAAGACTGGGGCGGCGACGTTCAGTTCGTTCCTGTGTCCGCCCACACCGGTGAAGGCATTGAAGCGCTGCTGGAAGCAGTCCTGCTGCAGTCAGAGATCCTCGAACTGGAAGCGTCTACCGATGCGCCTGCCAAGGGTGTAGTGGTTGAATCCAGCCTCGAGCGCGGACGTGGTTCCGTGGCAACGGTTCTGGTTCAGAACGGTACTCTGCGTCAGGGTGACATGGTTGTGGCTGGCTCTTACTTCGGTAAGGTCCGCGCCATGACTGACGAAGCGGGTAAGCAGGCGAAAGAAGCCGGCCCGTCGATTCCGGTCGAGATCCTGGGTCTGAACGGTACACCGGATGCCGGCGATGAGTTCTTCGCCGTGGCCGATGAGAAGAAGGCTAAAGAACTGGCCGAATTCCGTCAGTCCCGTGAGCGTGAGCAGCGTCTTCAGCGTCAGCAGGCTGCCAAGCTTGAGAACCTGTTCGAGAATATGGGCAAGGACGAGGTTAAAACCCTCAACGTTGTGCTCAAGACCGATGTTCGTGGTTCCCTGGAAGCCATCACGAAGGCGCTTCAGGACCTGGGCAACGACGAAGTTCAGGTCAAGATCGTGTCCTCTGGTGTCGGCGGCATTGCCGAAACCGACATCAGCCTGGCCATGGCGACCAACGCGGTCATCTTCGGCTTCAACGTTCGTGCCGACTCCGCGTCCAAGCGTCTGGTTGAACAGGAAGGCCTGGATCTGCGCTACTACAGCATCATCTACAACCTGATCGATGACGTGAAAGCAGCCCTGACCGGCATGCTGGCACCGGAATTCCGCGAAGACATCGTTGGTATTGCCGATGTGCGCGACGTGTTCCGTTCGCCGAAGTTTGGCCAGGTGGCCGGTTGCATGGTGACCGAAGGCAACGTGTACCGGAACAAGCCGATCCGCGTCCTGCGGGACAACGTTGTTATCTTTGAAGGCGAGCTGGAATCCCTGCGCCGCTTCAAGGACGACGTACCTGAGGTTCGTAACGGCATGGAATGTGGTATCGGTGTTAAGGGCTACGACGTGAAGGTCGGTGACCAGATCGAAGTGTTCGACCGCGTACGGGTTGAGCGTAAGCTCGAATCCACGGGGGCCTAATGCCTAGAGAGTTCAGTCGTATTGATCGCATCGGCGATCAGATGCAGCGTGAACTGGCGCAGCTGATCCAGCGGGAGGTCAAAGACCCGCGGATCGGCCTGGTCACGGTCAATGCCGTCAAGGTGAGCCGTGATCTCGGGTACGCCGACGTTTACGTATCTTTGCTGTCCACGGAGGAGCTCGATCAGGAGTCCCCCAAAGTGAAGGAGTCGCTTGCGGTGCTGACCAAGGCCTCCGGGTTCTTGCGCAGTCAGGTCGGGCGCGCCATGAAGCTGCGGGTAATACCCCAGCTTCGCTTCCACTTTGATACCCTCCAGGGTTACAGCCGCAAAATGGACAGTCTCATCAAAGAGGCCGTGGGCGATAAGCCAGCGGTCAGCCGTGATGACGATGACAGTCAGGAAGAGCCGGAGCAAAACGTTTGAGCCGCAGACGCAAAGGTCGTGACGTAAACGGAATTCTGGTGATTGATAAGCCGCTGGGTGTCACCTCCAATGGCATCCTGCAGCAGGTGAAACGTCTGTATGGTGCGGCTAAGGCTGGCCATACCGGCGCACTGGATCCCTTGGCCACAGGCGTGTTGCCGTTGTGCTTTGGCGAAGCCACCAAGTTCTCCCAAATGATGCTGGACAGTGACAAGGCCTACATCGCCACTGCCAAGCTGGGCATCCGGACTGAAACCGGAGACAGCGAAGGTGCCGTGGTTGAGGAAAAGCCAGTACCCTCAGAGCTGTCAGCAACGTACCTGGAATCGGTGTTTGACGATTTCCGGGGCGACATCCAGCAAGTTCCCTCCATGTACTCCGCGCTCAAGCACAAGGGGCGTCCTCTATACGAATACGCCCGTGAAGGCATTGAGATTGAGCGTCCCTCCAGGCCGGTTACTATTTATGAGCTGACCTTGCTGGATGTGCGTGAGGACGAGCTCGATATCGCCGTTAGTTGCACCAAGGGTACGTACATTCGCTCACTCGTTGAAGACATCGGTGAGGCTCTCGGCTGCGGTGCCCATGTGTCGGCATTGCGTCGCACCATGGCTTCCGGATTTACCCTGGCGGATGCTCGGGATGTCCCGGAAATGGAGGCCATGCGCGAGCGTGACGAAAGTCTGGACGGCCTGCTGGTAGCGCCGGATGCCGCGCTGTCGATGTTCCCCGAGGTGAAGTTGTCGGGGCCGTCGCTGGTGTCGATATTGAATGGACAACCGGTTAGAATAACCGGTCAATCCCTCGAAGGATTCGTTCGCGTTTATGGCAACGAAGGCTTCGTAGGATTGGCAGAAGCAACACCGGAAGGTGAGGGGGTCAAGTTGGTCCCGCGCCGTTTGGTGAAGACCAGCGACCAACGCTAAGCGTGGCGCTGATTAGCCGGGCTGTAGAGATGCGCGGTTCGGCCGTATTCGAGAGCATCGCAAACAAAGAGGTGTAATATGGCACTTTCTGCCAGTGAGAAGTCACAGATCGTTAAGGATTATCAGCAAGGTGAAAGCGATACCGGGTCTCCTGAAGTTCAGGTTGCACTGCTGAGCGCCAACATCAACAAGCTGCAGGATCACTTCAAGACCAACAAGCAGGATCACCATTCCCGCCGTGGTCTGATCCGGATGGTAAACCAGCGTCGTAAGCTGCTGGACTACCTGAAGCGCAAGAACGCTGACCGTTACCTGGAGCTGATCAAGCGCCTTGGTCTGCGTCGCTAATCCGGTCTTTTCGACCTGAAGGCTGCTCAGGCTTCGGCCAGAGCACGCCGGCAGCCGGTAGAACCTTACGAGGTTCTACCGGTTGTGCTTTTCTCACCAAGTAAGACTGCAGTGGCTGTGTCAGTGAGTTCGACGGATACCCTGTCGTAATGGAAAGCCGAAATCGATAGCAGGTTGTTGAAAAGCCCGGGTGGGTCTACTTGAACACCCCTCGCTCTCCGGGGTTTTGCAACAGCCTGTTAGCTTTCAGACGGGTTAGCTTTCGGACCATGTGACTGACACCTGCAGACCAACGACCGCACGCATGGGCGTGTTGGTTGAATCTAGCTGAAATAGAGTGATCAGGAGTTTTTTGTGGATCTGAAACCTGTAAAGAAAACGTTTGAGCTGGGCGGCAAGACCGTCACTCTCGAAACCGGTCGTATTGCCCGTCAGGCTACCGGTTCAGTTCTGGTAACTATCGATGACGTATCCGTATTGGGTACCGTGGTAGGCGCCAAGGAACCAAAGCCGGGCCAGGGCTTTTTCCCGCTGACCGTTAACTACACTGAAAAAACCTACGCCGTTGGCAAGATCCCGGGTGGTTTCTTCAAGCGTGAAGGTCGTCCTTCCGAGAAGGAAACCCTGACCTCTCGCCTGATCGACCGTCCGATTCGTCCTCTGTTCCCGAATGGCTACATGAACGAAGTCCAGGTTGTGCTGACCGTTATGTCCGCCAACAAGACTCAGGATCCGGACATTGCCGCGATGCTGGCTGCTTCTGCCGCTCTGTCGATTTCCGGTATTCCGTTCGACGGCCCGATCGGTGCATCCCGCGTTGCCTTCACCAATGAGCGTGGCTACTTCCTGAACCCGACTTTTGAAGAGCTCGAAACCTCGCTGCTCGACATGGTTGTTGCCGGTACTGAAGACGCAGTGCTGATGGTTGAATCCGAAGCCAAAGGCCTGACCGAAGACCAGATGCTGGGTGGCGTTCTGTTCGCCCACCAGGAAATGCAGGTTGCGGTCAGTGCGATCAAGGAATTCGCTGCTGAGATTGGCAAGCCGCGTTGGGAGTGGACTCCGGAAGTTGAGAACACCGAGCTGCTGAACGCCATCAAGGGCGAATTCGCTGGCGCTATCGAAGAAGCGTACAGCATCCGTGACAAGATGGAGCGTTATGCTCGTCTGGGCGAGATCAAGACCGCTGCCGTTGAGAAGTTTGCCGGCGAAGAGGAAGGTCAGCCTTCCGGTGATGAGGTCAAGAAGTACTTCGGCAAGATCGAGAAGTCGGTTGTGCGTCAGCAGGTAATTGATGGCAAGCCGCGTATCGATGGCCGTGACAACAAGACCGTTCGTCCGATCGAAATCGAAGTAGGCGTGCTGCCTAGCACCCACGGTTCGGCTCTGTTCACCCGTGGTGAAACTCAGGCCATCGTAACGACTACCCTGGGCACCGCTCGTGACATGCAGATCATCGATGCCCTGCACGGTGAGCGTAAGGACCCGTTCCTGTTCCACTACAACTTCCCTCCGTACTCCGTTGGCGAAGCTGGTCGTATGGGCAGCCCGGGCCGTCGTGAAATCGGTCACGGTCGTCTGGCGAAGCGCGGTATCTCCGCGGTTATGCCGACCATCGAAGAGTTCCCGTACACCATCCGTGCGGTTTCCGAGATCACTGAATCCAACGGCTCCAGCTCTATGGCGTCGGTATGTGGTTCCAGTCTGGCCCTGATGGACGCGGGTGTTCCGCTGAAGGCGCCGGTTGCTGGTATCGCCATGGGTCTGGTCAAGGAAGGCGACAAGTTTGCAGTCCTGACTGACATCCTGGGTGACGAAGACCACCTGGGCGACATGGATTTCAAGGTTGCTGGTACCAAAGACGGTGTTACTGCCCTGCAGATGGACATCAAGATCAACGGTATCACCGACGAGATCATGGAGCTGGCTCTGGAGCAGGCACAAGAAGCACGTCTGCACATCCTGGGTGAGATGAACAAGGTTATCGCCGAGTCCCGTTCAGAGCTGTCTGCGCGTGCACCGAGCATCACCACCGTTAAGATCAACCCGGACAAGATCCGTGACGTTATCGGTAAGGGCGGTGCTACCATCCGTTCTATCTGTGACGAAACCGGTGCGTCTATCGATCTGGACGACGACGGCAACGTGAAGATCTACGCCGACAACCAGGAAGCTGCCCAGGCTGCGGTTAACCGGGTCAAGGAGATCACCGCGGAAATCGAAGTTGGCGCGATCTACAAGGGTCGTGTTGAGCGCATCGTTGATTTCGGTGCCTTCGTTAACCTCCTGCCTGGCAAGGATGGTCTGGTGCACATTTCCCAGATCTCTGAGCGCCGTATCGAGAACGTGACTGATGAGCTGAGCGAAGGTCAGGAAGTTCTGGTTAAGGTTCTGGATGTAGACAACCGTGGTCGCGTGAAGCTGTCCATGAAGGAAGTTCAGGAAGGCGAGCAGCCGACTGACTTCTCTGCCTGATAGCTAAACGCTAGAAGGTCTCGAAAACCCGCCTTTCCTTTGGATTGGCGGGTTTTTCTTTTATTGGGGCTTTGGTTTTGGTGGAGGCAACTGCTGAGAGGCATTTTTCAAAACACGCTACGAGCACATCCATGTGCACTTGTTTCGGGCCGTCCTTGGCCCTCAACAGTTTTGAAAAATGCCTCTCACCAGTTGCTCATACCTAGTCAGTGGCTTCGGCGAGGAAATTCAGTAGGGATTTTTTGTAAGCCGGGATCACGAACGTAGATGCGTGTGGCGTGTCTGTCTGCAGAAACTCTTTGGGCTCTTCTGCAGCTCTGTAAAGATCTTTTCCGTGGTGGAAGGGAATGATGCCATCGCGGACGCTGTGGATGACCATGACCGGCACCGGGCTGATGTCGTCGATGTAGTCGATGCCTTCGTATTCGGCGGGGATGGTCCAGCTCAGGGGGATCTGGAGGAGCCAGGTTAACCAGACGCTGCCCAGCTTTTCCCGGGCAATGCCGCGAAAACCTGAGAACGTGCCATCCAGTATTACGCCGTCGAGCCCGGGCTCTTCGCCGCGCTTAACCCATTCGCCGGCCAGGGGTATGCCCAGTGCGCCACCAAGGCTCTGTCCCAACAGGAACACCGGGCCCTCTCTAACCTCCGGGTGGGAGCCAAGCCAGCGCATGCCGGTTTCTACATCGTGCAGGGCGCCTTCGATGTCCGGCGCGCCGGTGGACCGGCCGTAGCCGCGGTAATCGAGGGTGAAAATGTTGTAGCCCTCGGCCGGCAGCCAGGCCACGTTGAAGATGTGGCTGCTGATGTTCTGGGCGTTGCCGTGGAGAAAGTACACGGTGCCTTTGGCGGTCTCGGGGTTTTTGGCAGGCAGCCACCAGCCGTGCAGGGTTTCACCGTCCGCGGTTTCCAGATAGATGTCTTCGTATTCGAGGTTGAGCCGGTCCGGGGTGACGTAGGTCACGTTATCCGGAAAGAAGAACACGCTGCTGCACCCGGTTTGCAGGAAAACCGCACAGAGCAATATCAAGGCTGTGCGCATGCGACCAGCGGGCAGTGTGTTTAAAAGTAAGCGTGCAGTCCGGTTTGCCATGTGCTCTGGTACCTGTCGTAGTGGTCTTCCCGAGTGAATTCTGCGAACAGGCTGAAGGCGCGACCAAGGTGCCAGTTGCCTTTAACGTAGACCTGATCTTGCCTGTGCTGGCTACTAACAATCCAGGCTTTGGTCTTCGCGCCGGCGATAAAGCTGAACCGGTTGCTCTGGTGCAGAAGGCCGATGTCGGCACCGGGTGCGGCGTCGTAGCCGCGGCGCAGGTCGTCGTCGATTTCCAGATCGGCGGTGGCGATGGCAAAGGCCTGAAGGTGATTGCCCAGCAGCCAGCTGCCACCGGCGCCTCCTTCCAAATACGGCGTCAGAACTCGTTTGTCGCCAGTATCGGTGCGACGGCCACCGAAGCCTACCTGCCAGGACAAAGGCGAGAAGAACTGGTCTCTGGGGCTCAGAGAGCGGATCTCAACGCCGATCAGCTGTTCCAGTTGCAGCTCGTCGTTGTCGGTGTAGTACCGGGCGTCCAGCCGCAGGAACTGGAGCTGTGCACCGGGGCGGTACCCGGCGGGTGGGTCCAGTACGTCGTGGTAGGCCGGGCGGAGGGTCAGTTCTGTGAACTCCCGGTGTGCCTGTTGGCCGGCGCTGATGCTGGCGCGGAAGGTGTTATGGCCCTGGTCGTCCCTTATCTCCGGTTGTGGTGGTGTCCGGGGTGCTGGTGCGTCATCAATATCGCTACGGGCCATCAGCAGGTTGTGGGACAGGGGCGCGGCAAATTCCCGGGGCCAGCCGTCGGCTTCGCTCTGGTAACGCACGTAGTCGTAGGTGGCATCCAGGACATGGGCCTGTTGCCTGGGCGCGAGCTGTTGGATTTCTTGGGCGTCAGGGTCGACATAGCCGTTGGCGATAGCGGCAGCGAGAGTTTGCTGCGCCTCCGGCAATGATTCCAGGCTGTAGGCCACGGAAGTGGCGGCTGAAGGCCGGTAGTAGACCTCGCTGACCAGGTTTTTGTCGACCACCCAGCGCACGGTGTCGGAGGGAATCGCGTGAGTGCTTACTTCGCCCAGGAGATCGGTGCCCGGGCGTGCCACATCGATCAGTGCCAGCAGCCGGTAGGCGCAGTTCTCATCAAAGAAGTAGTAATCGAAGTTGTGATCGCGAATTTCCCAGGCGTGGGCGATCAGCAGATCAACTTCGGTCTGCGTCAGGTTGAGCCGGTATTCCCACAGATCCCGGTGTTCGATGTCCGAATACAGGCGAATTTTCTCGTAGTAAGGCTGCACGCTGGTAATGCCCGGATATCCGCCAAAGATACCTTTGTAGGCAAACAGGATCTCGCTGTCGTGGGCCGCTGCGTCGGCCGCGTAGGAGATGGTGCTGGCCAGGAGCAGGTTGGTTTCGTCATCGTCCTGGGGTGGGTCCAGCCGCAGGAAAGTGTGCCCGAACATGGAAGAGGGACTGTTCAGGTAGGACGCCGCGAATACCAGGGTTACCGTTTCGGTGTTCAGGGTCTCGGTCCATTCCTCGTACGCAGGGCAGTCTACCGCCGGCAATGAGAGATCCAGCTGATCCGAAAGCCAGGCTGTGCGGGCTGGGAATCGGCATTGGGCGTGGTTATCGCCGCTGCCGGGTTGCTGGATGGCGGACAAGGTTGCTTCCAGCTCTCGGTCGGGCGCCTGTTTGCCCTGGTCGCTGAGAAAAAAATTCGGATCGTCAGCCTGGCTGGTAAAGCCGCCGCCGAGGTTGTCCTGCTGGTAGTGCATCAGCGTCAGCCAGGCCGGATCCAGGTGAAGGTTTTCGTTGGTCGGCGAAGTGTCTGCCAGGGCAGGTGCCGAGAGGGCAAGCCAGCACAGTGCTGGCCCGAGGCGAAGCGATTGGCCCATGGATGATGTAGTCGTCCGGATTTGAGAGCAAGTGAAGCTGGATGGTGCGCCGTCCTTGGCACAAGAGCATCCCTGTACGGCGCGGTGTTATGCGGCCACGTACTTGCTCAGAGACTGGTTTTGCTCCAGCAGGGCGACAATGGCATCGACTGCTTCACCAGAGGTGGTTTCGGAGCTTGGGAAGATAGTGGCGAAGTTGTCCTGCAGTACCTTGCGGAAGGTATCGCGGTCAGCGGCGTCCACGCCCAAAAGAACAGCCAGGGTGTCCAGGTTCTCACCGCTGCCACGGGACATGTCACGGGCAACCTTGTCGATGTTGCTGTCCATGTACAGGGCCATGGATTGCACAGACTCGTTGGTCTGGCAGCCCAGGGTGCCAGTGGTCATACCGAATGTCTGGTTACCGAACGTGCCATTGGTAGTGGCGGCCAAAACGTGGGGGGCAATACCGGACTGTCCTTTCCAGATCATGGCGCCAACACCACAGCCAGGCTGTGCGAAAGCCATGGAGGAAGCACCCAGAAGAATTGCACCTGCGATCAGTTTTTTCATTATCCACTCCTTTGTGTGGTTTTTTGCTGTCGTCGCATACCGCGTCACCCGATGATGGGCGATATTGCGGAAACGGCCCTGACTGGTTTGTGTGGAGACAGGATGACCGTTCGACTGAGTATAGTGCATATCGCCAAGACGCCAACCGTTTGTCGGGTGAGTAACTGATTTTTCCCGACATTTTCATCTTCTTTGTGACTTCTATAACCATAGAAATAAAAAAACCGGCGCATGAGCCATGCGCCGGTTGTGTTTTCCGTGGTGAAACCTTCGGGCTTCAGTTCAGCCGCCCAGATAGGCGTTCTGAACTTCCGGATTAGCGAGCAGGTTCTTGCCCGTATCCTGCAGCCGGATCTTGCCGGTTTCCAGCACGTAACCGCGGTCCGCCAGGTTCAGGGCCTGATGGGCGTTCTGTTCAACCAGGAACACGGTAATGCCCTCGTCACGCAGGTGGCCGATGATTTCGAAGATCTGTTTGATCACCAGTGGTGCCAAGCCCAGCGACGGCTCATCGAGAATGATCATGTTCGGCTTGCTCATCAGGGCGCGGCCAATGGCCAGCATCTGTTGCTCACCACCGGACATGGTGCCGGCCCGCTGGTGTTCACGCTCTTTCAGGCGCGGGAACAGCTCATAGGCGTGGTCCTGGCTCTTACGGATCTCGGCCTTGGTGTTGAAGAACCCGCCCATGTGCAGGTTCTCTTCCACGGTCAGGCCAGAGAAAATTCTCCGACCTTCGGGAACGATGGCAATCCCGGAACGCATGATGTTGGCGGTAGGATCGCGGGTAATATCGCGGCCGTTCAAAATAACCCGGCCCGAGCTGGCCTGCGGGTTGCCGCACACGGTCATCAGCAGCGTGGTCTTGCCAGCGCCATTGGCGCCGATCAGGGACACAATCTCGCCTTTTTTGACCTCGACAGAGACGCCATGCAGCGCCTCAATTTTGCCGTAGTGGGTATGGACATCTTCTAGTACAAGCATGGTTCTTCCTCAGGCCTCGCCCAGGTAGGCTTTGATCACGTCGTCGTTCTGGCGGATTTCTTCCGGCGTACCGCTGGCCAGGGGACGCCCCTGGTTGATCACGTTGATACGGTCGGAGATGTCCATCACCAGGCTCATGTCGTGCTCAATCAGCACCACGGAAACGCAGTAGTCCTCTTTCAGGCTGACGATCAGCTGGTTAAGGTCTTTGGTTTCCGCCGGGTTCAGACCGGCCGCCGGCTCGTCGAGCATCAGCAGCTTGGGTTCAGTGACCATGCAGCGGGCGATTTCCAGGCGCCGTTGCTGGCCGTAGGCCAGGTTGCCCGCTTCCCGGTTGGCCAGGTGCATCAGGCCAACCCGGTCCAGCCAGTAGGCGGCCCGATCCAGGGACTTCTGTTCCCGCTCCCGATAGCTAGGTGTCTTCAGCAAGCCCGCCACCAGATTGGTGTTCAGGTGCCGGTGCTGAGCGACCAGCAGGTTTTCCACCACGGTCATCTGGTTGAACAGACGCACGTGCTGGAAGGTTCTCACCATGCCCAGGCGTGAGATCTTGTAGTCCGGCTTGCCCTGAACTTCCTGACCCTCGAAAAGGATCTGACCGCCGGTGGGCTGATAAAAGCCACTCATGCAGTTGAACACGGTGGTTTTGCCAGCGCCGTTCGGGCCGATGATCGAGACAATTTCCCGTTCTTGTACGTCCAGAGACACCTGGTCCACGGCCAACAGGCCGCCAAAGCGCATGGACAGATTCTTTACTTCAAGCATCGTCCATCACTCCTGTTTTTTCAGTTCAATATGAATACGGCGCATCGGCATGAGGCCCTGAGGGCGCCAAACCATCATCAGCACCATGGCGGCGCCGAAGATCAGCATGCGGTATTCAGAGAATTCACGGGCCAGTTCCGGCAGGATGGTGACCGCTATGGCGGCCAGGACCACACCAATCTGAGAGCCCATACCGCCCAACACCACGATGGCGAGGATGATGGCGGATTCCAGGAAGACGAACGATTCCGGGCTGATAAAGCCCTGCTTGGACGCAAACACGGTGCCGGCGAAACCGGCGAAGAAGGCGCCAATGGTAAACGCCGACAGCTTGACTGCGGTCCGGCTCAGGCCGAGGGAGCGGGCTGCGATTTCGTCTTCACGCAGTGCTTCCCAGGCGCGGCCCACCGGCATGCGCATGAAGCGACGGATGACCAACGCGGTGAACACCGCCAGTACCAGGGCAATCAGGTACAGGAAGATGACCTTGTGCTCGCCGCTGTAGGCGATGCCAAAGGTTTCGTGGAACGAGGTGTTGCCCTCTTCTTTTACGCGCCGGCCGAACTCCATGCCGAACAGGGTCGGGTCGGGAATGCCGCCGATGCCGTTCGGGCCACCGGTGAGGTTGGTCCAGTTGTTGAGCAGGATTCGGATGATCTCACCGAAGCCCAGGGTCACGATGGCCAGGTAGTCCCCGCGCAATCGCAACACCGGAAAACCCAGCACCAGGCCGAAGGTGGCAGCCAGCAGGGCGCCGATCGGCAGGGCAACCCAGAACGAGACGCCCAGGTACTGGGACAGCAGTGCGAAGGTGTACGCACCCACGGCATAGAACGCGACGTAACCCAGGTCGAGCAGGCCGGCGAGGCCAACCACCACGTTCAGGCCGAGTGCCAGCATGATGTAGATCAGTACCAGCGTGGCCAGGTCGACCGCGCCACGGGACATGAAGAACGGCCAGAACAGCGCCAGTACGACAATGCCAGTCAGCACCCAGGATTCGATCTTGGCGCGCCGGTTCTCGGCCATCGGTTCCTTGGGCTTGCCCGCGGTCAGGCTCTTGAGGTCGCCGACTCGGCCCATGATCTGGTCGCGGAACAGTTGGAACAGGAACACCACGACCGCAGCGAGCAGTACGCCGAGGATGGTCGTGGTATCGGCCCCAGTGATGGCGATGTTGATACCCTGGGCCTCAAGGTTGAAACCGAGGATCGGGTAGGAAATGAGCAGGGTAATGAACGCGCAGAACAGTGCGTGTTTGAAGTTATGAGCAGCCATTAGATCTTCTCAACCTCCGGTTTGCCGAGCAGGCCGGTGGGTTTGAACAGCAGAATGAGGATCAGCAGGCCAAAGGAGACCACGTCCTTGTATTCGCCACTAAGGTAGCCGGAGGTCATGCTTTCGGACACGCCCAGGATCAGCCCGCCCAGCATCGCGCCGGGAATACTGCCGATACCGCCGAGTACCGCTGCGGTGAATGCCTTGAGACCGGCAATAAAGCCGAACAGGGGATCAACCGAACCGTAATACATGCCCAGCAACAGGCCGGCAACGGCGGCCAGCGCAGCGCCGATCACGAACGTGGCGGAGATGATCCGGTTGGTGTCGATGCCCAACAGGTTGGCCATACCCAGGTCCTGAGACACGGCGCGGCAGGCGCGGCCGGTGCGGGAGCGGGCAATGAACAGGGATAGGGCGGTCATGCAGATCAGAGTGGTAATGAAGATGGTGATTTGCATGTACGACAGCGACATCTGGAAGGCGCCGTCCGAGCCAAACGTGAAACCACCTTCAATCAGTGCCGGGAAACCGATGTTGCGCGAGCCCTGGGCCAGGTGCACGTAGTTCTGCAGGAAGATCGACATGCCGATGGCGGAGATCAGCGGAATCAGTCGATGGCGTCCGCGTACCGGTCGGTAGGCTACCCGTTCCACCGCCCAGCCCATGGAACTGGATACGATCATGGCGCAGACCAGGGCAACGATTAGAATCAGGGGGAGCCAGACAACGCCGAGGGAGGCGAGGCCGGTAATGGCGATCAGCGCGGTGTAGGCACCGATCATATAGATTTCACCATGGGCAAAGTTGATCATGCCGATGATGCCGTAAACCATCGTGTAACCGATGGCGATCAGGGCATAGGTGCTCCCGATCGTCAGCCCGTTGATGAGCTGCTGAGAGAAATAAAGGAGGTCTTGCATGGTTGGAAAACTCCGAAAGCCTGCCCCCTCCGCTTCCGCACGCCGAACCCGGGATAACCGAACCGAGAGTGGGGGAGGTTCAACAGGAGCCTAGAAAAACACCTTCTCCCGGATCGCGGTGAGAAGGTGCTCTCAAAATTACCGTTTTTTAACGATTTGGCTTAGTTTACCGGAGTTTTGCTTCCATCTGAATGCCATTCGTACACAACAAACTCGAACGATTTCATATCGCCGGCTTTGTCGTATTCAACGGTGCCGATCGGAGTTTCATAGGTGCCGCCGCGCAGGGCTGCTGCTACGTCGAACGGATCAGTGGATTCGGCTTTCGTGATACCGTCGGCAATCAGCTGGACAGCCGCGTAAGAGGTCAGTACGAACGGGCCGGACGGATCTTCGCCCTTGCCTTCGAATGCCTTAACCAGTTCCTGGTTCTCAGCTTTCTGGTCGAAGCTCGGTGGCAGGGTTACCAACAGGCCTTCGGCGGCTTCGCCTGCAATGGTGTTGATGTCTTTGTTGCCAACGCCTTCAGGACCCATGAATACGGCATCCAGGTCACCCTGGCGCGCCTGGCGCAGGATCAGACCCAGTTCCGGGTGATAACCACCGTAGTAGACGTAGTCCACGTCAGCCTGCTTCAGCTTGGTGACCAGCGAAGAGAAGTCCTTGTCGCCAGCGGTGATGCCTTCGAACATGGCGATTTCAACGCCCTGATTCTTCAGGGTGTCACGCACGGCGGTGGCGATGCCTTCACCGTACTGCTGCTTGTCGTGAACAATCGCAACGCGCTCAGGGTTCAGGCTGGCGATGTAGTTGCCGGCAACCGGCCCCTGCATGCTGTCCAGACCGATGGTACGGAATACCAGTTCATAGCCACGCTCGGTGATTTCCGGGCTGGTGGAAGCCGGGGTAACCATCAGGATACCTTCGTCTTCGTAGATGTCAGATGCGGGCTGGGAGGAACTGGAGCACAGGTGACCAACCACAAAGCGAACGCCGTCGTTCACCAGGTTGTTGGCAACGGTTACGGCCTGCTTGGGGTCACACACGTCGTCGTATTCCACGCCAACGAGTTCTTCACCCATCACACCGCCATTGGCGTTGATCTGCTGGATGGCCATGCGGGCACCGGAAAACTGCATGTCACCGTACTGGGCAACAGGACCAGTCATCGGGCCGGCGATGCCAATCTGGATTTCGGCAGCGGCGTGGCCGGCGCCCATCAGTGCGATAGAAGTGCTAACAGCGGTTGCGAGTTTTTTTACTGAGGTTCTCATTAGGTCTGTCCTGTTTGGTTCAGGGTTATTCTTGTGTTCTCAGAGAGTTAAACAAACACCACACCCCTGTTCTTGTCAAGCAGATTGGGGCAGAGTTTGTCTGAAAACACAGGGCCGCAAGGACTGGCTGATTGGAACAGCCGGTCGCTTCCAGTCGCACAGCTTGCAAGCAAGCCCTGTGCCGCTCCGAGCAGTGTCACGCGTCCGTGCTGTCGTCCTGGTTGGTAAAAACCAGTGTGCGGAAGCTTTCATGCTCACGCAGGTGTTCAAAGCTCAGGTCTACCGAGGCATCGTCACGGTAAGCTTCTGAAATGTCTATAGCTTTTTGTAAAGTCGTTACAGCGTCTTCCCAGCGGCCAATCTCAGCATAGGCGCACGCCAGCTGGTAGTGGGCATGGCCGTTGTCCGGGGCCAGCTTGAGCGCTCGTTGACACAGGCTGATAGCCCACAGCGGTTCCTGAATTTCCAGTACAGCGTCGGCCTTGTAGCTGAGCGCCTCGACATCGTCAGGACGGAGGTCGAGAATCTGGTCGTAAGCCGCGATCTTGTTCTGCTGCGACGTCTCCTGACTTGCCTTCAACCAGAGCGAATGCACTTCGTTGGTGCGCTCAATCTCTGCCTGGTTCTGGTGAATGATGTCGGATTTCTGCTTTAGCTGGTCCTCAATGCCCTCCAGCCGTCTCTCATATTCCACCACCAGTTCGTTAACGCGCTTCTCGGCCAGGCTGGTGAGCTGGTTACGCATGTCACGGATGGAGTTCCAGCCGATAACTACGAGAATAGAAGTGGCGCCGGCGATCAGGTAAAAGAAGTAGGTGACCGTATCGGTGGCGTAGGACATGGTCTTGTCGGCTACCGACAGCTCCTTATCAACCACCTTTTCGATCAGCTCGGCCCGGGTGTTTTGCATCTCCTTGCGCAGCGCCTTGCTTTCTTCCAGCAGGTAAAGCTCGATAAACGGCGTGTACATGGGCTCTTCAAGGTCTGCCAGGGCTGCTGCAACATCGTCGGAGGTAACGTCCTTCTTGCCATTGGGGCCGATAGTTTCCGGATCCTGTGCCTGAGCGGGCGCGACCAGTGTCATGACCAGCGCTAGCGCCATGAAGGTCATAAGGATGGCGCGGATTTGACCCAGGCCGATTGGGCCCAGGAATTGGCCCAGAGAGATGCCGGAGGTCGGGCGGCTGGAAAGGAACCGGTACAGGTTTCGGCTGATCATGGGGCGACTTCCGTTATTCGGGTTTTCAGAAAGTTGCTGACCATAGCATAGTGGCCGCCGGAAAAAATGCCCACGGCTTGAATTGGCCGGGGTGAGGGCGAGTGCGTCGGCCGTTAGGTAAATATGACCACTTGCAATTTGCGGTGCAGAGACCTCTAATAGTTAGTGTTATAAATAAATCTGGTGTTTTCAGTGGCTCAGTTTCGGCTGGGCTTTCGTTTGAATGAGGCCAACGTCAATGGCGAGCAAAAAGGGTGCGAACCCCAACTCCCTCGACACCCCCGATTCTAAACAGACCGGAGCATCTGCCCCGGACCGGAGCAGCACAGTGCAGAATTACGAGCAGGTACTGGTCGCTTTGCGGCGGGTTATCCGCGCAACAGATCTCCATTCCAAGCGCCTTAGCAAGCACGCCGGCTTAACCGGCCCCCAGTTGCTGATCATGCGGACCATCCGTGCCCTTGGTGAAGTAACCATCGGCACCATCGCCGACAAGGTCAGTCTGAGCCAGGCCACGGTCACGACGATTCTGGACCGGCTCGAGCAGCGGAATCTGGTGTATCGGGTGCGCAGTACCCAGGATAAGCGCAAGGTGCACGCGCACCTGACAGAGCAGGGCGACGAGATTCTGGCCCGCGCCCCGAATCCGCTGCAGGAAGACTTCATCAAGAAGTTTCAGAGTCTCGATGAGTGGGAACAGACCATGATTCTGGCCTCGCTCCAGCGCGTGGCTAACATGATGGATGCTGACGACATCGACGCCTCGCCGGTGCTGCACGTGGGCCCGGTGCTGCGCGAAGACGGCTGGAAGTCCGAGACCAAGTCCTGAGCCTGGCCTCAGTGGGCGCCAACCACGCCCACTGAGCGGCCGGGTTAGTGAACGCTCGCCCCTCTGGCCGATTTGGTGCCAAAGCAAGCCTGGAACACATCGTTATAGTGCCGGGCAAAGTTCACCGTCAGGCCTTCACGCAGATACTCCGGTAACTCCTCGTAATCGCCCCGGTTCGCTTCGGGCAGGATCAGGTTGCTGATCTTCTGCCGGCGCGCCGCGATGACCTTTTCCCGAATACCGCCCACGGGCAGTACCTGACCGGTCAGGGTCAGCTCGCCAGTCATGGCGATGTTCTGCTGCGGCGATTCACGGCGAGCGATGGACAGCAGCGCCGTTGCCATGGTGACGCCAGCGCTGGGGCCATCCTTGGGTGTTGCGCCTTCTGGAACGTGCAGGTGCACGAACGACTTGTCGAAGAAAGTCGGGTCACCCTTGAACCGTTTCAGGTTGGACGACACGTAGCTGTAGGCGATTTCCGCCGACTCCTTCATCACCTCGCCAAGCTGGCCGGTCAATTTAAAGCCGCGTTGGTTGGTGTGGATGCGCGAGGCTTCAATGCTCAGGGTCGCGCCGCCCATGGCGGTCCAGGCCAGACCGGTCACCACGCCGATGCCTTTCAGTGCCTTCTCCTTGCGGAACGGTGGTTGGCCGAGATACTCGGTCAGATCCGAGACGCCAACCTTGATCGGAGTGTCGGGCTCTTCCAGTAATTTCACGATGCCCTTGCGGATGATCTTGTGTAGCAGCTTCTCCAGGCTGCGGACTCCGGCTTCCCGGGCATAACCCTCGATCACCTGTTTGATCGCCGCGTCCGTCAGATTGAGCTGCTTTTTCAGCAGTCCGGCCCGCTTCAGCAGGCGTGGCAGCAAGTAATGCTTGGCAATGCCCAGCTTTTCCTCGGCGATGTAGCCGGACAGCCGGATCACATCCATGCGGTCCAGCAGGGGCCGGGGAATAGTGTCCAGTTGGTTGGCGGTGCATATGAACAGAACCTTGGACAGGTCCATGCGCACGTCGAGGTAATGGTCGAGGAATTCCCGGTTCTGCTCCGGGTCCAGAGTTTCAAGCAGCGCCGAAGCCGGATCACCCTGGAACGAAGCGCCAATCTTGTCGATCTCGTCGAGCATAATGACCGGGTTAGCCACCTTGGCGTCCTTCAACGCCTGCACGAACTTGCCCGGCATGGCGCCAATGTAGGTGCGCCGATGGCCTTTGATCTCGGCCTCGTCGCGCATGCCACCGACACTGAAGCGGTAGAACTTGCGCCCCAGGGCATCGGCCACGGAATGGCCGATGGAGGTCTTGCCCACGCCCGGCGGGCCGACCAATAGCAGGATGGAGCCGCTGACTTCGCCCTTGAAGCTGCCTTCGGCCAGAAACTCGACGATGCGACTCTTCACGTCGTCCAGGCCATCATGGTCGCGGTCCAGGATACGCTTGGCCTCGGCGAGATCGAAGTGGTCCTCTGAGTGCACGCCCCAGGGTACTTGGGTCAGCCAGTCCAGGTAGTTTCGGGTGACCCCGTATTCCGGTGAGCCCTGCTCCAGCACCTGCAGTTTCTGCACCTCGTCCTGGAAGCGTTCCTGCACCGATTCCGGCGGGTTCAGTTGGGCCATGCGTTGTTCAAAGCGCTCGACATCGGCGGTTTTGTCGTCCTTGGCCATCCCCAGTTCACGCTGGATGACTTTGAGCTGTTCCTTCAGGAAGAACTCGCGCTGGTGCTTCTGGACCTTGGCGTTTACCTCTTCGCTGATTTCCGATTGCAGTCGCGCCACTTCCTGCTCTTTGCGCATCAACAACAGGACCTTCTCCATGCGCCGGAGCAGAGGCACGGTATCGAGTACGTCCTGCAGTTCCTTGCCCGGAGCGCTGGTCATGGAGGCACCGAAGTCGGCCAGCGGCGAGCTGTCGTCCGGGCCGAATCGGGACAGGTACTGCTTCACGTCCTCGCCATAAAGCGGATTGGTGCGCAGCAGTTCCTTGATGGTACTGATGATGGCCAGGGTGTAGGCCTTGAGCTCGTCCGGGTCTTCCTGCGGCTCCTTCGGATATTCGACTTCTACCAGATAGGGAGGTTTGCGGCGCAGCCACTGCACAATCCGAAAGCGCTGCAGGCCCTGGGCGATAAACTGCACCTTGCCACTCTCGTGCTGGGCCTGATGCACGCGAACCGCACAGCCCATGGTTTCCAGCTCTTCGCTGCCGGGGATGTCCTGCTCGGTTTCGTGGTCGTCCACAAAGCAGATGCCGAGCACCTTGTGGTCGGTTTCGCCAACCCGTTTCAACGTCTCCTGCCAGGGGTTCTGATTAACCATGATCGGCTGGACCTGGGCCGGGAAGAACGGACGATTGGACACCGGCAGCACGTACATGCGCGTCGGCATCATCTGCTGGGGCAGGGCGAGGCTCTTGCTGTGCTCATCCTTGCCAATGTACTCGGTCAGGTCCTCCTCGAACTCTTCAAATGAGCCTGTGCGGTTTTCGTCATTCATGCCGTAAAACATCCCCGGGAAAAGAGTGTGGTATCGTCCGGTCATTGTCAGTGCGGGCGCGACCGGAATGACGTGTTCTTTCCTATGTGACGGCAGATACGGCTATTTCAAGGATTCGGCCTTGTCCGTCAGACGCTCGCCGGTAGTTCGCATAATGGTCGCTAGCGCCTTGATTTCCCCGGGGCTGACCCCATGGTTTCTGGCATCCCGAATGATTCATCCGATTTTTGCAGGTGCAATGCATGAGCAATTCTCCGTACGTTTTCGAAGCTACGATGGAAAACTTTCAGCAGCAGGTGATGGAGGCTTCGGCCAACACACCCATTCTGGTGGACGTCTGGGCCGACTGGTGCGCGCCCTGCAAGCAACTGACGCCGGTGCTGGAAAAACTCGCTGACGATTACGAAGGCGGTTTTCTGTTGGCCAAGGTTAATGCGGATGAGCAGCAGGAGCTCACCTCCAGTCTGGGTGTCCGCAGCCTGCCGACCATCATCCTGGTCAAGAACGGTCAGGCGGTAGATGGCTTTAATGGTGCGCTGCCCGAGGGTGAAATCCGCAAGGTGCTGGACAAGCACGTGGATGCTCCGGAAGAGGATCCATACGACAAGGCCCATCGCCTGTGGGAAGACGGCGATGTGGACGGTGCCACAGCCATCCTTGCCGAGATGAACCAGAAAGACCCGGACAACCTGAAGGTGTTGATCGATCTGGCGCAGCTAAAGGCGGAAGCTGGCGATCTGGAAACCGCCGAGCAGGTGCTGGAAAGTTTGCCACCTGAAGAGAAGATGCAGCATCAGGCCAAGCAGCTGGCCGCCCGGGTGAAGTTCCTGAAACAGTCGGCCGAGCTGCCGCCGATCAAGGATCTGGAAATGGCGCTGGAGCAGGATCCGAAAGATCCCAATGCTCTGCACCAGTTGGCCCTGCACCACGTGCTGCTGGAAAACAACGCCGAGGCGATGGATTTGCTGATCCGGCTGATGCAGGTCGACAGCAAGTACAAAGATGAGGCTGCCAAGACCACCTTGATTGAACTCTTCGACAAGCTGGGTAATAACAACCCTGACGTGCGCACTTACCGCCGCAAGCTCTATACCCTGATGCACTGATCCTCGCCGCGGGGCCGCCGTGCTCCGCGCCCGTTCGCAGATTGCCGGGGAACCTATTCGGTCGTTCCGCCTCCCACTGTGAAGACAAGCTGACAGTGGGGTGGATGCGTGGCACGGCTGAATGGGTTCTCGCCTCTTATCATACTGTTGCTGGCAGTTCTGGCCGGGTGTGCCGCCCGCCCAAGCTTTCACACGCCAGTAATGGCGCTGCCTACACCTTGCGAACAGCAATTCGAACGCTGGCATGCCCAGGTCGCCGGCGACGGGCGTTTTGATGCCCAGGACTGGTCGCCGCCCGGTTTTCCCTATCTCCGCATTGATCGCTTTCTAGCCAGCTTCGACCTGCCTGGGTTGTCGCTGGCCCAGCGCCGGGACTGGTTGGCGCACGCCTATGACAAAGCGCAGCAAGGCTGGCACTACGAGATGCAGGGTGGCCCGGCCGAGGCGCCCGAATGGCTGGCCGGGCTCAGGAAATGCGCCGGTCTCGCCATCGCGGCATTGGCTGACAACGATGCTCTCTGGCACCGACTTGCCTCTGTTGCGCAGGTGCCGGACAGCTACAGTACCGGTGCTCAAATCATCGGGCTTTACCCATTGATGGTGCCCATTGTCGATTGGCGAGCGGGCGTGACCATGGGCGCTCTGGCCGAGCAGTTTGATCACTACATGCCGAAGGGCCGCTGGCGCAGCTACTGGCCGCAGGTGCCAGAGCAGACTGATTCGGATATTGCGGGCGGCTGGACTCGGGACAGTCTCGGCATCCCGGTGTTTGAAGCTCAAGTGCTTGGGGGTCTATTCCGCCACCATGCGCCGGCCTGGCGCATCGACACCCGCGACCGTAAGGACCGGCCGGGCCGGCCAGGGCGCGACACGGAAGGTTGGTTGCGGTTTCAGCTAGAGCCCGTGGTGTTTACCCATCTGGAATTCAGCTACGTCCAGGGCACTATTCAACCTCAACTGGTGTACCTGATCTGGTTTGCCGCCCGGTCAGCGGAGTCCTGGCCGGACATCTACGCCGGTGCGCTCGACGGCCTGGTGTGGCGGGTCACTCTCGACGATCGGGGGCGTGCATTGGTGTACGACAGCATCCACCCTTGTGGCTGCTATCACCAGTGGTTGCCGGTGCGAGGCGGTTTGCGTCCGCGGTCGACCGTGGACTTTGATGCTGAGCACCTGTGGGTGCTTGCTGAGTTGTCGGAAAACAACGGGTCGCCGGTGCTGTCACTCTCGGCGGGGGATCACCATCTGGTCGGGGTTCAGTTTGCGGCTAGCGGTGCGGAAGCGCCCGCAAGAGGCGTTGGGCGTGCCTATCATATCGAGCCCCTTGACCAGCTACGGGGGCGTTCCTGGGCCGGAGGGCGTCTGTATGGGGTTGATGGTTTAATTGATGGCACCGAGCGGCTGGAGCGCTTTCTGCTCTGGCCTACGGGAGTGATCTCAGCCGGAGCGATGCGCCAGTGGGGCCATCATGCCGTCTCTTTTGTCGGGCGCCGACATTTTGATGATCCTGATCTGCTGGATGCGTACTTCTGGTCGCCTCCAGGGCCGAAAGCCCGTCGCGCTTCGCGCAGGCGATAGCCAGCGACCCTGGGCAGGGCCGCTGGCGGGCAGTTGGCTGGTTAGCCGTTGCCCTTTTTCATCTGTTCGAATTCATCTTCAAAGAAGAATTTCTCTTCTCCGAATGCCGGTTCCAGCTCATGCAACCAGGTTGCTGTGTCGCTGTACTTGGCGAAGAACGGGCGCTGAACCCAGTCCGGGTTGCGGCCCTGCAGGAAGCGGAGAACGAACACTTTCTCACCCTTGACCTCGGTGATGCCCTGGATTTCCACCTTGCCGGGGCCGGCGCTCATTGACGGGCCGCGGGCGGTGCGGGCCAAACCGCTGACCTTCTTCATGGCTTCGCGGTAGATATGGAAAGCTTCGGCCAGCGGCACTTCAAAGTAGTTCTTGGCGCCGGTGTCCCGCTCCACAAACATGTAGTAGGGGATGATGCCGAGCTGCACTTCCTTCTTCCAAAGCTTGGCCCAGGCGTCGGCGTCGTCGTTCACGTGCTTGATCAGCGGGCCCTGGGCACGAATCTCGGCACCGGTGGAGCGAATGCGGCGGATAGCCTCTTCAGCGATGTCGGTGGTGATTTCCTGCCAGTGGTTGTAGTGGGCCATGATCGCCACGTGCTTACCACCGTCCACCAGCTTGGCGAACAGGTCGATCAGCTCTTCGGCGTCTTTATCGGTCACGAAACGATACGGCCAGAAGGTCAGCGCCTTGGTGCCAATCCGAATGGTCTGGATGTGGTCGAACTCCGGCTCCAGCAACGGCTCCAGATACTGCACCAGGTGCTTGGTCTTCATAACCATCGGATCGCCACCGGTCACCAGCAGGTCGGTCACTTCGGTGTGCTCCTGCAGGTAGCCGTGCAGCTTCTCGGCTTCGGTGCTGGCCATCTTCAGGTCTTTGTCGCCGACAAACTGGGCCCAGCGAAAACAGAAGGTGCAGTAGGAGTGGCAAGTCTGACCCTGAGCCGGGAAGAACAGCACGGTCTCCCGGTACTTGTGCTGAACGCCATCCAGCACTTCACCATCCAGTTCAGGCATGTTCATTTCCATCTGCCCCGCCGGATGCGGGTTCAGGTCGTCGCGGATTTCCTTGGCGACGGCCTGGATCTCCTTCTTGTCGGCTCCGTCCCGATGCATTTTTGCCATGCGCTCGTAATGCTCGTCCTTCAGCATGGCTTTCTGCGGGAAGACCAGCTGGTAAATCGGGTCGTTGGGCACCTTGTCCCAGTTGATCAGCTCGTTGATCACGTACTCATTTACCCGGAATGGCAGCACGCTGGCGACCACCTTCATTTCGAACAGGGTGGCCTCTGGCAGGGTGTCTTGAATGATGTCGATCTTGTCGAGCTGCTTGTCGGTGTAAACCTTGAAGCGCCGTTCTTCGAATTCGGTAGTCGGAATCCGGTTGGGAAAGCTGACGATGGAGTTCATAGATCGCCCTCTGTGTTGTAAGCCATAAGACAGGAGGGCGGGATCGCCGCCACTCCGCTGGTTAAAAAACGGGCAGGCGAGTATACATAACTTGCTGTTTATTTTCAGGTCTAATTAAAAAAGCCTGTCCTGAACGCACGTTAGAGATTTGGCAACGCCGAATTGGCGGGAAACTTCGGCTAATGTCATGGAAATGTCGTAAATAGACTGGCGTAAAAAATTTAGCGTAAGAATGAATTGTGATGGATTGCCGCCCCTACGACCTTGGTCTGAATGAGGTTGTTTGATGGTCCAAAAACGGTCATTCTTCCGTAACTAACCGCAAGTTATTCCTTTAAACGGGAGAAAACACGTCGTTTGGTTGAGCTTGCTAATGATAATGTAGTAAAAATACTACTTTTCGGGCGTTGTGTTCCCTCTGTGTCCAGCTCGATCGGCGGCCTCGGGCCAAAAGCCGTTATCTTTCAGGGTGATCAGACAGGCAAAGTGGTGAGGCTGTTCTATGCTTGATGAAGGTTCAGGCACGGTACGCCGGCGCCGCTGCTTCGCTTATACACCCATAACAATACTCTGCAATCCATCGCAGCTTATCTACACCGCACGCGCGTGACTGCTGATCGTGGCCAGCGCGGCACTCTTTGATGCCAAGGGGAGGGTTTGATGTACCAGGACGATGATCCCATTGAAACCAGTGAATGGCTGGACGCGCTTGAATCTCTGATCGAGCAGGAAGGCGTTGACCGGGCCAAGTATATTCTTGAGAGGCTGTCCGAGCGGGCAAGCCGTGAAGGCACCGAGCTGCCATATTCGATCACCACGCCATTCCGCAACAGTATTCCGGCGACAAAAGAATCGCGGATGCCGGGTGATCTGTTTATGGAGCGCCGTATTCGCTCGCTTATCCGCTGGAACGCCATGGCCATGGTGCTCCGGGCGAATCAGCGTCCTGGTGAACTGGGTGGGCACGTCTCTTCCTTTTCGTCTGCAGCAACTCTCTATGATGTTGGCTTTAACTACTTTTTCCACGGCGGTGACGAGAAGCGCGAATCCGACCTCGTTTACTTTCAGGGCCATTCATCGCCCGGCATCTATGCCCGTTCCTACCTTGAAGGTCGGTTCGAGGAAGCGCAGCTGGACAAGTATCGGGAAGAGGTTGATGGCGATGGCCTGTCGTCCTATCCCCACCCCTGGTTGATGCCGGATTACTGGCAGTTCCCGACTGTGTCGATGGGTCTGGGGCCGATTCAGGCCATTTACCAGGCGCACGTCATGAAGTACCTGCACAGTCGCGAACTGATCGACATGGGCGATCGGAAGGTCTGGTGCTTTGTTGGTGACGGTGAGTGCGACGAGCCGGAAACCCTGGGCTCCATTTCCATGGCTGGCCGGGAAAACCTGAGTAACCTGATCTTCGTGGTGAACTGCAACCTGCAGCGCCTGGATGGCCCGGTACGGGGCAATGGCAAGATCATTCAGGAACTTGAAGGGATCTTCCGTGGTGCTGGCTGGAACGTGCTCAAAGTGGTCTGGGGCCGCATGTGGGATCCGCTGTTCGAGAAAGACAAGGACGGCCTGATGCAGCGCGTGATGGACGAAGCTGTCGACGGCGACCTGCAGAACTTCAAGAGCAACGGCCCGGCCTATACTCGCAAGAACTTCTTCGGTAAGTACCCGGAGCTGTCCAAGCTGGTCGAGAATTTGTCTGATGACGATATCGGCAAGCTGAACCGGGGCGGTCACGATCCGTACAAGATCTACGCGGCCTATCACAAGGCTGTCCACGATCACGGTAACCGTCCGACCGTTATCCTGGCGCACACCATCAAGGGTTACGGTTTCGGCACCGCGGGCGAAGCGCAGAACACCGCCCACTCGCTGAAGAAGCTGGATTTGGAACAGCTCAAGGCGTTCCGGGACCGCTTTGGCGTACCGCTGAAAGATGAGGAGCTGAAAGACGTTCCCTATTATCGTCCGGCGCCAGACAGCCCTGAAATGATGTACATGAAAAAGCGTCGTCAGGAGCTGGGTGGTTTCTATCCGAAGCGTCGGAAAGACTGCCAGCGTTTGGAAACGCCGCCGCTGGATAGCTTCAAGGCACTGCTGGACGGCTCCAATGGTCGCGAAATCTCCACCACCATGGCGTTCGTTCGCCTGCTGACTGCGCTCACCAAAGACAAGCGCATTGGCAAGCGGGTAGTACCGATTGTGCCGGACGAAGCGCGGACCTTTGGTATGGAAGGCATGTTCCGCCAGTTGGGTATCTACACGTCCGAAGGCCAGAAGTACGTGCCGGAAGACCGTGAACAGATCATGTACTACAAGGAAGACAAGAAGGGTCAGATCCTCGAGGAAGGCATCAACGAAGATGGTTCCATGGCAGCGTGGATCGCGGCGGCAACGTCGTACAGCACCAACAACTTCCCGCTGATACCGTTCTACATTTTCTATTCCATGTTTGGTTTCCAGCGTGTAGGCGATCTGGCCTGGGCGGCTGGCGATATCCAGGCGCGGGGCTTCCTGGTCGGTGGTACCGCCGGTCGAACCACGCTGAACGGTGAAGGCCTGCAGCACCAGGATGGCCACAGCCATATTCTGGCGCAGACCATTCCGAGCTGTAAGTCTTACGACCCGGCCTACGGTTACGAGATGGCCGTCATCGTGCAGCACGGTATCAAGGAGATGTTCGAGGACAACCAGAACGTCTACTACTACCTGACCATTGAGAACGAAAACTACGAGCAGCCGGCCATGCCGAAAGGCAAGAAGGTTGAAGACGGTATCATGAAGGGTATGTACCTTCTCGATTCCGTAGAGACCAAAGGCCGCAAGAAGTCGCCGCGGGTTCAGCTGCTGGGCGCTGGCGCAATCCTCAACGAGGTGCGTGCTGCCGCAGAACTGCTGAAAGAAGACTTTGAAATCGCGAGTGACGTCTGGAGTGTCACCAGCTTCAACGAACTGGCCCGTGACGGTCAGCACGTTGATCGCTGGAACCGTCTGCACCCGGACGATTCGCCGAAGAAGGCATACATCACCGAGTGTCTCGAGAAGCAGCAGGGTCCGGTGGTGTCTTCCACTGACTACATGAAGCTGTTCTCCGAGCAGGTTCGCGCCTTCATTCCGCAGACTTTCGTTACCCTGGGTACCGATGGTTACGGTCGCAGTGACACCCGCGAGAAGCTGCGCAGTCACTTCGAGGTTGACCGTTATCACGTAGCCGTGACCGCTCTGTCGGCACTGGCGCAGGACGGAGAAGTTAAGAAGGATGTGGTTCTCGAAGCCATGCGGAAGTACGGAATCGATCGCAACAAAACGAACCCGGTGCTGAGCTAAGGAGACCGCCATGAGTGAACAGGAAATCAAAGTTCCCGATCTCGGCGGTGCGGACGAGGTCGAGGTTATTGAAATCACCGTCAGCAAGGGGGATTCGGTTGAAGAAGAGGATCCGATTCTGACGGTTGAGTCCGACAAAGCATCAGTTGAGCTGCCTTCGCCAGGCACCGGGAAAATCACCAATATCAGTGTGAAGGTCGGTGACAAGGTCAAGGAAGGTGACGTTGTTGGCACCATGGAAATGGGTGATGCCGGTGGCGAAGACG